>JALYOF010000043.1 GCA_030857025.1 Pseudomonadota bacterium | reverse complement strand
TGCCGCCACTGGCGGTGATCGATTCGCTGTAAGCGGTGCCGACCGTAGCGGCGGGAAGGGTCGCCGGCGCCACGGTAACGGTTGGAGCGGCCACGGTGAACGCATAGGCCTGGCTGCCCGCATACGGACCGCTGCCGGTGCTGCTGTCGGTCGCGGTCACGGTGAAGTTGAAACTGCCGCCGGCCGTCGCGGTTCCCGACAGCGAACCGTCGCTCGCAAGCGTCAGGCCGGCAGGCAGTACGCCTGCCGTGACGGCGTACGAGTACGGTGCGGTGCCGCCAGTGGCGGTGATCGATTCGCTGTAGGCGGTGCCCACCGTCGCCGAGGGAAGGGCCGCCGGCGCCACCGCGATGGTGGGGGCAGCCACGGTGAAGGCGTATGCACGCGCACCGCTGGACGCGTTGGCGTCCGTAGCCGTGATCGTGAAATTGAAGCCGCCGCCAGCGGTGGGAGTCCCGCTGATCACGCCGGTGCCGGTCGCAAGCGCAAGCCCGGCAGGCAGGGCGCCGGTCGTAACCGCGAAGGTGTAAGGCCCGGTGCCACCTCCGCCGGTGACCGCCTGGCTGTAGGCAGCACCCACCGTGGCACCCGGCAGCGTCGTTGGGCTGACGGTGATCGTCGGCGCTGTGCTCACGGTCATCGACACATTGACGATCTGGAACCAGGTGCCGGCACCGGTGCTCGAATCGGTGACCCGGATGCCGAACGTGTAGTTGCCGATCGTGGTTGGCGTTCCGCTCAGGGTCGTGCCGCTGAGGCTCAGGCCGGGCGGCAGCGGATTGGCCGGATTGGCTTCCCACGCGAGTGTGTATGGCGCAACGCCGCCGGATGCGGTGATCGATTGCGAGTACGCCACACCGGTAAAGCCGTTCGGTGGCGGATTGGGGGACACCGAAAGCGTGCCCCCGTTGACGCTCACGCTGTAGCCGCGGCTGCCGGTGTCGCTCACGTCATCGACCACGCCCACGGTGAAGCTGGCGTTGCCGCGCTGGGTAGGCGTGCCGGAAATAAGGCCTGCCGAGGTCATCGTCAGACCAGCCGGGGGCGTGCCGCTGGTGATGGAGTACGTATAGGGCGCCGTGCCGCCGGTGGCGCTGAGCTGCTGGCTGAAGGCGGAGCCTGCGGTCATCGCCGGCAGGGTCGACGGGGCGATGGAAATAGCCGAGGTGGGTGCCGCGATGGTCACCGACACCGACATCCAATTTCCGTCCTCGTCGGAAACACTGAAGAAGTCGCTGGTGGCGACATTGGCGCCGCCCACGTGAGTGAAGGTAATGCTGCTGGGGAAATTGGCGATCGACACCGAGCCGTGCGCGGGCGCGGTGCCGACGATGCCTATGCCGAATCCGGTATGGCAGCTGTCGACATTGAGCGTCTGCGACGCTCCATGGGCGACCGACATGCTCAGGGAGGGGCAAAGCGCGGACGGGGGACTCGTCTGAGCAGTCGCCAGCGAAGGCAGCAACAGTGCCAGCAGCGCCATCGATCCCACGACAAGTCGCACTCGCCGGACGACGCCGAACAGGTGCGAATCGCCTATGGCTTGAGCCGCCCGATGCTGAAACATGATGTCGTCCCCGGAAATTTGCGCGTTTTTGGTGTGCGACGGTCAAGCCGCCGCCCCGCCACTGGTATCAGTTCAGAATCATCGGCCGCTGCCCGGCCCGCCCCATGTCAAGTATTAAAACACTAAAAAGTTCACACTTTGGTATCAGAAGTCATTCTTGACTCTCGCCGTGGGGCCTTGAGCGACTGATCAGCCAGTTGCTATTTAAGAAGGTGAAGGTGAAAGTTGCGCTGCGGACGATCACGCCGCGCCAAAAAGGGGTGGAGATGAGCGAGGTTTTTATCGGGCAGATCATGCCCACGGGGTTCCATTTCGCGCCGCGCGGTTTCGCGCTTTGCGACGGCCAGCTGTTGCCGATCAACCAGAATCAGGCCCTGTTTTCACTGCTGGGCACCCAGTACGGCGGCAACGGGACCACCAACTTCGCGCTCCCCGATCTCCGCGGCAGGACCGCCATTGGCGCCGGCACCTCCGCCGATGGGGCCTGGAATCCCCCGGCGACGCAGATGGGGCAAGTCGGCGGCACCGAGTCCGTGGTGCTCAACGCAACCAACATGCCCAGCCATACGCATGTACTGCAGGCGGTCACGGCGCAGGGCACGGCGCGCAAGCCCGCCGGAAACCTTTACGGCACCAATGCTGGCCCCCTCTATGCGGCGGCCAGCGGGCCCCAGGTAGCGCTCCATGCCAGCACCGTGGCGGCAGCGGGTGGCAATGCGCCACACAACAACATGCAGCCTTACCTGGTGATCAGCTACTGCATTGCGCTGACCGGAATTTTCCCGTCGCGCAACTGAGCCACCGCAGGCCGCCCTTGGCCATCACGATCGAGCAAAGGAACCCCAAACATGAGCCAACCCTTTATCGGAGAGATCCGTCTACTCGGCTTTTCGCGCGCCCCACAGGGGTGGTTGCCCTGCGACGGCACGCTCCTGGCGATTGCAGAATATGACACCCTGTTCGCGCTGATCGGCACGACCTACGGCGGCGACGGCTCCACCACTTTTGCCGTGCCCGACCTGCGCGGCCGCGTGCCGCTGCACACCGGCACGGGTCCTGGCCTGACGAGCAAGTCGACCGGGCAGCTCGGCGGCATCGAGTCCGTAACGCTGACGGCGGCCGAACTGCCTGCTCATTCCCACTCCTTCACGGCGACGACTTTGGCCGCCAGCGACGCCACGCCGGGTTCGACGTTGGGCCTGGGCGCTCTGGCCGGAGACACGATGTACGTTTCCGACCTGACCGGCGCCACGGCGGCACCGATGTCTCCGCAGTCGACCACCACCGCGGGCGGGAGCCAGGCTCACGACAACGTGATGCCGACGCTGGCGGTGCAGTACTGCATCGCGGCGTACGGCATCTTCCCGTCGCAGCAGTGAGCCGTTTGCGGACCCCAGACAGTCAGCCGCGGCGACGCGCGACCAATCGATCAGGAGACATGTAATGACTGAACCATTTGTTGGTGAGATCCAGGCTTTCGGCTTCGACTTCGCACCCAAAGGTTGGGCGCAATGCAACGGTGCATTGCTGTCCATCTCGCAGAACACCGCATTGTTCTCCCTGCTCGGGACGACCTACGGCGGCAACGGCACGACCACCTTCGCCCTCCCCAACCTCGTTGGGCGCACGGCATGCAACCGGGGCCATGGACCGGTCCTGAGCGAACGCCCACAAGGAAGTGCGTTTGGAGCATCGGCTGTCACGCTGACCGCGGCGGAAATGCCCCAGCATCAGCACGCGCTGACCCTCTACGCGCAGCCCGACCAGAACCTTCGCAGCGGCGAGCCCGCGACCGGCAGCGCGGTATCCAATCCGGGTAGCGGCTCTCCGTTCATCGCATCCACTCCGACGACGACGTTCGCGCCAAACCTGATCGGCCCCTCCGGCGGCAGTCAGGCGCATCCGAACGAGCAGCCCTACCTCGGTATCAATTTCTGCATCGCCTTGCAGGGCATCTACCCTTCGTTCAGTTGAGTAACCCCGCTTGACCGCGCCAACTGTGGCGTCTCCGGGCTTTCCGGAGTGCGCGGAGGGAGACCTCATCGCCGCCGCCCTCGCGCACGGGATTTGCGGCGGCATTTCGCTGCGTGCCGCCGTCGACTCCGACCTGCCCTACCTCCGCCAGTTGTACGCCGGCACGCGCGAGGCGGAGATGGCGCAGGTGCCCTGGCCGCCCGCTACCAGGCGCGCTTTCCTGGATCAGCAGTTCGCGCTGCAGCATGCGCACTACATCGCAAATTTCCCGGGGGCGGCGTTTTTCCTGCTGCAGCGAGAGACAGAGCCGTTCGGTCGCTATTACCTGTGGCGCGACGCGGCGGACTTTCTGATCGTGGACATCAGCCTGGATCGCCGGATGCAAGGCCTGGGCATCGGCAGCGCGCTGATCGGGCGTACCCACGTGTTGGCGTCCGAAGCCGGACTCGGCGTGCGCCTGAGCGTCCGCCGCGACAATGAGGCGGCGCGCAGGCTCTACGAGCGGCTGGGCTTCCTGCCCATAGCGGGCGGAGAACACGCCATGCATCTGCCGATGCGCTGGGAAGCGCCTACTGGAACAGCGCCTCGTACACCGTGACCTCGCCCTCGCGCGCGACCGGCACCAGAAACACGTCCATCTCACCCAGTTCCGGATGGACGAGCCGGCAGGTCTGCTGCGAAATCGATGCGGTGTTGCGGAAAAGCAGCGAGAACGGCGTGCGTTCGCCGGCGCTCGAAGCCTGCGCCAGGGGCTTGGCCTCGATCAGCACGAACGGCATCTTTTCGATGTCGGTTTGGTCTGCGAAAAACGGTTGCCCGAGGTATCCCTCGAAGTCCTGAAGCTTCGGCATTGCTGCTGTTTCCGATGGCAAGCGCGCCATGGTGGCGCGGCATCGCAGCGGTCGCAAGCCGATCGGCCGCGAGCCGGCATCTGCACCGGATCAGCGGGTGCAGCCGCTACGGGCAATGATGGCTGAGACCCGCTCGATTTCCGCTTCCACAGACTGCAGCCTCTCATAGCGACCGAACCGCAAGTCGGCCTGGGCTTCGCGCAGTCGCATTTGCCAGGCCGCGCACAATCCTTCGGCAGGCAGTTGCTCGCAGGTGTCGGTCACCATCTCGCAGGCCGCTCCGGCACCAACGCCCGGAGCTCCACCGATTCCCACGGTCTGCAGCGGCGCGCAGCGTTCGGCCGGGGCGCTGTCATCGGTCAGATAACGCCGGTCGTCCCAGGTTCGGCACTGGAACAAACCCGGCAGTGGTGGGCGCTCCTTGATCGGGTCCATCACCGCCTCTGCATTCCGGGTGGGTTCCGCTGGGGGTGGAGGTGGCGGCTCCGGCGCGGGGGGAATGTAGGCCGGGGCCAACGGCGGCAGCGGAGATTCGATCACCTCCCGCTCCTGTCGGGTTCCGGCAGGACATGGGACATCGTTCTGCATGGTCAGCGCGCCCGCCGAATCGGTGCAGCGATAGATGACGACCGATTCCCGCGCTCCCGCGAGCGGCATCAGCAGCAGAAGCATCGATGCCGCAGCATTGCGGCGTGCACATCCCCGCATCAACGGCGACCACATACCGCGGAAAGCCGCGCGTCGATGCCGCGCTGCTCGCGGTCGATCTGGTCGCGCTCGCTCTGCAGCGCGCTGTTGTAGCGGCGACCGAGCTCGTGGCGGCGATCACGCAGCCGTGCGCACACTTCCTGCTGCGGCAACGGGTGGCAGATGTCGCGCAGCCAGGTGCCGGCAGCATAGGCGCCGCCGTGGATGGGACGTTCGACGGGCGGCAGCGAGGGCACGCCGGGCCCCGGTCGGGACGGCTTGGGCGTTGGCCGTCCAACATTGTCGAACACCAGCCGGGGTGCGATCCGCCCGTCCAGTGTCCGCGGGCGGGCCACCGTGGGAAGTCCGTGATCGAAGCGCCGGTACGGTGGCAGATGATGCCCGTGGGCATAGGGATACGCGGCGTGCCAGCGCAACTCGCCCTGACCGCTGTCGCTGAGATAGATGCTCCCGTCCGGCGCCACGCATTCGAATACCTGCCGTTGCGGCGTCACCACGACGACACTGGTGATGGATGCCTTGGGGGCACGTGGAGCGGGTGCTGGTGCTTCCGGCTTTGTGGCGCGCGCGGGAGGGTCCTGTGGCTTGAGCATCGTCCGGGCTTCCTGCTGCTCGCCCTTTTTGCAGGGATTGTCACTGAGCGTCAGGCGACCCTGGGCGTCGGTGCAACGATAGATGGTGACCTCGGCGGCGAGGCCGACGGCGGGCAGCAGCATCAGGGCCAACAGTACCCGGGTGGATCGAAGGACAGACATGGGGCGATAGTGCGCCCCTCGCCCGGCCGACGGAAGCCGCCGCGGCGCCGCATGATCGTCGACGTTCAGGCGGTTCAGCTGTCCTGCGTGCGATGCAGGGCCATGGATGGTGCAGCCGCGCGGGCGGCGCTCATGCCCGCAGCACCTCGCCGGTGATCGCGTCACGGATGCTGCTGGGCGCAGGATTTCCGCCGGTTTCGCCCGGAGCGACGGCGTTTACCGCTGCAAGCAGCGCAGCATCCAACTGCCCGCGGGCGAACGCAGGTGGCTTTCCGGCGAAGTTCGCGCTCGTCGACACCAGCGGGAATCCACAGTCCGACGCCAGTGCCGCGACCTGCGGATGCGAGCTGACCCGCACTGCGACGCCTGCGTGGTTGCCGGTGATCCAGCGCGGTACGCGCGCGGTCGCCGGGACGACCCAGGTGCTCGGCCCAGGCCAGGTGCCGACGACGTCTCCATATTGCGTCGCATCGAGTTGCGACCAGTCCAGCAGTCCTTCGAACTGCTCCAGCGAGCCGGCGATCAGGATCAGGCCCTTGTCGACCTCGCGCTGCTTGATCGCGAGCAAGCGCATCACCGCCGGTTCTCGAAATGGATCGCAACCCAGCCCCCACACCGCTTCGGTGGGGTAGACGACGACGCCGCCCCGGCGAAGCGCGGAAACGGCAACTTCCAGCGAATCGGGCGGGCTCGTATGCATGGCAATCCAGGATCCGCGGCAGGGCGATCACGCCCTGCCGCAATGCTGCGCCGCCGGTCAGGCCGTCCGGGTGGAGGCCCGGTCCGGCGATCGGGCGGCAGGCGAGGTGCTCTTGTCGGTGCCGCCGGCGGCCTGCGTGCTCGGCGCGGCCTTTTTGGCGACCGCCTTCTTTGTCGTCTTCCTTGCGGTCTTTTTGGCTGCCTTTTTCTTCGTCGCCTTCTTCGCGGCCTTCTTGGTCACAGCCTTCGTGGCGGCGACCTTCGCCACCTTCTTGGCCGCGACTTTCTTGGTCGCCTTCTTGCCGAAGCCCTTGCGCATCGGCTTGCCGGTTTCGGCCATCATCGTGGTGACCTCCTCCAGCGTCAGCGATACCGGCTCGCGATCCTTGGGAATGCGCCCGTTGAGGGTGCCGTCGCTGATGTACGGACCATAGCGTCCGTTGAGCACCTGGATGTCACTGCCCTCGAACTGCTTGATGATCCGGTTGCGCGCGATCTCTTCCTTCTCCTCGATCAGGAACACCGCGCGCGCGAGGTCGACCTCGTACGGATCGTCCTCCTTCTTCAGCGAGGCATACACACTGCCACGTTTGGCGAATGCACCGAAGCGGCCGATGCCGACGCTGACTTCCTCGTCCTTGTCGGTGCCCAGCTTGCGAGGCAGGCGGAACAGGTCAAGCGCGTCGGCCAGGTTGATCGTGTGCATGCTCTGGCCCGGACGCAGCGACGCGAATGTCGGCTTGTCCTCGGCGTCTTCGGCGGTGCTGCCGATCGCCGCATACGGGCCGAAGCGACCGAGGCGAACGCTGACCGGCTTGCCGGTCTTCGGATCGGTGCCCAGTTCGCGCGCACCGGTGGCCTGGTTGCGATCGACCGACTCCTTCTTGTCCTCGACCAGTTCCTTGAACGGCGTCCAGAACCGGCGCATCAGCGGAATCCACTCCTCCTCGCCGCGCGACACCGCGTCCAGCTCGTCCTCGAGCCTGGCGGTGAAGTCGTAGTCGACGTACTGGGTGAAATGGCTGCTGAGGAAGTTGCTGACCGCGCGGCCCACGTCGCTGGGACGGAAGCGGCGATTTTCCAGCTCCACGTACTTGCGGAACAGCAGGGTGGCGATGATCGACGCGTAGGTCGACGGCCGGCCGATGCCGTGTTCTTCCAGGGTCTTGACCAGCGAAGCTTCGGAGAAGCGGGGCGGCGGCTCGGTGAAGTGCTGGTCGGTGTGGATGCGTTCCAGCGGGATGCGGTCGCCGGTCTTCATCGTGGGCAGCTTGCGACCCTCGTCTTCCTCGTCGGCTGTCTTCGTGTCCTTGCCTTCCTCGTACACCGCGAGGAACCCGGCGTGCACGACGGTGGTACCCGACACGCGGAAGCTATGCTCGCTGCCGGCGGCCAGGTCGACCGAGACGGTGTTGAGCGTCGCCGGCACCATCTGGGATGCGACCGCGCGTTTCCAGATCAGTTCGTACAGACGACGCGCGTCGTCCTCGAGGAACCGTGCGACCTGCGCGGGCGTGCGCAGAGCCGAGGTCGGGCGCACCGCTTCGTGGGCTTCCTGCGCGTTCTTGGACTTGGTCTTGTAGACGTTGGGCTGGTCGGGCAGCGAACTGGTGCCGAAGTCGCGCGCGATCACGTCGCGGATTTCGCCCAGCGCATCGGCCGACAGCGCGACGGAGTCGGTACGCATGTAGCTGATCAGGCCGACGGTGCCCTCGTCGCCGATCGCCACGCCCTCGTAGAGCTTCTGCGCGACCTGCATCGTGCGCTTGGTGGTGAAGCCAAGCTTGCGCGCGGCCTCCTGCTGCAGCGTGGAGGTGGTGAACGGCGCAGCCGGGCGGCGCTTGCGCTCCTTGCTGGTGACGTCGGTGACCTGGAGCGCGCCATTGGCGGCGTCGACGATGCGCAGGCGCGCGCTCTCGGCGGTCTCGCCATCGGTGATCGTGAACTGCTCGAACTTCTTTCCGTCAAGCTTGGTCAGGCGCGCCGTGAACGTCTGCGACGGATGCAGGCACTCGGCCTCGATCGACCAGTACTCGCGCGCGATGAAGGCTTCGATCTCCTCCTCGCGCTCCACGATCATGCGCAGTGCGGGCGACTGCACGCGCCCTGCGGACAGGCCGCGCTGGACCTTGCGCCACAGCACCGGCGACAGATTGAATCCGACCAGGTAATCCAGCGCGCGACGGGCCTGCTGCGCATCGACAAGGTCCGCGGCGATGTCGCGCGGGTTGTCCATTGCTTCCTTGACCGCGCGCGGGGTGATCTCGGTGAACACCACCCGCTGCAGGGTACGGTCCTTGAGCAGGCCGCGCTCGCGCAGGATCTCGGCGACGTGCCAGCTGATCGCCTCACCCTCGCGATCCGGATCGGTCGCCAGGAACAGATGGTCGGCGGACTTGGCGGCCTTGGCGATCGCGTCGACATGCTTGGCGTTCTTCTCGATCACCGCATAGGTCATCGCGAAGTCGGCTTCAGGGTCGACCGCGCCCTCCTTGGGGATCAGGTCGCGCACGTGACCGTACGAGGCCAGGACGGTGAAATCCTTGCCTAGATATTTGTTGATCGTCTTGGCCTTGGCGGGCGATTCGACGATGAGCAGGTTCTTTGCCATGGGGTGGGGCGGCTCCGCAGGGCCGTCTGGGCCGTGCATGGTGATGCCAAGAGGTCCGACTAACAAGGCGACGCCCGCGGGCGGGCCGCGAGCGTCGCATGAGATTCCTTATTTAGTGAAATCACGTTGGGGTGGTTCGTGTCAAGGAGCGACGATGCGCGAGGTGCCCTCATCGGCACCGTGAAGGCAGGTGGGCCGGCTTGAGATCGCCTGTGCACGTCCATTCGCCGTCAGACCCGAGTTCCAGCCAGAGGTGGCGGCCGTCGAGCGCCGATCCCGCCGACGCGGGAAACCTCGCCTGAATGCCACAGCTTCCTGAATGCAGCCGCAGGACTTTCACTTCGGCGTCGTAGCTGCCGGTGGCGTTTTCGGCCGCGAATCCGTCGCCGGCTTCCGGGCAGCGATCGTTCGCCTCGACGAACTGGCGAACCGGCTCCTGCAGCGCGCCGGCCTGCACCAGGGCCGTCGCTGCGCGAGCGCGCATCGTGTAGTCCTGGTACGCAGGAATGGCGATGGCGGCCAGGATTCCCATGATCGGCACCGCCAACAGCACCAGCGCCAGGATCACCGCCAGGGCGCCGATGTGGCGTTGCTGGCGCTCGGGCGTTTCGGTGTAGGCCCAGCGGTCCACCACGAGCGTGCCGGCCGCCATGTCGTGGAGCGCCTGCTTTTGTGGCGTGAAGGCCGCCATCAGGAAGCCGATGTAGAGCGTCAGGTAGGAGAGCGCCGCGGCGGCCCACCGACCCAGTGCGCCACCGAAACTCAGTCGCTGGCCGTGCTGATCGGTGACCTTGATCCCCACGGCGCGCTTGCCGACGCTGGCCTGGTGCGCCGAGCTTTCCTGCAGCGCGTAGTACAGGGCAGCCGCCACGAACCAGCCGAGCCCTGCCGCCAGATACGCCAGGGCAAACCAGGCCGGAGCCTGTTCCGCGACCCCTCCGTCACCGACGCCCACCACGATGAAGACGGCAACGATGGCAACGATCAGATAGAAGCCGATCGTCAGGATCACCGAGTCCAGCACGAACGCGCCTGCACGGCGCCAAAAACCCGCGTACACGACGTCAGCGCCGACCGGCGCCTGTTGATTGCTCACGTTTCCCCCTGCCCGATCCCTGTGGGATCCGGATGAATACCACCCCGAAATTCCCTCGCCGGGCTTGATCGGTCGCCCGGCGGATGCCGGCTGGAGCCCCCGTTCGGCATGACCGAACATCCGTTCCGACCTTGGAGTTCCTGGCTCAGGGCCTGTTGACCGGCTTGCACCGGGCTGCACTTGACCCGAAGCGCAGCCTAGTGAACCAACTCCGGTTCGTCCTCGAACATCTGCGTTTCCATCCACGCGTAAGCGGCTTCCGAACCGGGCTGGTTGAACAGGACCATCAGGACCACCCACTTGAGGTCGTCCAGGTCCAGTTCGTCCTGGTCCAGGGCCATGGCGCGGTCGAGCACCAGTTCGCGCTGACCGGCATCGAGGACGCGGTGCTGTTCAAGGAACAGCAGGAAACCGCGGCACTCGACGTCGAGCTTCTCCAGTTCCGGCCCGGCGTAGACGCGGGTCGGGCCGTTGGCCGGGGACGGGTTCGGAATCGGCCGCTGTATGGCCAGTGCGTCGAGCCAGTCGAAGGCCTTGTTGATTTCCGCCGGACTGAATCCGGCCTGGCCGAGTTCCTCGAACAGCGGTCCGCTCTTGAGCGAGTCGCGGTCGCGCACGAGGTCGGCGTCTTCCGTGAAGTAGTGTTCGAACAGGTAAAGAAGTACGTCCAGGATGCTCTCTTTCATTTCCCTCGGCCTGCGCCGCCAGCGGCGCGGTGGGTTGAAACCTGCAGGCAGACCGCCGGCTCACGACCTGCGGAAATATCGCCCGTGTTGTATGGCAACGCGGCCCTCAAGCTCCATGAACAGCAGCATGGAGGACAGCACCGCAGGCGTCAATGCGGTGCGAACAACGAGCTGATCCATACCCGTGGGGTCGTGGCCCAGTGCGTTCCACAAGGTGTGGTAGTTCGGATCCTTGCGGATGTCGAGGTTGCAGGCTTTGCCGGAGCCCGGCCCCTGTTCAGCTTGCGGAAGGTCGGGCGTGGCGCTTCCGTCGCCGACAGACGTGGGGGCGGCCAGCCGCTGGCGCAAGTGTTCTGCGAGTTCCGCTGCCAGCGGCGCCAATGCACCGATCACTTCCGCCGCCGACTCGACCAGGCCGACGCCTTCGCGGATGAGGCGGTGGCAGCCCCGGGCGACGGGGTTGTGGATCGACCCCGGCAAGGCGAATACCTCGCGCCCGGCCTCACTCGCCAGCCGTGCCGTGATCAGGGCGCCGGAACGCTCGGCCGCCTCGATGACCACGGTCGCCAGCGACAGTCCGGCGATAATGCGGTTTCGGCTGGGGAAGTGCTCGCGCCGCGCGCGGGTCCCGGGCAGGTATTCGCTTACGACGGCGCCGTGGCGGGCGACGCGCGCATGCAGCGCGGCATTGGCGCGCGGATAGACCACGTCGGGTCCGGTGCCGAGCACCGCGACGGTCATGCCGCCCGCGCGAAGGGTCGACTCATGCGCGGCAGTATCGATGCCGGCTGCCAGGCCGCTGGTGATCGCCAGTCCCGCGGCCACCAACTCGCGCGCGAATGCTGCAGCGTTGTCCCGGCCCGCCGGACTCGCCGAGCGGCTGCCGACCAGCGCCACTGCCGGCTGCCACAGCAGCGTGGGGTCGCCGGCGACGAACAGCGCCAGCGGCGGTCCCTGTGTGCTTCGCAGCAGCGCGGGATAGTCCGGGTCGTGCCAACCGAGGAGGTGATGCCCCGGCGCCGCCAGCCAGGTCCGTGCTGCGGTGAGATCGGGAGATGCACCCCGCAGCAGATCGACCTGCGCCGCTGATAGACCACATGCCCGCCACAGCGCCGGTCCAGCGGCGAAAGCGGCGCCGGGCTGGGGGCACTCTTCCAGCAGCCGCCGCCGCGCCTCCAGCGGGCCGCCACAGGCGATCAGGCGCAGCAGTGCGTGCTGGTCTTCGGCCAATGCCAGAGGTTCATGTGCGGCGGGGAAGTCGATGTCCATCGCCGCAGCATCGCCCGCAAACGACGACGGCGCCCTAGGGCGCCGTCGCTGGATGCAGTAGGAAAATTCCCATTCGGCGCGTCCGGCCTCAGTAAGGCGCGTCCGGATGCTTCAGTTCGTAGCCGACCCGAGTCGGGCGGATGCTGTCCATCACCAGCGCGTAGCTGACGTTCTCGAAGGTGCGGAACACCATCATGTGACCGGCGAATTCGTCCGGCAGGCGCACGCGGTCGGCGCGGCCGATGCTGTCGTCCGCACGCTCGATGCCCGTTGCGACCCGATCGACCACTTCGCCGCCGACGCGCCAGCTGGAGAACACGGTGCCGTTGTCGATGCCATCGCTGGAACCGACCGACAGCGCCACCACGTCGCGCGGACCGCCGGTGCTGAGCATGTCGGCCACGGCGATCACGCGGGCACGCCCGTAGTCGAACTGCTGCTTCGGCGGGTGCGGGAAGAACTGCAGGTCGTACGGCTGGGCCTCCACCGGGATCAGGCGGTCGCCGGCGCGCACTTCGCGGCCGTTGGCGTCCAGCACCAGCGTCGAGGTGTCGATACCGCCGACTTCGCCGCGACTGATCGTGCCGGTGGCCTGCTGCATCAGTTCGAAGCCAAGCAGTTCATGGCCCTTGTCGGGAACGACGGCATTGGTCCAGTAGTTCTCGAAATCCACGGTACGGCGCCCGCGGAAGTCCAGATCGTCCGAATACATGATGTCGCAGCACTGGGTGCGGTCCAGACGCGTGTAGCGCACGGTCGGACGCACCACGGCGTAGCGCTGGCCCGGCTGTGCGGCGGGCAGGCCCTTCACGTAAGCGATCTGCCCGTCGGCGCTGCGCAGGCGGTCTTCTTCCAGCGCAACGACATAGGGAAGGTGATCGAAACCGTCTACGACGCGAAGGTTCTTGAGGAACGGTTCGACCTGGGACAGCGGAATGCCGGTCAGCGGCGCTTCGGTACGCGGGCCCGGATCGATTGCGATGCGGTCAAGGTAAGCCAGCGAGATCACGTCACCCGGATAGATCAGGTGCGGATTGGCGATCTGCGGGTTGGCCTGCCAGATTTCCGGCCAGAGCCACGGCCGCTCCAGAAAGCGACCGGCGATGTCCCAGAGGGTATCCCCGCGTTTCACCACATAGGTGTCGGGATGATCGCGGCGGATCTCTGCGGCCACGGCGTACGTGGCGACGGTGAAAAGAGCAGCGATCATTACCGCACGCAACGGTTTAAATATGGCGGCCATCTACCTGATTCCCCTTGCACGTTTCGCCTCGCGGCAAGGACAGCGAGGGCGTCGGCACTATAGCCCAGATGTAACGCGTGGTTGCAAGGGTCGGCGCGCCCGAACGGCGGTACAATCGACACTCCTGCTTGTGGTTGTGACCCACGCCCCCATTTTCGACGCCATGGCCCTGCTCCCGATCCTCGAATTCCCCGATCCGCGCCTGCGCACCGTCGCCGCTCCGGTCGATCCAGCGAACGTGCTCGAACCGGACTTCCAGCGCCTGCTGGACGACATGTTCGAGACGATGTACGCCGCCCCGGGCATCGGCCTGGCCGCCAGCCAGGTCGACGTGCACCAGCGCTTCATGGTGATCGACGTGTCCGAGCAGCACGACACGCCGCTGGTGTTCATCAATCCCGAGATCACCGCCACGGCCGGTGAGCAGATCTATCAGGAAGGCTGCCTGTCGGTGCCGGGGATTTTTGCCGACGTGGCGCGCGCCGACGAGATCACCGTCACCGCCATCGGGCGCGACGGAAAGCAGTTCGAACTGAAGACCGATGGGCTGCTGGCGGTGTGCGTGCAGCACGAGATGGATCATCTGCTCGGAAAGCTTTTCGTCGATTACCTCTCGCCGCTCAAGCGCGAAATGGTCCGCAAGAAGCTCGCCAAGCAGCGCCGGCTCGACGCCGCGTGATCGATCGGCGGAATCGCACCCGGTCGGCCCGGGCATGAGCCTGCGCATCGTCTTTGCCGGCACCCCGGAGTTCGCGGTGCCGAGCCTGCGTGCCGCCGCGCATCACCAGGAAGTCGTCGCGGTGTACACCCAGCCCGACCGTCCGGCCGGTCGTGGGCGCGGGCTGGCGATCTCGCCGGTCAAGCGCGAGGCGCTGCTGCGCGGCATTCCGGTGCTGCAGCCGGAGAACTTCAAGTCCGCCGCCAGTCGCAAGGCGCTGCGCGCGCTGGAGCCGGACATCATTATCGTGGTGGCCTACGGGCTGATCCTGCCGCAGTCGGTGCTCGACATCCCGAAGCGTGGCTGCTGGAACGTGCACGCGTCGCTGCTGCCGCGCTGGCGCGGCGCCGCGCCGGTGCAGCGCGCGATCGAGGCCGGCGACCGCGAGAGCGGCGTATGCCTGATGCAGATGCACAAGGGCCTGGACACCGGCCCGGTGCTGCTGACGCAGAAGATCGACATCGGCAGCGACACCGGTGGGCAACTGCACGACCGCCTCGCTGCATTGGGTGCGCAGGTCGTCACCGACGGGCTGGGATTGCTGCGCGCGGGCATCGTGCCGATCCCGCAGCCGCAGCCCGAAGAAGGCGTGACCTATGCGCGCAAACTCGACAAGGCCGAAGCGCAGCTGGACTGGAACTTGCCTGCTTCCGAACTCGTGCTGCGCGTGCGCGCGTTCAATCCCTGGCCGATGGCGCACGCCTTCATCGCTGGCGAGCGCCTGCGCGTGCACGGCGCGGTGGCGATCGAATCCGACCACACGGCCGAGCCTGGCACCCTGCTCGCCGCCAGCCGCGACGGCATCGACGTTGCCTGCGCACAGGGCGCCCTTCGTATCAGGGTGCTGCAGCGCGAGGGCGGCAAGGCGATCACCGCGGCCGATTACCTCAACGCACGCGCCGACCTGAGAAGCGCGTGAGCAGCGGCGCCGCGCCGCGCGCGATCGCCGCCAGCGTGCTCGACGCGGTGCTGTACCGCGGCCGATCCCTGAAGGCGGAACTGACGACCGCGCTGCCACCGCTGCAGGACCCGCGCGACCGCGCCCTGGTCGAGGCGATCTGCTTTGCGGTGCTGCGACAGCCGCAGCGCTTCGAGGCCGCACTGACCTCGTTCCTCGCGCGACCCCTGCCCAAGCGCGACGCGAAAATACGAACGCTGCTGATGGCCGGCTTCGCCCAGCTCGATCCGCTCGGGCTGCCCGCGCATGCGGCGGTCGCGGCCACGGTTGAAGCCGCGCGCATGCTCGGTCACGAACACCAGGCCGGCCTCGTCAACGCGCTGCTGCGCCGCGCCCAGCGCGAAGGCCTGCCGCCGGGCGACCCGCATGCACACTGGCCACGGTGGCTGCGCGAGCAGTTGCAGCGCGACTGGGGCGATGAAAGCGACGCGATCCTCGTCGCCAGTGCCATCGCCGCGCCGCTGTGGCTGCGGGTGAACCCGAGCCGCGGCAGTCGCGATGGGTATGCCGCGCGCCTGCGGGAGGCGGGCATTGAGGGACTCGTCGATTCCTCGCTCGCCGATGCGCTGCGACTGGATACGCCGGTGCCGATCGCAATGTTGCCGGACTTCGATACCGGCGCGGTGTCGGTGCAGGACGCCTCCGCGCAGCGCGTCGCCGATGCGCTGGCGCCTCCCGCCGGCGCTCGCGTGCTCGACGCCTGCGCCGCGCCTGGTGGCAAGGCCGCGCACCTGCTGGAGCGCGACCCGCAGCTGCAGCTGGTCGCGATCGAGATCGACCCGGCGCGATTGCGCCGCATGCGGACCGGCTTCGCCCGACTCGGACTTGCCGGGCGCGGGCGCCTGATCGCGGCCGATGCCGCTGAAACCGCGTCCTGGTGGGATGGCATGCCGTTCGACGCGGTGCTGCTGGATGCGCCCTGCTCCGCCACCGGCATCGTGCGACGCCAGCCCGACGTGCTGCTGCACCGGCGCGAAACCGACGTGGTCGCGCTCGGAGCGCTGCAGGCGCGGTTGCTCGACGCGCTGTGGAGCACCGTCGCACCCGGCGGCGTGCTGCTGTACACCACCTGCTCGATCCTCAAGTCGGAGAACGACGCGCAGGTGGCGGCCTTCCTCGCGCGCAGGCCGGATGCTTCGCTGGAAACATTGGACGAACGATTTGGACGCGCGGTGACCGTCAACGGCGCCCCCGCAGGCCACCAGCGCCTGCCAGGAGAAGGTGGCGGCGACGGGTTCTTCTATGCGCGTTTGCGCAAGGCTACTGGCTGGCAGACGCCGTAAGGGCGCGCGATGCGCTGAGCTGCGGAAGACTGAGGTTTGAAGACCCGAAGCTGATTGGAAGTGGGTTCAGCCGCGGTCGCCTTTGCTCCCCTCTCCCAGCGGGAGAGGGGCTGGGGCTGAGGGGCCGGCTTGGCGCTGATCTCCACGATGGAGCGGAAGCAGCGCACGCGTTCCGGGTCGAGCGGCATGTCATCAACCCCATACTCCGACCCCTCACCCCAACCCTCTCCCGGAGGGAGAGAGAGCCGAGGCTCCTCGGCTGCGAGATTCGGAGGAGCAATGCGCTTCCGCTTCCCCTGACACCGTTGGCACAGATTACCTCCGCTATTTCTTCGCGCCTGAAGCCTGCTTCCAGGACATCACCTTTGCCCGATGCCCTTCCCGGACAAGCCCTTCTGCAGCAGCCAAAGCCGGATCGTCTTCTGTCGCGCGGTGTTCGCGGTGACATACGCATAGATCAGGCCCGGCCAGCCGTCGCGGAAGCCTCCGCGCAGCACGTAGCCGCGCCAGAAACGCCACGCCGGCGCCAGCACCAGCTTGCTCCAGGTGGCGCGCTTGCCGCGGGCATGGGCGTGCTCGGCCATCATCTGCGAGTACTGGTGGCTCTTGGCGAGCTGGTGCTCGAACGAACGGAACGGCAGGTGCAGCAGATCACCGCGCAGGGTCTGCACGGGGCCGTCGACCGTGGCGGTCTCGTGGATCTCGCGCTCGCCGCGCCAGCCGCCGCGGCGACGGTCGAACAGGCGCAGCTTGCGGTCGGGATAGGCGTTGCCGTGGCGCAGGAAGCGCCCGAAATATTCCGAGCAGCGCGCGAACCGGTAGCCGGCGGCATCGGAAAATCCCGCCTCGCGCGCGGCTTCGACGGACGCCTGCAGTTCGGGGGTGAGCCGCTCGTCGGCATCCAGGCTGAGGATCCAGTCGTGCGCGGCCTGCTCGACGGCGAACTGCTTCTGGCTGCGGAACCCGTCGAACGCGCGAAACAGCACGCGTGCGCCCGCCGCTTCGGCCATGGCGCAGGTCGCGTCGGTCGAACCGGAATCGACCACAACGATCTCGTCGCAGAACCGCAGCGACGCCAGGCAGTCTCCCAGGCGGTCGGCCTCGTTGAAGGTGATCACCGTGGCGGAGATGCGTGGACGGTGGGCGGCGGTGGTCATCGGGGAGCCTGCGGTTTCGATCGGGGCCGGCGCGGGATACGCCGACCAGTGCCTGCGCAGGGTAACCTTGGCCGCCGTCCGGATCGCAGCGTTCGCCATGTCGTCGTCCCCCGTCGCCAGCGTGATATTTACCACCTACAACCAGCCCGACTGGCTGGAGAAGGTGCTGATCGGCTTCGGCGCGCAGGATCGCGCGGATTTCGAGGTGCTGGTCGCCGACGACGGCAGCCGCGACGACACCCGCGAGCGCATCGACGCGCTGCGCCCGCAGTTGCGCGTGCCGGTGCGGCACCTGTGGCAGCCCGACGAAGGCTTCCGCAAGTGCGAGGCAATGAACGACGCCATCGCGAAGGCCACCGCGGACTACCTCATCTTCACCGACGGCGACTGCATTCCGCGCGCGGATTTCGTGTCCACCCACCTGCGCCTGCGCGCGCCGGGCCGGTTCCTTTCCGGCGGATACCACAAGCTGCCGATGGACACGAGCGTGGCGATCACCGCCGACGACATCCGCTCGCAACGCTGCTTCGATGCGCGCTGGCTGCACGCCCATGGCATGAGCCGCTCGCATCGCGACCTCAAACTCACCGCAGGGCCGATCGGTAGCCGGTTGCTCGACATGATCAGCCCGGCGCGCGCCAGCTGGAACGGCCACAACGCGTCGGGGTGGAAGGCCGACATGCTCGCGATCAACGGCTTCGACGAGCGCATGCGCTACGGCGGGCAGGACCGCGAGTTCGGCGAGCGCCTGGAGAACGCCGGCATCCGCGGCAAGCGCATCCGCTATCGCGCGGTGGTGGTGCACCTGGACCACAAGCGCAGTTACGCAACCGCCGACAGCATCGCCTTCAATCGCGCGCTGCGCGCGGAAACGCGCAGCGGCCGGCGGACGTGGACGCAGTTCGGGATCAGGAAAGAAGTCGATCCCACGAACTGACGGCAACGGCGGCCGCCACATGCCTCACCAGCGCAGCGGACGCCTCGCCAGGGTGCGCGACAGCTGTTCGTACAGCTCGCGCGCCTGCGCATCGGGCAGGAACCGGATCCGCAACGGCGGCGACATCGCGCCGGCCCCGGCCGTATCCAGCCACAGGGTCGCGGTGCCCAGGCGACGATCCAGCGGGCCGCGGGTCAGCTGCAGCGCCTGCAGCTTGTCGATCTCGGCGAAGCGCCAGTGGCGGTCGACCCAGCCACCGCGCACCGCGACCAGATCGTCCCCGACCGCGTAACCCGCGCGCAGCGCACGGCGCCACGCGGCGAACGCCGACCACGGCAGCCACAGCAGCGCCAGCGCGCCCCAGCCGCCGAAGCGCCACGTCAGCAGCGCGGTGGCGATCAGCACCACCGGCAGCGAAGGCAGGAACATGCGCCACCAGGCGCTGACCGGCAGGGGATGCCACGGCAGCTGCGACCACTGCGCGTTCGGCAGCAGGCGCGCGATCAATGATTCGCATGCATCCGGCGTCGCGATCGGTGCCAGCTCGCGCAGCGCGCGCTGCTGGTTCTGCTGCTCGGCGACGGCGGTATCGACCTCCAGGCTCTGCCGCCGCAGCCAGCGGTGCAGCAGGCCTTCGCGCAGGGTCCATGCCTGGATGCGCCGCCGCGACGCGCTCGTGCGCCAGCGCGCCAGCAGCCCACGCTCGACCGTGAGCCGCCGCCCGTGTTCGCTGAGGGTGAATCCGTAGTACTGCAACAGCGCGATCAGCACCGAAAACAGCCGCAGCAGCACGACCGCCATCAGCACCAGACTGATCGCCGCCAGCACGTACTCCGCCGGCCCGAACTGGCGCTGCCCGGCCCAGCCGAACAGCACCTCGCCCCAACTGCGGAAGAGCTCGGGAATCACGCGCGATCCGGACTGCGACACCGCCGCGATCGCCGCGCCGACCACGATCATGCCGCGGTTCGATACCAGCCCCAGGCGCAACACCTCGCCGACCGGCAGCTGCAGCAGCGTGTCCGCCTCGCTGGCCTGGGTGGCCTGTCCCGGCACCGCCGCGATGCTGGCACCGCGCTGGCGCACCAGCGTCTCCAGCGCGAGCGCGTCCGACATCCGCAGCACGCGCATCTCCGCTTCCGGCTTGCTGCCGCCGGCCGACTCCAGCCGCACTTCGGCGACGCCGAAGATGCGATGCAGCAGCGTCTGCTGCAGGGCGACGTTGTGGATCCGCGCGAACGGGATCACCCGCAGGCTGCGTTCGAACACCCCGCTGCGCACCACCAGGCTGTCGCCGGCGACGCCGTAGCGGTAAGTGAAGTACTGCCAGATCGACGCCAGCGCGAGCGCGCCCACGCCGATCAGCGGCCACAACTCGTTGCCATCGCCGCCGCGGCCGAGCACCAGCAACGCGACGAGCGGCACGACGAACTGCCGCAGCTGCGCCAGCAACACGAACAGCCAGGACATCGGGTGCAGCCGGCGCTCGGCATCGGCCTCTGTGACATCGGCGGCAGGCTCGATGGCAACATCGCCGCCTGCGTCGACCGGCCGCTGCAAGGGCGCGGCCTCGTGCGGATCGGTGCCCTCCGTCACCGGCGCGTCCTCAGGCCTCGTGGTCATGGTCGATCTGCACCGAAAGCGTGTCGCGCAGGCGTTCGGCGTCGGCGGCATCCAGGTTGGGAATGGTCACCGCGCTGTGGCGGGTGCCGGCGGTGTGCACGATCAGCGTCGCCAGTTCGCGCCCGCGCTGCAGCGGTCCGCGCTTGATGTCCAGGTGCTGCACGCGCGTCGTGGGTACGCGGGTCTCGCGTTGCCACAAGCGGCCACGCCGAACCGCCAGGCCGTCGCTGTCGAGCCGCCAGAACGTGTAGCGGTACTGCTTGAGCCCGAGCCAGAGGCCGAACAGCGCGCCGATCAGCAACCCGGTCGCGCCACCGCCCAGCGGCGCGGCCCAGCCGTTGCCGATGCCGCCCATCAGCGACCCGGTGACCAGCCCGATCAACGCGAAGCCCGGCACCGTGCCGACCAGGAACACCAGCCGCGAGCGCGTCGGCAGCGGCTGCCAGGTGGGTTCGGCTGTCGCTTCGTCGAGCGGCGGTGCGGTTGCGTCGGGCTGGTGCATGCGGTCGGTGCCTCGGTATTGCGGCGGAGGGCGGCGGGACCACGACGCCATGCATCGCGGTTCCCGTCGCCGGTCGGAAGATGTCAGTAGCAGTCGGGCCAGTACGGGTTGTCCTTGCCCAGGCCCGACGGGCGCAGCGAATAGCGCTTGTAGGTCCACTGGTACTGCGCGGGGTCGCGGCGGGCGATGTGCTCGATCGCGCGGTTGAGCGCGGATACGGCGATCACCGGATCGCGGTCGGCCACGTCCTTCGGCGCGGGTTCGATGTGCAGCGCAAAACCCGGCCCGGAGCGACCGGCATGGGCATCGACGCGTTCGCAGTAGGCCAGCAGCACCGGCGCGCCGGTGCGCGCGGCCAGGCGCCCCAGCAGCGGCATCGTCAGCGCGGGAACATCGAAGAACGGCCCGAACTCGCCCTCGCCCTGCTTGGGCTGCTGGTCCGGGAGAATGCCGACCACGCCGCCGCCTTCCAGGTGCTTGAACAGCTGGCGCACCGCCGAACGTTCGGCGCGGATCTGGATCACGCGCTGCGCATCGCCACCGGCCGCGGCCCGCACGCGGTTGAGGAACGCGTCCATCACCGGCGAATCCGGCGGCGCGTACAGGATCGCCAGCGGCGTGCGCGCTGACAGCCACTGGTTGAGCAGCTCCCAGTTGCCGTAATGCGGCGCGGCGATGATCACGCCCTTCCCCGCCGCGATCGCCGCTTCCAGGTGCTCGACGCCGTGGTGTTCGCGGATCAGCTTGAGGTTCTCGGCATGCCGCCGCGTCCACAGCCGCAGCGTCTCGACCGCCTGGCGCACCGCGCCGTGCACGACGTCGCGATGCATCTGCTCGCGCTGGCCCGGCAGCATCTCCGGGTAGGCGATCTCCAGGTTGCGCCGCGCGACCTTGCTGCCGCGCGTGTTGCGGCGGAGCATCCGCGCCGCGAACACACTGGCGCCCGTCTGGAGCCAGTTCCACGGCAGCCGCATCAGTGCGGCGGTGAGCAGGTACAGCACACGGGCGAGCAGGTCGTTCATCGCCGCGAGTGTAAACGCTGGCGCCGACCCGCCTGCGCGGGCGCGCTTGCGTGCAGGCCCGGCATCGCCGATAACCGCAGCGTCACCCGACACGAGGTCAGCCCATGATCGTCCTGATCCAGCGCGTCACCGAAGCCTCCGTGCGCGTCGATGGCCAGATCATCGGCGCGATCGGTCCCGGCCTGCTCGGGCTGGTCGGCATCGAGCCGGGCGATGGCGAGGCGCAGATCGCGCGCATGGCCGAGCGACTGCTGGGCTATCGCGTGTTTCCCGATGCGACGCAGCGGCTCAACCTGAGCCTGGGCGACACCGGCGGCGGGCTGCTGCTGGTCAGCCAGTTCACCCTCGCGGCCGACACCCGCAGCGGCATGCGGCCGGGCTTCAGCACCGCCGCACCACCTGAACTGGCTGAACCTGTCTTCAACCGATTGCTCGACACATGCCGCGCCCGTCACACCGGCGGGGTGGAAAGCGGCCGTTTCGGGGCCCATATGGTCGTGAGCCTGGTCAATGATGGCCCGGTAACCTTCCTCCTGCGGGCCTGAAACCGCGCAGGAATACGTTGCGCACACTGAGGACCCCTGCCTCCCGTCCCGACGGAGCCGGCAGTGCGCTGGTATAATGGTTGGTTCCCCACCCCTTCACAAAGTGGTTGCACAGCCCTATGGCCATAGAACGTCAGGCCCCACAGTCCGACATCAAGCAGCTGATCAGCAAGGGCCTGGAGCAAGGCTACCTGACCTACGCAGAGGTCAATGATCACCTGCCAAACGATATCGTCGATCCGGAGCAGATCGAAGACATCATCAGCATGATCAACGGCATGGGCATCCAGGTCCATGAGATGGCGCCCGATGCCGACACCCTGTCGCTGGGCGACAGCAGCACCAGCGGCCGCGAGATCGACGAGAGCGCCGCCGAGGAAGCCGCCGCCGCGCTGACCGGGCTGGACGCCGAAGGTGGCCGCACCACCGATCCGGTGCGCATGTACATGCGCGAGATGGGCACGGTCGAGCTGCTGACCCGCGAGGGCGAAATCTCCATTGCCAAGCGCATCGAGGAAGGCCTCAACCAGGTCCAGGCCTCGCTGGCGCTGTTCCCGAGCACGATCAAGATCGTCCTGGACGACTTCGAGCAGCACAAGGCCGGCAAGAAGCGCTTGGCCGAGGTGCTGGTCGGCTTCCTCGACCTGCAGGACGAACCCGCGCCGACGCCCGCGCCCACGGCGACCGCCGAAGCGTCCAACGAAGAGAGCGACGACGACTCCGATGACGACGACGACGATGAAGCCGTCGAGGAAGGCCCGACCGGGCCGGACCCGATCGAGGTCGAGTCGCGCTTCGGTTCGCTGATCGCCGATTACGCCTCGTTCGAGAAGGCCTACGCCAAGCACGGCCCGAGCCACAAGTCGGTGGTCAAGCTGCGCGAGGACATGGCCGCGGTGTTCGTCAACCTCAAGCTGCCGCTGCCGCTGACCGACCGCCTGGTGCGCAACCTGCGCGACACCGTGGCCGAGCTCAAGCGCCACGAGCGCCGCATCCTGGAGCTGTCCACCCGCGTGGCGAAGATGCCGCGCAAGGACTTCATCCGTTCGTGGGACGGCAACCAGACCAACCTGGAGTGGGTCGACGAGCTGCTCAAGCGCAAGCAGAAGTGGTCCTCGGGCCTGCGTGACGTCAAGGACCTGATCATCGCCGAGCAGAAGGCGACGATCGAGACCGAACAGGCGATGCAGATCACCCTGGCCGACCTCAAGGAAATCAGCCGCACCATGGCCTATGGCGAAGCGCGCGCGCGCAAGGCCAAGAAGGAAATGGTCGAGGCCAACCTGCGCCTGGTGATCTCGATCGCCAAGAAGTACACCAACCGCGGCCTGCAGTTCCTGGACCTCATCCAGGAGGGCAACATCGGCCTGATGAAAGCGGTCGACAAGTTCGAATACCGCCGCGGCTACAAGTTCTCCACGTACGCCACGTGGTGGATCCGCCAGGCGATCACCCGCTCGATTGCCGACCAGGCGCGCACCATCCGCATTCCGGTGCACATGATCGAGACGATCAACAAGCTCAACCGCATCAGCCGGCAGAAGCTGCAGCAGTACGGCCGCGAGGCGACGCCGGAAGAACTGGCGAAAGAGATGGACATGCCCGAGGACAAGATCCGCAAGGTCATGAAGATCGCCAAGGAACCGATCTCGATGGAAACGCCGATCGGCGACGACGAGGATTCCCACCTCGGCGATTTCATCGAGGACACCAACGTCGAGTCCCCGGTCGAGGCCACCGTCAACATCAACCTCACCGAGACTGTTCGCGACGTGCTGGCCGGGCTGACCCCGCGCGAAGCCAAGGTGCTGCGCATGCGCTTCGGCATCGACATGAACACCGATCACACGCTGGAAGAAGTCGGCAAGCAATTCGACGTCACCCGCGAGCGCATCCGCCAGATCGAAGCCAAGGCCCTGCGCAAGCTGCGCCACCCCAGCCGCTCGGAAACGCTGCGGAGCTTCCTCGACATCGAGTGAGCCGCTGCTGCCCGCACGCAACAAGCCCGCCCACCGGCGGGCTTGTTGCGTTCCGCCGCTACAATTCCGGCACGGCGGGCCTATAGCTCAATGGTTAGAGCAGAGGACTCATAATCCTTTGGTTCCAGGTTCGAGTCCTGGTGGGCCCATGTCACCGAGCGTGAGTACTGCCGCGCATGCTGCTGCACGTGAGCGGGATTAGACTGGCCGCATTGGTCTGCAAGGAGAGCGACGCGCAATGGCGCAGGCATTGGAAACGGTCGAGCAGGAAACAGGTTCCTCCCCGGCGTGGAGCGTGATCTGGCTGCACGGCCTCGGCGCCGACGGCAACGACTTCGCGCCGATCGTGCCGGAACTGGTGCGCCGCGAATGGCCCCCGATCCGCTTCGTGTTCCCGCATGCGCCGGTGCGCGCAGTGACCATCAACGGCGGCGCGCGCATGCGCGCGTGGTACGACATCCGCGATGTCGACCTGGCCAACCGCGCCGACCACGAAGGCGTGGCCGAATCGGTGGCGCAGGTGGATGCATTGATCGAACAAGAGGCCGAGCGCGGCATCCCGGCGGACCGCATCCTGCTGGCCGGTTTCTCGCAGGGCGGGGCGGTCACGCTCGCCGCGGGTATCGCGCGCGCGCAACCGCTGGGCGGCCTGATCGCGTTGTCGACCTACCTGCCAATCCCCATGCCGCTAGCGCAAGCGATGCTGCGGCCGCAGGCTGCATCGCAACCCGTGTTCATGGCGCACGGCCAGTTCGATCCGGTGGTGCCGTACGCCGGCGGCGAAATGAGTGCCACCGCGTTGCGCACGCTCGGGTTCGACGTGCAGTGGGAGCGCTATCCGATGCAGCACGCCGTCTGCGCCGACGAGATCCGCGACCTTGGCGACTGGATGACGGCGCGCTTCGCCGCTGGCTGAGATGACCGACGCGTCGCCTGCCACCCCGTGGTTGCCGGACCTGTGCCGGCTGACGCGGCTGGCGACCATGCTGGCGGTGGCGGAACTGGTGGTGCTGTTGATCGCGCTGGCGCCCGACGGCGGCGCGGCGTGGACGCCGGGACGCTTCGTGTCGGCCAGCGGGTTCGCGCTGTGGCTGGCGCTGACCGTGTCGGTGCTGTTGTGCGTGGTCCGCACCGGGCTGTCACGACTGCCGCGCCTGATCGGTGGCGCGCTGGCCTTGTTGCTGGCGGCGCTGGTGGCTGCGCTGGGCGCCGCGATGCTGTACCTGATCGATGGCAACCTCGGAACCGGCATGGTGCCGGAGGCCGTGTCGGTGCAGCGCTTCGCCGCCGGCAGCGCGGCCATGACCGCAGTGGTGGTGGCCACGGTGCTGCCTTATCTCTACGCCATCGACGCCTGGCGCGCGCAGGTCCGCGCCAGCGCGCGCGCGGAGGCCGACGCGCTGCAGGCGCGGATCCGCCCACACTTCCTGTTCAACAGCATGAACACCATCGCCAGCCTGGTGCGCCACGACCCGGTGGTGGCCGAACGCGCGGTGCTGGACCTGTCGGACCTGTTCCGCGCGGCGCTGGGCGCGGGGGCCGGCGATTCCAGCCTGGCCGAGGAAGTGGCGCTGGCAGAACGCTACCTCGCCATCGAACAGCTGCGCCTGGGTGATCGCCTGCGCGTGCACTGGCAGCGCGAGGAGCCTCTGCCGTGGTCGCAGCCGTTGCCGCGGCTGGTACTGCAGCCGTTGCTGGAGAACGCGGTGCTGCATGGAATTTCGCGCCTGCCCGCGGGCGGCACCATCGAGATCGGCCTGCAGCAACAGGCCCGGCACCTGCGCGTGTGGGTGCGCAATCCGGCACCGCCGCCGCGCGAGCATGAAGCGCTGGGCGGCGGCGCCCATCATGCACAGCACAGCATTGGCCAGCGCCTGGCCTATGCCTTCGGCAAGCGCGCGCAGATGACCGGGCATTGGGACGAGGGCTACTATCAGGCGGAATTCCTGGTGCCACTCGGCGCCGAGGTAGGGACATGACGGCTGGGCCGATGCGGGTGCTGATTGCCGACGACGAGCCGTTGGCGCGCGACCGCCTGCGCGCCCTGCTGGCCAGCGAAGCCGGGGTGGTGGTGGTGGCGGAGGCCGGCGACGGCCATGCCGCGTTGCATGGCTGCGCCGAGCACCACCCGGATCTGGTGCTGCTGGACATCTCGATGCCGGGCATCGACGGGCTGGAAACCGCGCGCCACCTGGCTGCGTTCGAGCCGCGCCCGGCGGTGGTGTTCTGCACCGCATTCGATGCCCACGCACTGTCCGCGTTCGACGCACAGGCGATCGATTACCTGGTCAAGCCAGTGCGAGCGGAGCGCCTTTCCGCCGCGCTTGACCGCGTGCGTACCTTCGCCGCCGGGCGCGCCCAGCACGATGGCGACGAGGGCGGCGGCCAACGCCGCACCCACCTGTGCGCGCGCCTGCGCGGGAGCCTGCGGCTGATCCCGATCGAGGACATCCACTACCTGCAGGCCGAGGAAAAATACGTGGTGGTCCACCACGTGCGCGGCGAGGACCTGATCGAGGAATCGCTGAAGTCGCTGGAACACGAATTCAGCGAACGCTTCGTGCGCATCCACCGCAACTGCCTGGTCGCCCGCCACGAGATCATCGAACTGCGCCGCATCGGCGACGGCCACACCCAGGCGGTGCTGCGCCATGGCGACCATCCACTGGAAGTGAGCCGGCGGTGCGTGGCGCAGTTGCGCGAGACGCTGAAGCACCTGTAGTGGTACCAAGCGACGCGGCGCTTGAAGCGGCGATAATGCCCACATGACCACGCTGCGCATCGCCACCCGCAAGAGCCCGCTCGCCCTGTGGCAGAGCGAACACGTGGCCGCCCGCCTGCGCGTCGCCCACCCTGGCTTGCAGGTCCAGCTGGTGCCGATGAGCACGCGCGGAGATGAGGTGCTGGACCGGTCGCTGGCGGCGATCGGTGGCAAGGGCCTGTTCCTCAAGGAACTGGAACTGGCGATGCAACGCGGCGATGCCGATTGCGCGGTGCATTCGCTGAAGGACGTGACGATGGAACTGGAGCCGGGCTTCACCTTGCCGGCAATCCTGGCCCGCGGCGACCATGCCGACGCCTTCGTGAGCAACCGCTTCGATGGCGTCGATGCGCTGCCGCTGGGCGCGCGCGTGGGCACTTCGTCGCTGCGACGGCAGTCGCAGCTGCGTGGACTGCGGCCGGACCTCACACTGCTGGACCTGCGCGGCAACGTCAACACGCGCCTGGCCAGGCTCGATGCCGGCGATTACGACGCCATCGTGCTGGCTTGCGCTGGCCTGCAGCGGCTGGGGTTCGATGATCGCATCCGCACCCGGCTGGATGCGCCGGGCTGGTTGCCGGCGCCGGCGCAGGGCGCGATCGCGATCGAGTGCCGCGACGATGCTCCTGCCGTTGCCGCCCTATGCGCCGCGCTCGACGATGCCGATACGCGCGCCTGCGTCAGCGCCGAGCGGGCGATGAACCGCGCCCTGCACGGCAGTTGCCATGTGCCGGTGGCCGCGTACGCGCGGCTGGATGGCCAGCAGCTGTACCTGTCTGGCCTGGTGGGTTCGGTCGCGGATGGTCATTGCGTGCGAGCTGACGCGAACGGCGGCCGCGATGCGCCGGACAACCTTGGACTGGCGGTTGCTGAATCCTTACTGGCGCAGGGCGCGCGCGAGTTGATCGACGCCAACTTGTAAGGCGTTATCTGTCGAGCAGTCCGCATCCACCGGTTGAATCCACGACCCATAGCGGACATCGAGGCCAGTGCACCGCGTGCGGATTGCGTGGGCACTTCCGATGATCAGCCAGTCCTGATGGCGAGCGAGGCAGGGTTTCCGCCCAGGGTGTCGGCGAAGGCATGATTGACGTCGCGGTGTTCGGCCTCGTCGGCGCGAACCGCGAGGACCACGTCGCGCAGTCGCGCGTTTGCCGGCAACTGCCAGTAGTCGATCGCGATCTGCGGTGCGGGCACGTTATCGACGCGGCCTGCATCGATCTCTTCCAGGTATTGCGTGTAGCTGTAAACCGCCTGTTCCTCGAAGTATCCCACCAGCCGGTGCGCGGTGCGCGAGGACACGATGTACAGAAACAAGAAGAAGGTAAAGAACCCGGCTTGCGCCACCAGTACTAACATGCGTTCCAGCCAGCTCGGACGAGCGATCTCGACGAATGTCATCAGGTGCATGCGTTCGTTCTCGGCCTCGTCCATCAACGTGCGGATCCAGCCCTCGTCGCTGCGCATCCAGCGCAAGCAGCGGAGGTGGATCAGCGCCGCGCCAACCATGCCCGGCACCGCAGCGACGGTTTCCAGCACGATCGCCCGATTGCCGTAGCGCTTGGCGAAAAAGGTGTCCGCCAAGAAACGCAGGCTGCGGGTAATCGCGAGGGCGGTGCGGTCTGACCAGTCGCCGATTTCGTGGTGGCTGTCTAGGACCAAGTTTGCTTCGATGGGGGCTCTCGTGGTCATGTGGGTTCTCATTGGTGGTCGCGGAGGAACATCACTGGATGCGTGTCATGGCGGTGGCGTTGCTCGCTGGGAGCACCAGCGCCTGCATGTGTAGCGTAGTGGTTCGAGGACGTGAATCCCCTGATCTGCGTCAAGTCCGGGGCAGTTGGAAGCTGCAATCAAGCGTTCAGAGCTACACGCTGTAAATCACTTGCGAGGCGTTCTCTGGATCCTGTTCGCGGCCCTTGGCGATCCGGATCAGGTGTTTCATCAGCATCGGATGGGCCGGCGCTGGCCGGGAGTAATTTCGACGAGGATGGGATGACCTTTGAGAGTCAGTGTCGGTGGGATCGGTAGGGCAAGCGCATCGGGCCGCTCCATGCCTGGCAATTCCAGGTCGCGCCGGTCCCCCGCCAGCCTATGTTCGGGCTGGAACCACCGCAACTTCAGCCAACTGCATGAGGACGGCGTGATTGCAGGGCATGCTCGACGGACTGGTTCATCGACGACAACGCCCTGCATTCCGCTGCAAGTGGTCATAAGGTGGAGGCCGTGCGCGCCAAGAAGCGAGGCTCGCCGGCCGGACGCGACCTCAGCGCAGCGCCTTTTTCACGGCCGCCACGAACGCCGGATCCGGATTACTGCCCATGCGTTCGGTTCGGGAGAGGATGCGCCCATTGGCGTCCAGCAGGACCAGTGCGCTGCTGTGGTTGAATCCGCCATCGGCCAGCTTTCGGTAGCGGACACTGAGCAGGCCCGCCAATGCGCGCACGTCCTTCTCGGTTGGCGAGGCCAGCGTCCAACGTCTTGTATCGAGCTTGCGCTTGTCCACCACGGTCTTCAGCGTCGCCGGGACGTCGTTCTTCGGATCCATGCTGATCAGCAGAATCCCCAGCCGCTTCTGCTGCGTCGCGTCCAGCTGGCGTTCAATCCCCTTGGCGGAATCCACGATTAACGGGCAGATGTATTGGCAGGACGTATAGAACATCGCCACCAATTGCGGCTTGCCGCGGCGCGTGCGCCAGTCCGCGCTGTTGCCGTCCTGGTCAGTGAGCGGCAACGACAACTGGTATAGCGAATCGGCCGGCGGCGGCGCCGTCTTGCCCGCCGGGAACGCTGGAACCGACAACACTCCAACGGCGAGCAGCAGCAGGCCCGTGACGAACGTGCGGCCTTGCAATGTCCTGGTCACTTCGCAGCCCTCGCACAACGGAAACCCATATTGGCGGTGGCGTCCGCCCCGCCAAGAGACGACAGCATGGCCACCCGCATCAACACGGCGTAGTTCTCGCGATCGTCCATCGCCAAGGCGCCCGCACCGCAAAACTTCGCGGTGTCGGCATCGCCCTGCTTGCGGTTATCGGCATCGACCAGAAGCGAGGAATAGTCGTCGGTCCACTCCCACACCAGTCCGTGCATGTCCTGCACGCCGTGGACATCCGGTGCCTGCAAGCCCACGCGCGCCAAGGCAGTGCTGGACGGGCGCGAGTACCAGGCCAGGATGCGTTCGCGCCAGGCCGGATCGCCGCGCGCGTCGGGCCGGGTCTCGTCCGCGGCAGCGACGAATTCCCACTCCTGCCAGGTCGGCAGGCGCGCACCGATCGATTCGCAATACGCGTTGGCCGCAAACCAGCTCATCCAGATCACTGGCTGCTCCGGCCGAGCGGCATCGCCAAGCTCGGTGGGCGACGCCCAGTGCGACAGGTACCGCTGCTCGGCGAACACGGGTGACACGCGATCTCGTTGCCATTGCGGGTTGCGCTTCAGGAACGCCAAAAACTGCGCATTGCTGACTGGCGTCCGCATCAGCGCGAACGGCGCCACCCGCACACCGTTCGGGGTGTCTTCGTACTTCAGGGCGGAACGGAACGGACCACCCGCGATGGCCGCATATTTGGTTCCCGCGGCACCGGCGGCGAGGCCGGCGAGCGGAACCAGGGCGAGCAACAGGGCGGCGCGCAGGCGCATGGCTCAGTGTCCGTCGGACGCGTTGGCCGGCTTGGCGGCGCGGATCGCCGCGGCCTCGTCCTTGGTCACCCGGCCGCCCGGGTTGCCCCAGTTGTTGAGCACGTAGGTGCTGATGTTCGCCACCTCGTCATCGGTGAGCTGGCTCATGGGCGGCATGTTGGAGTTGTAGTCCTTGCCATTGACCTTCACCGGGCCGACCAGGCCATGCAGGATGACCCGCGGCAGCGACTTCGGATCGGCCTTGATGTAGTCGGAACCGGCCAGTGGCGGGAACACGCCCTCCATTCCCTTGCCGTCCGGCTGGTGGCAGGTGGAGCAGGTGCCGGCGAACAGCGCCTTGCCGGCGTCGACCTGTTCCTGGACGGTGAGCGCCCCGGCCTTCGCGGACGTCGCGGCAGTGGTGACGGCGGCCATGTTGGCGTTGGCGCGGTCGCCGATGTACACGGCGTCCACTTCCTTGCCGGAGTAGATCGCCTTGTTCTCCGGCCCTTCGGCCTTGAGGATGCCCAGCGCGCCCTTGTTGAAGGCGCGGAACAGGCTGTGGTCGACCAGCACGTAGCTGCCGGGCACTTCCATGTGGAATTCCATCATTGCCGCGCCGCCGGCCGGGATCAGGGTGGTCTGCACGTTCTCCTGGAACTTGGTGCCGCCTTCGTACCAGACCTTGTCGAAGATCTCGCCGATCACGTGGAAGCTCGACACCAGGTTTGGGCCGCCGTTGCCGACATAGAGGCGCACGGTTTCGCCGACCTTGGTCTGCAGCGCCTTGTCACCCGTCAGCGAGCCCTCCATGCCGTTGAACAGCACGTATGTCGGGTTCTCGTCGATCGCCTTTTCCATGTTGAAGGGCTGATGGCCCTTTTCGCGGTACTTGCCGGTGGTGTAGAAGTCGCCCTGCATCACGTAGTACTCGCGGTCGACCTTCGGCAGGCCTTCCGGCGGCTCGACCAGGATCAGGCCGTACATGCCGTTGGCCACGTGCATGCCCACCGGCGCAGTGGCGCAGTGGTAGACGTACAGGCCGGCATTGAGCGCCTTGAAGCTGAAGCGGCTGACGTGGCCGGGCGCGGTGAAGCTGGACGCCGCGCCGCCACCGGGACCCGTCACGCCGTGCAGGTCGATGTTGTGCGGCATCTTGCTGTCCGGCATGTTGCGCAGGTGGAATTCCACGGTGTCGCCCTGGCGCACGCGGATGAAGCTGCCGGGCACGGTGCCGCCGAACGTCCAGAACGTGTAGGTCACTCCTTCCGAGATCTCCATCTCTTTCTCGACCACGTTCAGCGAGACGATCACCTTGGCCGGTGCGGTGCGGCCGGTGGCGGGCGGGACCAGCGGCGGCGCGGTCAGGATGGCCTCGACCGGCTGGCCCTGGGGCGGACCGAAGTCGCCCTTGGCGGAGCCGCCTGTTTCGTCGGTCTTCGAGGTGGCGGCCGCGTCGGCCGGTGCCTCGCCGCGGCAGGCAGGCAGCGCCAGCGCGATGGCGAAGCTGAGGGCAAGCAGCCGGAATGTGCGTTTCATCTGGATTCCCCTTCGACAATGAGTTGCTGTGGATTCCAGTCGAGGATGTGCCTACCGCTAACGCCGTGCGTTGATCTAGGTCAATTGGTTAGTTGCTGGGGTCGCCAGGCAAGCGGCGCTTGACGCATGTCAACGCGGACGGCGCACGGCGGGTGGAAGCTGGTGTGAGTCTACCCAAGGGTCCGTCCCATGCCGTATCCCAAGACCTTGCTGGCAATGTGTGCCCTCGCGCTGTACAGCGCTGCGCTTCCGCTCCACGCGGAGCGTCCCGGGGTTGCGTCCGTGGAATGGGATGTACGGATGCGCTACGAGGGCGTCCAGGACGACGCTTTTGCCCACCCCGCCGACGCCGCCACCGCGCGCGCACGCCTGGGCCTGCGGCTGACCCTGGCCTCGGGCTGGACGGGGCTGCTGGAAGGCGAAGCCATCGCTGGCAACCAGCGTTACAACAGCGGGGCCAACGGCCGCACGGCATTCCCGGCCGTCATCGATCCGCGTGGCGTCGAACTCAACCAGGCCTGGCTGGGCTGGAGGGGCACGCGCGCCGCCGCCACGCTTGGCCGTCAGCGCCTGCTGTTCGACAACCAGCGCTGGATCGGCAACGTCGGATGGCGCCAGAACGAGCAGACCTTTGACTCCGCGGCATTCGAGTTCGCGCCACGCAAGCACCTGTCGCTCCGCTACGCGTTCCTCGACCGCGTGCACCGCGTCAACGGCGATGACGCGCTGGATCCGCGCAACCGCGAACGTGCGTTGTCCAGCCACCTGTTCAACGCTGCGTGGAAGTACGGCAAACAGCAGCTAAGCGGTTACTGCTACCTGCACGAGGACCGGGATATCGCGATTGCCTCCAGCGCGACCTGGGGCCTGCGCTGGGCTGGGTCCCGGCCGCTGCCCGCCGTCACGCTTGGCTGGACGCTGGAAGCCGCCCGCCAGCGTGACCATGCCAACAACCCGCAGCGGTTCTCCCATACCTACTGGCTGGTGGAACCGAACATCGCCGCACGCGGCATTACCGCGCGTGCGGGCTGGGAGCACCTCGGCGGCAATGGCGCCCATGCGCTGCAGACGCCGCTCGCCACCCTGCATGCATTCAACGGGTGGGCCGACAAGTTCCTGGTGACGCCGTCGGCGGGCTTGGAGGATCGTTACCTCGGCCTGGGCGGCAGCGTGGGGCGCGAACGCGCTGGAGCACGCCCCGCGTGGCAGGTGGCCTGGCACGACTACCACGCCGACCGCGGCGGCGCCCGCTACGGTCGGGAATGGAATGCGTCGCTGAGCCTGCCGTTGGCGAAGGGGCTCAGCGGCCTGCTGAAGATCGCCGACTACCGCGCCGCGGGCGTTGCCCGCGACACCCGCAAGCTCTGGCTGCAAGTGGACTACAGGGGAATCCGATAATGGCCGCGTCCAGCGACATCCTGGCCGCAATCTTCGTCACCGGCATGGCTTTGTCCGCGCCCGTGCATGCACAGCACGACCATCCCAGTCCCGCGCCGCCTCCGGCCAGCCATTCAACGGCAACCCGCTGGGCCACCGACGCGCCCCTGCGCGCGGGCATGCACGGCGCGCACGACGTTGTAGCGGCGCTGGAGCATGGCCGCCATGGCCACCTCGACCCGGGACAGGTGCGCCGCCTCGCCGCGCAACTGGAGGGCCACGTCCAAAGCATCTTCGCCAAGTGCAAGCTGGCGCCGCAGGCCGATGCGGCGCTGCACGGCATCCTGCTGCCGCTCCTGACGGGGCACGCGCGCTCGCGGCCGATCCCGGCGACATGCATCCGGTGGAGCCGATGCAGCGCGCCCTGGCGGCGTACGCGCGCGGGTTCGACGACCCGGGCTTTCCCCAGCCGCGCTAGGTCGGTGAGTCGAGCACCGTGCGTAGCTGCTCCAGCCAGGGTGCGGCGTCGATGGCATGCGCCTGCCGCCAGCCCGAGTCGTACAGGGTCTCGCGATAGCGGGCGCCGCGGTCGCACAGCAGGGTGACGATGCTTCCGGCCTCGCCAGCCTCGCGCATGCGGGCGG
>JALYOF010000039.1 GCA_030857025.1 Pseudomonadota bacterium | reverse complement strand
TCGATCGAACTCATGTATCGCTTGTAGGCGGCCACGCTCTTCTTGTTGAGCCTGCGCAGGCGCAGAAGATTCTTGCGCAGCAGGTTCTCGCTGTTGTCCTCGAAGGCATCGACCAGGCCCCATGCGTGCGCCAGCTGCACGGGCACCGGCTGTGTGGTCAGCGTCATGTAGTTGGCTTTTGCAAAACCGACCCGACGAACCAGGAAAGGCAGCACGCACGCGGGCATCAGCCCGAACAGCATCTCCGAAAGACTGAACACCGCTCCCGAGTCCGCAAGGACGATATCGCAGCACGCGACGAATCCGATGCCCCCGGCGTTGGCCTTGCCGCGCACATGGGCGATCGAGACGAAGGGACCGGTCGCGAGTCGGCGCCACAGGTCGTACATCTGACGGGGATCCTGTTGCGCCTTTCCGTCGCCGTCCACGCTCTTCTGGATGTCGCCGAAGTCCGCACCGAAACAGAACACTTCCGGCAGCCCCTCAACCACGACGATCTTGGCACGTGCGTCGCACTCGTCCAGCGCCGAGCTGAACTCGGCGATCAGGAGGTCGTTGATCGCGTTGTTGGCTTCGGGCCGGTTGATCTGCAGGTACGCGATATCGTCCTCGAAGCGTACGAGCAGAGTCGTGTAGTTGCTGGATCCCATCAGCCCACCCACTCGTACTCGCGATGGAACTCCTTGATCTCCTTGAGGAACAGGACCGGCTCGCCCATGGTCGTGCGCGCGCGGGAAATGAAGTCGGCGTCGAGGACGACATTGCGCGTCCCGAACTTGACGGCATTGCTGCCGACCAGGAGCTGGTCGTATTCCTCCATTGTCAGCTCGGTGCGACGATCGAGGCGCTCCTTGATCTGCATCTTCCGCAGGCGTTGCTGGCTTTCCTTGCGCACGACGCCGCTGAAGAACTCGGAGCAGCAGCCGGAGCCGTACGAGAATGCACCGATGCGCGTCGGCGCATCGATAACTCCATTCTCGATCGTGCTGGCGATGCCCAGCGCCATCGTGGCGCCCATGATGTTCGCCACCCGCTGGCAGTAGACGATTCCCGGCATCACGCGACGCTGGAAATCATCCTCGATCTCCTGCGGCTTCGCCCGCACGATCTTGCGCATCATGTTGCGGTGCGCGCCCTTCACCATGCCTCCGAACGGGCAGTGGTAGGTGATGTAGCTGAAGGTGTCGACGTAATCGGCGTCGGGTACCCGCTTCTTGTACTCGAGGAACGCGTTTTCACAGCAGTCGAGGTACGAGAGCAATGAAAGATCGGAGTCGCCGGCGTCGGCATGGACTGTCGGCCGGCACGTATCCATGACCTCGTAACCGTAGTAGCCGTTGGCACCCACGTCGACCTGGAAGATGTGCGGCTGGTCGCTGATCAGCATCGCAACCGCACCGGAACCATTGCTCGGCTCGGCGAACGACCAGTCGGCGGTCAGGGCATCGCCGCCTTCCTCCACCATGAAGCGCGAGATGTCGGTGGCGATCACCAGTGCCTTGGCGCCCGGCGAGGCCTGCGAAAGTATGAAATTCACCGCCATCTGGATGCCGGCCGCGCCCGAATAGCAGGCGTTCTTCAACTCGAACAGTCGGCAGTTACGGTTGAGGCCGAGCAGCGAATGGCAGTACGTGCTCATCGACTTGCCGAAGTCGAAGCTCGATTCGGTACAGGTGATCACCATCTCGATACGGTCCCGCTCTTCCGGGCTCAGCGCGTCGACGATGGGCTTGGCGGCGTTGACCGCAAAGGTGATGGGGTCTTCATACGGCAGCGCGACGGTCTTCTCCTTCATCAGGAGGTTGTCGAACCGCGTGGTGTCCAGCTTGCGATGCTCCGAGAGTTTTCTCACATCGAGAAACGCGGTGCCCGCGGAAACGTTCATAGCTTCGATGCCAACTGCGTTCATTCCATTTCTCCAAACCAGAATTAATTCCTTGAATCCCCGGGACCTGCCTGCATCTAGAGCCGCAGTGTCCCCCAGTCCAGCTTGGCGCCCCTGACCCACAGCTCTGCCAGCTTTTCTACCTCACCCGTCTCCACCAGCCTCAAAATGAACTCCTGGCCCGCCTGGGTGTCGCCCACGTCGAGCTTGTCGCCCGTCCCGGCCTTGACCGAGCCGCGGAATACCTTGCGGTGGTAGAAGTCGTCCGAGGCTGCCAGATACCCGTCCAGCAACTCACTGAATTCCTCGATCGTACGGGCAACGAATGCAATCCGTTCCTGCATCTCGCTCCTGCCGACCTGCAGCGTATGTGCGATGCGGCGCAGCGTCTCCGGATCCTTGTCTATCCTGGCCAGGAATTCGGGGTAGGCCTGCAGCGTCGCGTGAAGGCTGCTGGTACTTCTTGCCGAGAACACCAGAAGATGCGCGCGATCGTCGGAGTCCGTGGCGCGACTGACCGGACGATCGACGTACTCCTCGATCACCACGTGCGCGTTGGCGCCGCCGAATCCGAAGCTGCTGACGCCGCCGATGCGGGTCTGTCCCGCAGGCACCTCCCAGTCGCAGGCCGCCTGCGCGACCCGGTAGGGCGTGCCGCGCAGATCGATAAGCGGGCTGACAGTGTCGCAGTGCAGAGTCCTTGCGATCTTCTTGTGTCGGATCTGAAGGATGACCTTGATCATGCCGACCACGCCCGCGCCGTACTCCAGATGGCCGATGTTCGACTTGATGCTTCCGAGATAGCACGGATAGTTCTCCTGCTTCCCGATCGCCGCATCCGCATCCAGGCAGGCTTTCGCAACTGTTTTTAATCCGCTGATTTCCACCGGATCACCCAACTCGGTGCCGGTGCCATGGCATTCGATGTAGCCGACGCGATGTAAATCGACCCCGGCATCATCGAGCGCTCGCCTGATCACCGCCGCCTGGGCGTTGGGATTGGGTGCGGTGAGCGACGTGGTACGTCCGCCGTGGTTCTCGGCCGCACCCTTGATCACCGCGTAGATGTCGTCCCCGTCCCTCTGCGCGTCCTTGAGCCGCTTGAGCATCAGCATGCCGACGCCCTCTCCGCGCACGTAACCGTTGGCCTTGTCCGAAAAAGTCTTGCAACGACCGTCTTCGCAGAGCATGCCCGACTTGGTGAAGCTGACGTACACGTCCGGGGCAAGCAGGGCATTGACTCCGCCGACCAGCGCGGCGTCGCAGTGGCCTCCGCGGATCGCTTCAATCGCCCGATGCACCGTCACGAGCGAACTGCTGCACGCCGTGTCCACGGGATTGCTGGGGCCATGCCAGTCCATGTAGTAGCTGATGCGGTTTGGTCCGACCGACGACACGGCGCCGGTGACCGAATAGGCCTCTACAGGAAGATGGGCCATCAGGCTGGGGTAGCTGGTAGGGCCGGTACCGACGTAGATACCGGTGTTGGTGCCCTTCAGGCGCTCGCCGCCGTAGCCCGCATCCTCGAGGCACTCCCACACCGACTGCATCATCAGGCGCTGCTCCGGGCTCATGTAAGCCGCTTCCGCGGGCGAAATACCGAAGAACAGCGGATCGAACTGATCGATGCCTTCCATGAAGGAGCCCCACTTCCGGACGCCGGGGAAGTCGCGCCAGTTCCAGCGGTCAGCGGGGATCTCGCTGATCATGTCGCGCTCCTCGTCCAGCATCCGCCAGAACTCGTCCGGGTTGTTGGCCCCGGCGATCCGGCAACTCATGCCTACGACGGCGATGTCCTCATCGCGATAGCTCGAGCGGTTCCGGAAGGCATCGCGGAAGCGCCGCGCGAACTGTGTCACCGAGGTGTCCGTCGCGACAGGCGCGGACTTCTGCGCCGCATCCTTCGCGGGCGCGGCGGCAGACCTTGCGCTGCCGACAGCAAGCTTCTTCCTCAATTCGCGGCCATGGTTCTCGGCCAGGAAATGGCTGAAGCGCTGCAGGTTCGACGCTTCGAACAAGGCGGTCGGCATCAGGTTCAGGTCGTAGACCTGGTTGAGATGCGAGACGAAGCTGGATATCAGGATGGAATCGAACCCGAAGTTGGTCCAGTCCTCGGTGTCGCTGATCTGGTTGGGCTTCATCTTCAGGTGCTGCGCGGCCTGCCCGCGCATCTCCTTGAGGATCTCGCGCTGCAGCTTCTCGAATTCTGCCGACGATTCCCGCGGCTGGGACTCCACGGCAGCTTTCGGCGGCGCGAACAGTGCGGCCTGGGCCTGCTTCTGACCGTACAGCGGCAGCAAGGTATTGTGAGGCGACCCGATCGCCATGCGCAAGGCCTTGAGGCCTTCCGCTTTTGGCAGGGGTTTCACTGCATAGGCTCTGGCGAGGCTGTCGCGACTGGCGTCGTCGAGCTGCATCGCGCCCTCCTCCCAGAGCGGCCAGTTGATGCTGAGGGACCGGCCGCGTGCGCTCTTGGCAAGCACCCGTGCGGCGCGATCTTCGATGTATGCGTCCATGTAGCCGTTGGCGGCCGCGTAGTCGAACTGCCCGGCGTTGCCCAGCGCGCCGGCGACGGACGAGAAGGCGATGAACAGCTCGATCGGGCAGTCAGCCGTGGCGCGGTCGAGGTTGGCGATGCCGAGCACCTTTGGCGCCATCACCCTGTCCATCGCTTCCGCTGTCTTGTGGATGATCAGGGCGTCATCGATCAGGCCCGCGGCGTGGACGACAACGTTGATGCCGGAATGTTCGGCGACGATCTGCTCAAGTTCGTCAAGACGGGAAATGTCGCACTGGCGATGGATCACCGTCGCGCCCGCACGCCTGATTGCTTCCATGTGCGTGGTTTCCACCTCGCCCGGCGCGCTCCTGCCCAGGAGGATCAACGTGCTTCCGGTGGTGCGTTCGGCGATGTCGGTGGCGACCAACCGTCCCAGCGCGCCCAGTCCGCCAGTGATCAGCACTGTCTGGCCATCCTGCCAGGTGGATTCGCTGCCGACCTCCGCGTCTGCGTCCTGATACTGCAGGTTCAGATACGCATCCCCGGACTTCAGGCGTACATCGATGTGTTGATGTTCGGTGGCCACCGTCCTGAGCGCAGCCCAGAGGCCGCGTACGATTCGGTTTTGCGCCGGCGCGTGCAGTTCCAGCACCGACCTCGCTTCCTTGTCGCGCGCCAGCGACTGCGCGGCGGACAGCAGCGCCGCGGTCGTGGCGACATAGTCGTCCATGGCTTCCACGACGGTGATCGGGCGGTCGTCTCCGGGCGGTGCTTGCGCGACGGTTTTCCACTCCGGCCTGCGAAAGCTCAGTCGATCCTGCCTTGCGTTCAGATCGATTTCCCGGGTCTGGAACCCTTCGATGATCACCCGCACTGCGCCGCCTTCATCGCAGGCGATGTAATGCATGCCACCGGGTCCCTGACGGCTCGACACAATCATCGTGTCGGCGAGTGGACCTACCACCACGGTGCTGGTCACGGCGAAGGGCACCACGTTCGCTTCCGGGTTGTCGACCAGGGCCAGTCCGCTCTGGATGATGCTGTCCAGCGCGCCTGGGTCCATCGCCATGCCGCGTGCCGCCGCGCCGGGCAGCCGGATCACCGCCAGTCCCTCACCCTTGCCATTGAGGAAGATTTCATCGACGCCGCGATGGGAGGGACCCAGTTCGACGCCCCTGTTCCGGTAGGTCTGGTAGAAGGCGGCCTTGGCCGGTCCCGGCAGCGTGCACTCGGATCGGAGTTGCGCGATGTCCAGATGCTCCGGGTAGCCTTTTGCGGCGAGGTATTCGGACCGCTTCTGCACCGACACCCTGCTCTGGAAGTGCACGCCCTGGTCGGTGCTCACCTCCACGCCGAACTGACCCGCAGCGCCCGGATAGACCCGTGTCGTGACCGTCCGCTTCTCCTTGACCGTCAACGCATTGACGAAAACGCTGTCGCTGAGGACGAGGATCGAGTCCTCGCCCATGGTGATCGATCCGGCCACGGCGCCGCGGGCGATCTCCAGGTAGGCCATTCCCGGCAGGATCTTCTGCCCCTGGATCACGTGATCGGCGAGGAACCTTTCACTGCCGTCGAAGACCGACCGGAACTCGCCGACCGGGTAATCGTTTTTCTGGGTGCTCGCTGCGGGCTGCATCACGGATTCACCGCCATCGAAGCCAGTTGCACGTCCTCAGCCCCGCTGCTCGCCTTCGGCGCTGGCGCGACCAACGCACGTACGTAGAAGTTGGTGATTTTCACTAGGGGCTCGCCGCTTTCGCTGAGGATGTGGATGTTGAACTGCAGGATGCCCGTGCGCGGGTCGCGCTCGCCGCCGGATTTTTCCACCAGCACGTGGCAGCGCTGGGTCAGGCTGCCCACGACTTCGATT
>JALYOF010000013.1 GCA_030857025.1 Pseudomonadota bacterium | reverse complement strand
GGAAGTCGCGGTCGGCGTCGAGGGCTTCCAGCGCCTGGTCCAGCGAATGGCAGACGGTGGGGATGTCCTTGGCCTCTTCGGGCGGCAGGTCGTAGAGATCCTTGTCCGACGGTGCGCCGGGGTCGATCTGGTTCTTGATGCCGTCCAGGCCGGCCATCATCAGCGCGGCGAAGATCAGGTAGCCGGAGTTCATCGGGTCGGGGAAGCGGATCTCGATGCGGCGGCCCTTAGGGTTGGCGACGTACGGGATTCGGCAACTCGCGGAGCGGTTGGAGGCAGAGTAGGCCAGCATCACCGGTGCCTCGAAGCCCGGTACCAGGCGCTTGTAGGAGTTGGTGGTGGAGTTGGCGAAGGCGTTGATCGCGCGGGCGTGCTTGAAGATGCCGCCGATGTACCACAACGCGGTCTGCGACAGGCCGCCGTAGCCGTCGCCGGAAAACAGGTTGACGCCGCCCTTGGCCAGCGACTGGTGCACGTGCATGCCGCTGCCGTTGTCGCCGACCAGCGGCTTGGGCATGAAGGTCGCGGTCTTGCCGTTGCGGTGGGCGACGTTCTTGACGATGTACTTCATCGTCAGCAGTTCGTCGGCCTTCTTCACCAGCGAGTTGAACTTGGTGCCGATCTCGCACTGGCCGGCGTTGGCGACTTCGTGGTGATGCACTTCCACTTCGATACCGACCGATTCCAGGGTCTTGCACATCTCGGCGCGGATGTCGTGCAGCGAATCCAGCGGTGCGACCGGGAAGTAGCCGCCTTTCACGCCCGGGCGATAGCCGGTGTTGCCTCCGGCGTATTCGGTCCCCGAGTTCCACGCGGCCTCTTCGGAATCGACATGGAAAAAGGTGTGGCCCATCTCGTTGGCGTAGCGCACCGAGTCGAAGATGAAGAACTCCGGCTCAGGGCCGAAGAACGCCTGCTCGGCGATGCCGCTGGACTTGAGGAACGCTTCGGCGCGCTTGGCGATGCCGCGCGGGTCGCGCGAGTAGGCCTGCATCGTCGCCGGGTCGAGAATGTCGCAGGTCAGCACAAGGGTCGGATCGGCGGTGAACGGGTCGAGGAATGCGGTCGACGGGTCGGGCAGCAGCACCATGTCGGACTGGTGGATGCCCTTCCAGCCCGAGATGCTGGAGCCGTCGAACATCTTGCCGTCCTCGAACAGGGTCGGTTCGATGATCGACTTGGGGAAGCTCACGTGATGCTGCACGCCGCGCATGTCGGCAAAGCGCAGGTCGACGAACTCGACTTTGTGGTCGCGGATCAGCTTTTCTACGTGTTCCAGTGACATGAAGACTCCGGGGTGGGGTGGGGTGAAAGGAGGTGGCGGGACAGTAAGCGCGTCAGGCAGGGCAGGTCGCGCGCTGGTGTTCTGCGGACGGCCTGTTGTTCTGGCGTTAGCCGTTGTTGTGCGCAAGCTTCGTGCCAGCCAATCGATTCACGTAAGCGACTGATATCCGGTTGATCTCTGCTCGCGTCGCGTTGGCATTGCCCCGGTGTGGGGCGTTGTTTCCAGCCATGCACCGGATTGGTGCGGGATTCCGGTCGGCTATGCTTCCACCCAGACCCGCTTCCTCTTTCGTTCGATTCCCTCGTGCATTGCGCTTCCTTCGCAGGCCGCAGTCCATGGTTCCAGTCCGCTTCGATCCGACCGCCCTCGACCTCCCCCAATGACCGACCTCCTGGCCGCGCTGCTGCTCGGCATTCTCGAAGGCCTGACCGAATTCCTGCCGATCTCCAGCACGGGCCACCTGCTGATCGCGCAGCATTGGCTGGGCGCCCGTTCGGATCTTTTCAACATCGTGATCCAGGCAGGCGCCATCCTCGCCGTCGCGCTGGTGTTCCGGCAGCGGCTGTGGGCGCTGGTAACCGGGCTGGGCGAACGCGAGAACCGCGACTACCTGCTGAAGCTGGCCGCGGCGTTCGGCGTCACTGCGGCGGTCGGCCTGCCGGTGCGATTGATGGGCTGGCAACTGCCCGAGACGGTGTCGCCAGTCGCCCTCGCGCTGATCCTGGGCGGGATCTGGATGCTGCTCGCCGAGCGTGTGGCCTCCAGGCGACCGGAGTCGTCGCTGATCACCTGGAAGGTCGCGGTGCTGGTAGGCCTGGCGCAGGTCGTCGCCGGGGTGTTTCCCGGCACCTCGCGCTCGGCGGCGGCGATCTTCATGGCGATGCTGGCCGGCACCGGCAAGCGCTCGGCGGCGACCGAGTTCGTGTTCCTAGTCGGCATCCCGACGATGTTCGCCGCGAGCGGCTACGCGCTGCTGGAACACTTCCTCGGCCACGGCACTACAGCCAGCGAGGCGTGGGGCGAAATGGCGGTGGCGTTCGCGGCGGCCGCGATCATGGGCTTCTTCGTGGTGCGCTGGCTGATGGGCTACATCAAACAGCACACCTACACGCCGTTTGCGATCTACCGGATCGTGCTCGGCATCGGGCTGTTGCTCTGGCTGCCCGCAGGCGGCTGAGCCGGTTGTCGGCGGCGCTCAGGGCGTCGGCGTCGGATGCAGCGAGTAGGTGCCGTGGACTGCCGCCTCGCCGAGCACGTGGCCCTGCATCGCGCTCAGCGCATCGGCTGCAGTGAACCTTTCCGGCACCGCCAGCGTCTGCACGTCCAGCGCGAACACCCGGAAGAAATAGCGGTGGATGCGCAGGTCGTTGGGTGGGGGAAACGGGCCGTCATAGCCGTACCAGTCGCCACTCATCTCCGGGTCGTCCGCAAACCAGCCGGTGTAGTCGTTCAGGCCCTGCCGGCTGCCCGGCGGTCCGGGCGGCGGCTTCTTGCCGTGGGCCACGACGCCGTCGCTGCAACTGCCGGCGGCGATCTCATGGACCTCGGGGCCGATGTCGACCATCACCCAATGGATGAATTCGGTGCGCGGCTGGTCGCGCGGGATTTCCACACCGGGCTTGCCGACCATTTCAGCGACCGTCGGGACGTCGGGGTCGACACAGATCACCACGAACGAACGGGTTCCGCCCGGCACACCGCTCCACGACAGGTGCGGGTTGCGGTTGGGCGCGAAGCCGACCCCGTCGGCGGTGCGCTTGCCGGCGGCAAACTCCTCCGGAAGCGGTTGGCCGTTCCCGAAGCTGGTGCTGCGAATCTCCATGGTGCGTGCCTCCCTGGTTTCCCCGAGTCTGGCAGAGCCAAACGGCGCAGGCATCCCTGCCCGGCCGCTGCGGCGTCAGAGTTCGGGGTAGCCGAGGCGGGCAGCCACCGGCCTCAGCAGGGCGAACGCCTCGCCCAGCGGTTCGGCGTAGCTGCGCCAGCGGCCGGCCGGCATGTGCGCGGAACCTGACGCGAGCGGGGACGGCGGGACGATCCGGACCTGCATCGCGTCGGCGATCATCTGGCTCAGGGCCTGCCGATCCCCGGCGACGTCATCCACCCTCAAGAACAGATGCGGCATGAGGTTCTGCTCGTGCAGATCGGCCACCTGACCGAGCACCTCGGCCAGCCAGCGCGCGCCGATCACCGGAGACTCGAGCGCAAACGGCGCAGGGCTGCCACTGGCAAGCCATTCCAGCAGCATGTCGCGCGGGTCGCGGAGGACGATCATCAGTTGCGCCTCCGGCAGGTGCGGTCGCATCGCCAGCAGCAGCGCGTTGTCCCACCACAGCAGCCAATCGATGATGTGGCCACCCTGGATCTGGCGGGACGGCAGCGTTTCGCGCCAGCCGGACACCAGTTCGGTGGGGTCCAGGCTTCCGTCGATCAGCGCCTGTGGCGTGCCATAGCGCTGCAGCGCGTCCTTTGGCGGATTGGGGGAAAAGCGGTCCGAGCGCAGCGGCAACCCGGAGCTGTCCAGCGTCGCCGCGACGCGTTCCACCAGCGAACCCGGTGCGCCCCACAGCAGCATCACGCCGGCGGGCGATTCGGGCAGCGGCGCCTGCTCCGGCCACGTCTCCGGCGAAGCGGCCGGCTCCGGCAGAGGCAGCCGCTGGGAAACCACTTCGGCATGTACTTCCACCCAGGTGGCTGCGGCCGCTTCGTGCTGTCCGGCGCTGTCGAGCGTGCGGCCGATCAACTGCCGCAGGTTGCGCTTGATGCCGGGGTCCTGCGCACGCTGCAGCAGGCTCTCCAGTCTCGCCATGGCTGCATCGGTGTCGCGCTGGGCCAACCCGTCGACGACCCGCAGCTCCGCCCTCGTGTGTCCTGGCTCCAGTTCGGTGATTGCCAGTGCGATCGCCTCGGCCTGCTCCGGTTCGCCGACGGCATCCAGCAGTGCCAGCAGTGCTTCATGTGCCGGCACCGACTTCGGCATCGCCTCGTGCCAGCGCTTGGCCACGGCCAGCGCTCCGGGTCCGCCCGCGGGGCGTTCGATCGACAATCTCGCCCGCCACAGATCAGGCACCTGCGGGTGCTTGGCGAGCAACGCCTCCAGCGTGCGCTCCGCGTCGGCCTGGTCGTCCAGGCGGCGCCACGCCTCCAGCATCGCGGCGAGCGTCTGGCGATCGCCGGGCGCCGCCGCGGCGACGCCGCGCAGCCGCGACAGTGCGGCTTCGGGGCGGCGCGCGCCCAGTTCCAGCAGCCCCACCATGCGCTGCAGGGCCGGAGTGTCGGTCTGTTCGAGCACCTTCGCCAGCTCGTCGGCGGCCTCGCCGTGGCGTCCCTGTCTGCGCAGTACGTCGGCGATCAGCATGCGCAGCGTCTGCGACTTCGGGTCGCGTTCGAGCATGCCGCGGAACGCCTGCTCGGCAAAGGCGAAATGACCCTTGGCGAGGTAGGCGAAGCCCAACGCGTGTCTCAGCTGGGGTTCGTCGGGAGCGCGCCCCGACGCCTCGGTGAGGATCGCCAGCGCGCGATCGGCATCGCCGCGGCGAAGCGCCAGCGAGCCTTCGATCGCAGCGACCTGCGGGTGTCCGGGCGCAATGCGGGCCGCGCTGCGGGCGATGCGCTCGGCCTCGTCCAGGTCGCCGCGCCCGAGCGCCAACTGCGCCTGCACGACGTAGGCCGGGAACTGATTGGGATCCAGGCCGACCGAGCGCGCCAGCGATGCCTGCGCATCGTCCAGCTGCCGCTCCTGCAGCAACAGGCCCGCGCGCGCCAGGTGCAGGCTGGAGTCCTCCGGCGCAAGGCCGATGGCTTCGTCGATCGCGGCCAGCGCGCCGGCGGTATCGCCCGACAGGCGCAGCGCCAGTGCCAGCAGACGGTGGGCATCGGGGTCCTGGGGCTGCTCGGCGACCGCGGCGCGGGCGGCGTCGAGCGCCTCTTCGGCAGCACCACGGCGCAGGGCGTCGATGATCGTCTCGTGCATGAAGGTAATCCGGATGGCCAGCGAACCGCCAATTGTACCGGTGGCGTCGATGCTGCCGGAGACCGGGTCGCAACGGCTGCGACCGGCGTCGTTACACTGGCCCGATGATCGACATCCCGCTATTGCTCGTCGCCGTGCTGGTCGCGTTCTTGGTTGCCATTGCGCTCCTCGTCATCCTGCTGCGGCGAAGCCCCGAAGCGGTGCTGGAAAGCCACCGCACCCGCCTGGAGCAGGCCCTGCGCGAGGAGCAGCGCGACGGCCGGCTTGAACTGCGCCAGCAGCTCGACAGCCTGGCCTCGCAGCAGGAGCAGCGGATCGAGGGCTTCGGCGCGCGTCTGTCCGAGCTGACCGTGCGCACCGACCAGCGGCTGGACGTGCTGCGCGAAGCGCTGGGCGAGGACGCGCGCAAGGGTCGGGCCGAACACGCGGAGTCGCTGCGCACTTTCACAACCACCCTTGATGCCCGCGTGGCCGATCTCGGTCGCGGCAACGAATCGCGTCTGGTGGAAATGCGGGAAACCCTCGAGAAAAAGCTGCGCGAACTGCAGGTCGACAATGCCGCGAAGCTCGAACAGATGCGCGCGACTGTCGACGAGAAGCTGCACGCGACGCTGGAGACCCGGCTGACCGAGAGCTTTGGCAACGTCACCACGATGCTCGCGCAGGTGCATCAGGGCCTCGGCGACATGAACAAGCTGGCGGCCGATGTCGGCGGCTTGCAGCGGGTGCTCAACAACGTCAAGTCGCGAGGCGTGTTCGGCGAGGTGCAACTGGCCGGACTGCTGGAGCAGGTGTTCGCGCCCGACCAGTACGCGGCCAATGTCGCCACCGTGCCCGGCAGCAACGACCGGGTCGAATTCGCGGTGCGATTCCCCGGTTCAAGCAGCGACGTGCCGGTATGGCTGCCGATCGACGCCAAGTTTCCGCGCGAGGATTACGAGCGGCTGCTGGACGCGCAGGAATCCGGTGACGTTGAAGCCGCCCGCGCGTCCGGCGAAGCGCTTGAGCGGGTGGTGCGCAAAGAGGCCACGCGCATCCGCGACAAGTACATCTGCGCCCCGCACACGACCGAGTTCGGCATCCTGTTTCTGCCGACTGAAGGCCTGTACGCCGAAGTGCTGCGACGCCCCGGTCTGGTCGACACGTTGCAGCGCGACCTTCGGATCGCGGTGGCGGGGCCGACAACGCTGCTCGCGCTGATGACCAGCTTTCAGATGGGCTTTCGCACCCTCGCGCTGGAAAAGCGTTCCAGCGAGGTCTGGCAGACGCTCGGAGCGGTCAAAACCGAATTCGGGAAATTCGGCGACGCACTGGCGGGCGTCAAAAAGAAGCTGATCGAGGCCGGCAACAAGATCGACGACACCCAGCGACGCAGCCGCGTCCTCAGCGGAAAGCTGCGCGATGTAGAGGCGATGCCGAGCGCCGATGCACAGCGTCTTCTTCGGACCGATGCCGAGAAGGACGAGCTTGTGGAAACGGGATTCGAGGAACCAGCATCGGCGCGCGCCGGGGTCACCGACGACGAACTCGCCTGAATCGCCGCCGGGGCCGTCCTCCGGAACGGCGAGCAGTCCAGCCGCTGGGCGGTGCCGAAGCTCAATCATGATTGCGGAGGTCGGCCGGAATGGGCCGGGCGAGACCCGCCTCCGCTAAAGCCGGCCAGCCCTTCGCGAGCGTTCGACGTCGTGGAACAACCGGTCCAGGCTCAGTTCGGGCCAGACGGCAGCACCGGCATCGCGCCTGCCGGCACCTGCGGCACGCTTTCTTCGAGCAGGTAATCGGGAAGGTTCTCTTCGCCGGGCTGCAGGCGATCACCGAAGATCTGGTAGGTGCGCCGCTGGTACCACGCGTCACGCGTGAGCGCGTATTCGTCCTCGGCCCCCGCGCGCAGGCTGTCGAGCGACATCAGCTGCGTGCGCACGTCGACCAGTTGCAGGCCCTGCAACCCGATGCGGATCTCGTCCTCACCGACCTGGCGCAGCGGGCTGAGCGGTGCATCGCCGAACAGTCCCAACACATCGCGCACCGTACGCGGGCCGAACAGCGGCAGTTCCACGTAGCGCGAGCGTTCCCAACCCCAGATGCCGAGCGTCTGCCCGAAGTCCTCGCTGCGGTTGGCCATCTTGGCATCGCTGGCGGGGTCGAAAATGCCGCCGATACCCAGCGTGGAGTTGAGGGTGAAGCGCCCCAGCGATTCGGCCGCCTGACGCGGCTTGCCCTGCAGCAGCGCGTTGACCGCCGAGACCGGCTGTCCGAGGTTGCTGAAGAAGTTGCTGACGCCCAGTCGAACCGGGCGCGGCACCGCCTTCATGTACGCGCGCGCCAGCGGCAGCGCGATACGGCGATCCACCACGTTGTTGAAGCGGTGGACACGGCGGTTGAGCGGCTCCCAGGGGTCAGGAGCGCCGCCAATCTTCGCCGCCGCGGGAAGCGTGGGGTCGGCCACCGGGTTGTAGGGGCTGCCGTAGATCGCCTGGAAGTCGAGTTCCGCGTCGGTCGGCTCCTCGGGAGGCATCTGCTCCTGCGCCATTTCCGACGCCGGTTGCACTTCGTCCTGGGCCCAGGACGATGCGGAAGCGAGCGCAACCGCCAGTACCAGCGCGACGGACAGCCGCGCGCGGCTCGCGGGCGACAGGGTGGAATCGGCTTTCGGACACGCGGCGGGGGAGTTCATCGGCACAGTCTAGTTGCGGAAATGGGCGACGGCGCGGGTACGGGCGATCGCAGGAGAGACGAGGTGTTGCACCGGCCTCGGCCCTGATTCCGACGCGGACCGGCTTTCGAACAGGTCTAAATTACTGGGCGTAGCCGAAAGTGCGGTCCAGGCGGTACGCAGCCTGCAGTTCGTCCAGGCCCGCCGGCGCGCCGACCACATCGACGCCCGGATTGCGCCCGCAGACCTCCGACAGCAGCGCGAGCCCTGCGCTGTCGACATCGACCACCGCTTCCAGATCGATCATGCGAATGTCGCCAAGCAGCGGCTGGACCTGCTTCCACAGCGCCGCGCAGGCGCCGCGGTCGAGCACGCCCCCGAACAGCAGACGCTCGCCATCGCGCGTGACACGCGCCTGCCGGGGCGTGGCCGTCCCGGAGGCGTGGTCGATCTGGGAAGCGTCGGCCATGTGCCTACTCGGCCTTCGCCTGGATCCTGCCGGCCCGAAGCTCGCTGGCAACCTGCGCGATCGGCTTCTGCGACAGCGGGGTATCGAACTGGTTGCGGAAGGTCTGAACGAAGCTGACGCCTTCGACCAGCACGTCGAACACCTTCCAGTCGTTGCCGACCCTGCGCATCAGGTAGTCGACCGGGATCGGCTCGCCGCCCTGGCGCAGCATCTCGGTGGACACCTTGACGATCGAGCCGCTGCGCAGCGGGGTTTCGGATTTGACCCGGACCTTCAGCTCGCTGTTGAAGTCCAGCAGCGAAGCGCCGTAGCGGCGCATCAGGTTGTCCGACAGCGCATTGGCGAACAGATTCACGTCGGCATCCGAGGCGCCACGGCCGTGGCGACCGAGCACCAGACGGCCGGCGTATTCGCGGTCGAAGATCTGGTTGAACTCGCCGGAAACGAACTTCTCCAGCGCTGCGGGGTTCTTGCGGAACTCGGGGCGGCGGGCCTCCAGCGTCGCAAGCACGCGGCTGCTGTTGTCGAGCACGAGCTGGCTCGGCGATGCGGCCTTGCTGCTGGCGGCGGTGGCGCTCTGCGCGACGGCAAGGCCCGGCAGGGCGGTGAGCAGCGAAGTGGCGAGGGCGATGGCAAGAAAAGTGCGCTTCATGGCATTCATTCCGAAGTGGGGGCGGATGTTCATTCCTGCAGGTACGCCGGCACGTCATCGACCGTTGCGTCGGTGGCGTCGTTCGCCGGTTCTTCGGTGCCATTGTCCTGATTGCCGCTGAACATGTACTTTCCGACCATCTGCATCAGGTCGACCGAGGACTGGGTCAGGAAGATCTCGTCGCCGGGCTGCAGCGGTTCGGGGTCGCCGCCGGGCTGCAGGCCGACGTAGCTTTCGCCCAGCAGGCCACTGGTCAGGATGGCCGCGCTGGTGTCGGCCGGCAGGTCCGCATAGCGTTTGTCGATCGCCAGCGTCACGACCGAATCCAGCTTCACCGGATCCAGCGTGATGTCGCTGACCTGCCCAATGGCGACCCCGCCGACCTTCACCGGCGCATTCGGCCGCAGCGGCCCGAGATTGGTGAACCGCGCCGTGACCTCATAGGTATTGCCGCCGAAGCCCCAGTTGCCGTTGGTGGACACGAACGCCAGCACCAGCAGCGACGCCAGCGCGAGCAACAGGAAGGCGCCGACGGCGAATTCGATACGGGGACTGCGAGTACTCATAGGTCACCTGGAAATCTTTGGTTGTCCGCGATGGTCGCGAAAGGGCGCAAAACAGGAATGGAAGCCGAAAACAAATGGGCGTGGACAGGAGCGGGCGAGCGCCTGTCGGGGACGTTCACTGGAACAGGAAGGCCGACATGACGAAGTTGAACATCAGCACCAGCAGCGACGCATTCACCACCGCCTTGGTGGTCGCCACCGACGTGCCTTCGATGGTGGGCTCCGCGTGGTAGCCCACGTAGGCCGCCACCAGCGCCGCGGTCGCGCCGAACACCGCCGACTTCAGCAGCGCCATCGTGAAGTCGTCGACGAAATCGACGCTGTCGCGCAGCACCTGCCAGAAGATCCCCGAATCGATGCCGATCACGTGCACGGCCTCGAAATAGCTGGCGCTGATCGCAAAGCTGCAGAAGAAGCCGGTCAGCAGCGGCACCGACAGCACCGCCGCCCAGAACCGCGGCGCGACCACCTTGCCGACGGGGTCGATCGCCATCAGGCCGAGCGCGGTGATCTGGTCGGTCGCGCGCATCAGGCCGAGTTCGGCGGCGATCGAACTGCCCGCGCGGCCGATGAACAGCAGCGCGGTCAGCACCGGGCCGAGTTCGCGATACAGGCCCAGACCGAGCATTGCGCTGACCTGATTGGCCGCGCCGTAGGTATCGAGCGCGCGGTAACCCAGCAGCGTGACCGAAAGTCCGACGAACGCGCCGCCAACGGCAATGATCGGCAGCGAACGGGCGCCAATCTTGTAGATCTCCCGGATCAGCTCGCGGAAGAGGTCAGCGCTGGGCCTGGAAGCGGCGAAGACCGAAAGCGTAAACAGGCCGGCGCGGCCGACCGCGCGGGTGGTGGCGAGCAGCGACATCAGGCGGCCTCTGACCGTGGCTTGGCATCGAACGGGATCGGCCCATCGGGCTCCCCGCGCAGGAACTGGCGCACCAGTGGGTCGTTGCCGTGCTCCAGCTCCGCCGGGGAACCGGAAAACACGACGCTGCCGTTGGCAATCACGATCACGTGGTCGGCGATCTCCAGGGTCTCGCGCACATGGTGCGTGACGACCAGGCTGGTGAGCCCCAGCGAGTCGTTGAGGCGGCGGATCAGACTCATGATCACGCCGCTGGCGATCGGGTCCAGCCCGCTGAGGGGTTCGTCATAAAGCATCAGCGGCGGGTCCAGCGCCAGCGCCCGGGCCAGGGCCACCCGACGCGCCATGCCGCCGGACAGCTCGCGCGGATACGCGTCGACCGCGCTGCGCAGGCCAACCGCATGAAGCTTCATCTCCACCAGCCGCCGGATCAGCACGTCGGGCAAGGTCGTGTGCGCGCGCAGCGGCAGCGCGACGTTCTCGCCGGAGGTCAAGTCGGTCAGCAAGCCGTTGCCCTGCAGCAGCATGCCGATGGACTTGCGCAGTTCGAGCAGGTCACGCTGGCGCTGCGGAACCACCTGGCCGCAGACCTCGACACGGCCCGCGGCGGGCACCAGCTCGCCGGTCAGCGCCGAGAGCAGCGTCGACTTGCCGCTGCCCGAAGGCCCCAGCACCGCCACCACTTGGCCTCGCGGCACCTCCAGGTTGATGTCGCGCAGCACCGTGTTAGCACCGCGGTCGAGGCGGACGTCGGTCAGGCGGACGATCGGCGGATTGGAGTTCATGGGCATCCGGTGGCGCAGGCGAAAAACACGCGCAGCTTGATGGAGGCCAGCTGAACGCAGCGCAATGGTCGGATTGTCGCAGGGTGCAATTTGCGGTGCACAGGCATGCCGACACGTCCTGACCGTGCCGGGCGTAACGCGACAACTGCTCGCCGCACCGAAGCGTGAGCCAGCCGCGTGAACGGTCGGCATCGTCTGCGGCACAAGAGAAGTCGAAATCTTGTCTTCAGGTCTGCGGGCCGATGCCGCGGACCAAGCGGATCAACGCAGCGGCGGCTCGAGTTCCCGCCCCGGCGTATCGCGCAGGTCGGACCCGCCCGCCTCGTAGAAAGGGTCCTCGGCATCATGGACGTGCTCGATCGCGCTGCGCACCGAGGCGTCGAGCCGCTCCATGTCCAGCACCACCTTGCCCGAGTGCACCGATTTAACACCCTCCAGTGGCACGACCAGGTCGCCCGAGTTCTCGATGTAGACCAGCAACTCCCCGTCCCGCACCTCGCGCACCGACCCGATGCCCACTTGGCCATCGGCCGCAAACACCATGAAACCTTCTTCGATCTTCTCGCGCATGTCTGGTCACCTGCTGCTGGCGGCCCCGGTGCCGGGACTTCCACGACGCGTGAGCGCCTCCGGGGGAAATACTGCCGGCTGCAAGGGCTGCGGAGTCGTGAAGGGCGACTCCGGGCGACCCGACCAGCACCGCGCCCTGAGCTTAGTCGGGCCCGCGCGCGCGTCATCGCGCGCGTCATGACAAGACTCGGCACGCGCTGCAGCCCTCCGAACGAAAAAAACGGCTAACACCCGCAGGATGAAGTCGTCGGATTCCAAGGGTTCAATTCTGAGGCAGTCCATGCGTCGCCATCCGCCGTTGGCCGGGATGCAAAGACGGGTAAACCGTTGCGCACAGCGATGATTTAGTCGTTGACCGCGCGCCTGCTTGGGGCGAGCATGGACTAACGCCTCTGATCAGGGGTCTACTTCTTGGTCTCAAGAATCAAGTGCAACACGTTTTGAAAAAGTAGCCAGCTCTTCGGCCATCGCTTCGTCAGGCGTTCTCCAGCCCAGCCCTACGCGCCTACAATCTCTGAGACAGTGACGCAGTGAAGTTATTCCTCATTTTAGGGCGGCTTTGATTGGAGATCGACATGCCAAAGCCGTTGCGGGCCAGCCCGCCAGAGACCGTTTCAT
>JALYOF010000008.1 GCA_030857025.1 Pseudomonadota bacterium | reverse complement strand
AGTGGATGGAACCACACCCGCAACACACTTCAACGAAGCGACGAAGCGGGTTCGGCTTGAATGACTGGTTAGCTGGTGCTGCCGGAGATGCTGCAGTGAACCGCCACCGCCCGTGCAACGCCGCACCCCCGTGCGAACACTACCAGCCCAGGTGTGCCGGCGCTTTACCGAGAACCCGCGGCGCGTGATGCAGCCGAAGAGGCACAGTGATTACGCGAGGAACTGCACACCGAGCAACTTGCCGAAGACCAAGCAGCCAAGCCGAAGCGATGCTGCCGAAGAAGTACCTGCCGAAGCCCTCCACACGCGAAGCAGTTGCTGCCGAAGAAGCGGCCAGCGAACTGTTCTTGCAGTACCGGCTAACACTTGAGTTAAGCCGACCCGCAACGGGCCGACCGTGAGCCGACGATGCAATGCCGGCGATACATATCAACGAAGCGACGAAGCGGGTTCGGCTTGAACGAATCGTTAGGCATCTTCTGTGAGCACCAGGAATTCGAAGTCGCTCTTGTCCATTGATTCATAGCTCAGGCTTTCAAGGGTCAGGTTGTCTGGAATTGTGTACCCAGCGCCCCCCAAATACTCTGCATGACGTGCTGAAATTCTTGTGCCAGAAGAGCCGTCATGGCCCGTTCCGTCCATGTTGACTGAGAAGAGTTGCTTCCCCTGCCCATTTCTCTTTGCGAAAACATGAGCATGGTCTTGAGTCTTAGTGCTTGTCTTCCCTTTGTCGTGTCTTACAGAGTTGCTAGTTCCTGGGATGTTTTTGTAAGTGACGTGCTCCAGCGCAATCGTTAGAGCTTCTAGATTTTTCTTGTAGATCTGGTCAGCTTCCTGTTGTGCAAGAAGCTCTTTAAGAAGTTTGTAAGTCGCCATGAAATCTCCAAAGATGCCTAACACTGGAATTAAGCCGACCCGCAACACGCGACCCGGGAAGTGGATGGAACAACACCTGCAACACACTTCAAAGAAGCGATGAAGCGGGTTCGGCTTGAATGACTGGTTAGCTGGTGCTGCCCGAGATGTTGCAGTGAACCGCCACCGCCCGTGCAACGCAGCCCCACCATGCGAACACTACCAGTCCAGGCGAGCCGGCGCTTTACCGAGAAGCCTTGACGCGCGATGCAGCCGAAGAGGCCCAATGATTACGCGAGGGAACTGACACCGAGCAACCTGCCGAAGTGACGCACTGAGATCGATGCGATGTTGCCGAAGCGGTACTTGCCGGAGCCGTCTCCACGAGAGGCAATTGCGTCCGAAGAAGCGTCCACCGAATTGCTTGTGCAGTACCGGCTAACGCCTGAATTAAGCCGACCCGCTACGTGCCAGTCGGTGAGTTGTTTCAACTGGAACAACAACACCGTTGAACGAAGCGACGAAGCGGGTTCGGCTTGAATGAATTGTTAGGCCTTGTAGCCCTTCCGAAGAGTGCGAAGAATTACCCTGCCGTGTGGCTCCTCGCCGTCTCCTTGAAGAACGATATACGAAGTTCCGTTAATGTGCTTGCCTATGCGCTTCTCAAACAACTCTGTCACTCGCCAGCTTTCATCAGCGGCCTTTTTATAGTTGTAGTCCGTCACTTCTGTGTTTGGCTCTATGCGAAGAACAATTCGAATACCTTCTACAGCCCAAACCTTCTCCTCGAACTCACTTGCTTTCATGCTTCATTCCCCTTGCTGTTGATGAATCTGGAACTGCCAGGCTCTTGAAGGCCTAACGCCAAGTAGACCCCGGATTCGGGGTGTAACCCACATGCTGATGCGCAAGTGAGGCGGGGTCAACAGGAGAAATCTGATGCCAGGCAGCGAGTTGCCTGCCATGCCCTCCGGCGCGCCCCCGGAGGCCGAGGGTGATACACCCTGTTTCTGGGGCGGTACTCGGATACCACCCCGTTTCGGGGGCGGTAAGACCATGCGTGGATCCGGGCGCTGATCCTCGGCTTTGCAGCTTTCCGGTTTTCCAGCACTCCGGAGCCGTGCCCGCTCCGCCCGCTTCAGTGGGGTGGGAATGGGCTTCCAGTGGGTGACTAGAGCGAGGCGGGGTCGCGGCTTCCGTTCCGAGTTGCCATGCAAGGGGGCACGCCCGGCGCGGAATCCGCAGCCGGGAAAACCTGATTAGTCCGGCCGCACATCCACCCGCACCCGGATGCGGTCGCCGGGGTGATAGTTGGTGCGCGTCGCATATTTGCGGCCGGCGTACTCGTACGTGACGTCATACGCGGTCACGCCGCTGTCGCGCACCGGGTGGCTTCCGTAGCGGTTGTCGGAGTAGCGGTTATCGGAATACCGGTCGACGGGAACCGGATCGCACACGCGGACGGTGCCGGTGCGGTCGCGCTGGCGCAGGCCTTCCTCGTAGATGTGGCGCCCGGCCATGCCGCCGACCATGGAGCCGATCGCCGTGGTCGCGTATCGACCGCTGCCGCCGCCTACCTGGCTGCCGAGCACCGCGCCGACCAGGCCGCCCACCACGGTCGCGACGGTGCCGCCGGCCTGGCTTCCGGAGCGGCGTCCGCCATACGGATCGGAGTAGCGACCATCGCTGCGGTAGCCGTCGCGCCCGTCGGAGTAGCGCCCGTCGGAATAGCCCCGGTCGTAATAGCCGTCGTAACCGCTCACGGTGGTGTTGCGCTCGTAGCAGTTGCGGGCGTAGCCGTCGTTGCCGTAGCCGCTCGTTGCATACGAACCGCTGCCGTAGCCGGAATTCCCGTTGCCATAGCCCGATCGCGAGTCGAACACCGGATCCACCCGAAGCACGCGCGCATAGTCGTACTGGCCGCCGCTGTCGCGCCCATACGGATCGACGGAGGGTTGCAGATGCGCCGCGCCGTAGGTCTGCGCGGAAGCGGTCGCGGTGGAGGCCGCGAGGGCCAGTGCGAGGGTCGAGGCCAAGAGACGGTTCATCGCAAGCTCCCAGGCGCCGGAATGACGCTGCTCCACCATCGTCGGTGCGAGCCGGTCAACCCTGGCTGAACCCGGCTGATCCGGTCCGTCGAGGTTTAGCGAGTCTACAGGCGGGGCCGACCCCTCCAGGCCTGCCATCGACCGCATCCGGGATGACGCGCTGCGGCAATCCGCTGACACCGGCCAGTGCTCACCACGCGCGGCTTGACCGAAGGATTGAGCTGCGGGAATCTGGTAACCCGGCGCTCGCCGGCACCCGCCATGACCGCCCGCCCAGCGCCACGTGCACGGGCGCGCAGCGCGGACAGCCATGACGGCCTTCCACCCGACAGGGAGAAGTCCGCTCATGTCCTACGACACGCAAGACATCCGCAACGTGGCCCTCGCAGGCCATCCCGCCGCCGGCAAGACCACGCTGTTCGAAGCCCTGCTGCACGCCGGCGGCGCCATCCACACGGCAGGCACGGTCGAACGCGGCAACACCGTGTCCGACTTCGACCCGATCGAGAAAACCCGCGGCCACTCGCTCGACAGTGCGATCGCCAGCATCGATCACGCGACGCCATCGAGGCGTACTGTCCACATCAACCTGATCGACACGCCCGGATACCCCGAGTTCCGCGGCCCTGCCCTGTCCGCACTGGCCGCGGTGGAAACGGTGATGGTGGTGATCGCCGCCGACGGCGGTATCGAGTACGGCGCGCGGCGGATGATGGAATACGCAAAGACCCGCAGGCTGTGCCGCGCGGTGGTGATCAACCGCATCGACCATGGCGACGCGGACACCGCGGGACTGCTGTCCCAACTGCGCGATACGTTCGGTCCCGAATGCCTGCCGCTGAACCTGCCGGCGGATGGCGGCAGTCGCGTGATCGACTGCATGGGTGCGGGCGCCGCCGCCTCGCCCGAAGGCAGCAGTGATCTCGGGCCGGTCGCGGAGTGGCACCAGAGGATCATCGACCAGGTGGTCGAGATCAACGAGACCGTCATGGAGCGTTATCTCGACCTTGGCGAAGCAGGGTTGTCCGGCGACGAGCTGCACGCCGCCTTCGAGCAGTGCCTGCGCGAAGGCCACCTGGTGCCGGTGCTGTTGTGCTCGGCGCGCACCGGCGTCGGCGTTTCCGAACTGCTGGATGCCACCGAGCGATGGTTTCCCAATCCAACCGAGGGCAATCCGCCGGAATTCATCGAAACCGCCGCCGATGGGCAAGCGCGAACGCTGCAGGCCGCGCCCGATGCCCAGGCGCACGTGATCGCCGATGTGTTCAAGCTGGTCAACGATCCCTTCGTCGGCAAACTCGGGGTGTTCCGGGTGTACCAGGGCACGATTCGGCGCGACAGCCAGCTGTTCATCGACGACGGCCGCAAGCCGTTCAAGGTCGGCCACCTGTTCAAGCTCAAGGGCCGCGAACACGTGGAGATCGACCGGGCGATTCCCGGTGACATCGCCGCCGTGGCACGCGTGGACGAAGTGCATTTCGATGCGGTGCTGCACGACAGCCATGACGAAGACCGCATCCACCTGGCACCGCTGGAATTCCCCAGCCCCATGTTCGGACTGGCCGTCGAGGCCGCCAGCCGCGGCCAGGAGCAGAAGCTCGCGACCGCGCTGCACAAGCTGGCCGAGGAGGACCCGTGTTTCCAGGTCGAGCACGAGACCGAAACCAACGAGACGGTGCTGCGCGGCCTGTCGGACCTGCACCTGCGGATCAACCTGGATCGGTTGCGCGAACGTTACGGCGTGGAGGTGGTATCGCATCCGCCGCGCATCGCCTACCGCGAGACGATCAGCGCCGGGGCGGACGGGCACCACCGCCACAAGAAGCAGACCGGCGGCGCGGGACAGTTCGGCGAAGTCTTCCTCAAGGTCGAGCCGCTGCCGCGCGGTGCCGGCTTCGAGTTCGTCGACGAGGTCAAGGGCGGCACGATCCCCGGCCAGTTCATGCCCGCGGTGGAGAAAGGCGTGCGGCAGGTGCTCCAGCAGGGCGCGGTCGCCGGTTATCCGATGCAGGATGTGCGCGTGATCGTCCACGACGGCAAGCATCACAGCGTCGACAGCAAGGAGGTGGCCTTCGTCGCGGCGGGAAAGAAGGCGTTTCTCGATGCGGTCGAAAAAGCACGGCCGCAGCTGCTGGAACCCGTTGTCGACCTGGAAGTGCGCGCGCCCGAGCAGCACATGGGCGACATCAGCGGCGGGCTGGCCGGCAAGCGCGCGCGCATCAACGGCACCGACGCCGAGCGTGGCGGCGAGATCGTGATCAAGGCACAGGTGCCGCTGTCGGAACTGGAAAGCTACGCGGCCGAACTGAAGTCGGTCACGGCCGGACGCGGCAGCTATTCGCTGGAGTTCAGCCACTACGAACCGGTGCCGCCGCAGGTACAGCAGAAACTCGTCGCCGCCTATCGGCCACGGCACGAGGAGGACTGATGCGCCGGGATCGAACTTGAACGCGATTTCTCCGCAGATGGCCGCGACCATGGCCGATGCCGTGCTCGCGATCCACGTCGGCGTGGTCGCGTTCGTCGTGCTTGGCGAAGTGCTGTTCCTGATCGGCGGCTGGCTTCGGTGGCGTTGGGTCCGGCGATTCTCAATTCGGATCACCCATCTTCTGCTGATGGCGTTCGTCGCCGCGCAGACATGGTTGGGCGCGCTGTGCCCGCTGACGGTCTGGGAACAATCGCTGCGCACGCGCGCCGGACAGGACGGATTTTCCGGCTCGTTCGTCGAGCACTGGTTGTCGCGGCTTATCTTTTTCGAGGCACCGTGGTGGGTGTTCGTCGCCGCGTACACGGGATTCGCAGTGCTGGTCCTTCTGACCTGGCGCTGGGTGCCGCCGGTTCGTCGCCGCCCGGTACGCGGCCACTGAGGCGGCGGGCGCGCTTGCCTGCACCGAACTCGCGCCCAACATCGATCACATGAGCGACATCAACCCCGCTGCCTTTTTCGAGCACTTCCCGATGCAGCGCGTTCATGACGCCGACATCGATCGCCTGCTGGGACAGGAGCCTGTCACCGGCGGACGCATCCGCATCCTGTTCCTGTGGGGACGCGATTGCCCGAACTGCGAAATCGCCAAGGCGCGGATGCTGCTGTCGCCAGCGCGTTTCCAGTGGCCCGACGTGGAATGGCTGCACGACAACGTCTACGAAGATCCAGCCATGGGCACCCGCTTCGGGCTGCACGGAATTCCGGCGTTTATCGTGTTCCGCGGCGGCAGGCGCCTGGGTCGCATCGGGCAGTGGCCGGGGACGGAAGCGTTCGTCGCCGCGATCGAGAAGATTCGCTCCGGGGACGGCTGAGCGCCTCGCCTGCCCTGCGACAACCGGAGAGCTTCGGAATCAGTCTTCCTCTTCCGGCTCCGGCTCCGGCGTGGGATCGCGCAGTTCAACGACAGGCTGCTGCGTCGGCGCGAGGCTCGCGGGCGCCTGGCCCAGCCGCACCGGCTGCGGAAGCAGCTGTGCGCGCAGGGCACCGTCGGGGTACTCGATCGTCCCGACCACCACATAGCTTTCGCCGGCGCGCACCGATGCGGCGGTCAGCGGGCTCAAGGCGATTTCTACATTCTCCAGACGACCGGACGTGGCACCCTCGTCGATGACCAGCCGCTGCTGGATCGGGCCATTCTCGTTGTATTTCCCGGTGTGCAATGCCGCCCGCGTCGCGCCCAGATCGAGGCCCGCGAAGATCACGTCGATGCGAAGGACGTCGTCCTCGCCCAGTACTGCAGCCACCTCGCCAGTGCCGGTCGACTCGGTCGCCGAGACCACGTTGTCCGGGCTGAGCGTGCCCCGCAGCATCAGTTCCTGCGCCGCTGCCGGCAATGACACCAGCAGCAGGGCGGGAAGCGCGAACCGGCGCAGCGATGAGGTGATGGCGTTCGTCATGACGGAAACCTCCGGGTGATCGTCGGGCTCGGGAAACGCACTTTCAATAGCCCCTTCAGCACGACGCTACCCTCAACGCCGTAGCTTCCGATGTGAAGGCATGCCCAGGTCGCACTGCCGAGCTGCACTGGTATGCGTTGACAGCGGACTGTCGCGCCAATCGCTACCCTGCCGCGCAATGGAGCCCGCGCCGCGCCGAACGCACGACTACGCACCCGCCGCACGCAGCCTGCTCGTCACCTCACTGGTGCTGGGCCTGCTGGCGACGCTGGCCTACTGGGCCTGGCACCAGCCATTCATGATCCATCCGCGAACGTTATGGGAGATCAGCCGGATGCTGCCGGCGGCAACGCTGCCGGTGCCCGTGGAAGGCGTGGCCGTCGAACAGGTGGCGGATACCTGGGGCGCCGCCCGCGGTTCCAGCCGCAGCCACCAGGGCGTCGACATCTTCGCCCCGCGCGGCACACCGGTGCGCAGCGCGACGCGCGGCGTGATCAGCTCCGTACGCGACTCGGGGCTGGGCGGAAAACAGGTCTGGGTACTCGGACCGGGCATGGAGCGACACTATTACGCGCATCTGGACGACTGGGCCGAAGGACTCCGCGAGCAGGACGTCGTACAGGCGGGAGACACGCTCGGGTACGTCGGCACCAGCGGGAACGCACGTGGCACGCCACCGCACCTGCACTACGGCATCTATGGCAGCGAGGGTGCGATGGACCCTTTGCCGCGCTTGCGGGCCGCAGCGCCAACGCCGGAGTCCTGAGCCGCCGGAAGCAGGCGGTCCTCCTGGTCGACGCGAGTATGCGACTCGCGTGACACATTCAAGCTATGAAGCGATCCGGTGACACTAATGGCCTGTTCACACAATCCGGTTAAGGTGATCGCCACTGTCAACGGGAGCGCGGAGCCATGAGTAGACGTGTCGCTTTCCTGGTGCTGATGCTGCTCGCCGCGCTGACCGCCGGCTGCTCGACCCTGAATGCGGTCGGGGCGATGCTGGGCAGCCAGATCACCTTCACCCAGCCGCAGTTGCAGCAGTCGCTCAATCGCAACTTTCCGAAGGAATACGAGCGCCTGGGCGGACTCGTGAAATTGAAACTGATGAACCCGAGGCTGTCGATTCCGCACGGCCAGAATCGCCTGCGCCTGGATTTCGACGTAGGCGTCGGCGGCCCCGGCAGCAGCGCGATCCGGCCGGGCGGCAGCTTTGGCATCACCAGCGGGCTGCGCTTCGATCCGGGCACGCGCGGCCTGCACCTGCAGAACCCGTCCATCGAACAGGTCGATGTGCCCGCACTCGGCGGGGCCTTGAATGCAACTTCGCGTGAGGTGCTCAACACCTGGCTGCAGGACTACTCCAGGGAAGAGCCGGTCTATCGGCTCGACAACACCCTGCTGGACCGAATCGCCGGCCGACGGATCAGTTCGACCGAAATCGAACGCGGCCTGGTCGTGGTGAATCTTGGCAACTGAGCCACGGCCGTACCGCAGGCGGCGAACGACCGGTTTACTGATCACGATCATCGCCGTGCTTGCACTCAACGCCTGTGGCGGCTCAAGCCAGGAGCAGGCCCGGCGTGTCTCCGCTGCAGGCGAAGAATCGCTTCCCGCACCGGAACGCGCGCCCCGCGGTGTCACCGGAATGCCCGCGCTTCCCGGCCCGGGTGCGATCGGGCCGCCGGACGGCACCGCGGCAGACGGAATGCATGACGACTCCGGAAACTCGATTTCCGCCGCGCTGGCTGCGGAGCAGGCGGCAGCCGACATCGATGCCGATGAGCCATTCGCATCCGGCGGACTGCACCCGAACCAACACTCGGCCGAACCGGGATCGCCTGCCGCCGGACCCGCCGATGACCCGGGGTGGCGCGAAGCCGCCGCGGTGGTCAGGGACTATTACGCAGCGCTCGGCAACCGCGACTTCAATCGCGCCTATCGCTTGTGGTCCGACAACGGCGAGGCGAGTTCGCGCTCGCCCCGACAGTTCAAGGACTCGTTCTCCGGCACCGCCTCGTGGTCGCTCGAGGTTCTGCCGCCGGAACATGCCGGCGGTTCGCGCTACATCGAAGTGCCGGTGGCTGTGGAGGAAGTCGCGCTGGACGGCAGCGTGCGTCGGCAGATCGGCGCCTACACGCTGCGCCGGGTGACCGTCGATGAGCGCGGCACGCAGCGGCGGACCTGGCGGATCAGCTCGGCCGACCTGCGCGTCGTGCGTCCCTGACGCAGCACCACATGGCGCCGTCATGACGGATTCGCGGCCGCGGATCGTGATCGATACCAACGCGTGGCTGGATCTCCTGTTGTTCGAGGATCCGCATGTGTCGGCGCTGCGCGCTGCCTTGCGCGAGCGGACGGTGCGCGCGGTGACCAATGCTCCCTGCCGCGAGGAATGGCTGCGGGTGCTGGCCTACCCTCAAATGCGACTCGACGACGAGCGTCGACAGGCACTGACGATCGCGTTCGACGCGCTCGCGCAGCCTTGTCAGCTCGACGCGGAGGCACGCGAACCCGTCGTACTGCCACGCTGCCGCGACCGCGACGACCAGAAATTCCTGCAGCTCGCGTACGACGCGCGCGCCCGATGGCTGGTCAGCCGCGATCTCGAAGTGCTGGCACTCGGCCGGCGCACGGCGCGAGCCGGCTGGTTCGAAATCCTCACTCCGCAGGCGTGGTCGCTCACTGCCGCCACGCCGCCATGCTGATCGGTCGACCGGTTCAGATTTCGAACCGGTACGACAGCTTGATCAGCAACTGCTCGCTGTCGCGCAGCCCGAACGCGTCGCCGAACTGGTCGACCGCGTCCAATCCGCCGGCGCCCTGCTCGAGCATCGCGCCGCCACGCACGTAGGCTATGAACAGGTTCGACAGCGGCGCGAACTCGTAGCGGTAGCGGATCTGGAAACCCAGGTTGCGCAGCCCGAAGTCGGCGATCGCATCATCCACCGGCACCGGTTCGCCATCGGCGGCCACGCGCCACGCCTGTTGCGCGCGGGCGTCCAGGCCAATCGCCTCCAGCCGTACGCGAAGTTCCTGCTTCGAATCGATCAGCCAGGCCAAACCGGCGTTGAGGAAGATCATGTCCGACCGGTAGCTGCCCAGCAGGTTTCCACCGCGCCACAGCAGCCAGTCGGGGCTGTGCCGCGCCTCGACGCCCGAAAAGATGCTCAGCGAGTCATTGACATGGAAGGTCGGCCGCAGGCCGACGGTGATCGCCCCGTCGCCGGTGCCACCGAGGCCCTCGGCCGCGTAGCGCAGGTTGCCGAACCACTCCCAGTGACCCTTGCGCGGGCGAAACCGCTCGGCATACAGGAACAACTTGGCAGGCACTTTCACCACGCCATTGCCGCGCGTGATCAGGTCGTCGCGGCCCGCGGTCCAGCCGGCCACCTCGAAGAACTGGTTGCCGCCGTCGCGCATTTCGCTGGAACGGTTGAAGGCCCAGGCGTCGGCAATATGCATGCCGCTGTCGTTGGCGCGCCGCGATACCGCGTAGCGCCAGTTGTGCGATGCGTATGCCGAGGTCTCCGGCAGATCGGTAATCCGGCGTGCGACTTCGTAGCGCGCGTAGTTGAAGTTGTTGCGGTCCAGGAAGCCGAAATCGTTGAGTTCCAGTTCACGGCCCAGGTGCACCGCGAACAACTGCTGCCGCCAGCCGTTACCCGCGTCGTAGTCGATCTGCACCTGCCCGCCGCTGTCGCGCACCGCGACCCCGCCCTGTTCGATGTCCGATGCGACGACCGTGGAGCGAACATTCCACTTGGCGTTCGGTGCCCAGCGGTGGTCGAACTCGTAGACGCTCGCTTCGCGCTGCAGGAACGGCCGCTCGACGCGGGTCATCATCGCGCCCAGGCCGTGGGTGGCGAAGTCGCGGGTGGCGCGTGCGGCGAAGAAGTCGCGGCCGATCTCGTCGGCTTCGGTCGCGGCGAACACGCCGTAGTTGATCGCGCCCGCACTGCCGTTGACCTTGACCGCCGCGGTGACATCGCCCTGCCCGCTGCCATCGTCGGCGGTTCCACCGACGCGCCGCGTGTAGATCAGGCGGTTGGCACCGCCGAGCGAACCGAACGGCACGTCGAAGAAGCTCTGGTTCTCGGTGAAGAACGGACGCTTGTCGCTGAAGAAGCTTTCGGTCGCTCCGAAGTTCACCACCAGCTGGTCACTCTCGACCTGCCCGAAGTCCGGGTTGATCGTCGCGCTGAGCTGGAACTGCCCGTTCGGCTTCCAGAACACATCGCCGCCGGCGTCGAACCCGGTGCTGCGGCCCACCGCGTCGTACACACCGACCACGTAAGGCGTGACCGCGAGCAGCGACTGGCTGAAAACCGGAACCTGTATTTTCTGGAACGCCGACAGGAAGCGTTGCTCGGTGAAACTGATCGCCGGCCACGACATACGGTCGCCGGTGGCGCCGATCACCCGGTCCAGCGAGATCGCGATCGTGCGTGTGTCGCCCTGGGCCTTCTGCATCGGCGCGATGTGCCACGGGATCAATATCTCAGCCGACCACGTATCACCGTCCTCCGACGTGGCTGCGCGCCAGTCCCCATCCCAGTCGCTGCTGAAGCGGGTTTCGTTGGTGATGGTCGTGTCGACGATGCTGCCGGAAAGCAACACGACGAGGTTGTAGCCCACGCGCCCGTCGCCGTCGAAATCGACGTACACGTTGACGCGGTCGGCGGCTCCCCCCTGGTCGCGCTGCGCCTGTTGGCGCGTGCGCGGTATGGACGCCGGCTGCACGTTGCGAAAACCGACCGCCAGTCCGTCAGCGGTCGCCAGGATCCACGCCTCCGTGGGCTGCGAAGCCGGCTCGCGCGAAAGCGGCTGGGTCTGCCGGAAATCGGTGATGTGTTGCGCGCCCGTCCACTCCTGTGGGTCTATGCGTCCGTCGATTTCGACTGCGTGCGCGGGGGAGTTCGCCATGCTGGCGAGTGATGCGGCGAACATCGCGGAAAGGATCGAAGGGCGCAATGGATTCTCTTCACAATGGCCCCCTGAACGGGAACCGCAGACTGGCGGTGGGATCGAAGGCGCAGAGCGTACGCGACGCGGCGACAGGCGCCGACTGGCGGAAGTCATGGCCAGGCCGGTGCACCAAGTCCTTGGCCCGTGCTCAGGGACTCGCGTCTGAACCGCAGTCCCGCCAAGCGGCGAACCGTCGCGCCAAGGATTCCAGCAACCGCATCCTCATGCGGCGCGTAGCCGAGAGGGCATAGGGCTCTCGACCTGGCTTTGCTTTTTGCGTTTGTGCCTTGCCAAGGGCGCACCGCAATCGATCAGTCGGGAGCAGTCGCGTCGTGGGTCACGAACGGCTCGTCGCCTGCCGGAAGGCGCAGCCATTCCGGGTGGGCGAGCGCGCGTCCGATGTCGGTCAGACCGCTATGCCAATGCTCGCGCATCGACAAGCGCCCGAACTGATATCCCTTCAGGTGCCCCAACCGGGCGCGATCTCGATAGATCAGATGAATGACGCTCGTGCGGTTCTCGCAGGCGATCGCCGCCGCCCTGCAGCACGCGTCGCTGTCGCGAACCTCTTCGGGAACCAGTTCGAGCAGTTCGCGAAGCAGTCGCCGGTAACGCTGCGATGCGCGTTGGGTGCTGGTGATCTGGCGCGTGCGGCTGGAGTACTGGATTTCCTTCCTGCGCTCGTCGACATCGAGCAGGGTCTGCGGCAAGTCGCCACGCGCGCTCCACAGGTCAACCTGGAATACCAGCTTGTCGTCGTGCGGTGCCTCGGTGATCACATGCGACAGCGGCGTATTGGAGACCAGCCCGCCATCCCAGAAGAACCGGCCGTCGATCTCAACCGCGGGGAACGCGGGCGGCAGCGCACCGGAGGCCAGTACGTGACGCGCGTCCAGCCGCATGCGGGTGTTGTCGAAGTATTCGAGGTTGCCGGTGGCCACATCGACGGCGCCCAGCGAAACCCGCGTGCCGCCGTCGTTGAGGCGGTCGAAGTCGACCATCCGCTCGAGCGTGGCGATCATCGGCGCGTTGTCGTACCAGCTGGCACCTTCGGGCCCCGGTGCGGCAAGCGGATCCTGGCCGAGCCAGGTGCGCGGCTGATAGAAACCGCGCTGACCCTCGACCATCGCCCGGAACGCTTCCAGCGAATCCAGCCAGCCCCGCAGGTGCGGACCGAGGTCACCGAAGTGCGCTTCCTGCCCAAGGGTCGTGGCAGGAAGCAGGTACGGCTGCGAGATGGTTTCCCAGAACTCCCGCAGCGCCTCGACCCGGCGACCGGGTGGATTGCCGGCAATGATTGCTGTGTTGAATGCACCGATAGAGATACCCGCGACCCACGTCGGCGCGATCCCGGCCTCGTCCAGTCCCTGGTACACGCCCGCCTGATAGGCGCCAAGCGCGCCGCCGCCCTGCAGCAGCAGTGCGATGCTGTCGGGAAGGCTGGATTCGCTGGCACGTGACGCCTTCGCCAGTCGCGCTTTTTCCGCACGCGACAATGCCGACGGCTTTCCAGACGCTTGACCAGTGCGTTTGCGCGGAGTCTTGCGAACCTTCTGCGTCGTCACCGGCTGCTTACTGCATGTGCCAGCCGTGGCTGACCACGAAGCTCTGGCCGGTCAGTGCCGCGCTGGGAAATTCCGCAAGAAAGCGAACGGTCTGGGCGACGTCCTCGACCGTGGTGAAAATGCCGTCGACCGTGTTGCCGAGCATCACCCTGCTGATCACTTCCTCCTCGCTGATACCCAGCTCCTTCGCCTGCTCGGGGATCTGCTTTTCGACCAGCGGCGTGCGCACGAAGCCGGGGCACACGACATGACTGCGCACCCCGTGTTTTGCGCCTTCCTTTGCCAGGGTTCGCGACAAACCCAGCAGGCCGTGCTTGGCGGTGACGTACGCCGACTTGAGGGGCGAGGCCTGGTGCGAATGCACCGAGCCCATGTAGATGACGGTGCCGCCGCGGCTCTTGCCGCTCCCGTCGTCCTTGTACATGTGCGGCAGCGCCGCCTTGGTAGTGAGGAACGCGCCATCCAGGTGGATCGCGAGCATCTTCTTCCAGTCGGAGTACGCGTAATTCTCGATCGGATTGACGATCTGGATGCCCGCGTTGGACACCAGGATGTCGAGGCCTCCGAACTGAGCGACCACCTCGGCGATGCCGGCATTCACCGCGTCCTCGTCGGTCACGTCCATCGCCACGCCGATGGCGCGGCTGCCGGTTTCGGCGATTTCCGCCGCCACCTTGCGTGCACCGTCGAGGTTGATGTCGGCAATGGCGATCGCCGCGCCGGCACGTGCCAGCTCGAAGGCGATTTCACGGCCGATGCCGCTGGCGGCGCCGGTGACGACGGCGACCTTGTCCTTGATCGAATTCATGAATGACTCCGTTGGGCGAACCGATGGGATTGACCGGGCGGAGTGTGGCGGGCAGTGAATCGGCGCGCCATCGCCCGTTGGTACCTGGCGTCAGCGGCTCGCGCGCGTCGACTTGGAAGCGCGTTTGGCAGGGGCCGCCTTCGCAGGTGCCGCCTTCTTCGCCGGCCGCTTGGGCTTGAGCATCGTTCCGGTGCACTTGCGGGCGCCGCAACGGCAGGCCCAGATCTTCTTCAAGCGCGGCGTGTGCGCCTCTTCCAGGGTGATGCCGTAGTCGTAGGTCAGCTCGTCGCCTGGCTTGATCGCGCGAATCGCCTCGATGAAGACCTTGTCCTTGCGGCGGTCGTCGCCGTCGTGTTCCTCGAGCACCGCTTCGCAGTTGGGCGCGCAGCTGTGGTTGATCCAGCGCGCGACCCCGCCTTCGTAGTTGCCGTCGATCACGTACTCGTCGTTGAGCGTGAACAGGAACGTATGGCCGGATTCGGCATCCCCGGTGTCACCGGCGTCGACGGCGGCATGGGTACGACGGCGACCGCGGTACTCGATGACCCGCTCGCCCTTGGCGAAGGCCTGCAGGGCGAACACGCCATTGCCGTGGATGGAGGAGCGTCGGGCGGCAACTTTGCGCGGCATGGAGTTCGCTTCCTGTATGGGCGGGCGATTGCCCGGCCGACATTCTGACGCGGATGCGGCAATGCTGCCATTGGGGTTCGCTGCGCGACGGTCGGGAACACCGGCAGCAGATGGCATTCACGCGCAAGGGGGCACCAACCGGGTGCTCTCCTGTCTGGTGTCTTCATCCTCCGCTTCGTCATCGGCGTGGTCGTGGTTGCGGCTCGAACTTGTCGGTGGGGTGTGGGTCAACCGTCAGCCCGTCCAGTCCTCGTTGTCGCCGAAGCTTGCAATCACAACAGCCCCGAACCATTCCCGCCGTCGATCCTGGCGGGCCGACCGCCGTCCTCCGGGGCGGCGGCGCGTGGACGCCGTCCTGCTTCCGGCACGGGGAATTTTAAGGTACAGCCGAAGTCGACGAGCTTCGATCCAATCAGCCACTTTCGGGCGCCTGCCCCTGGTTCAAACAACGGTCGACAGGTTGATCAATACAGTTCAGCGCTGCCGCGCAGTGTCCGCTTTCGGCCAGAAGCGGACATTTGCAGCTCTGCCTGCTGAAGTAAGCTCAACCGCGTAGCGGCTTTGACTTGAACGAACTGTTAGCGCCAGCGATCAATTTATTTGTCTCGCTCCCTCTCGGCCACATAGCGGTGATACGAGCACAGAGTTTCGCCGTAATCCTCCAGGCTTAGGGGTTCCCCGCAGACCAAGCACTCGCCGGGGTCGCCCAGTTCAAATCCGCAGGCCAAGCACATTTCCTCACTGTGGACGTAGGCCGACTCGCCGCATTCGGGACAGGTATCGAGAGGGTCACTGCCGCCATCTTTAGCTGCCAGGTAACTCGCGCCACTGAAATGGGCGGACAGGATCTGGCCCATCCATTCCCCATTCGGTTGGGAGTGGCCGCAGGCCCTGCAAGACCACGTCGCGTTGAAGGGGTCCTCGTTCTCGGGGTGGACCTGTCGGATCAGATGCGAGCTGCATTCTGGACAACCCTCATCCTCGAGGGCCTCTTTCATCACCGCCGGCCAGTTTAGACCGGCACACGAGGCTCGGCACTCGGCGCGGAGCCGATCCTCAATTTCCTTTTGCTCGATGAGCGATGCCCAGGCGTCTTCATCGATCTCATCTTGCGGATCGACGCCAAGGTGCGCGGGCATGAACTTGGAGAGGAAGAGCAGGCCGTCTGCGAAGGCCCCGCGGATCTGGTCCGCGTCGGCCACATAGTGATGCTCCACCGCGTTACGTACCTTCGTGATGCGCTGCAGAAGATCAGCATCGACCTGGATCTTGCAGGAATTGAATCGCGCGATGATCTCACCCACATCCACCGTGGTCTTGCCCGCACGGGCAAACACCACGGTGCCGATATCATCTAATGACGGAACGATTTGCCTCCAGATCAAGATTTCATCATCCGGGGACAGCCGCCGGAGCTTCTCCTTGCACAAGAGCAAGATGCCTGCGGTGAGGTTGCGTACCGCCGAGGCCAAGCGAGGCGGCGAACCCTCGTTGAAGTCCTCCACGCCCACTTGAATGGCATCGAGGGCGTTGCGATAGATGGGGTGTGGGGCCACGTCGATTGCTCCGCCATGCATTACGGGTGAATTAACCCACGCCGCGAAGCGGCATCGGCTTGAACGGATTGTTACAGCCCACCGTATGATGGGCACCCTTGATACAGGTCGATCCTAGGGCGGCCCGGCCCGGCCAACAAGCCGACGTACAACCGAGCCCAGCGGCCTGGCGTAAGGGCGGGCGATGTCCGCTTTGGGTCGAAAGCGGCCACTCAAATTAAGAGCGGGCTAAATGGACATCGACGAGCAGCGCAAGATTGGGAAACCACCCGTTCGGCAGGTTGTCAAAAAGGTGGGCCAGTTTCCGTCCTTGTAGCCACTCACACGATGGGCCGATGGCGAGTTGCGTATTGCGGCAGCCAATACGTCAACAGGGCGATCGCCTCCTCCGCCGAGTCGGCGCCGAAGACGCGATCCTCAGGGATATCCTTGTAACGCACTCTCCTGTCGACCTTCTGATCGGCCAATCGTTCACTCCAGCCGTCACAACGCATAGCAATGATCAATCGTCGATGGATCCAAGCAAGTGCTATCTCCGATAGCGTCCCCGCCCCTCCACCGACTGCGATGACCGCTTCAGATTGAGCCACTACCAAGTTGCGGCCATGGTCTATCCCAGTGGGTATCGCGATGTCGACGTACTGGTTGGCTTGTCCTGCATTCGTTCCCGGCAAGATTCCAATTCCCGCCCCTTCGAACCAGTTTTTCGAATCCCGCGCGCCCCGGTGGGCTGCCTCCATGACTCCCCCCATGCCGCCCGTGACTAACCGGTAGCCAGCGTCAATCAAGCCACTTCCGACTGAATGGGCAAGCATTTCATGCCTCCCCCCCGGGGTGATGCGTGCATCACCGATGACACCGATACAGGGGCGGCGAACTGGCCGGGTGGATATCATGATGCCTCACCTATCGCTGATGGCGCGGCCCGATGAGCTAGCGGTAGTCGGGCTACGATCTGGGCGATCACCGCCTCTCGGTGCAGTGTGGTGTCGGCATCGCGTGGCCCAGCAGGTTCGTGCAAGTACAAGGGTGTCTGGATGTGACGTGGATGACTGGCCATTTCGACGATTGGCAACATATACGCCCAGTCGTTTGCCAGGTCGATGTAGCAGCCATCCTGACGCAGCTCAGCGTCCGGAATGCTGTCAAACAGCCGCTTTCTGAAAGTCCGTAGATGCTGCCACACGTTCCCGCCGCGACTTTCGCGAGGGTTCGAAAACGTGACCGGATATCGCGCTTTCTTATCGGTTCGTAGCATCGAACCCACGGTGACATCAGCGCCATCGCTGTACCTTTCGGCTACCTCGTCGAGTACTCGATCACCAATCAGGCAGTCGTCTGCGTCCAAGGTGATGATCACCGTCGCTGCGTTCCCGCAGTGGTGCCGGACTGCCTCGACTGTGTTGGCGAGTAGCCCCAGTCGCATCGGGGTTTGCAGAAATGTGATTCGGTGTGCGTGGGCGTAACACAGCGAAGATATTTCCTCGGTCCAACTAGGTGTCGATGCGTCGTCGACCACCACTGCTCCCCAATCGTCGCGCCGCTGACGAAGGACGGACTCAAGGCAGCGGCGGAAGCGTCCAGGCGCCACATTGCGCCCTGCGATGATGAATACGAATGGCTCGAAGCGCAGTGGTTTCAGCCAGTCCACGGCATCCCCTACCCAATCCACTTGGCCGATTTGACACTCCGGTATCTGGCCGATCTCGACCTGCCCGAGTACCTGAAACCACAGCCGCTTATCCAGTTTTCGCGCATTTGGTGGGTGCACAAAAAATGTGCGTTGATCGCCGCCGCGCAACGAGTTGCCTTGCCCCTGCACAACAGCCAGGTCGAGAGCACGATGCCAAGACGTACTTGGCCCAGTTCTTGACAGGATCGTGGGCAATGGGAGCATCGCTCGCAAGCGCGTCAAGTCCAAAAGACCCACGCGGGTCTCTGTACGCCATGGGCCGGCAGTCGACCCCGCCGTATAAGGCTGATTTTGATCCTGAGCGACATTGAAAGCAGTGGTGACCGCCCGCGGATCATCTTGCAACGATTCGAGCATTTCCTGCAGGTAGTCGTGATCGGGGGCTTTTCGCCCGATCATCACATCAACGTCGGCGTGCAATACATAGCGCGTAGTACACGCTTCGAACCCCGCAAGTGTCGAAGACAGCTGCGCCCCATTGATGGCGTGTGTATCAGGACAGTCGTGTCCTAGCCAGTGCGCGTTGAGCGCGGCTGCAGCCTTTCCAGGCGACGGACCAAAGACAATCCCGTCGATCCAGCCCTCATCACGTAAGACCTCCGCTTCTCGCAGCAAATTGGCATGGTTCGGTAAATCATGGTGGCGTAAGAAGCCGTCAGTCTTTGCATCCAATGTCAGCAGAACCTCCTTGAATGTGCCCGGATGCTCGAGCTGGCCTACCAAGTGCCGAACTTGGATGGAGAGGGTTTCAGCGTCCATGGCACACGCCTTGATCAGCAGGCTCACCGCGGGGAGCTCAGCAGTCGTCAGCTCAAATACCAACAGGTCCGCGATGGGCTCGAATCGCTCCATGTCGATCGAACGCCGCTCAGAGCGGTTAACGATTCGAAATCCCGCACGTCCGAGCAAGCGACGCAACGTGCGCTCGGGTCGGTGCACCTCACTCAGCTGGCGGCCGGTGTGCCGGTGGTGCTTCTCCCACAAATAGGTTCGCTCCGAATCACCATTTTTCGGATTCATTGGAGTAGCTTCTGGTGTTGTGCATCTAGGCGCATACACGGGATGACAAAGGGCAAACAGGACCCGCCCTCCAAGCGCGACGCTGCTCCTCAGGTCCGTGAGCAATGCCTCAATCTGGACATCATCTAGAAGACACGCCACCCGTCGGCAGACAACCAAGTCATATGGGCCGGCCGCAAGTGCTGCTCCTGCAGTGAATACGGTACTGAACCCAGCTACCGAAATACTGGTGAGTCGCCCGCGCAGTTTAGGGTCCGGGTCATAGGCGACCACCTCTGCTCCCAGTCTCGCTAGGTGCTGTGCAAGCTTGGCCTTGCCACAACCGTAGTCCAGCACCCGGAGTGCTCCGAGTTCCACTGCTCGGGCTTCAACAGGGTCGATAGGAGCACACAAACCGAGGGCCTGATGCACGGCATCCAGGAAGTATTCGAACCCCTCCAGCTCCGGCATTTGGTGATCCCGAATGCTTTCGCGCAACAAGTCATCCAAGTCATCCCGATGCCACCAACGCCAAGACAGAAAGGCGCGCCGACACATAGCGACGAACTCGCTATTGAAGTCGCACATTCCACCTGCAACGTGAAGGTCGCTACCGTAGTCGATCAGGCGCACCGTCCGACCTACGACACGGAGGTTCTTTGGGTGAATGTTGCGGCAGATAAGTCCATGACGATGACACTCGGCCAGCAAATCGACCAAGGCCGGGCCGTTGCCACCGATGTATGGCTCGGTATGTTGGTATGGGTATACCAAGACACGGTGAGGGCCGATCTCTTTCCATACCTGCAGCGGATAGAGTGAGCGTGCATCGGGCCAGCGGCCGATCAAACTCTGTAGCAACGATTGGGCTCTCTCTGCGTATCGCGGTTTCCAATAGTCGAAAACCTTAAATACGACTGTGTCATCGGTCAGCACTACACCCTCGCAGCCGTGACCTAGAACCCGCACACTACTGTTCTGCATTTCGAGCCTGTGGATCGTGGTTCGGGCGTTGGCGATGCGCTCCGCCTGCAGTTGGATGTGGATGACCCTCGTGTCCGCCAACCGCTCCTGATGGTCGGTAATCACGCTAGGCAACTGCGCCTTAAATGCATTTACTTGGGAGCCAGAGAGGAGTCGCACTTGTCGCTCGATCCGATCCAAAACGTCGATCGCATATAGGTTGAGAGTACGTTTCGCGAAAGCTACCCAGAACTGAGGGTCCCGGAGCCCAGACGACACCGAAGTGGCGAGCTGTTCCAGTTCCCTGGCCAAGCCGCGTATCCGATGAAACGAGAGTCGGAAGGCGGCCAACCTTTCTTCGCGGTATTTCTCGGCACGATCCTCAAGATCCATGCGGCCGTCCAGCATGCTGTCCTTGAGTGTGCTAAACAGCACAAAGCCGCGAATGTCGTCAGCGATTGCTTCCTCATCGAGAGTGACAGGCGATGGCAACCAGCTTCGATCGTGATAAACGCCAATCGGGACTGTGACTACTGCGCGGTCAAATTGGGCTCGCTGTATCAGCGCCCAGATCATGTCTGATCGTCTGGTGGGGCGGCCGGCGACCTCAGGTACGGCATTGGGCGCATCGCGAAGTGCCTCAATGTCGAATACGAACGTGTTGCCCCCCCGATTGAGCTCGGGATCGGAAGCCAGGGCAACAGCATCATGCGCATCCAGCACTAGCGGTCGGAACACTTGCTCACCGGCCAGGATGCGCTCAGCGCAAGTGCAAAGACGGGTACTGGCCTGCTCAACAGTCTCTCCCACGAAGGCTGGCTCCAATAGGAATGGAGTCTCCAAGCGGTCTGTCTCGTGGTGGGACAGGTCGTAGTAGTAGTCCCTCCGATTGCGCCGCAGTTGGCGGTTGTGGCCTGTAGCGTCTGGCAACACCGCATTGGGCTCTAGAACCATCAACCAGTGCAGGCTGGCTAAGAGATCAACCAGTTGGACCCGCACTGTCGACATCGCCGGAAGCGGAGCCGCCCCCGTATATCGGCCGATGGCGATGGCTACTCCTCTTTGCCGCAATAATTGGAGTTGCGGCACCAAGGGAAGGCGCTGGCGCCGGCGTACGTCAGCGTAATCAATCAATGGGGCCAAGCGCATGTCGTCGTCTATGACCCAGACCACCGCCCCTGGCCTTGCCTTCACAAAGTGATAGAGATAGGTCTGCAGTCTCGTCCGCGCTGGACCGATTCTCAAACGCAGCAGGTCGACATTGAGCGCACTAGCCAGGTCTCCCGCGGCGGCAGCTTCGCGCTGACTCTCTCGATCGACAAGGTGTACCCGCAGTCCTTGGCGCCGGGTCCGCGCTACCAACGCGGCTAGCCGACGCGATGCGAATGGGTCGGCACTGTTCTCCAGAACCAGCACGTCCAGGCCCACCAAACCAGGTTCCTCCTGAAGTTGACAGAGATCGTCGAAAAGTCCGTTGAGTGACTCCGCACGCCGGTCATCGGCTATCAGACCCACTACAAGGTGAACATTCCCTTCAGCCACTTGGGGAGCAAACTCGGGAATGTGTGGAGCAGCGTCGACGGCGGCCTCGGGTGGAGTCCAGCCGAAGTACCTGTGTGCTCTGTGCTCAAAACTTATGCGGTGTTGCAACGACATCAATGGCCGATACTTCGCAAAGAAGGCATCGAGCCCTTCCTTGCGTGCCGGTGATCGAGGCGTACTAACGCGCGGCCTGCCCGAGCACGCGTAATGCCTGACTGTGGAAGTCTCGATTCGAAAATAGGCATCACTGCACGTCCGCGCCAAACGGATGCACAGGTCACGATCGGTGCAACTGCGAAGGGCCTCATCGAACCCACCTGCTTCCAGCATGCGATCCAACCGTACGATTAGGTTGCTCGCTTGGATGCCTGGGTTGCCCACTAAGAATGATTCTGCCGACAGCTGGGCGGGCGGCATCACCGTCAGTCCTGGACCATGGTCGACGATTCGTTGGAAGGCCGATGCAACGACCTCAGCGCCACCTTGAAGGGCCGATATGGCTTCCTCCAGATAGTTAGGCTCCCACTCGTCGTCATCATCAAGGATGGCAACAAAGACGGCAGAAGGGTCCGGGAACTGCCTAGCCATATGGTCTAGGCCTGTGTTCCAGGCACCGGAAGCTCCACGGGTACGACGATTGCGCAGCAAGTCGATCGCTATCGTCTGCCCATGGGACAGGACCTCCACCTGCCTAGATTGGTCGGCGTCATCCGAATCGTCGACCAGAACCACGCGATCGAACGATTGGGTTTGATCGAGGATCGAAGGGAGACATCGAGATTCGAGCAGTCCGGCTCGATCCGCGGTGGCTACGAGCACCACCAAGCGTCCCGGAGCAGGCAAGCAGATGCGTTTCAATTCAGGCTCCTGGATGGAGAGTCGGGTGACTCACGATTCAACGACCGAGGGATCAACAGGGCGTCAGCAACTGCGAGAGTCACTCATCCCAGTGATCCCGAAAAGCCATACCCAGTCGTCCGTCAGCAGAGAAATCGCCGAGAAAAGAGTGTAACGCGGTCGAATGGTGCTTTTGATCACCATTGGCGCAGATGTAAAACGCTAGCTGTCACTGAGGTAAGAGCCCGTCATCCCGATCGCATTTTGCGAAAGACATGCGCATCAAAGGGACGTCGGCGGAGGCTGCGTAGCAGGCGGTAGCCGCCACTGTCTCCGATCTACGTGACGTCCGCTTTCGGTCATTAGCGGACATATATCAACGTGGCGCGAGCGAGAAACCGCGCATGATGGCCCGCATCAACCCGAGTTTTGTTGGTTAGCTTCTACTCCACGTCGTCCTAGCTGATTGCGCCCTTGAGAATCGGAGCGAGATGAGCAGTGTTCAGCGGGGATTTGGCACTTCTCGGTCTGTACCACGATGAGCCCGTCGACCTGGGCAGTGTGCCGTTTGTATCGGTATGGGTCATACCGCTGCCTTGGTGTCCGCAGCTTCCTGCGCTCGTTTGTCGAACTTGATGATCCATTCCCGAAGGGCCGTGGCGTCCGCAATGAGATCGTCGGGCTCGGGCAGATGGGTGGGCGTTTCGTCGGACTGGGAGTGCTCAAAGGCTGAGTATTTGGTCATCAGTTCGTCGAGGAGAATGCAGTCCTCCGACTTTACAGCCACCAGCTTCTTGAGAAGCCCCATCGTTTTGATCTCGCGACGGAAGCGCCCGACGATGTTCGCGCAGAGATGCACTTCCACGGTCCGCTCGAGCAAAATGCGGAAAGTGCTGCAGGCGTCCTTCATGGCCATCTTCCGGAAGCGCGGCTCCATCTTTTTGGCCGCGCCCACGTCGCTGATGAGTTGGCCGAGCCCAGGTTTGGGCTTCAGCGAGAAGGTATCGACCGATGAAGGCACCCCGGTCTGGTGCCCGTCCCGTCCGATTGAGATGACCTTGCATCGAGCTTTGGAGCCCTTGCTGACACGCTTTTCGTGCGCTGCTTGCAACAGGGCCATGAGCGACAACCGGTGGGTGAATACAATGACTTGCCGGCCTTCCGCAAGCTCCGCGATTCGTTCCGCCACCGCCTCCTCGAAGCGCTGGTCGAGCGACGAAACAGGGTCGTCGAACACGATCGGCAGGGAACGGTTGCTGCCGGTGGCATCGGCCAGAAACGCAGCCAAAGCGATGACTCGCTGTTCGCCTTCGCTCAAGACATCACGGTTCGGAATGACCTGTTTGCAATCCAGCAACTCGGCGCAAAACGTGAAGCGCCCCTTTCCTTGTGATCGGTGATTCATCATCACGGGCAGCCCCTTCCCACCCAGTTTTTGCATTTCTGCGTTGAAGCGATCGCAAAAACCTTGAGCCAACTGGGCGCTGGCGATCTCATTGTTCTTCGTCGTGAGCGCGTTCGTCGATGTCAATCTGACCGCGGCATTGATTCCATCGAGCTCGAGTAGGCGTTTCACCTCTGCCTTGATGGCGGCCTCGTTTGCGGCCAACCATTCTTTTCCGCGCAACTCGAGCAGTCGGGCTTGGCTACGCTTACGACCATCCTCGTCGATCAAGCCGGCCAGCTTGTCCCGCTCCAACTCCAGTACAGCCGTACTTTTTGCATGCGCGGCGTGCCAGTCTGACCAATCCACTCCGGGCACGTCCGCCGCATCGACGGCCCTCTTCAAGGCGCTTATCCGCGCCTCGACGGCAAGCCGCAACGCTTCGCTCACCGGTAATTCGAGGCCAATGGCCTGACTCAACGATGACCAGTCTTGCTCATCTAGGGGGCCCGGCAGGGCATTGACCAGTGCAGCAAGGAGGTTCTCGGCCTTTACCGCATCGGATTGAAGCTTGTTTTGGATGAACTCATAGAACCCCAGCATTCGTGCTTTACCGTCGGGATTGAATTCTTGTTGGCAGAGCACGCACCTCGTTCCATCGCCGATGTTCGGGTGCTCATGCTCCGGGTAGGCAAACGCTTTCGAATACTTCTCAGCCGCTGCCCACATCTCGCGCCAGACCTCCTCACCCACGCCCTTCAACGGCACCTTGCTGGAGAACGCCGCGGCATGGGCAGTCGCAGCCGCCCTCTTGTTGACTGCGTCCACCCTTGCGAAGGTGATCTCCTTGGCTTTCTCGATTGAGGTGGCGTTCTCCCGATTGAGTGCTGACTGCTTGTTAATCGCCAACTGTTCCAACTGCTTGATCACCTTGGCTTTGATTTCCGCCGGATTGGCCTGCGCGAGCGCAGATTCCAGCGCCACTCGTTCGGCGCGCTCATCGTCGGAGATGCTGCATGCAGCGTTGATGGCCCCGCCCTGGGTTTTTGGCTTCAGAAGCCCGCTCAGGGTCATGGCTGCAGGCGACTGGGCCAACTCTGCGCCCAGCTGAGGCATCTGGCTCACCAGTTGGTGGGCGCGCTGGCGAAGGTTGGCGCCAACGCGATCAGATATCTCGATCAGGCGACTCATGAACGCCATGGGTCGGGGCACGTGCGTGGCTGATGTTGCGCTGTCGCCAAACTCAACAGACGTCGCGGTATCAAAGACCGGGGCTCCTTTCAACTCGGTCAGCGCTCCCTTCGCTGAATTCCAAGGCCGCAGGGACGTGGCAACGGCGGGGCCCTTATCCTCAAGCGCACGAATCTCTACTGAAGCAGCGGGCGTGTCCGTGGTCCCAAAGAACACATTTCCGTGCATGGTGCCTGCCAGGCGCGCGCCACATAGATGCTTCGTCAAGCGGGCATAGCCGGATTTTCCGGACCCATTGGGGCCGTAAACGATGGCCAGGTCCGCATCGACGAGCTCCAGCTTTGCCTGATCACCCAGGGCGTTGACGCCACGGATGTCGAAGATGCGCTCAATGCGCAGCCCTGCGCGCCCTGGTGTGCCAGCAATGGCTCCCGCGGCGAGAGGAGCCGATGGCGGATTTAATGTTTTTGCAGCTTCTTGCAAACAGTGATCGGCCAGGGCGTTGAGCTCTACCTCGTTGGGCATGCGCCGATCGTGGATCAGTCCTTGCGCAGCTGCACGCAGCCAACTCGCCTTCCCGTTCAACCAGCTTTCAATCTGGATCGGCGCGGCGCCGTCCTGTTGGCTTGCCATACACCCTCCCCCAGAGAAGTTCCGAAGCCTGTTTCTGGAATGGTATCGCCAACCCTCTCCAAGTGGATACGGTGCTTGACGGACCGCCAACCAAACCGAATGCCTTCCAAACAACGGATTGAACTTGAACTAAAAAGAAGCACGATCGAGTGACGGCTTTGGGTCGAACGTGGACAGCTTCGGGAAGGGGCTGCTCACCGGCATTGAAAGCCTCGTTCGCTGAGTGTATGTTCCTTCCTAGGCGCCAGCCTGGGTTGTGAGTGGCCCAAAACCGGTACAGCGGTATCCCAGCACAATAGCTACCCATCTTCCCTTCGGATGATCCGGGACGCGTTGCGGGCAATCACTCATCGCGATGCGTCGAGATTCGGAGTCCGAAATCATGTTCAAGATTTCCACGGTCGCCTTCCAGGCGCGTGATGCCTTGCGCTCGTCGGGCGTCAACATTCCTCACTCCAACGCCTTGGAGCTGGTCGCAGCTTCGATCGGCTACGGCACTTATGCGGCCTTGAAGCTCAATCCGTCCTTGGACGGAGATGACCTGTTTCCCGTGGCCGAGCATGTCGTTCTACAGGCCGATGCCTTGGAGCAGCGGTTGCAGGACTTGGGGCTGGAAAAGCAGCTGACGCAAGCTGTGAGCATGGCCATCCGGGATGCTTTCACCCGAGAAGTCCATGACCATGACCGTTCTTGCCAGTTCCATACCTCCATGAGCGACTTCCAGGATTTCATCTTCCAAGATGTGCAGGAGCAGGCGTACGAAGACAACAACGTGTCAGACGCCTATGCAGAGACCAACGCCTACATGGACGAGTTCTACGCCAACGGCTACGAATTCAACACGCTTGCCAAATCTGACGAAGAGTGGACCCTAGTGGCGACGGGAACACATACCGGGGAAGTAGATGAGGACCGGGTCTATTACGGCCACGCCGGGAACTTCACGGCTACCTACACGTTCAAGAAGGATGGCAGGAGCGGTCTGGTCCTGCAGGATCTGGAATTCGGCCTTGACTTCGAGCGCAGCTACGACCGGGACGACGAGAAATAGCAGACAGGCAGGTAATGTTGAGACGGGGGTATGCGATTACCCCCCCATTTCAAGGGCTACTTAGGCACCGCGGAACACACGCGGCTGCGAGGTTCAGCGGTAACAGTTCGTCCAGCGCGCTTCGCGGCGATACGTGAATCAGGTGTTTCTGAAGGTCTGCTTCTGGTCGGAAGCAGCCGCTCGCTTGGCAAGTAGCACGATGGGTTCCCGAACCTCAGGAACCAGCCATGCCCACTGGTCGAAGGACTGCACGCGTCCACAACCTTCGAAAGCTTGCCCTCATCGACCCTACTATCCGCATCCCACACGAAGCCGCGTCGCCTGTCCCGGTGATCGGCTTTCACGGATTCAGCGCCGGAGCCCAGCGGTTTCACCATAGGTCGTGTAGCTGCCACGCACCCAAGACCATCCGAATGAATACGACCTATGGCGCGTCGCCCAAGCGCCAACCCGGGACTTGGCCCACCTGCCTCGAAACCGTACAATATCGGTCCTGATTCGATATCGGCACCGCCATGCTCCGCGTCACCAAGCTCACCGATTACGCCACCGTCGTGCTCAGCGTCCTCGCCGCGCAGGCCGAAGACGTGCTCAGCGCGTCCGAGCTGGCCGAGCGTGCGGGCCTGGAGTCGCCCACGGTCAGCAAGCTGCTCAAGCCGCTGGCGCAGGCCGGGCTGGTGGAAGGCTTCCGGGGTGCCAATGGCGGTTACCGGCTTGCACGGCAGGCGGCGGACATCAGTTTGATCGAGATCGTGGAAGCCATGGAAGGTCCGCTGGGCATGACTGAATGCAGCCTGCATGGCGGGCACTGCGGCATCGAGGAACGCTGCGGCGTGCGCGCCAATTGGCGCCAGATCAACGACGTGGTGATCGAAGCGCTGCGCGCGGTGACCCTGGCGCAGATGCTCGCGCCGCCCGGGATCCGGGCATCCGACACAGACAACGCGAGGCGCATCGACCTGCGCCTCGCCAACGCATAGCGACAGGCTACCGACATGACCAACGAAAGCTACGCAGCCGCCGCCGAAGTCCTGGCCGAGCCGAACCGCGAGATCCACGAGCAGCTCGGCCGTCGCTACGACGCCGGCTTCATCACCGATATCGAATCCGACAGCCTGCCGCCGGGCCTGAGCGAGGACATCATCCGCGCGCTCTCGCTCAAGAAGGAGGAGCCGGAGTGGATGACCGACTGGCGCCTTGCGGCGTACCGGCACTTCCTCACCATGCCGGTGCCGCACTGGGCCAAGCTGAAGATCGCCCCGATCGATCTGCAGGCACTGAGCTACTACTCCGCGCCCAAGGCCAAGTACGCGACGCTGGCCGATGTGCCGCAGGAACTGCTCGACACCTACGAGAAACTCGGCGTGCCGCTGCATGAACGCGCGCGCCTGGCCGGCGTCGCCGTGGACGCGGTGTTCGACTCGGTGTCGGTGGGCACCACTTTCCGTAAGGAACTCGCAGAGAAGGGCGTGATCTTCTGCTCGATGTCCGAAGCCATCAAGGACCATCCGGACCTCGTCAAGCAGTACCTGGGCAGCGTGGTTCCGACCGGCGACAACTATTTCGCCGCACTCAATTCGGCGGTGTTCTCCGACGGCAGCTTCGTGTTCATTCCGGCCGGCGTGCGCTGCCCGATGGAACTGAGCACCTACTTCCGCATCAATGCCGGGCACACCGGCCAGTTCGAGCGGACGCTGATCATCTGCGAGGAACGCGCGCACGTCTCGTACCTTGAAGGCTGCACCGCACCGATGCGCGACGAGAACCAGCTGCACGCGGCGGTGGTCGAGCTGGTCGCGTTGGACGATGCGGAGATCAAGTACTCCACGGTGCAGAACTGGTACCCGGGGGACGAGAACGGGCTGGGCGGGATCTACAACTTCGTGACCAAGCGCGGCGAGTGCCGCGGGGCGCGCAGCAAGATTTCGTGGACCCAGGTCGAGACCGGTTCGGCGATCACCTGGAAGTATCCCAGCTGCGTGCTGATCGGCGACGACTCCACCGGCGAGTTCAACTCGGTGGCGCTGACCCATCACTGCCAGCAGGCGGACACCGGCACCAAGATGATCCACATCGGCAAGCGCACCAAGTCGAAGATCGTCAGCAAGGGCATCAGCGCCGGCCGCGGACAGAACACGTATCGCGGGCTGGTGAAGGTCGAGCGTTCGGCCGAAGGCGCGCGCAACCACACCCAGTGCGACAGCCTGCTGATCGGCAAGAAGTGTGGGGCGCACACCTTCCCGTACATCGAGGTCAAGCAGCCCAACGCAACCGTCGAGCACGAGGCGACGACGTCCAAGATCAGCGACGACCAGTTGTTCTACTGCCGATCGCGCGGGCTGGCCGAGGAAGACGCGGTGTCGATGATCGTCGACGGCTTCTGCAAACAGGTGTTCCGCGAGCTGCCGATGGAGTTCGCGGTGGAAGCCAAGAAACTGCTGGAAGTGAGCCTGGAAGGCGCGGTCGGCTAGCTTTTTGTCCGCGAAGGGACGCCAAGGGCGCGAAAGAGGATCGAGCGAGAGCAACGCGAAACTTTCATGCACCTTCCGAGCCTTGCGGAATCCTGGTTACGAATAGAGAAAACCAGTTCGCAACCGATGCGGGCAAACGCACAAGGGCCTTTCTTCCTTCGCGTTTTTCGCGTCCTTCGCGGACCAACCCAAGGACATACAGATGTTGAAGATCGAAAACCTGCACGTCCGCGCTGGCGGCACCGACATCCTCAAGGGACTGACGCTCGAAGTGCAGCCGGGGCAGGTGCATGCGCTCATGGGGCCCAACGGCGCCGGCAAGTCCACGCTCGGCAACATTCTTGCGGGGCGGGAAGGCTATGAGGTGGTCGAGGGCTCGGTCATGTTCGAGGGCCAGGACCTGCTCGCGCTGGAGCCGGAGGAGCGCGCCGCGAAGGGCGTGTTCCTCGCGTTCCAGTACCCGGTGGAAATTCCCGGCGTCAACAACACCTACTTCCTGCGTGCCGCACTCAATGCGCAGCGCAAGGCGCGAGGCGAGCCGGAGCTGGACTCGATGCAGTTCCTCAAGCTGGTGCGCCAGAAGCTGGCGGTGCTGCACCTGAAGGACGAACTGCTGCACCGTGGCGTCAACGAAGGTTTCAGCGGTGGCGAGAAGAAGCGCAACGAGATCTTCCAGCTCGCGCTGCTCGAACCGCGGCTGGCCATTCTGGACGAGACCGACAGCGGCCTGGACATCGACGCTTTGAAGGCGGTCGCCGACGGCGTGAACATGCTGCGCTCGCCCGATCGCGCGTTCCTGGTGATCACCCATTACCAGCGTCTGCTCGAACACATCAAGCCCGACGTCGTGCACGTGCTGTCCGGTGGCCGCATCGTCGAAAGCGGCGGCCCTGAGTTGGCGCTGGAACTGGAAGCGCACGGCTATGCCTGGCTCAAGGACCGCATTGCCCCGGGGGCCGCCGCGTGAGGATCGTTTCGACGACGACTGCCGCGTTTCCCCGGACATTCGCATGAGCGCGCTGCTCGATTCCTTCGCCTTGTCTTTCGACTCGCTGCAGGCGCGCGATGCGCGTGGCCTGGGCGAGGCGCGCCGGAGTGCGATGGACGCCGCGCTGCGGGACGGCCTGCCGCACGCGCGCACCGAGTCCTGGCGCTACACGCCGCTGCGGGCGCTGGAACGCAGGGAATTCCTGCCGCCCACGGCGAGCGCTCCGGCGTTCGACGTCAACCTGCTGGCCGCGATTCCGTCGCCGCGGGCGGTGTTCGTCAACGGTCGTTTCGACGGCAGGTTTTCGGACCTCAGCAGCTTGCCGCCCGACATCACACTGGAGCCGTTGTCGGCCCTTCTGCAGTCTTCCGGCGATGCGCGCGAGGCGAACTTCCTGGCGCGCAACTTCGACCGTGCCGACGAAGTGTTCGCGCGGCTCAATGCGGCGCTCGCCGATGATGGCGTGGTGCTGCGCGCGCAGGCGGGCGCCACTGGAACGCAGCCGATCCATCTCGTGTTCATCGGCACGCCGACCGAGGGCGATCGCGCCTGGCATCTGCGCCATCTGGTAGATCTGCGCGAGGGCGCCACGCTGCAGATCGTCGAGCATCAGCTGGGTGCCGGATCGCATCGGCATCTGTCCAACGCCTTGATGCATGTGCACCTGGGCGCACGGGCGCAGCTGTCGCATGCCCGCGTGCAGGGCGAGAGCGCGGGCGCAACGGTGATCACCCGTACCGATGCCGTGCTCGCGCGCGAAGCGGTGTATCGGCGGCTCGATCTCGAGCTTGGCGCGGCGCTTTCGCGGCACGAACTCAACGCAGCGCTGCAGGGCGAGGATTCGCAGTTGCATGCCAACGGGGTGCTGCTCGCCACCGGCAAGCGTCACCTGGACACCCGCCTGGGAATCGATCACGCAGGCCGCGGCAGCCAGTGCTCGATGACCTGGCGAGGGCTGGGCGCCGGTCGCTCGCGCGCCGTGTTCCACGGCGGCATCCTGATCCGCGAAGGCGCCGACGGCACGTCCGCAATGCTTTCCAACAAGAACCTGCTGCTGTCCGACGGCGCGGAGATCGACACGCAGCCGGTACTGGAGATCCACGCCGATGAGGTGCAGGCAGCACACGGCGCCACGGTCGGCCAGATCGACCCGGTTGCGATGTTCTACCTGCGCTCGCGCGGCGTGCCGGCCGCGCAGGCGCGGGCACTGCTGACGCATGCGTTCTGCCGCGAAACCCTGTCCGTGTTCGATGACGCCGCGATGCGCGACGCACTCTCGATGCAGCTCGACGCGGCTTTGGACCGCCTGGAGGACGAATGAACGCCGAGCCGAACCCGTTCGGATCGCCCGCTGTGGACTGGTCCGCGGTCCGCGCCGATTTCCCGCTTCTGACGCGCGAAGTGCACGGAAAACCACTGGTGTACCTGGATTCCGCCAACACGGGGCAGAAGCCCGAACCGGTGATCGCGGCGGTCGACGACTTCTACCGCCGCCACAACGCCAACGTCAGCCGCGCCGTGCATGCGCTGGGCGCAGAGGCCACCGATGCCTACGAGGGCGCGCGCGCGAAGCTGGCGAAATTCCTCAAGGTGCGCGGCGACGAACTGGTCCTGTGCAGCGGCACCACGTTTGCGCTGAACCTGGTCGCCTACAGCTGGGCGCTGCCACGGCTGCAGCCCGGCGATGCGATCGTGCTGACGCGCATGGAGCACCACGCCAACATCGTGCCCTGGCAACTGGTTGCGCAGCGCACGGGCGCGACGATCAAGGTCGCCGAACTCGATGACGACGACGGCCTCGATCTGTCGGCGCTGTACGCAATGCTGACTCCCGAGGTGAAGCTGCTGTCCCTGACCCACGTGTCGAACGTGCTGGGAACCGTCAATCCGGTGCGCGAGATCTGCCGGGAGGCACGCAGGCGCGGGATCGTGACGGTCATCGATGGATCGCAGGCGGCACCGCACCGCGCGCTCGACGTCGGCGCGATCGGCTGCGACTTCTATGCGCTTACCGGCCACAAGATGGCCGGCCCGACCGGCACCGGCGTGCTCTGGGGCCGACGCGAACTGCTGGCCGACATGCCGCCGTTCCTCGGCGGTGGCGAGATGATCCGCGAGGTGCGCTTCGACGGCACCGTGTACAACGAGCCGCCGCACAAGTTCGAGGCGGGCACGCCGAACATCGCCGGCTTCGTCGGGCTTGGCGCGGCGGTCGATTACCTGTCGGCGCTGGGCATGGCCAACATCGAGGCGCGCGAGCAGGAACTGCTGGCGCACGCGACCCAAGCACTCTCCGGCGTGGAAGGCCTGCGCATCCTCGGCAACGCGCGCGACAAGGCCGCGGTGATCAGTTTCCTGGTCGATGGCGCGCATGCCCATGACCTGGCCACCCTGCTCGACCTCGAAGGCATCGCGGTACGTTCCGGCCATCACTGCGCGCATCCACTCATGCAGCATTTCGGCGTTCCCGCAACCTGCCGCGCCTCGTTCGCGTTCTACAACACGCACGACGAAATCGACGCGTTTGTCGCCGCCCTGGTCAAGGTGCGCAGGCTGCTCGCATGAGTACCCCGACGATCACCCCGGTGGAGTTTCGCGCCGCGCGACACGAGGACATCGATGCACTGGTGAGGTTGGTGGAATCGGCCTACCGGGGTGACGCGAGCCGCGCCGGCTGGACCACCGAGGCCGACCTGCTCGACGGCCGACGCACCGGCGCGGAGGAAATAACGTCGTGCATCGAACGTGATCGCAGCATGATGCTGCTGGGCGAATGCGATGGAGAACTGCTGGCCTGCGCCCATGTCGCGGTCGAGCACACCGACGACGCAGGCGATGTGGGTTACTTCGGCATGTTCTCGGTGCGCCCAAAGTTGCAGGGTTCGGGAATCGGCAAGGCGATGCTGGCCGAGGCGGAGCGTATCGCGAGCACGCAGTGGCAACTGCCGGTGATGCGAATGACCGTGATCGACGTGCGCGAAGAGCTCATCGTGTTCTACGAGCGCCGCGGCTATCGACGCACGGGGTTGCTCAAGCCATTTCCGTACGGCGACGAGCGCTTCGGGCTGCCGCGCCGGGACGACCTGCGCTTCGAAGTCCTCGAGAAGCCGCTGGCCGCCATGCAGCCGCCCTGCCCCGCATGAGGACGCGGCGATGACCCAGCCCGAATGGGTACGCGTGTGCGCCACGTCCGAGTTGCTCCCGGGCGAGACCCGCGTGGCCTGGGACGGCGACACCGCGATCCTGGTGTGCAACTACGACGGCGCGTTCCATGCGCTGGAGGATCGCTGCTCGCACGAGGACTTTGAACTCTCGGCCGGCTGCTTCGACCCGGACGCTGCAACGGTCGAGTGCATGCTTCACGGCGCGAAATTCGACGTGCGCGATGGCCGCGCGCTGTTGGCACCGGCCTATGCGCCGGTGCCGAAATTCCCGGTCAAGGTCGAAGACGGAAGCGTGTGGACGCGCGACGACCGCGACTGAGGCGCTTCGCTTTCCAGCTGGCGAGATCTGACCCATAACCCGGCCGGCGTCCATCGGTTCGCTCAAGCGCGCTTGCCAATGCCCCGCTGGCGATCACAGGGCCGCGCGGATCAAACGGTCGCCCATACCGCAATAAAGGTCTGGAGCAGTCGATCTATCCGCCAGCGGACGAAGCCCCGCCCGGATCGGCAGGCGATATCCGCACCAGCAAAGCCTCACCGCCGCCCTCGAGCACATGCCGCAACCGCTCGCGACCGGCGATCATCACCGCCGTATCCCCGGCCTGCAGCGGTTGCAGACGCGATTCATCGGCGAACCGGGCGTGGCCGCTGATCAGGTGCACCGCCCAGGTATGGCCCGGCTCGGCGAAGATCACCATCGGGCCGACCAGCGGACGATGGAACAGCTCCGCGCGTACCTGTTCGCGCCGCCACATCAGGTTGAAATCGTTGGCCGGGCCGTCGACGAGTTCGCCAACGACGCCGCGCTCGCCCGGGAACTGATGTTTTCCGTGCGGTGGCTCCAGTTCGTGGACCTCGTCACCGTCAAAGCGCAGGCGCAGGCCATTGCCGGAGAGCAGCACGAGTTCGCGCTCGACCCCGGAGAAACGCGAAAAGGCGGCATCGCACTCGATTTCGGCGATCGACAACCGCCAGTGCCAGTCCCCGGTAGCCGGCGAGCGGTGGATCTCACGCGTCCAGCCGAGCTGGTTCTGCCAGCGTTCGCGGCGGTACTCGTTGGCGGGAATGACCCACGAGTGTGAGCCGCCCTCGTTTGCGCCGCTGTCCATCGGTGGTCTCCGCGTCATCTTCGCCTCCAGTCTAACGAAGGCATGCAGAGCCACGACTGACCACCTCCGCCGGGCCCAAAAAGCAGCCGCCCGGAGCGCAGGTCCTCTGCGTCCGGGCGGCTTGTTCCGTTTTGCGGGCTTCCTGCCCTGGTCCGGCAGCTTCCTGCTGCAGCTCAGCGGCCAGCGGCGCGTCCCTGCGTGCTGGCGGTGATTGTCAGCGCTTCGGGGCGGCGGCGGGGCGTGCGGCCCCTGCGGCCTTGGAAGCGGCGGGCTTCGCCGAGGCGGAGGGCCCACCGACTGCAATGCGGTCGCGGTTCTTCTCGACGGTCTTCAACCCCACGCCCTTGACCAGCGCCAGCTGCTCGGCGCTCTTGAAGGCGCCGTTGGCCTTGCGGTGGGCGACGATGGCATCGGCCTTGGCGGGCCCGATGTTGACCAGAACCCGGTCGATGGTGGCCGCGTCGGCGGTGTTGATGTTGACCTTCTCGGCGGCGAGGGCGTTGCCGGCCAGCAGCAAGGACAGGACCAGCGATTGGGCGATCAGTGCGAAAGACTTCATGGCGGTACTCCTGAAAGGACGAAGCGGTGGATTCCGTTCCGCACGGGAGCCGGTGGCTCGCCGTGGAAGAAGTGTCCGCCTGGCGCGGTCCCTGCCCCATCGCCGGACGCGCCGCTTTCGGAGCGGCCGATGCCGCAGGCAGGGCTGGGAAAAGTCCTACACGGCTGGCGCGGTAAACTGCGGCCCCCATCGTTCGAGGCCCCGCCCATGGATGCCAAAGCAATCGACTCCACCCTCATCCAGCGGTTCGTCGCCGACAAATGGGACGCTGAAATCGTGCCGCAGCTGGTCGAGTACATCGCCATTCCGAACAAGTCGCCGATGTTCGACGCCGACTGGGTGGAACACGGGTACATGGAGGCTGCGGTCACATTGATGGAGGGCTGGGCGCGTGCGCAGTCCCTGCCGGGGATGCAGGTCGAAGTGGTCCGGCTGGAAGGACGTACGCCTCTGATCTTCATCGAGATTCCCGCCGCGTACGGCGGCAGCAACGATGACTGCGTGCTGCTGTACGGGCATCTGGACAAGCAACCGGAGATGACCGGCTGGGACGAGGACCTGGGCCCCTGGAAGCCCGTGATCAAGGGCGATCGGCTCTATGGCCGCGGTGGCGCCGACGACGGCTATGCGATCTATGGCTCACTAACCGCGATCCTGGCACTGCACGAGCAGCAGATCCCGCACTCGCGCTGCGTGGTGATCATCGAGGCCTGCGAGGAGTCGGGCAGCTACGATCTGCCCGCGTATGTCGACCACCTTGCCGAGCGGATCGGGCGGCCGTCGCTGGTGGTCTGCCTGGATTCGGGCTGCGGCAATTACGACCAGTTGTGGTGCACCACTTCGCTGCGCGGAATGGCCGGCGGCAATCTGAGCGTGTCGGTACTCGAGGAAGGCGTGCATTCGGGCGATGCCTCCGGTGTGGTGCCATCGAGCTTCCGTCTGCTGCGCCAGCTGCTCTCGCGCCTGGAAGACGAGAACACCGGCCGGATCCGCGTCGAGGGGCTGCATGCGCCCGTGCCCGCCGAGCGACTTCAACAGGCGCAGGAAGCAGCGAAGGTGCTTGGCGGCGCGGTGTACGACAAGTTCCCGCTGCTGCCGGGAGTCACCCCGATGTTCCCGGAAGGGAGCGAGGACCTGACCGAACTGGTGCTCAATCGCACCTGGCGCCCGGCCCTGTCGATCACCGGCGCCGACGGTTTGCCGTCGCTGTCCTCGGCGGGCAACGTGTTGCGCCCGCACAGCGCGGTCAAGCTCTCGTTGCGGCTTCCCCCCACGCTCGACGGCAGGGAGGGCGGCGAACTGCTCAAGGAAACGCTGCTGAGCAATCCTCCCAACGGCGCGCACGTGAGCCTGGAACTCGAGAAGGCGTCCTCGGGCTGGAATGCGCCCGCATTGTCGCCGTGGCTGACCGACGCGATCGACGGCGCCAGCCGCGAGTGTTTCGGGGAGCCGGCCATGTACATGGGAGAAGGCGGGTCGATCCCGTTCATGGGCATGCTCGGCGAGAAGTTCCCGGGCGCGCAGTTCATGATCACCGGCGTGCTGGGTCCGCACTCCAATGCCCACGGCCCGAACGAGTTCCTGCACATCCCCATGGGCAAGCGGGTGACCGCCTGCGTGTCGCATGTGATCGCCGCGCACCACCTCGCCAGCGCACGCGGCGAGACCACGGGGGTCGCGGCCGTTGCAGGTACCGCCGAGCGCGGGAATCACGGCTGCTGCTGATCCGTGGAGCGGGTTGCCGGGGCATGCCCTGCAACCCCGCGCTTGCTAAGCTCGGGCGATCATCACTCAAGAGGTAGATCGTCCATGGACGCACTGCTGGGCAGCACCAACTGGTTGTACGTGATCCTCATCGGCTTCGTCGTGGGCGTGCTGGCACGCCTGCTCAAGCCGGGCCGCGACCGCATGGGGATCATCATGACCATCGTGCTCGGCATCGCCGGTGCAATGCTTGCGAGCTTCGTCGGCCAGTACATGGGCTGGTATGCACCCGGGCAGGCCGCCGGATTCATTGGCGCGCTGCTGGGAGCGATCGCCATCCTGATCGTCGTCAGCCTGTTCCGCGGTAATCGGCGCAGCCGCTACCGCTGAGCGCGGTGGCGCGGCGCACGCAGGTTCAGGACAACGTGAGAGGCTGCTCCACTACCCGAGCAGCCGAGTCACCACTTTCTCCACCAGCGCATCCACGGATTCGCCAACGGTGTCGAGCACCAGCTCGGCCGACTCGGGTCGCTGGTAAGGCGAATCGATGCCGGTGAAGTTGGGCAGCTGGCCGGCCCGCGCTTTCGCGTAGAGGCCCTTGACGTCGCGCTGCTCGGCGACCTGCAGCGGCGTGTCGACGAATACTTCGAGGAACTCGCCGTCCTCGAACAGCGATCGCGCCATGCGCCGCTCGTCGCGGAACGGCGAGATGAAACTCACCAGGACGATGAGCCCCGCATCCACCATCAGCTTCGCGACTTCGGCCACGCGACGGATGTTCTCGACGCGATCCTCGTCGGTGAAGCCCAGATCCTTGTTGAGCCCGTGGCGTACGTTGTCGCCATCCAGTACGAACGCGTGGTGGCCCAGCGCGTGCAGGCGCTTGTCGACCTGGTTGGCAATGGTGGATTTCCCCGATCCCGACAGGCCGGTGAACCACAAGCAACGGGGCACCTGTCCCTTGCTGCGCGCGCGCGCGCGCTTGTCGACGTCGACATGCTGCCAATGGATGTTGCCGGCCCGCCGCAACGCGAAGTCCAGCGTGCCCGCGCCGACCGTCGCATTCGACTGGCGTTCGATCAGGATGAAGGCACCAAGATCGCGGTTGTCGCGGTAGGACTCGAACCCGATCGGACGATCCAGGTTGATGTTGCAGTAGCCCACCTCGTTGAGTTCGAGATGCTTGGCCGCGAGTTCCGCCTGGGTGTCGACATCGACCTTGTGCTTGATCTCGGTGATCGTGGCACTCACGGTGCTGGTGCCGAGCTTCAGCCAGTAGGGCCTGCCCGGCAGCAGCGGCTGGTCGCCCATCCACAGCAGGTGGGCCGCGAACTGGTCCGCTACCTGCGCCGGCTGCTGCGCGCTTGCGATCAGGTCGCCGCGGCTGATGTCGATCTCATCGGCCAGCGTCAGCGTGATCGCCTGGCCCGCCTGCGCCTGGTCCAGGTCTCCGTCGGCCGTGACGATGCGCGCGACCGTGGAACGGCGGCCCGAGGGCAGCACCACGACCGGATCGCCCTTGTGCACCTCGCCGGAGGCGATCGTCCCCGCGAATCCGCGGAAATCAAGGCCATCGCCGCGCTGTGCGGGACGGTTGACCCACTGCACCGGCATGCGGAAACCAAGGTCGGCGCCTGAACTTTCCACGTCCACGCCTTCGAGGTGCTCCAGCAGCGCTGGACCTTCGTACCACGGCGTCCGCGGCGACTGCTGCAGCAGGTTGTCGCCGTTGAGTGCCGACAGCGGAATCGCGGTGACGTGGGCGATGCCCAACTGCGCAGCCAGTTCGCGATAGTCGCGCGCGATCTCCTCGAAGCGCGCCTGCCCATAGTCGACCAGGTCCATCTTGTTGACCGCGAGCACCACGTTGCGGATGCCCAGCAGCGAGACGATGTAGCTGTGCCGGCGCGTCTGCGTCAGCAGGCCCTTGCGTGCATCCACCAGGACCACCGCGAGGTTGGCCGTGGAGGCGCCGGTGGCCATGTTGCGCGTGTACTGCTCGTGTCCGGGGCAGTCGGCGACGATGAACTTGCGCCGGGTGGTGTTGAAATATCGGTACGCGACATCGATCGTGATGCCCTGCTCGCGTTCTGCCGCCAGTCCGTCCAGCAGCAGTGCGTAATCGATCGCTTCGCCCTGGGTGCCATGACGGCGGCTGGCCGACGCGAGCGCCGTCAACTGGTCGGCGAACAGCCCGCGGCTTTCGAACAGCAACCGGCCGATCAGGGTGCTCTTGCCATCGTCGACGCTGCCGCAGGTAATGAATCGCAGCAGGCTTTTGGTCTCGTGCTGGTGCAGGCTCTGGGCGACGTCTGTGCCGATCGTGGTGGTGGTGGTGACCGCATCCATCAGAAATACCCTTCCTGCTTCTTCTTCTCCATCGATTCGGCCGGGTCGTGGTCGATCATCCGGCCCTGGCGCTCGGACGAGGTGGCAACCAGCATCTCTGCAATCACGTCCTCGACGGTCTGGGCTTCCGACTCGACCGCACCGGTGAGCGGATAGCAGCCAAGCGTGCGGAAACGCACCCGCCTGATCTGCGGAACCTCGCCCGGCCGCAGCGGCAGGCGATCGTCGTCGACCATGATCAGCGTGCCGTCGCGTTCCACCACCGGACGCGGCGCGGAAAAATACAACGACGGCACCGGAATGCGCTCGCGCAGGATGTAGAGCCAGACGTCGAGTTCGGTCCAGTCGGAAATCGGAAACACGCGCACCGATTCGCCGGAATGGATGCGGGTGTTGTAGAGGTTCCACAGCTCCGGTCTCTGCGCCTTCGGGTCCCAGCGGTGGGTCGGGCTGCGGAAGCTGAAGATGCGCTCCTTGGCGCGCGAGGCTTCCTCGTCACGGCGCGCGCCGCCAATTGCGGCGTCGAAGCGGTGCTGGTCGAGCGCCTGCTTGAGCGCCTGGGTCTTCATTACGTCGGTATGGACGCCGCCACCATGACTGATGGGACCGATGCCCTGCTCCACACCCTCGCGGTTGATGTGTACGCGCAGATCGACGCCGGTCTCGGCAGCGCGCCGGTCGCGGAACGCGATCATCTCGGCGAACTTCCAGGTCGTGTCCACGTGCAGCAGCGGGATCGGCGGGCGCGCGGGATGGAAGGCCTTGATCAGCAGGTGCAGCAACACCGAACTGTCCTTGCCGATCGAGTACAGCATCACCGGATTGGTGAAGCAGGCCGCGACTTCACGCAGGATGTGGATGCTCTGGGCTTCGAGGCGGTCGAGGTGCGACAGGGTCGGCAATGGCGGGCTCGCTGCTGGTATGGGTGGCATGAAGTGGATCTTCTCGGGGACGGACGGACGGCCGCGGCGCTGCCATCCAGTATGCCCGCCAATCGCCGATGAGGCCCTGATCGCCGGGCGCTTCCGACGTCCGCGCGCCGCACTTGAGCAGTGCTGCCACGAGGCGGGTTACCGCGGCCCTGCCAGTATCGGACCTGCCAGCCGTGGCGGAAAGTGCGCGATCGGCATAAGCGCATAACCAGGCATCCTTTCCGCGGTTGAAGTGCGGTTCCTAGGGTGGTCGTGTCCCTTGCCACCGAGCCGCGCCGATGTCCGCCTCCATTGCCTCCAACCAGACGCTCCTGCAAACGGCACCGGCGGAGGCGTTGCCTCTCTCGCAGGAGCAACTTGCGCAGCTGGCGCAGTTGGCCGGCGGGCTCGACAGCGCCGGGCTCTGGTGGCTTTCAGGATACGCGGCTGGAATGGCGCGCACCCAGCATCCGGCGCTGCGGCCCATGGCAGCACCACCGGAGACGAGTGCCGGGCAGTCGCTGACGATCGTCTACGGCAGCCAGACCGGGAATGCCCGCGGACTTGCCGAAAAGCTGGCAAAGCAGGCCGAGGGCGCCGGCCTTGCGGTGCGACTGCTGCGCGCCGACGACTATCCGACGCGTGAGCTCGGGAAAGAGCGCCTGCTCTACATCGTCATCAGCACCCAGGGTGACGGGGATCCGCCGGATGACGCATATGGGCTCGTCGAGTTCATCACAGGCAAGCGCGCTCCTGCGTTGAAGGACCTGAAGTACGCGGTGCTGGGCCTGGGAGACTCCACCTACCCGCAGTTCTGCGTGATCGGTCGACTTTTGGACGAACGGCTGGCCGAACTGGGCGGCACACGCCTGCTTGCTCGTGGCGAGGCAGACTTCGACGTGGAAACCATCGCCGAGCCGTGGATGGCGCAGGCGCTTTCGGCGGCGTGCGAGACGCTGGGAACGAGGTCGAACGTCGCCACCGTGACGCCCTTGCGCCCGCTGGCAGCGGCGGCCATCGAATTCACCCGCGACAAGCCCTTCCAGGCGGAACTGCTGGCCAACCAGCGCATCACCGGCCGGGGCTCCGATCGCGACACGCGCCATCTCGAGATTTCACTGGAAGGCTCGGGCCTGCAGTACGAGCCCGGCGATGCACTGGGCGTGTGGCCGACGAATCCGCCCGCGCTTGTCGAGGACGTTCTGGATGCGCTGCATCTGGATGGCGCTTCCAGCATCACCCGCGAGGGCGAGAGCCTGCCGCTGCGGGAGTGGCTGTCCGACCGCCGCGAACTGACGCGGCTGTCGCGGCCGTTCGTTGCACGCCATGCGGTCGAGGCCGGAAACCCGGCGATCGAGCGCCTCCTGGAGCCGGAGAACGCGGCGGATTTCACGCGCCTGCTCGCCGAAAACCAGGTCATCGATCTGCTGCGCCTGTATCCCGCAGTCTGGTCCGGCGAGGATCTGGTCGCCGCGCTGCGGCCGCTGTCGCCGCGACTGTATTCGCTCGCGTCCAGCCAGAAGCTGGTCGGCGAGGAAGCCCACCTGACACTCGACAGCATCGAGTACGACAAAGACGGGCAACTGCGCTGGGGAACGGCGTCCAGCTTCCTGGCCCGCGCTGCCGAGGGCGAACGGCTACCGGTGTTCATCGAGCACAACGAGCGTTTCCGCGTGCCGCAGGACGGATCGCGCGACATCGTGATGATCGGACCCGGCACCGGGGTGGCGCCGTTCCGCGGCTTCCTGCAGGAGCGCGTCGCGACCGGTGCGACCGGTCGCAACTGGCTGCTGTTCGGCAACCCGCATCGTCGCAGTGATTTCCTCTACCAGGTCGAATGGCAGGATGCGTTGCGACGCGGCGAGCTGCACCGCCTCGACCTGGCGTTCTCGCGCGACCAGGTGCGCGCGCTGCCGGCATCGTTCGCCACCACCGTCATCGAGGGCGCGTCACCCCAGCAGAAGACCTACGTGCAGCATCGCCTGCGCGAACACGGCGCGCAGCTGTTCGCCTGGCTGCAGGACGGCGCGCATCTGTACGTCTGCGGCGATGCGACGCGGATGGCGCGCGACGTGCACGCCACGCTGATCGATGTCATCGCGCTGCATGGACGCAAGTCGCAGGAAGAGGCGGGCGAAATACTCGCCGACCTTGCCCGTCAGGGCCGCTACGCACGGGACGTGTACTGATGAATACAAAAACCATCGACAATGCCATGCCGGGCTTCGCGCCCACGGTGGCCGCATGAGCGCCCATTCCGTCGAGGACATCAAGAGTGACAGCGCCCGCCTGCGGGGAACGCTGCTGGAGTCGCTCGCCAACCAGGTCACCGGTGCGCTCAACGAGCAGGACCAGACCCTGATCAAGTACCACGGGAGCTACCAGCAGGACGACCGCGATATCCGCGAGGAGCGCCGCCAGCAGAAACTGGAGCCTGCGCACACGTTCATGATCCGCACGCGCACACCCGGAGGCGTGATCTCGCCGACACAGTGGCTGCAGCTGGATGCCATCGCGACCACCTATGCCGAGCGCGGGCTGCGCATCACCACCCGTCAGGCGTTCCAGTTCCATGGGGTGATCAAGCACGAGTTGAAGTCGACGATGCAGGCGATCAACGCCGCACTGATCGACACCCTCGCCGCCTGCGGCGACGTCAACCGCAACGTCGCCGTGGCCGCCAACCCGCTGCAGTCGCAGATGCACGCGCTCGTCCACGCACACGCGGCCACACTGTCGGAGGCGCTGCTGCCGAACACGCGTGCGTACTACGAAATCTGGCTGGACGAGGAGCGCGTCGGCGGCAGTGGACAGGAGGACGAGCCGATCTATGGACCGACCTATCTCCCGCGCAAGTTCAAGATCGGCTTTGCGATTCCTCCGTACAACGATATCGACGTATTCGCCCAGGACCTGGGTTTCACCGCGATGATCGAACCGGACGCCGACGGTCAACCCCTGCTTGCCGGCTACAACGTCAGCATCGGCGGCGGGATGGGTGCCAGCCACGGCGACCCCGAGACATACCCGCGAATCGGCGACGTGATCGGCTTCGTGACTCCCGGCCAGGTGGAGACGGTCGCCAAGGCGGTGGTGACCGCGCAGCGCGACCACGGCAACCGCCAGGTCCGCAAGCGTGCGCGCCTGAAATACACCATCGACGATCACGGCCTGGCGTGGTTCACGGCCGAGGTCGAGCGACGCGCCGGCTTCAGGCTCGCACCTGCGCGTGAGTTCGAGTTCATCCACAACGGCGACCGCTTCGGCTGGACCGACGGCGAGGACGGTCTTTCGCATCTCACACTGCGCATTCCCGCGGGACGCATCTGGGATCGCGACGGGCTGCGCCATCTGAGTGGGCTGCGGGAAATCGCCTCCGTGCTGGCTACCGGCAATGCAGGCGCGGCGTCCTCGCAGGCGCACTTCCGGCTCACGCCCAACCAGAACCTGGTCATCGCAGGCCTGACCACGGGTGAGCGCGAACGCGTCGATGTCCTGGTTGCACAGTACGGTCTCGATGGCCATCGACACGCCAGCGCGCTTGGGCTGAACGCGATCGCCTGCGTAGCGCTCCCGACCTGCGGATTGGCGATGGCCGAGGCGGAGCGCTACCTGCCGGCATTCGTGACCCGCATTGAAACCCTGCTGGACCGCCATGGCCTGCGCGACGCGCCCATCAACCTGCGCATCAGTGGTTGCCCGAACGGGTGCTCGCGGCCTTACCTGGCCGAGATCGCGCTGGTAGGCAAGGCGCCCGGCCGCTACAACCTGATGCTGGGTGCCGACCACCGGGGACAACGCCTGAACACGATGTACCGGGAGAACATCGACGAGACGGCGATTGTTGCGGAACTCGAACCTCTGCTGGCGCGCTATGGCGCCGAACGCGAGGTGGGCGAAGGCTTCGGTGATTTCCTGGTCCGCCATGAAGTCGTGCGCATTCCCCGCCCCATCGCCATCGAACTGCGGACCGCCGAAGCCGAGGCAACGTCATGAGGCCGCCCGATATCGCAGCAGCGGTGGACTCTCCCGGCACGCTGGCCGAGATCAACACCTGGCTTGGCACGCAAGACGCGCAACAGCGCGTCGCCTGGGCGCTGGAGCACCTCGAAGGCGAACACGCACTGGCCTCGAGCTTCGGTGCGCAGGCGGCGGTGTCGCTGCACATGGTGACGCAGGAGAAACCAGACATTCCGGTGATCCTCATCGACACCGGCTACCTGTTCCCGGAGACCTATCGCTTCGCCGACGAACTCACCCATCGGCTTTCGTTGAACCTGCAGGTGCATAGATCACACATGAGCGCGGGATGGATGGAAGCGCGACTGGGCAAGCTCTGGGAGCAGGGTGTCGAGGGCATCGAGCTCTACAACCGCCTGCGCAAGGTCGAGCCGATGCAGCGTGCGCTGCAGGAACTCGGTGTCAACAGCTGGATCGCAGGCCTGCGCCGGAGCCAGTCGGGTAGTCGCGCAGGCGTGGATTTCCTCAATCGGCACGATGGCCGCTGGAAGCTGCACCCGCTTGCCGACTGGAGCGACCGCGATGTAGGCACCTACCTGGAGGCGCACGATCTTCCGTATCACCCGCTATGGCACGAAGGCTATGTGTCGATAGGCGATGTCCACACCAGCCGCCGACTCGAGCCCGGCATGAGCGCCGAGGACACGCGCTTCTTCGGCCTGAAGCGCGAATGCGGGCTGCACGAGATGTGGAAGGAAGGCTCGGAGCAGGCGGCGTAAGGGTAACTTTCTGGCTCGGAGAATCGGCAGCTTTGCTTTGCCCAGATTTGCGTTGCCTTGCCTTGCTTCGCCGTGCCGTGCCGTGCCGTGCCTTGCCGTGCCTTGCCTTGCACTTGATCCCTCCTCCCCAACTGCCTCCCTTCGATCTATGACCCGTAGGGCGCCGGGCATGGATGCCCGGCGGTTTCGGCCGAGCCATGGATGGCGAGTCCGAAACTCCCGCGCAGACACTGCGCTTCAGGGCTTGTGATCTTGCGGGGAAAGCGTTTTTCTTTGGTTCCGTTTCTTTTGGCGCTTACCAAAAGAAATGAACTCGGCCTTCAGGCCGAAAGCCCTTGATCTTGCTTGTCTTTGAAGGCTCGTCGAGCGACGCAAGATCAACAGCAACAGCAACAGCTTCCGCCTGAAGGCGGGTCACTTTCTTTGATAGGGCGCCAAAGAAAGTAACCAAAGAAAGGCGCCTTCCCCGACAAGGCAACAGCTCGAATGCGCAGTCACTGCGCGCGAGTTTCCGACTCGCCATCCATGGCTCGGCGGAAACCGCCGGGCATCCATGCCCGGCGCCCTACGGGTCTAGACCGATTGAGGGCACTTGGGGTGGAGGGATCAAGAGCACAGCAACGGCAACGGCAACGGCAACAGCAACAGCAACAGCAAGCCTCGGCGAGGCATGACCCGTGTCGCACGACACATTCGAACCGCTGGAGCGTCAACCAGGGACCCGCAAAGCGACAACCTCAGGACCCCAGCGCCACGGACGTGCGTCAGCGACAGCCCCTCAAACCGCCATCGTCCGGCTCAACTCCGCCCAACTGGGCGCCGGCGCCCAGTTCGCCTCCATGTTGCCTGCCAGCACCCGGCGCAGATCCTGGCGGTCGAGTTGCGGGGCAAGCGAATGCAGCAGTTCGACGGCGTAGTCGCGAAGCACGCGTTCGCGCGGAAGGATTGCCCAGGCGACGCATTCCGGGATCGCATCGGGCGCCGGCAGTGCGCAGAGATCACCGTCGTCGTGTTCGTTCAAGGCCATTTCGGCCAACAACCCGACACCCATTCCCGAGCGGACATAGGTCTTGATCAGGTCGGCATCGCGTGCGGTCATGGCCAGGTGCGGCGACAGGCCGGCGGCGGCGAATGCGCGTCGCAAAGAGGACTCGGGGCGAATCGATGATTCGTAGCTCACCAACGGGTGCCGAACCAGCTGCGCCAGCGTCGGCGCGCTTCCCTCGACTGCAAGCTCGTGGCCTGCCGGCACCAGCACCACGCGCCGCCAGCGGAACAGCGGCACCGCAATCCCACCGGCCGGCTCAGCGCCGGCAGTGCTGATCAGCGCGAAGTCCGCATCGCCCGAAGCCAGCAGCCCGAGCACTTCGCTGTCGGCGGTCGGCTGCAGGTGCACGCTGATCTGCGGGTAGGCGCGCTTGACCCTGGCGATCGCCGAAGGCAACACGAAGCGCGCCTGGGTGTGGGTGGTCGCCAGCACCAGGCGACCCTGCTCGTCGCCACGATGGTTCGCGGCATAGGAGCGGATGTTGGCGGCTTCGGCAAGCAGGCGCCGCGCGTGCGCCAATACGTGGGTGCCTCCGGGGGTGATCGCATCCAGGCTGCGTCCCTTGCGCGAGAACAGCAGGAATCCGAGTTCGTCCTCCAGTTGCTTGAGCTGCTTCGACAACCCCGGCTGGGTCGCATGCACCCGATCGGCGGCGACCGTGATGTTCAAGCCGGCATCGGCGATCGCAACGAGGTAGCGCAACTGGGTCAGGGTCATGTCTGTGTAGCCGGAAATGTGGGAAGAAGGACGGCAGCGGTCGCGGACGCGACATGTGCACGCCACCCGGAGAGACGTTTCCGGCGCGGAGCGCAGCCTGATATCTCTTCATCCGAACGCTTCGACTCTAAGCTAGACGCCTCTGCAGACGCTGTCCAGCGCTTATGCGCTGATGGCATGAGCGCAGGCGCGCGCATTATTTCCACCCGCCTGCAACGCCGGTTAGCGTCGTGGCCTGATCCCGTCGGGCCGCTGCTCATGACCGCGCCGCTGTTTCCACTCTTCGCCGATCTTCGTGGCCGCACGGTGCTCGTGGTCGGGGGCGGTGCGGTGGCCCGACGCAAGGTCGACGCGCTGCTCGGCGCTGGCGCATGCGTCCATGTGGGTGCGCCGGAACTGGACCCGTCGCTGGCCGCACTCGCCGCAACCGGCGGTATCGAACACATCAGTGGTGCGTTCGACGCGTCGTGGCTGGACGGCGCCTGGCTGGTGATCGCCGCGACCGACGACGCAACGGTCAATCGGAAGGTCGCGGCGGCAGCGGCGGCGCGGCGAACCCTGGTCAACGTGGTCGACGACGCCGAGCTGTCGAGCTTCCATGTTCCGGCGCGCGTCGACCGGGGGCCACTGCAGATCGCCATATCCAGCGGTGGCGGTGCGCCGATGCTCGCGCGCCAGGTGCGCGAGATGCTCGAAACCCAGCTGGACGCTTCGATCGGTGCCCTCGCCGAGCTGCTCGCCCGCCAGCGCCAACGGATCCGCGCCTCCCTGCCGGACCTGCAGGCAAGACGCCGGTTCTTCGAGCGCGTGCTGGCTGGGCCGGTCGCGGGTTTGCTGCGCCGCGGCGACGCGGAGGGTGCCGAACAGGAACTGCTGGGTACGCTCCGCGACTCCGACAGCACGACGGGTGCGGGACACGTAGCGCTGGTCGGCGCGGGCCCGGGCGATCCGGGCCTGCTGACCCTGCGGGCATTGCGCCTGCTCAACGAGGCCGATGTGATCCTGCACGACCGCCTGGTCAGCCGCGAAGTGCTGGCGATGTCGCGACGGGACGCGGAGTTCATCGAGGTCGGCAAGCAGGCCGGTAACCATCACACCACGCAGGAACGCATTCACGAGTTGTTGCTGGAACATGCCCGTGCAGGTCGGCGGGTGGTTCGACTCAAGGGCGGCGACTGCTTCGTATTCGGCCGCGGCGGCGAGGAACTGGAAGTGCTGCGTGCGGCCGGCATCGCCTACGAAGTCGTGCCCGGGATCACCGCCGCGCTCGCCTGCGGCGCCTACGCCGGCATTCCGCTGACCCACCGCGAGCACGCGCAGTCGCTGCGACTGGTCACGGCGCACTGCCAGGACGCGACGGACGTCGACTGGCAGGCGCTTGCGGCAGACAGGCAGACGCTGGCGGTGTACATGGGAGTGGCCGGACTGGATCACCTGCGCGAGCGCCTGGTCGCGCACGGCAGGTCGCCCTCCACGCCGTTCGCGCTGATCGAAAACGGGTCGCGGCCGGAGCAGCGCGTGATCACCGGCGTGCTCGCCGACCTGCCCGAAGCGGCCCGCCTGCATCACGTGAAGTCACCGGCGCTGCTGATCCTGGGCGAAGTTGCCGCATTGGCCACGACGCTGCACTGGTTCGGCTCCGCACCGGTAGGCATGCCCGCTGTCGAAGCTCTGGCCGAAGCAGCGTGATTCCCGCACGGAGCAACGACCGATCCGCAACCGTGCAGGCAAGTCCTTGACGGGTAGCACGCAGTTTCGAGTATCCACCATCCAGATCCGGAGCCAACATGGCGCTTTACGACAGCATCCTCGACACCATCGGCTCCACGCCGATCGTCCGCCTGCAGCGCCTCGCGCCGCCGCACGTCTCTCTCTACGCGAAGGTCGAGTCGTTCAATCCCGGCGGCTCGGTCAAGGATCGGTTGGCGCTCGCCATCGTTCTTGACGCCGAAGCGCGCGGGCTGCTGCGCCCGGGGCAGACGATCGTTGAAGCGACCTCAGGCAACACCGGCATCGCGCTGGCGATGGTCGCCGCCGCTAGGGGCTACCCGTTCGTGGCGGTGATGACGGAAACATTCTCGATCGAGCGCCGCAAGCTGATGCGCGCCTACGGTGCCAGGGTCATCCTGACGCCCGCCGCCGAACGCGGCAGCGGCATGGTCCGCCGCGCCGCGGAACTGGCGCGCGAGCACGGCTGGTTCCTGGCGAGCCAATTCGAGAACGAAGCCAATCCCGCGTATCACCGCAGCACCACCGGCCCGGAAATCCTGCGCGACTTCGCCGGCCGCAGGCTCGACTATTTCGTCAGCGGCTGGGGCACCGGCGGCACGATCACGGGCGCCGGCGAAGTGCTCAAGCTCGCTCGTCCCGGCCTGCAGGTGATCGCTACCGAACCGGCCGGCGCCGCGCTGCTTTCGGGCGAGGAGTGGAAGCCGCACAAGATCCAGGGCTGGACGCCGGATTTCCTCCCGGCAGTCCTCAACCGCGATATCGCCGACGCGGTCGTGCCGGTGGATGACGTGCTCGCACGCGACACCTCGCGCCGGCTGGCATCGGAGGAAGGCATCTTCGTCGGCATCTCCGCCGGCGCCACCGTTGCCGCGGCACTGCGCATCGCCGAAACCGCACCCGACGGCGCGGTGCTGCTTGCGATGCTGCCCGATACCGGCGAGCGCTACCTGTCGACGTTCCTGTTCGAGGGCGTCGCGGAAGGCTCCGACGACGAGTGGCTGGAAGCGCTCGGCAGGGAAACCTCTGCTGCGTAGCCTCAGACCGGCCGCTGCGTGCGGCAGCGGGCCTGGCTGAACAGAGGCCAGACCGAAACAATTCGCATCGGGTGCGGCCAAAGCATTACAGCGGCCGCACCGCGCCGTTACCCTGTGCGCCTGCGACCCTTGCGGGTCATGCCACGGCGTTCTGCGATGAATCACCCAGACCACCCGTCCGACGATGCACGCGCCCTGGCGCGCCAGACCTGGGCGCGCGCAGCCACGGCCGACGAGAGCCTGGATCTGGAGCGCGCGTCAACCGACGCCGGGTTCCGCAGCTATTGGCGCGGCACGGTCTCCGAGGCCGGCGGCACCAAAAGCGTCATCGTCATGGACTCACCGCCCGACAAGGAAGACGTGCGGCCCTGGCTGCGTGTTCGCGATCTGCTCGAGCGCGGCGGTGTGCGCGTGCCGCAGGTGATCGCACAGGATCTGCAGGCCGGTTTCCTGCTGCTGGAAGATCTCGGCGCGCAGACGCTGCTGAACGTGCTTCACGAGGACAACGCCGATGCACTGCTGGACGCCGCCGTGGCGCAGTTGCTGAAGCTGCAGGCGATCCCGTGCCCGGACGACCTGCCGGCCTACGATGCGGCGCTGCTCATGCGCGAACTGCGATTGTTCGACGAGTGGTTCCTCGGTCGGCACCTCGGAATCACTTTGTCGGAAGACGAGAACCGGCAGCTCGACATCGCCTACCGGCTGTTGATCGCCGCGGCGCTGGACCAGCCGCAGGTACTGGTCCATCGCGACTACATGCCGCGCAACCTGATGCCGCTGCCGGCGGGGGAAGGTCCAGCCGTTCTTGATTTCCAGGATGCCGTGCGCGGCCCTGTCGCCTACGACCCGGTGAGCCTGTTCCGCGACGCATTCCTGAGCTGGCCGCCGCAGCGCGTCGACGCCTGGCTCGACCGCTACCACGCACGAGCACAGCAGGCTGGCCTGCCCGTGCCGACACTCGCGCGCTTCCGACACGACGCCGACCTGATCGGAGCGCAGCGGCATCTGAAGGTGATCGGCATTTTCGCGCGCCTGTGCCACCGCGACAGCAAGCCGAAATACGTGGCCGACGTGCCGCGCTTCGTCGCGTACCTGGATGAAGTGCTGCCGCGCTATCCGGAACTGGCCCCGGTATCGAACATCATCGATCGCCACGTCCGGCCGCGCCTGCTCGAAACGGTCGCATGAAGGCGTTGATCTTCGCGGCGGGTCTTGGCGAGCGCATGCGGCCGCTGACGGAGCACACGCCCAAGCCGTTGCTCGAGGCCGGCGGAAAGCCGCTGATCGCCTGGCAGTTGGAGAAGCTTGCCGCGATCGGCGTGCGCGACGTCGTCATCAACACCAGTTGGCTCGCCGACCGGTTTCCGGAGGTGCTCGGCAGCGGCGATCGCTGGGACCTGCGACTGCATTACTCCTACGAAGGCGAGCGCGCGCTCGAAACCGGCGGCGGCATGTGGCATGCGCTTGACTGGCTGCGCGACCGCGATGCACCCGAGGCGCCGTTCATCGCGGTCAACGGCGACATCCACAGCGACTACGACTTCGCACGCCTGCCGCAGGAACCTGCGGGCAACGCCCACCTCGTGCTGGTCGACAACCCACCGCAGCACCCCTCGGGCGATTTCGCACTCGACGGGAGCCAGGTGCAGGATCGCGCAGGCGCACGCCTGACGTTTTCCGGCATCGGCATGTACCGCCCCGCTTTGCTGCGCGATTGGCGACGGGTGATCGGAGACGTCGAGGGCGTGGACTCATCGCGGCCGCGGTTCAAGCTTGCGCCGCTCCTTTACGCCGCCGTCGGCGCAGGACGCGTGACCGGCGAACACCACCGCGGCAGTTGGACCGATGTCGGCACGCCGCAGCGCCTGGCAGCACTGGACGCGTCGATAAGGCAGGCAGCCGCGGATACGGGCCGGGATTGAACAAATCGAGGTGTTGGCTCTTCGAGCTTGTCGCGGAATAGCCGATCGGTGATCGCTACTCGCTGATCGGTCACGCGCCTCGATTGGCGCGCCGAATGCCAATGGTCAACGTGCATCGCCCCCGAGCGTTTCTCTGAGAAATGGCACCGTGACTCGTCGCTGCGCGACGAGCGAGGCACGATCGAGCTGGTCGAGCAGCGCCGTCAGCCCTGCCATGTCGCGCCCGACCCGCTTGAGCAGCCACTCCAGCGCGGTTTCCTCCAGCGCCCAGCCGCGCCGCTGCGCGCGTTGCCGCAACACCTCACGACGAGCGTCATCGCCCAACGGCTGCAGGGTCACGCGGTTGCACTGCGCCAGCCGGGAGCGCAGGTCCGGCACGCACAACGCGAGTTCATCCGGGTTGCCACGGGCGGCATAAAGCAGTTCGCTGCCGCTGGTGCGTGCGCGGTTGTGCGCATCGAACAGCGCCACCTCGTCTTCCCGGCAGCCGGCGATCGCCTCCAGGCCGTCCAGCGCCAGCACATCGTGGGCCTCCAGCGCGTGGAGCGCCTCGCGCAGCCTGCCGGCGGCCGCCGCAAGCGGCAGGTAGGCAGCGCGCCGGCCTGCGGCGTCGGCCGCCGCGCAGGTCGCGAGCAGCAGGTGGGTCTTGCCCACCGCGCCCGCACCACTGATGTACAGCCAGTCGCCACCCGGTCGGGTGGCGAGCGCCTCGAGTTGCGCAATCGTGCCCGGCGGTGCGCCCACGAACGTGTGCAGGCGCTGGTCGGGCGGATATCGAAGGGCAAGCGGCAGTTGCGGGCCCAGTGCAGCCGCCGTACCGGGACCAGCCCCGGCGGACGGGGTCGTCACTTCAGCTCCGTGTCCGACGAGCCGGTCCCGCCCACCAGAATCCCGGGATGCTCACCGGCATACAGACGACTGTGGGTGTAGCGGTCCTCGGCGTAGCGCAGCAGCACATTGGCCACCGCCGCGACCGGAAGCGCGAGCAGCATTCCCAGGAAACCGAACAACTGCCCACCCGCGAGTACCGCGAAGATCACCGCCACGGGGTGCAGACCAATGCGATCACCGACGAGTTTCGGCGTCAGCCAATAACTCTCGATGACCTGCCCGACCCCGAACACCACCAGCACTCCGGCCACGTGCTTCCAGTCGCCGTATTGCACCAGTGCCGCGATGCAACCCAGCACGATGCCGCTGGCGGGGCCGACGTAGGGCACAAAGGTCAGCAGCCCGGCGATGATCCCGATCAGTATTCCCAGGTCCAGCCCGACCAGCCACAGCCCGAAGCCGTACATCACGCCCAGGATCAGCATCACCAGGAACTGCCCGCGCAGGAATCCGCCGAGCACGTCGCTGGACTGGGCGGCCAGCCTGCTCACGGTTTCGAGATGGTCGCGGGGCACCAGCGCCGCGGCCCGCATCACCAGCGCATCCCAGTCGCGCAGGAAGAAGAAGGTGATCACCGGCAGCAGAACGATGTTGGTGACCAGCGCCAGCACCGCAAACCCGGATCGCGACATGTAGCCCAGCAGCACCGACGCCATTCCCCCGGCGCGCTCCCAGTTGCTGCGCAGCAGTTCCCCGACCCGGTCGAAGTCCAGCCAGGAGGTGATCTCAAACCCGCTGCGGTTCTCAAGCCAGGGTAGTGCGGTGCTGATAAGCCACTCGCGATAGCCGGGAAGCGACTGGATCAGAATGGTTATCTGGCGCTCGATCATCGGCACAAGCAATCCGACCCCGAGCAACACCAGCATCGTCATGGCCAGGAACACCAGGATCACCGCCACGTTGCGCGAGCGCCCGGCGCGCTCCAGGCGGTCCACCAGCGGGTCGCCCAGCCAGCCCAGCAGGGCCGCGAGCACGAACGGCGTCAGGATGGGTGCCAGCAGGCCCAGCAGCCAGATCACCACGGCCGCCGCAACGGCCCACTGCACCCGCCGCAGGAACGTCGCGATGTCGCGCAGCGGTTCGGATGGCGTCATCACGGGCGCAGCCGGTAGACGTCGGATCCGTCCGACGCGTCCGACAACACCGAGTCGCGTTCGACCATTCGCTTGAAACCGGGAATGCCGGAAATCAGTTCCAGGTCGTATTCGATGCGCTCCGGTGTCGCCCGAACCGGGGTCACGCCGTTTACCACCGAGAGCGTCTGCAGGTATCCCGACAGGCGCACGTAGTCGTCGGCACTGTCCAGGCCGACAAAGGCGATCCGGTAGGTTCCGGGTGGCCCGGCAGTCTCGGCGGGCTTGGCATAGCGCTTCACCAGGGCGTTGGCGGCGACGTTGGCGCCGCTGGCCAGCACGGTGCGAACGTTGGCGCCGCTTTCGGAGGACTGCGCCAGCACGCGTCCTGCGTCCTGGAATGTCCAGTCCGCGGCCCAGCCGCCATCCTTGCGATAAAGCTTGCCTATCAGCTGCATCGGTGGGGAATAGCGCTTGGAGGCGCGGGCAACCGCGGCACCATCGCCGCGCCAGATCGCGCCCACCAGCGCCTGCTCGGAGGCATGGCCGGCGGGCAGGCCGAGCGTGAAGCCGCGTTCCTCCGCCTGGTCCAGCGTCGGCCGCGCTGCCTGGGCTCTGGGCACACCCACCAGGCGCGGCCCGCTGCCGTCATCGATCGCCAGCCAGAGAACCGGCTTCGGCCGCGGCTGCGACCACACCGGCAGCCCGAGCACAGCGACCATGTCGTCCACGGCCTCCTCGTCGAAGCGCACCACCAGCATCGTCTTGAAACTGGGCGCGCCGCTGGCGCCGACACCTTGGTCCTGCCGGTAGTCGTAGCCTTCGACATATTCGCCGGCCTTGCGCAGTTCGGCGCCGACCCCTGTCCTGGAGTTGACCTGCGGGTCGCCGGTCAGCCTGGTCAGCACCTCGGCAAGCCCGCGGGAAAAGCCGACGCTGCGCTCGCGCTCGCCTTGGCCGTTGACGGCGATCTCGGCCGAATACAACCCTTTGGACTGCACCCGGTCGCCCTCGGTGCGCTGTGCCTGGGCGCTGAAGGCCGCCAACGCAAGCATGCACGCCCAGATCCACGGTCGCACCACACGCTTAAGCCTGCCCATTGCCACACCCGTTGCGATCGCCATCGTTGATCCAGAAGCGGTTTCCGGGGGAAATGGTGCCGCACGCGGCGCGGCGCGTCCATTGACGCGACCGCGTCGAACACGGCAACTGATAAAATCAGCAGCCCTGCGCCAACGAGTCCGCCGTGACCACCCCTATTTCCCCAGCCTCTACCCCGCTGACCTACCGCGACGCCGGGGTCGACATCGATGCAGGCAACCGGGTCGTCGAACGCATCAAACCGCTGGTCCAGCGCAGTTTCCGCCCGGAGGTGATGGGCAGCCTGGGCGGATTCGGAGCGCTGTTCGACCTGTCCGGAAAATACCGGGAGCCGGTGCTGGTTTCGGGCACCGACGGCGTCGGCACAAAACTGAAGCTGGCGCAGCAACTGGGACGCCACGACAGCATCGGCATCGACCTGGTCGGCATGTGCGTGAACGATGTGCTGGTTCAGGGCGCCGAGCCGCTGTTCTTCCTGGACTATTTCGCCACCGGCAAGCTCGATGTCGACACCACGGTCGCGGTGGTCGGGGGGATCGCCAGGGGCTGCGAGATGGCAGGCTGCGCGCTGATCGGCGGCGAGACCGCCGAAATGCCCGACATGTATGCGCCCGGCGAATACGATCTGGCGGGCTTCACGGTCGCCGCAGTTGAAAAGTCGATGCTGCTGGATGGCAGCAAGGTCCGCGCGGGCGACGTGCTCATCGGGCTGGCGTCCAGTGGTCCGCACTCCAACGGTTATTCGCTGATCCGCAGGATTTTCGATCGTGCCGGACGCCCCGCCGATCTCGACCTGGGCGGCACCAGCCTGATCGACGCCCTGATGGCGCCTACCACGCTCTACGTCAAACCGATCCTCGAGCTGCTGCGCGACGACGCCGGTGAGCGGTCGATCCATGCGATGGCGCACATCACTGGCGGCGGTCTCACCGAGAACATCATCCGCGTGGTGCCCGAGGGGCTGGGACTGGACATCGAGGCTTCCGCGATCGTGCTGCCGCCCGTGTTCGACTGGCTGCAGCGCGAAGGCGCGGTTGCGCACGAGGAGATGTGGCGCACTTTCAACTGCGGGATCGGCTTTGTGCTCCTCGTTGCCGCCGATGCGGCCGCACTGGTGGAAGACGGCCTCGACCGCCTGTCGCTGACGCACCGGCGCATCGGCGGCGTGGTCGAGCGGACCGATGGCGAGCGCGTTCGCATCGGCTGAGACCGGTTTTGCGCGAAGCCCTGCTACGAGCCGGCGACTCAAGTGCCCCGAATACGTCCAAAAGATGCCCGTGAAAGGCCCTGAACCTTCCTTCTCGCGTCTTTCGCCGCTCGTGCGAAAAGACGTCGCGTCTGCCTGCCAGCGCACGAGCCCATGACCCACCCGAAACTCCGCATTGCCGTGCTCGCTTCAGGCCACGGCAGCAATCTGCAGGCCGTGATCGACGCGGTAGCCGAGGGCCTGCTCCACGTCGAGTTGGCCGGCGTGTTTTCCGATCGCGCCGAAGCCGGCGCTTTGAAGCGCGCGCGCGCGGCAGGCGCACCGGCTTTGGCGCTTGAACCGAAGGACTTCCCCAACAGGCTCCGGTTCGATGAATCCCTGTTCAGCCATATCGATGCCGTTCATCCCCATGTCATCGTCTGTGCCGGATACATGCGTCTTGTTTCCGAACGCGAGGTCACCGCCCGGCTGGGCCGCATGATCAATATCCATCCATCGCTCCTCCCCGCGTTCAAAGGCCTGCACACCCACAAACGCGCCATCGAATCCGGTGCTGCAGTTCACGGTGCCAGCGTCCATTTCGTGGCGCCCGAACTCGACGGCGGGCCGGTGATCGCCCAGGCGCACGTACCGGTTTGCCTGGGGGACGATCCCGACCGGCTCGCACGGCGCGTGCTCCAGCGCGAGCACCCGCTGCTGGTGCAGACGGTGCGTCTTCTGGCGCAGCGCCGGCTCACCCTGGATGGGCAGGCGGTGGTACTGGATGGACACCGGCTCGATCGGCCACTTCAACTCACCGGCGACGACCGCCTCCTCAACTCCAACATACAGGCTCAAGAATGAAATCATTGCTGCTGGGCGCCTGCCTGATGCTGCCGCTGTTCGCCTCCGCGCAGACCATCGAAACTGTCGATCAAGCAGCGGCTCCAGCCCCTGCGGCGACACCATCACTGCAGCCGTTCGTCGCCAGCTACGAGGTCTTCCGCGACGGCAAGGCGCTCGGCGAAGCGACGATGCAGGTGGTCGGCCAGGCCGGTTCACGCTGGCGCGTGGACCTCACGATCCGCGGCACGCGGGGCCTGTTCGGTCTGGCGGGCATCAATGCCGGCCAGAGCACGGTGTTCGACAAGGTCGGCGAGTCTTACCGCCCGCTGACCCAGGCGACGGTCAACAAGGCTTTTTTCACGCAGAAGAAGAGCACCGGCACCTACGATTGGGCCGCTCGCTCTGCCACCTGGCGGGGAGACGTGAAGGAAAAGCGTTCCGGACCAGTGGCGCTGCAGGATGGCGACATGAGCGGGCTGCTGATCAACCTTGCGGTGATTCGCGATGCCGCTCCGGGCAGGACGCTGAGTTATCGCTTCGTCGACAACGGTCGCGCACGTGAGCACCGCTATGTGGTTGCCGCCGAACGGGAGAGCATCTCCATCGGCGGCATCGGATACATGGCGATGCGCGTGGACCGGATCGAGGAAGGCGACGAAGAAACAGTGATCTGGGTAGTCAGCGATGTGCCGACACCCATCCGCATGCTGCAGCGCGAAGGTGGTGTCGATACCTACGATCTGCGGCTGCTCGAATACAAGGGAGTCTGATTGATGCGCTTCAACGGAAACAAGCAGAGCACCACCACGCGGTCTCCATCGGCACCGAGGCCGCGCCTGAGCGGGTGGCTGGTTGCCGCGGCGCTCGTGGCGAGCGCCCCCGTGGCGGCGATCGAGCCCTTCACCGCCGATTACCAGGCCAGCTACATGGGCATGCAGGGCCAGGGCCAGATGAAGCTGGCCGAGGAGGCAGATGGTCGCTGGCGCTACACGCTGGACATCAACAACTCGCTCGCCAAGCTGAAGCAGACCACGGTTTTCGAGGAGCACCAGGGCGGCTGGAGACCCCTGTCGGGCGACGACGCCACGTCGGTGTTCGTGAAGAACTCGCGCAAGGCGGCCATTTACGACTGGGGCAGCGGGACTGCTACCTGGACCGGCGACGTCAAGCCCGAGCGCGCCGGGCCGGTGCAACTGCAAAGCGGAGACATGGACGCCCTGTTGATCAATCTTGCGCTGGTGCGCGATGTCGCCGCAGGCAAGCCGCTGAGCTACCGTCTCGTCGACAACGGCCGAACCAAGCAGTTGGACTACAAAATTGCCGGGACCGAACAGATCGATGTCGGGGGTACCTCACGGCAGGCCACGAGGGTGGTCAACACCGACGGCGACAAGCAGACCATCGCGTGGGTGGTGGAAGGCATGCCGGTGCCGGCGCGCATTCTCCAGCGCGAGGACGGCAAGGACGCGCTCGACCTGAGGGTGAAAGCGGTCCGCTGATCGTTTCCCGCAGTCATGAAAAGGCCCCGCTCGTGCGGGGCCTTTTCGTTTGGCGCGCTCGCTGACGGAAGCACTACCCGGCAGATCCTGGACCTCAGTCGGTGCGCTGGATCGCGGCCCCGAGCCCGGACAGTTTCTGCTCGATGTTCTCGTAGCCGCGATCCAGGTGGTAGATGCGTGCGATGGTGGTCTCGCCCTTGGCGACCAGCCCGGCGAGGATCAACGATGCCGATGCACGCAGGTCGGTCGCCATCACCGGCGCACCACTGAGCTGTTCGACGCCGCGCACCACCGCCGTGTGGCCATCGACGCGGATGTCGGCGCCCAGGCGCAGCAGTTCATTGACATGCATGAAGCGGTTTTCGAAGATCGTTTCGTTCATTACCGCCACGCCATCGGCAATGCAGTTCATGGCCATGAACTGCGCCTGCATGTCGGTGGGGAACCCCGGATGTGGCGAGGTCGTGAGGTTCACCGACTTCGGTCGCTGGCCGTGCATGTCCAGGGTGATGCGGTCGCCCTCGCATTCGATGGTCGCGCCCGCGTCGCGCAGCTTGTCGAGCACCGCATCCATGGTGTCCGGACGCGATCGCACGGCCGTGATGCGCCCGCCGGTCATCGCGGCGGCTACCAGGAACGTGCCGGTCTCGATGCGGTCGGGCACGACCGAATGCGTGCCTCCGTGCAGCCGCTCGACCCCGTGGATGACGATACGGCCGGTGCCGGCTCCCTCGATCTGCGCGCCCAGCGCCTTGAGGCATTCGGCCAGGTCGACGATCTCAGGCTCCATCGCCGCGTTTTCCAGCACCGTGGTGCCCTCGGCGAGCGTGGCCGCCATCAGCACGTTTTCGGTGGCACCCACACTGACGATGTCGAACACATGGCGCGCGCCCTTCAAACGATCGGCGTGGGCCTTGATGAAGCCGTTCTCCACCGTGATGTGCGCGCCGAGCGACTGCAGTCCACGAATATGCAGATCGACCGGGCGCGACCCGATCGCGCATCCACCCGGCAACGACACCTCGGCCACTCCGTAGCGCGCCAGCAGCGGCCCCAGCACGAGCACCGAGGCGCGCATGGTGCGCACCAGTTCGTAGGGCGCGACCTGGCTGTGCACCGTGGTGGGATCGACGGTGATGCCGTAGTCGGCGTCGATGGCGATGCCGGCGCCAATCTCTTCCAGCAGCTTGAGCGTGGTCACCACGTCGTGCAGGTGCGGGACGTTGCTGATCGACACCGGCCCGTCCGCGAGCAGCGTCGCGCACAGGATCGGCAGCACCGCGTTCTTGGCGCCGGAGATCCGGACTTCACCGTTCAGGGGCTTACCGCCCTGGACAACGATTTTCTGCATGGGGCGGTCTCGCTGCGTGTGGATTGCGGCCGGGCTGCGTTCAGCCGGCCGAGGATTCTTCGGGAGTGAGCGTCTTCAGCGCCAGCGCATGGATTTCCCCGCCCATGCGTTCGCCCAACGTCGCGTAGACCAGGCGGTGGCGCGCCAGCGGCATTTTGCCGACGAACGCCTCGGAGACGACGGTTGCCTCGAAATGCACCCCGTCGTCGCCGCGAACGTCGGCGCGCGCGCCGGGCAGGCCCTCTTCGATCAGGCTGCGAATGGTCTCAGGGTTCATGGTCTGCCTCGGGAATCTGCTGGGTTTTTCGTCGCGCGATCGCCTGCCCGTCTGCTGACCCGGGACGCCTGCGGGCGGTCGCGGGCTTTTGATCGGGCGACCGCTTAGAATCGACGCACCAGCCTAGCGGAAAGACCCCTGCTCCGAAATGGCAACTGCCCCGATTCCCCGCGATTCCTCCGCCTCCCAGCCCGAAGCATCCGCAACCACGGCCGATTTCGCCGCCTGCGGCCGCCGCGTCTTCCAGATCGAGGCCGACGGCCTGGCCGCAGTGGCCGCGCGACTGGACGGCGATTTCAGCGCCGCCTGCCGGCTGATGCTGGCCGCCGCCGGGCGCGTGGTCTGCACCGGCATGGGCAAATCCGGCCATGTGGCACGCAAGATCGCTGCGACCCTGGCTTCCACCGGCACCCCGTCGTTCTACGTCCATCCGGGCGAGGCCGGGCATGGCGACCTGGGGATGATCACCGATGCCGATGTGGTACTGGCGCTGTCGAACTCGGGCGAAACCGACGAACTGCTGATGCTGCTCCCGGTGCTCAAGCGCCAGGGCAACGTCCTGGTAACGATGACCGGTTGCCCCGGCTCGACCCTCGCCCGCCAGGGCGACGTGCACCTGGATGTCAGCGTGCCCGCGGAAGCCTGCCCGCTCCACCTGGCCCCGACCAGCAGCACGACCGCCGCGCTGGCAATGGGCGACGCGCTCGCCGTGGCACTGCTCGAGGCGCGCGGTTTCACCGCTGACGACTTCGCCCGCTCGCACCCCGCCGGCGCGCTGGGCCGGCGCCTGCTGCTGCACATCTCCGACGTCATGCATCACGGCGACGATGTGCCCAGGATCGGCCCTGAGGCGAACATCAGCGAGGCGCTGGTGGAGATGAGCAGCAAGCGCCTGGGTTTCACCGCGATCGTCGACGCCGACAACCACCTGCTGGGCCTCTACACCGACGGCGACCTGCGTCGCACGCTCGATCATGCCGGCGTCGATCTGCGCACCACGCGCATCGACGCGGTGATGACGCGTGCGCCGCGGACGATCGAACCCGACGCGCTCGCGGTGGAGGCGGCGCAACTGATGGAAACCCACAAGATCGGCGGCCTGCTGGTCGTGGATCGCGGACAGCATCTTGTCGGCGCGCTGAACATTCATGACCTGTTGCGCGCCAGGGTGGTGTGATCGTGCGCCATGCCGATCCCCTGCCCGCCTGAGCCCATGTCCTATTCCCACTTCAACGACTACCCCACCGATGTGCGCGAACGGGCCGCGCGCGTGCGGCTTGCCTGCTTCGATGTCGACGGGACGCTGACCGATGGCAAGCTGATGATCGACGCCAACGGAGTGGAGACCAAGTCCTTCCACGTGCATGACGGACAAGGGCTGGTCCTGCTGCGCGAAGCCGGCATCGCCGTGGTGATGGTCACGGCCAGGCCGGGCGCGATTGCCGAACATCGCGCGGCCGAACTTGGGATCACCGCTTACAGCCGCGTCGCCGACAAGCTGGCCTGTGTGCGCGAGCTTGCGACAGGACTGGACATGAGCATGGAGGAGGTGGCGTTCATGGGCGACGACCTCGCCGACCTTCGGGTAATGGCGAACGCGGGCCTCTCGGTTGCACCCGCAGACGCGCACCCCTGGGTGCGCGAGCGCGCGCACTGGCGCACCCGCGCCCGGGGCGGCGCGGGTGCGGCTCGCGAGATGTGCGACCTGGTGCTCGCCGCGCAGGGCCTGGTCGACGGACTGATCGCGGACGTCCTGCAGGCTCCGCAGCCGGGCCTGGGGACGCGGTCTTGAGCTGGCGCGTGGTACTGATAGTGCTGCTGGTGATCGGCGGCGCCGTGAGCGCCTGGTCGTTGTGGTCGCAGCGGGACGAAGCGGTCGCAACGTCCGCCGCCGAGGCGGCACCGGATTACACCCTCAAGAACTTCGAACTGGTCGTGCTCGACGAAGCCGGCGAACAGTCCTTCACCCTGCGCGCCCCGGAACTCACGCGCGATCCGACGCAAAGGACCATGGACATCGCCACGCCGCTGTTCGAGATTCCTCCGGGCAAGGACGCCAGCTCCGATGGTTGGGAAATACGCGCGGCCCGAGGCTGGATCAGTGCAGACGGCGACGAATTGCGACTGCGCGACCAGGTGCGGGCAGTAAGCGACGGCGTCACCGGCGCTCCCATGACCATGGCCACGGAACAACTGAACGTTTTCCCCGAGACCGACCTCGTCGACTCCGAGGTCGAGGTGAGCTTCACCCGACCGGGCTCTATACTGCGGGGCCGTGGCTTGGAGATGAATCTGGACACCAAGCTCTACACGCTCCATGACGAGGTCCGCTGGCACTATGCACCCACACGCTAAGCACCCACTGTCGAGTGCGCCATACCTTGCGCTGCTGGCCACCCTCGCCGTCTTCGCCGTCATTCCGGATGCGTCGGCGCGGTCGTCGGATCGCAACCAGCCGATGGACATCGGCGCAGGCAAGCAGCAGGGAAGCTTCGACGAAAGCACCCCGACCATATTGTCCGGCGGTGTCACGATCACGCAGGGCACCCTCGATGTCGCCGCTGCGCGCGCGGTCATCAACTCCCGTGCAGGGGCGATCGCGCGCGTCGTCCTGACCGGCGGTCCTGCCCGGCTGAAGCAGCAACTCGACGACGGCACGCCGATGAACGCTGCCGCGAGCACGATCGACTACAACCTTGTGACCGAAGTGGTGACGTTCACCGGCAACGTACGCATTCAGCAGCCGCGCGGCACCCTCAGCGGTGAGCGAGTGGTCTACAACATGGCCACCGGCGAGGTCACCAGTGGTGGCGAAGGCGGCGGTCGCGTGCAGATGCGCATCATGCCCAAAAACGGCACCGCCTTGCCCGAGCCCTCCGGGGAAGGCGGCTGATGCTGGTCGCACGAGGCTTGCGAAAGAGCTACCGTTCGCGCGAAGTCGTCAAGGATTTCGGACTGACGCTCGATGCCGGCGAAGTCGTGGGACTGCTCGGACCCAACGGTGCCGGCAAGACCACGTGCTTTTACATGATCGTCGGCCTCGTGCGCACCGACGCCGGGCAGATCCTGCTCGACGGGAAGGACATCACCGGCGAGCCGATGTACTCGCGCGCCAAGTACGGTGTCGGCTACCTGCCGCAGGAACCTTCGGTGTTCCGCAAGCTCAGCGTGACCGACAACCTGCGCGTGGCGCTGGAGTTGCGCAAGGATCTCGACCGCGCCGGCCGCGAACGCGAACTGGCCAGTCTCATGGACGAGCTGCAGGTCAGCCACGTCGCCGACCAGAAGGGCGCAAGCCTGTCGGGCGGCGAACGTCGTCGCGTGGAAATCGCCCGCGCACTCGCGGGCAAGCCGCGGCTCATGCTGCTGGACGAACCCTTCGCCGGCGTAGACCCCATATCGGTCGGAGAAATCCAGAGAATCGTGCGCCACCTCAAGAATCGGGGCATCGGCGTGCTGATCACCGATCACAACGTGCGCGAAACACTGGGCATCTGCGATCGGGCGTATATCCTCAACGAAGGTGGCGTATTGGCGCAGGGGGCCCCTGACGCGCTGTTGACCAATCCGGACGTGCGTCGCGTGTACCTGGGCGACACGTTCCGACTCTGATTCCGTCGTGCAGACTTCATCGCTGAGCGGTAGGGTCAGGCCGTCGACTTCACTGGGTAGCGTTTGACCTCCATCATGAAGCCCCGCCTCCAAGCGACACTCGGCCAGCATCTGGTCATGACCCCGCAACTGCAGCAGGCCATCCGCCTGCTGCAGCTTTCCGCGGCCGAACTGGAGGCGGAACTGGTAACTGCGGTCGAGAGCAATCCGCTGCTGGACTGGAGCGAGCCATCGCAGGTGACTGCCACCGGCGGCGAGGTCGGGGAGGCGCAGGTCAACGGCGAGGATCGCGAGGCGATGCCGCCGGAGGCCGACTGGGGCGGAACCGATGGCGAGCCCTGGTATGAGCGCGTGGGCCCCAGCGATCGCGACGAGGATGGTCCGGTTGCCGAGCAGGTCGCCGATACCGAAACGCTGCACGATCACCTGCTCTGGCAGTTGCACCTCAGTCCGCTGTCGCCGCGCGACCGGGTGATCGCGGTAACGCTGATCGAATCGATCGCCGACGACGGCTACCTGCGCGAGCCGCTGCAGTCCATTGCCGACTCGCTTGCGCCCTCGATGAGCGCCGGCTGCGACGAGGTGCTGACCGTGCTGCACCAGATCCAGCGCTTCGATCCGGTGGGCGTCGGCGCGCGCGACCTCAGCGAGTGCCTGCGCCTGCAGATCGAATCACTGCCGCAGGACACCCCGGAACGGGAGCTCGCCACGCGCCTGGCGGATGGCATGCTCGAACGCCTCCCCAAGGTCGGAGTGGCGGGACTGGCCTCGGAACTGAAGCTGGAGGTGGGCCGGGTCGAATCGGCGGTCCAACTGCTGCGCTCGCTGGACCCCAGGCCCGGTTCGCAGATCGGCGCGATCGCCCACGACACCTACATTGCCCCGGATGTGGTGATCTGGCGCCAGCACGGTCTGTGGCGTGCGGCACTCGCCGACAGCATGCGTCCGCGGGTCTCGATCCACCGCGGATACGAAGGCATGATCCGCCACGCCAGCACTGCCGATGCCAGCTACCTGCGTGGACACCTGCAGGAGGCGCGATGGCTGCTCAAGAGCCTGGAAGCCCGAGGCGAAACCCTGCTCAAGGTCTCGCGCTGCCTGCTGCGGCAACAAGCCGCATTCCTGGAATTCGGCGATGGCGCATTGCGCCCACTGACGCTGCGCGAAGTGGCCAGCGAGATCGGCCTGCATGAATCGACTGTGTCGCGCGCAGTTGCACGCAAGTACGCGCGCACGCCGCGCGGCACGGTGCCGCTGCGTGCGTTCTTCGCATCGGGAATCGAGACCGGCTCTGGCGGTGAGACCTCCAGCACCGCGATCCAGGCGATGCTCAGGCAGTTGATCGACGCCGAAAACCCGCGCAAACCGCTGTCGGATGCGCGTCTGGCCGACACGCTGAAGGCCGCCGGGGTTCCGGTCGCCCGCCGCACCGTGGCCAAGTACCGCGATGTCATGGGGATCGCGTCCTCGCAGGACCGCATGCGCATGGGTTGACCGGTGCGTTCAGGATCGTTCGATCCGGGCGCTGCTCCCCGTTTCCCCGATGTGCGATTGGTCCGTTTTTCAGCCCCGGCAGGCAGCCGTCGCTGCGATATGCTGTAAGCCCATCGCGACGATTGGAAGGTTACTGATGCGCATTGAAACCCATGGTCAGCAGATCGAAGTCACCGCCGCTCTGCGCGAGTACGTCGAATCCAAGCTCGCGCGCCTGGCGCGCCATTTCGATCATCCCTTCGACGTCCGCACCCTCCTGACACTCGACAAGCCCGACCACCGCGCCGAAGCCACGATGATTATTGCAGGCAAGACCCTGCACGCCGACGCCAGCGGCATGGACATGTACGCGGCGATCGACCTGCTGGCGGACAAGCTCGACCGGCTGCTGATGAAGCACAAGGAAAAGCAGTCCGACCACCATCGCGGCGAAAGCCTCGCACGCAGCGGTGAGCTGATCTAGGCTGCCACCCCGGCGGGACCGGCTCCCGTCCATGGCGAAATTCCCGCCGAACTGAACCACGGAAATCGGACAGACGATGCCAATGAACGAGCTGCTGGCCGAGGATCGCATCGTGATTCTCGCCGCTCCCGGTGACCGCGGCGACGTGATCGAGTACGCCGCGCGTCTCCTGGCGGGCGACAGCCCGTCAGCGGCAGTATCCATCAGCCAGAGCCTTCATGCGCGCGAGCGGCTGGCCAGCACGGCCATCGGCCACGGTGTGGCAATTCCCCATGGGCGCACTCCGGGCATAGAGCAGTCCCGAGGCGCTTTCATGCGGCTGGAGACTCCGGTCGACTTCGGAGCCGTGGACGGCATCCCGGTCGATCTGGTACTTGCGATGTCGGTGCCGGAGCATTTCGTCCAGCAGCATCTGCAGCAGTTGGCGGAACTTGCCGAACGCTTCGCGTCGGCCGAGTTCCGCGAGCGGCTGCGCGATGCTCCAAGCGCCCGCCATCTCGCCTCCTGCCTGCTCGGCGGCGGCCAGCGGCGCAGCGCGGCATGAGGGCCCGGCAGTGACAGCGAGCATCAGCGCCGGCGAGTTGTTCAAGCAGCAGCGTGAGCGGCTCGAACTGCACTGGCTTGCCGGCGAGGCCGGGCAGGAACGGGTGCTGGAAGCGGTCGAGACGGTGGCGCGGCGACCGTCCCTGGCCGGGTACCTCAACACGATCTACCCCAACAGGGTGCAGATCCTCGGCACCGAGGAACTGGCCTGGATGGACAGCCTGGACTCGCGCCTGCGTTGGGAAACCATCGAGAAAATCATGCAGCACCGTCCGCTCGCACTGGTGATCAGCAAGGACCAGCACTGCCCGGAGGACCTGCTGGAGGCCGCGGAGGAGTGGGAAGTCGCACTGTGGGCCTCACCGCGGCGAGGCCACGAACTGCTCAATCACCTGCAGTACCACCTCGCGCGCGCGCTCGCGCCGCGCGTGACGCTGCACGGCGTGTTCATGGAGATCTATTCGGTCGGGGTGCTGATCACCGGCGCTTCGGGATCGGGCAAGAGCGAACTGGCGCTGGAACTGATCAGCCGCGGTCACCGCCTCGTGGCCGACGACGCGCCTGACTTCACCCAGATCGCGCCCGATGTGCTCGATGGGACCTGTCCTGAGATGCTTCAGGACATGCTCGAGGTGCGCGGCCTGGGCGTGCTCAACATCCGCCAGATGTTCGGCGACACCGCGGTCAAGAACAACAAGTACCTGCGCCTGATCATCCATCTCACGCGGCCTGACGACGACTGCCCACCCGGCAGTTGCGGCGACAGCGAACGGCGGCGGAGCTCGGGAATCGAACGACTGACCGGAGACAACGGTTTTCGTCATGTCCTCGATCTCGACGTGCCGACCACGACCCTGCCGGTGATGCCGGGCCGCAACCTGGCGGTGCTTGCCGAGGCTGCCACGCGCCTGCACAGCCTGCGGGTGAAGGGGCTCGATCCGGCGACCGCCTTCATCGCACGCCACAGCCAATTTCTCGAGCGCAGCGAGCGATGAGCCCGGAGCAGGCCACAGGCGGTTTTCCGGCCACGCTGGTCATCGTCAGCGGCATGTCCGGTGCGGGCAAGTCCATCGCTCTCAAGACCTTCGAAGACCTGGGCTACTACTGCGTCGACAACCTGCCGGCCGAACTGCTCCCGCAGTTCGTCAGCGGCGCCGCGCAGTCGGGCGTAGCCGCGGCCAAGCTGGCCGTCGGCATCGATGTGCGCAACAGCCACAGCGACCTGACCGACGTGCCCGGATGGCTTTCGGCAGTGGGCGAGATGGGGCTGGACCCGAAGCTCGTGTTCTTCGACACGCGCGAGGACGTGCTGCTCAAGCGCTACGCCGACACCCGCCGCCGCCACCCGCTGAGCCAGTTGGGCCTGTCGCTGGCCGACGCGATATCGCTGGAGCGACAGGTGCTGCGCCCGCTGCGCCAGATTGCCGACTCGCTGATCGACACCAGCGATCTCAATATTCACCAGCTCCGACGTCAGGTCATCACCGAATTCGGACTGGGCGACGATGGCACCGTGTCACTGCTGTTCGAGTCCTTCGCCTACCGCCATGGCGTGCCACCGGATGCCGACTTCGTGTTCGACGCGCGCTGCCTGCCCAACCCTCACTGGAACGCGGTGCTGCGGCCGCTGTCCGGGCGGGATGCCGCCGTCGGCGAGTTTCTCGACGCACAGCCGGACGTGAACGAGTTTTCCGAACAGATCGGGCAGTTCCTGGACACCTGGTTGCCGCGACTGAAATCGGACGCCTCGCGCAGCTACGTCACGGTGGCCTTCGGCTGCACCGGCGGCAGACACCGGTCGGTCTACCTCGCCGAGCGCATGGCGGCGCACGCGCGCAGTCAGGGCTGGGACGAAGTGGCCGTGTTCCACCGCGAACTCGACTGACCCCCTGCGCTCTTCGCGCGATCACAGTTGCGCGCCGCACGCCTTCCAGACCGTCACCGCTGTCTGCTAAGTTGCACCTCATGTCCGTAGGCGTCCTGCTCATTACCCACCAAAGCATCGGCAACGCGCTCATCGGCGTGGCCCGGCAATTGCTGGCCGTGCTTCCGCTGCGCGTGGAAGCCCTGGAAGTGTCATTTTCCGCCGACCCCGAAACACTGCTCCCCGAGGCGAGTGCTGCGCTGCGTCGGGTGGATGGGGGCGAAGGGGTGCTGGTGCTGACCGACCTCTACGGCGCCACGCCGAGCAACCTGGCAGCGAGGGTCGCCCGGCTTGGCACGCCGGTAAGGCGCGTTTCCGGATTGAATCTTCCGATGCTGCTGAGGGTGATGAACTACGCCGAACTCGAACTCGACCAAATGCCCGCAGTGGCTGCTGCCGGCGCACGCAACGGAGTGGTCTGCGATGACGCATGAGGGATCGGCTTTGAGGATGCAGCAATGATCGAACGCGAACTGACCGTCTCCAACCGGCTGGGCCTGCATGCGCGCGCCACCGCGAAGCTGGTGCAACTGCTGTCGGGATACAAATCCAACGTCACTCTTACCGCCAAGGGCCGCGAAGTGAATGCCAAGAGCATCATGGGCGTAATGCTGCTTGCTGCAGGCCAGGGCGCGAACGTGAAGCTGCGGGCCGACGGCGAGGACGAGGAGGCGGTTTCCGAGGCCGTCACCGACCTGTTCGATCGCCGCTTCGACGAAGAAAACTAGGCCCGCGTGCGCAGGGAGTTCACCGGCCTGGGTGCGTCGCGCGGGACCGCGCTCGGGCACGCACGCGTGCGGCTTCCGCATGTACTCGACGTCGTCGAGGAGCACATTTCCCCCGAAGCGGTTTCCAGCGAACTGGAACGCCTGCACGCGGCGATCGCCAGCGTGCGCGACGACATCCACCTGCTCCGCGACCGCCTGCATGGAGCGCTCGCGCATGAAGTCGGCGAGTTCCTCGACCTGCACACTCTGCTGCTGGACGACCCCGAACTGCTGCAGGGGCTGGACGATCTGATCCGTGCCGGCCGCTTCACCGCCGACTATGCGCTGCGCCTGCAGCGCGACCGCATCGCGGCGGTGTTCCAGACCATGGACGATGCGTACTTCCGCAGTCGCGTCGACGACATCGACCAGGTGGTCGGCCGCATCCACGCCGCCCTGCACCGCCGCGATCCCGATCTGCATGGCGTGGCCGGGGAAATCCTCGTCACCGACAACGTCGCTCCCGCCGAACTGGCGCAGTTGCAGGCGCAGGGGGTGCTGGCGATCGTGACGTCCGCCGGCAGCACCCTGTCGCACACGGCGATCCTCGCCCGCAGCCTGCACATGCCGCTGGTCGTGGGCGCCACCCATGTACTGCAGAGGGTCAACGACGGCGACGTGCTGGTGGTCGACGGCACCGACGGGCACATCGTGCTCGACCCGGGGTCGTCCGACCTGCGCGCCTACCAGGCACGTGCCCGCGAGTACGCGCGCGAACGCAAGCAGCTCAATCGCCTGCGCCGGGAGCCCTCGCGGACCCTGGACGGCGTCGACATTAAGCTTTACGCCAACGCCGAGTCGCGCGCCGACGTGGCCGACGCACATGCGCTGGGCGCCGCTGGCGTGGGCCTGTACCGCACCGAATTCCTGTTCATGGGGCGCCGCGAGCTTCCCACCGAGGAGGATCAGTTCCGCGCCTACCGCGACGTGGTGCTGGGCATGACCGGGCGCATGGTCACCCTGCGCACGCTCGATCTGGGTGCCGACAAGGCCGACGGCAGCGGCCTGGCACTCAAGGGCGAACCCAACCCCGCGCTCGGGCTGCGCGGCGTGCGCCTGTCGCTGTCCCGTCCCGCACTGCTGGACACCCAACTGCGGGCGATGCTGCGGGCCTCCGGATATGGCGCGCTGCGCATCCTGCTGCCGATGATCTGTTGTCGCGAGGAGATCCTGGCGGTGCGCACGCGCGTGGACCTGATGACCCGGCAGTTGCGCGACGAAGGCTGGCAGGTCGCCGATCGCATTCCGCTGGGAGCGATGATCGAGGTTCCGGCCGCAGCACTGGCTTTGCCGACGTTCATCGGAGACATCGACTTTCTTTCGATCGGCACCAACGACCTTGTGCAGTACCTGCTCGCGGCCGACCGCAACAACGAGGCGCTTGGCGAGATCTACTCGCCCCTGCATCCCGCAGTGGTGCGCCTGCTGCGCGACGTGATCCGGACCGCGCGCGTGCACAACAAGCCGGTGGCGGTGTGCGGTGAGATTGCCGGCGACACGCACTTCGTCGCGCTGCTGCTGGCGCTGGGGCTGGAGGAGTTCAGCCTCCATCCGGCCACCCTGCTGGAAGTGCGCCGGGCGATACGCGGCTACGACCTAGCGTCGTTGCGCGCAAAGTGTCCCAGGCTGATGCGGGCGCGCAGCCGCGCGGAAATCGAGCGCTGGGTTTCGCGCTGCCGCGAATAGGCAGCATCTTTCCTGCAGTGCTGCCGGTGCCGCTGCGCGCGAGCGGCAAAAGACGAGCAACGGCGGTTCGATGAACGAGATCTTCGGCGACAAGGCTGGGCACCCGGGCGGGCGCGGGCGATAATCACGCAATGAACGCATGACGACGGTCGCGGCGGTCGCCCCGCAGGTGGCGCTGGCGGCTTCTCCCGAACCCGGAGCACCGCATGGCTGAAGCCCTCCGCCACGACAAGACCACGCGCCAGCTGAGGCTGCTCTCCGATGCGCTCGACAGCGGACGGCTGGGACCGGTTCGCCGGCTGGTCAATACCTTGTCGCCTGCGGAGATCGGCAATCTCCTCGAATCGCTGCCGCTGGCCAAACGCGTGGTGGTCTGGGGGCTGGTGGATCCGGAGGACGACGGCGAAGTGCTGGTGCACGTCGGCGACGAGGTCCGCGAAAGCCTGCTTGCCGACATGGACACGGACGAGATCGTGGCGGCGGTCGAGGACCTCGACATCGACGATCTCGCCGATCTGGTCGAGGACCTGCCGGACACCGTCATCGAAGAAGTGCTCAAGTCGATGGATCGCGAGAACCGCGAGCGGCTCGAGCAGGTGCTGTCGTACCCGGAAGACACCGCCGGGCGCCTGATGAATCCGGACGTGGTGACGGTACGCGCCGACACGACCATCGACGTCGTGTTGCGCTACCTGCGCCTGCGCGGCGAACTGCCCGAACACACCGATCACCTCTACGTCGTCAGCCGCAGGCACCAGTACCTCGGCCGCATCGCCCTGGCCGCGCTGCTCACGCACGAGGCCGGCACGCCGATCAACCGCCTGGTCGACGACGAGCAGTCCGCGCTGGGGGTGGACGAATCCGCCAACGACGTCGCCCGGCAGTTCACCGACCGCGACTGGATCAGCGCGCCGGTGGTCGACGACAACAACATCCTGCTGGGCCGCATCACCATCGACGACATCGTCGACATCATCCGCGAGCAGGCCGAGCACCAGGCACTCAGCGCCGCCGGCCTTGACGAGGACGAGGACATGTTCAGCCCGGTGCGTCGCGCGTTCCGGCGCCGCATGATCTGGCTGGGCATCAACCTGGGCACGGCCTTCCTGGCGGCGTTCGTCATCGGCCGCTTCGAGGGCGCGATCGAGCAGATCGTCGCGCTCGCGATCCTGATGCCGATCGTCGCCGGCATGGGCGGCAACGCCGGTACCCAGGTGCTGGCGCTGATGATCCGCGGCCTTGCACTGGGCCAGATCGGCGCCTCCAACGTCTACGAACTGTTGCGCAAGGAACTCGCCGTCGCGCTGATCAACGGGCTGACGCTCGGCATCGTGCTCGGGATCGTGGTGTACCTCTGGTTCGACAATCCGACGCTGTCGCTCGTCATCGGGTCGGCACTGACCATCAACCTGCTGTTTGCCGCCAGCGCCGGGGTGCTGGTGCCGCTGACCCTGAAGCGCCTGGGCTTCGACCCGGCTTTGTCTGCGCCGGTGATCCTTACTACGGTGACCGACACCATGGGGTTTTTGGTGTTTCTCGGGCTGGCGACGCTGATCCTGCTGAACTGAGCGGCTCCGGCTACGGGACCGGTGGCCTCAGGCCTTCCTGAGGAAGCAGGTCTTCAGAACGAGGCCTTGATGTTGTCGGCCTTGCATTCGATGGCTCCTCGTCATCCGTCAGCCTGATGTTCGGTATCAGGGTGCCGAGCTTGAGCGTGAGCGACGTCCCCTTACCTGGAGGGTCCTTGGTGACCTGTCGCCTTCGCTGAGAAGCGTGCCGTTGCTGTCCCTGTCTTCCATTGCGTTGAAGCCTTTGAGTTCGACGACGGTTGCGCGTGGGGCACAGGCGCCCCGTGCGGCGGAACTCAGCTGGCCAGCAGAGACTCCAGCACCGCCATTCGCACGGACACGCCGTTGGCGACCTGCCGCAGAATCAGCGACTGCGGTCCGTCGGCGACCTCGTCGGTGATCTCGATCCCGCGGTTGATCGGTCCCGGATGCATCACCACCGCGTCGGCATTCGCGCGCCGCAGGCGCCGGACGTCGAGTCCGAAGTCGCGGTGATACTGGTCGACCGAACCAATCAGTCCTTCCTTCATCCGCTCACGCTGCAGGCGCAGCATCATCACGGCATCGACGCCTTCGATCGCGGCGTCCAGGTCCTGGCTCACGCTGCAGCCATCCAGCGTTCCGTCGTCGGGCAGCAGCGATGGCGGCGCGCACACGCGGATCTGGATCGACTCGTTGCGTGCGCCGGTCTCTTCCGGTGCGCCCAGGATGCGCAGCGCGTGCAGGTCCGAACGCGCGACGCGCGAGTGCTTCACGTCGCCGACGATCAGCACCTTCAATCGTGAGAAACCGTCGCCCTTGGCCTGGCGCAACGTCAGCATGTCCAGCAGACCCTGGGTTGGATGGTCGCTGCGACCGTCTCCGGCATTGATCAGCCGCGTACCCGGGGCTGCCGCCTCGGCCAGTCGGGCAACCGCGCCGTCCGCGGTGTCACGCACCACGAATCCTCGCACGCCCATTGCCTCGATGATCCTCATCGTGTCGAGCGCGGTCTCGCCTTTGCGGGTCGAGGACGTGGCGGCGTCGAAATTCAGCACGTCCGCGCCCAGCCGCTGCGCGGCAAGCTGGAAACTCAGGCGGGTGCGGGTCGAGGGTTCGAAGAACAGCGTGCACACGGCGGTGCCGCCGAGCGCCCCCCGGTCTCCTCCGGAGTCGGCAAAGTGCTGGGCACGATCGAGCAGCGATATCAGTCGCGCACGCGACAGGTTTTTGAGCGTCAGCAGGTGCTGCAGCGCCGGGAGAAGGTCTGGCATCGTCGGCATGAACTCTCGGGTTGGGTCGGGAAGAACACTTAGAAAACCGTCGAACGGCCGTGAATTGAGCTTGTGTCACTCAGGGTGACGGAGGAAGCTCCATGGCATCTCCGGGAGCCGCGAGCCAGCGCTCGACGATGACCGCCGCCGCCACCGCATCGAGCGCCTCGGCATCGCGCCGGCGTTTCCGGCCCTGGGCACGATCGGCCGCGAACCGCTGTGCGGCCTCGATCGAACTCATGCGCTCATCGACCAGCACAACCGGCAACTCGTAGCGTTCGTGCAGCTCGCGCGCAAAGGCATGTGCGCGCACGCGGATGGGCTGGTCGCCGCCGTCCAGCGTCATCGGGTCGCCGACGATCAGCCCGTCCGGCCGCCATTCGTTACGCAGCCGGTCGAGCACCAGCCAGTCCGGCCCGTGGCCGTGCACGTCCACCACCGCCAGCGCGCGCGCGCCATGGCCGAAGGCGCTTCCAACCGCCACCCCGATGCGTCGCGCTCCTACATCGAAACCGAGCACCGTGCCGTCGCGGCGGATCTGTGCTGCCGGCTGCGACGGGTCAGGCGTCATGCGTCATGCGTCATGCGTGGCCGGCGTAATCCGCCAGGTGCGCCAGGTTGACGCCGATCAGCCCGGCCGCGGCTTGCCAACGCGCACTCAGCGGCGTGGCGAACAGCAACCCGGCATCGGCCGGTGCGGTCAGCCAGTCGTTCTCTGTCAGCTCGTGCTCCAGTTGGCCGGACGTCCAGCCCGCGCAGCCCAGCGCCACCATCGAGTTTTCGGGCCCTTCTCCGCTCGCTATCGCCTCGAGGATATCGCGCGAATTCGTGAGGAACAGTCCGTCGGCAACCGCGAGCGTCGAGTCCCAGCCCATTCCGCCGTCGTGCAGGACGAAGCCGCGCTCGGGGTGAACCGGCCCGCCCGCCAGCACCACCTGCGCGCGCACGCCCTCGTCGCCGCCCTCGATGCCGATCTGGGCGAACACCTCGCCCAGCGTGTATTCGGACGCTCGATTGACGATCAGTCCCATCGCACCGTCGCTGTCGTGCTGACAGATCAGCGCGACGCTGCGGGAGAAATTCGAATCGGCCAATCGCGGCAACGCGATCAGCAACTGGTTGGCCAAGGGAGTCGGAGTAGATTCCATGGACCCATTCTATCGCGCAGTCCAGGCAATGGCCTTGTGATGACAGCGCAGTGAACACCGCCTGAAAATCATATGACTACGCTCCCCCGACCGCGTTTACGCAGGGACGTTGGACCGCAGCAGTCGCGCTTCAGCGGATCTCGGCGACCTCGATGCCGTCCATGCCCTGCGAGAGCGTCTTGGCGTCGCCACCCTGCGCGAGCTTGATCCGCAGACGGACCTCGTTCTGCGAGTCTGCGAATCGCAGCGCATCCTCGTAGCTGATCTCACCGGCCTGATAGAGCTCGAACAGCGCCTGGTCGAAGGTCTTCATGCCCAGCTGGGTGGACTCCTTCATGACCTCCTTGAGCTTGTGGATCTCGCCGTCGCGGATGTAGTCCTGCACCAGCGGCGTGCCCAGCATGATCTCCATCGCGACCCGCCGTCCCTTGCCGTCCGGGGTGGGGATCAGCTGCTGAGCGACCACGCCCTTGATGTTCAGCGACAGGTCCATAAGCAGCTGGTTGCGCCGGTCCTCGGGGAAAAAGTTGATGATGCGGTCCATCGCCTGGTTGGCATTGTTCGCGTGCAGCGTGCACAGCACCAGGTGGCCGGTCTCGGCGAAGGCGATCGCATGGTCCATGCCCTCGCGCGTGCGCACCTCGCCGATCATGATCACGTCGGGCGCCTGGCGCAGTGTGTTCTTGAGCGCTGCCTCCCAACTGTCTGTGTCGATGCCGACCTCGCGCTGGGTGATGATGCAGCCCTCGTGCTTGTGCACGAATTCGATCGGGTCCTCGATCGTGATGATGTGCCCGGTCGAGTTCTGATTCCGGTAGCCGATCATCGCCGCCAGCGACGTCGACTTGCCGGTGCCGGTAGCGCCCACGAAGATGATGATGCCGCGCTTGGTCATCGCCAGCGTCTTGATCACCGGCGGCAGGCTGAGCTCCTCGATCGTGGGAATCTTGGTCTCGATACGGCGCAGCACCATGCCGACCTGGTTGCGCTGGTAGAAACAGCTCACGCGGAACCTGCCGACGCCCGACACGCCGATTGCGAAGTTGCACTCGTGGGTCTTCTCGAACTCCTCGCGCTGCTGCGGGTTCATCACGTTGAGCACGAGGTCGCGGCTCTGCTGCGGCGTCAGCGGGTTCTGCGTGATCGGCGACAGCTTGCCGTTGACCTTCATCGAAGGGGGCATGCCGGCGGTGATGAACAGATCCGACGCCTTCTGGTGGGCCATCAGCTTGAGGAACGAAGTGAAGTCGATGCTGGTGCCGGTGGTGCTCATGGGGTGCTCCGGGGAAATTCGGTACGGGTACTCGTGGGCTGGCGGACTGACAAGCATTCAGAGCTGTCCGCAAAGAACGCAAAAAAACGCAAAGAAAGCAGCTTTATGTTCTTGCTCTTACTTTGCGCCCCTTTGCGTCCTTCGCGGACTGATGCTCCAGATCCCGACCGCATCAGTCGAACAAGCGCTTGTCCTTGGCGTACTCTCGGGCCTGCGGCCGCAGGATCATCGAGCGTTTGACCAGGTCCTGCAGATGCTGGTCGAGCGTCATCATCCCCAGTTGCTGGCCGGTCTGGATCGCCGAGTACATCTGCGCGACCTTGTCCTCGCGGATCAGGTTGCGGATCGCCGGAGTGCCGACCATGATTTCCCAGGCGGCCGTGCGGCCTCCGCCGACCTTCTTGAGCAGCGCCTGCGAGATCACCGCACGCAGCGACTCCGACAGCATTGAACGTACCATCGGCTTTTCACCGGCCGGGAACACGTCGATGATGCGGTCGACGGTCTTGGCCGCCGACGAGGTATGCAGGGTGCCGAACACGAGATGGCCGGTTTCCGCCGCGGTCAGCGCGAGGCGGATCGTCTCCAGGTCGCGCAACTCGCCAACCAGGATGTAGTCCGGGTCTTCGCGCAGCGCCGAGCGCAGTGCTTCGTTGAAGCCGTGGGTGTCTCGGTGGACTTCACGCTGGTTGATCAGGCACTTTTGCGAGGTATGCACGAATTCGATCGGATCCTCGACCGACAGGATGTGTGCGTATTCGCTCTTGTTGACGTAGTCGATCATCGCCGCGAGCGTGGTCGACTTGCCCGACCCGGTAGGCCCGGTGACCAGGATCAGCCCCTGCGGCTGGTCGATGAGGTCCTTGAAGATCTTGGGGCAACCCAGTTCCTCCAGCGTCAGCACCTCGGAAGGAATCGTGCGGAACACCGCGCCGGCGCCGCGGTTCTGGTTGAACGCGTTGACCCGGAAGCGCGCAAGGCCGGGAATCTCGAAGGAGAAGTCGACCTCGAGGAATTCCTCGTAGTCGCGGCGTTGCTTGTCCGACATGATGTCGTAGACCAGCGCGTGCACCGACTTGTGATCGAGCGCGGGGATGTTGATCCTGCGCACGTCGCCGTCGACGCGGATCATCGGCGGCAGGCCGGCCGACAGATGTAGATCGGATGCTTTGTTCTTGACCGAAAACGCCAACAGTTCGGCGATGTCCATGCACGTTCCCCGCAACAGCAAATATGAACCAGCCGGCGAATGCTGGTACGAAGCCACCCCTGCGCCGCAGTATAGCCCCGCACTCGGGCACGCAATCCAGCACTCCGTCGAGGATTTTCGCCATGAAAGCACGCGCATTGCACGACATCCTCCAGCAGCTCGAGGACGCGGCTGTTCAGGCCGGCCGGCAGCCGCCGAGGCTGCTGGCGGTGAGCAAGACCCAGCCTGCGATGGCCGTCGCGGAACTGGCGGCGGCCGGCCAGCGCGAGTTCGGCGAGAATTACGTCCAGGAAGCCCGCGCCAAGCAGCTCGAGTTGTCGGAGCTGGCAATCGGCGTGGATCCACAGGTCGACGCTTCGACGCTGCAGTGGCATCTCATCGGACACCTGCAGTCGAACAAGGCCAGGGACGCCGCCGAACTGTTCGACTGGGTGCAGACGGTGGACCGCCTGAAGCTCGTAGACTCACTGGCGTGCCACCGGGCGGACGAACGGGCGCCACTGAACCTGCTGATCCAGGTCAACATCGACGATGAGGCCAGCAAGCACGGCTGTTCGCCCGACGAGGTGATGGCGCTGGCGGACGCCATATCCTCGCAGCCCCGACTGCGGCTTCGCGGGCTCATGGTGATTCCCACGCCGCACGACGACCCGGAAATGCGGCGCCCGGCCTTTCGCAGGACCCGCGAACTGTTCGAAGCGCTGCAGCGCGCCCATCCGGGAGTCGACACCCTGTCGATGGGGATGAGCGACGACGCCCATGTGGCCATCGCCGAAGGCGCGACGATGGTGCGAATCGGTACGGCGCTGTTCGGCGCCAGAGGCGCGAACAAAGGGTCCGGCGCCGAGGATCGAGGAAGTTCAGCGGCTTAGAAGGCCGCACGACGAACTTGTAAGCGGAGCATCGCCCGGCGGGCGCGTCGACGACCGATCCCGCTTCCACGTGCTGTGCGGGCACGCCGCCAGTCTCGCTCGTAGTCCGTAAACAACAGCGTCCTTCGCGGTCTCTGGCCGTGCGGCTTGCTATCGTGGGGGCTTCATCGAATCCGCAGGTACGCATGAATTCCACGAGTCCGCAGTCCCAAACCCCGAGTCCTTCCACCGACGTCATTGCCTTCATCGGCGGCGGCAACATGGCCCGCAGCCTGATCGGCGGCCTGGTCGCTCGCGGCACTCCGGCCGAGAACCTGCGCGTCGCCGAGCCGGTGGAGAGCCTGCGCGAGGCGCTGCAGAAGGATTTTGGCGTTCGCTGCTTCGCCACCGCCGCCGAGGCCGCCAATGGGGCGAGCGCATGGCTGTTCGCGGTGAAGCCGCAGGTCATGCGCACGGTCTGCAGCGAGTTGTCGGCCCAGGCGCTGGAGCGGCATCCGGTAGCCATTTCGATCGCAGCGGGCATCACCGCCGGCCAGATGGCGCGCTGGTTGGGCGCCGAGGCGGGCAAGCCCGTGGCGGTGGTCCGGGCCATGCCCAATACGCCGTCGCTGATTGGCGAAGGCATGACGGGTTTGTACGCCAATGCGGACGTGAGTCCGGCCCAGCGGGAACAGACCGGCAATCTGCTCAGCGCCGTGGGACCGACCGTCTGGATCGATGACGAAGCGCAGATGGACGCAGTGACAGCCGTGTCAGGCAGCGGGCCGGCCTACCTTTTCCTGCTCGCCGAGGCCATGCAGACGGCGGGCGAGGCGCAGGGACTGCCTGCGGAAAAGGCACGCGCGCTGGCGACCCAGACGCTGCTGGGTGCCGCACAGATGCTGGCCCAGTCGGGAGAACTGCCGGCAACGCTGCGCAGCCGCGTCACTTCCCCGGGTGGCACCACCCATGCGGCGGTGCAGGCCTTTGAAAGCGGTGGTTTCCATGCCCTCGTCGCCACCGCAATCCAGGCGGCGACCGAACGCGGGCGGGAACTCTCCGCCGCGAACGACTGACCACCCACGAGCAACCGCAGAGCCCTGCCATGCCACGCCCAGACCTTTCGACGCGCTTCCCACGGATGTTCCTGCCGGTCCTGCTTTGCGCCGTACTGGGCGGGTGCGGCGGCAGCCCGGCACCGAGGATGGCATCCGAAGCACCGCCCGAGGCGATCACCCGCTCGGGCGATCTCACGATCCGCGCCAGCGCGGTTCCGACCTCGGCGTTGGGCGATGCCGTGGCGCGCCGCTACGGCATCCGCAGCAGCGAAGAGACGATTCTGCTGCTGGTCGGGCTGCGTCGCGGCCCGGATGCGAACGAGACCTCGGTCCCCGCCGAAGTAAGCGTCACCGTCACCGACCTGTCGGGCCAACGGCAGGACGTGCCGATGCGCGAACTTCGCAGCGGCGAGCTGCTGGACTACGTCGGGACCGTCGACATCTCCGGTCCCGACACGCTGCGTTTCGATGTCCGCACGGTGCGCGGGAACGGTGAAGTGGACACTCTGCAGTTCGCCCGCGAGTTCCACCCGCTCTGAGCGGCTGGTCTTCCGCGGTCAGCGGAAGTCGTCGCAGTGCGTGCTGCGTTCGGCTTTGAGCCCGCGCAGTTCGTCCTGCGTTTCCTGCAGGGCTTCGCTCCAGCGCCCATCGCTCGGGGAAGCCTGCTGCGCCACCCGAAGCGCGGCTCCGGCTTCCTGAGAGCACCCCAGTTCTCCCAGGACGCTCGCCTGGTTATTGCCCAGGACCGGATCGGCAGGCGCCCGCGTCAGACCGTCGCGGTAGTGCCGGGCAGCGCCGGGAAGGTCGCCGGACGCGTAGGCAGCGTTGCCGAGCGCCAGGTGCACGCGCGGATCGTCTGGCCAGCGCTGCAGGGCCGCGCCGTAGGCCGGGCCGGCCGCCGCATGGCCCGCGACGGCTTGGAAGTCGGCCACCGCGGCCAAGTACTTTGCTGGTTCTGCGTGGGACGGCAACTCCCCCGGCTGCAGGGCCACCATTCCCCAGCGCCCTGCCCAGTCCCAGGTGCGCAGGAACTTTCGCGCCGACACTTCCAGTCCTCGCTGTGTACCGCTGTTGAGCACAAGCCGGTTGCGCGATGGATCGCTGCCGACCAGCACCGCGTAGTGCCAGTGCGGCACGCTGCGAGTCAACAGGTTCTGCAGCACCAGCACCGGGCGGCCGTCCTGCAAGTGCGCCAGCAGCGAGTCAGGGTGGTCCTCGACCAGATACGGAACTCGCCCGGCGCGGCGAGTGGCGGCGACCAGCTCGAGCTGCAGGCTTCCTTCGCGACCCGGAAGAAAGACCTGCGGCGCGAGCGCCTCCGGCGCCACCGCAACGCCGCTGGCACCGAGCGTGGTCGCCAAGGCCGCGGGCCCGCAGTGATACTCGGTCTGTGGATGGAAAGGCACGTCCAGGAGAAGAGCCGGCTCGTGCGGCGACGTCTTCGCCAACTGCCACGACGGATTGATCGAACACCCGGACAGACCGAGCGCGACCACCAGCAGCAGCGTCCCCGCGATCGCTCGCAGAAACGCACGCCCCGATGGCCCAGCCCGATCGGAGTGATCCAACCGGACCGACTCCATCAAATGCGGTTGGACATGTTGGTGATGCCGAGCAGTTCCAGGATCAGGAACACCACGAAAACCACCGCGATTACGCCCAGCGCGTCGCCGCCGGCGGGCAGGCTGTCGAGCTGGCCCTGCAGATGGATGAGTTCGGCGTCGCTGAGCGACGCGATGCGGCCGTCGGCGTCGGCTGGGTTCACGCCCATGCGCTGCATGGCCTGGCGCACGTCCTCTCGCGCGAACGCGCTGCGAACCTGGGTTTCCTTCGCCGCGCGAATGTCAGCCGAAAGCGCCTGTTGCGTGGTGATGACGCCCGACATCGCCGGTCCGCTGAAGGAAAACGCCATGGCGCCGATCAGGACGGGAGTGACAACGTATCTGCGAAACATGACGAGCTCCTTTCTTCGGACTGGAGCCCAGCTATCGCACAGGATTCGTTAAGAGAACCTGCTGCCGGCGCGATGATTTTCAAGCTGGCCGGCCGCGCCGTGTTTGCGCGTTACCGCGCCCGCGACCAGTCCCTGATCACGCTCGCGATCGCCTGCACACCGTCGGTCAGCGCTGCAGGGCCGGGTTGCAGGATGATGGGCGACTTGATCTCGTGCAGCTCGCCGTCGCGCACCGCGGGGATCGCGTCCCAACCGGGCCTTGCAGCCACTTTCCCGGGTCGGAACTTCTTGCCGCACCACGAGCCCAGGATGATGTCCGGCGCCCGGCGCACCACCTCCGACGGGTCTTCCAGGATGCGCTGCAGCGCGAGCGGCTCGGCAGCGCGCTCCGGGAAGATGTCGTCGCCGCCAGCGATCCGCACCAGTTCGGCGACCCACTGGATGCCGCTGATCATCGGCTCGTCCCACTCCTCGAAATATACCCGTGGCCGCCGCGACATGCGTGCGGCTTCGTTGGCGACCTCGTCGAGGCCGAGCCGCAACTGATCGGCGTAGTCGTTCGCCTTCTGCGCCACGCCGACCAGCGCGCCCAGCCGCCGCACGTAATCGATGATGCCGTCGACGCTGCGATGATTGCTGATCCAGACCTCCACGCCGCGTTTGATCAGCGCGGAGGCGATATCGGCCTGGATATCGGAGAAGCCCACCACGAAGTCCGGCTTCAGCTTCAGGATTTCCTCGATCCTGGCGCTGGTGAACGCACTCACCTTGGGCTTCTCCCGGCGCGCGATCGGCGGCCGCACCGTGAATCCGCTGATGCCCACGATCCGGTCCTGCTCACCCAGCGCGTACAGCGTCTCGGTGGGCTCCTCGGTGAGGCAGACGATGCGTCGGGGACCGATCATTGGTGGGCAGAGAATCCAGAAGATGGAAGCGGCCAGCGCGGGAACTGGAGAGCCGCGAACGAGCGGGGGCGGATCGGAATCAGCAGCGGGAGCGCATCAGGGCTGGCAAAACGGATCCGCTGCGCCGACGCCTGATCGCCTGCTGACGACCATTGCTCACGACCCTCACGGATACAACATCCGCTTCGACCACTCGCCCGCCGCGTCCGCCTCGTAGAGCCAACGCTCGTGGAGGCGGAATTCCGCGCCGTACCAGAACTCGATTCGCTGCGGCCTTACCCTGAAGCCGGTCCAGCGATTTGGACGCGGCACCTCCCGCCCCTCGAATTCCTGCTCGACCTTCGCCACGCGCTCGTCGAAATCTTCGCGCGCCTCCAGCGTCTGCGACTGCAGCGACGCCCACGCACCGACCTGGCTGCCGCGTGGACGCGAGGCGAAGTAGGCGTCGGCTTCCTCGTCGCTCACCGTTTCCACCGATCCCTCCGCGCGCACCTGCACGCCGTTGCGCACCAGCGGCCAGTGGAACAGCAGCGCCGCATGCGGGTTGGCCTGCAGTTCGCGTCCCTTGCGGCCTTCCAGATGCGTGTAGAAAACGAACCCGCGCCCGTCGACGGCCTTGAGCAGCACCACGCGCGCCGAAGGCCGCGCGTCCAGCCCCGCGGTGGCGACGGTCATTGCGGTGGGATCGGGCTCCCCAGCCGCACGTGCTTCCTCGAACAGTTGCGCGAATGTGGCGTGGGCTTCGGACAGCAGGTCGGATGTGTTCATTGGGGTTATTGTGGGCCGATGACGCAGCGACTGCATCCCGACCCCTCCAGCGACTCCACTCCGGCAGCCCCGAACGGAACGCCAGGGTCGACAGCGCGCGGCTATCCGCCTGACTTTGTCGAAGCGGTGCTCGAGGACGCGCTGTTTCACGGCAGCCGCGTGTACGGCATCGCCGGCCTGCAGGGCACCGGCAAATCAACCCTGGCCGCTCAAGTGATTGCCTTGGCGCGCGACAGCGGCCTGCGTGCGGTGGCGCTGTCGATCGACGATTTCTACCTCGGCAGGCGCGATCGCCTGCAACTGGGGCGCACGGTGCATCCGCTTCTGACCACGCGCGGGCCGCCAGGAAGCCACGACATGGCGCTGGCCTGCGAGACGCTGGACAACCTGCGTGATGGAATTCCGACCAGGCTTCCGCAGTTCGACAAGATTTCCGATCGCCGCCTGCCGAAGTCGCGCTGGCCGCTCGCGGGCGAAGTCGACCTGGTGGTATTCGAGGGATGGTTTCTGAAAACGCCGCCGCAGACCGAGGAGGCACTGAACGAGCCGGTCAACCGGCTCGAGCGCGAAGAGGACCCCGACGGCGTCTGGCGCACCTACTGCAACAAAGCCCTTGCACGGGATTACGCACCGCTATGGATTCGCCTGGACCGGCTGTTGTGGCTGCATGGCCCGGGCTTCGAGGTGGTGTCGGGCTGGCGCTGGCAGCAGGAGGAGACGCTGCAGGCGCTGCATCCGACGCGCACGACGATGAGCCGTGCGCAGGTCGAGCATTTCGTGCAGTTCTTCGAGCGCGTCAGCCGCCAGGCCTGGAAGCACCTGCCCGAAATCGCCGATGTGACCCGGCGCGTGGACGCGCAGCGCCGTCCGTACTGAACCCGTCAGGTCGGCCCCGCCGGCGGATGTCGCAGCGCCGACTGTCGGCTCACTTCACCAGGAACGTCACCTTGAGGTCGACCCGCCATTCGCGGATGTTGCCCTGCTCGTCGGTCTGCACGGTGGTTTCCTTGATGTACGCGCCCTGGATGTTCTTCACGGTTTCGGCGCACTTGCGCAGGCCCGTCGCGACAGCGTCTTCCATGCTGGTCGACGACGAGGACTTGATTTCGATGATCTTGGCTACGGACATGTCGTTGCTCCTTGGGTTGCGCCGGCGGCGTCGCTGATCGCCCAACCTAGGCGTCGCACCGTGAAGGCACTGCATCGCGAAGCATGATCGCGCATTGCGGCGAAGCCATGCCTGAAGCCAGACGCATCGCGTCCGCGCGCGCCGACGCGGTGGCTGATTACAATCCCCACCATGAATCCCGCTTCCAACCTGATCCTGATCGGCCCGATGGGTGCGGGAAAATCCTGCATCGGCCGCCGCCTGGCCGAACGCTACGGATTGCGACTGGCCGACGCCGATCGCGAGATCGAGCAGCGTACGGGCGCCAGCGTCACCACGATTTTCGCCTGCGAGGGCGAATCCGGCTTTCGTGCGCGCGAACGCGCCGCTCTCCGGGAGCTGCTGTCGGGAGATGGCCTGGTGCTCGCCACCGGCGGCGGCGCGGTGCTCGACCCGGACAATCGCGAACTGCTGCGCACCCGTGGGTTCGTGGTGCATCTGCACGTGGCCCCGGAGCAGCAACGCGAGCGCCTCGCCCGCGATACGACCCGGCCGCTACTGGCCCGCGCTGATCGAGACGCGGTGCTGGAGGAACTCGCAATCGTGCGCGAACCCCTCTACGCCGAAGTCGCCGACCTGCGCTTTGACACCCGGCAATTGAGCGCCGAGGAGGCCGCCGCGGAACTGGCGCGCGTTCTGCAGACGACATGGCAGCGGGGAGTCGCCGCATGAGTGGCACCCGCGTGCTGGACGTCGTCGGCACCGTGCCCTACGCGATCAGCATCGGCGCCGGGCTGCTGGATGACGCCTCCCTGCTCACGTCGACCATGCACGGCCGCCACGCGCTGATCGTCAGCGACGCGAATGTGGCGCCGCTTTACGCCGACCGGCTCGAAGCGACCCTGCGCGCAGCCAGGCCCGAGCTGCAACTGGCTCGGTTCGTGATGCCTGCCGGCGAGGACCACAAGAACCTCGCCTGCTTCGGCGACGCGCTCGCCGCGCTTGCAACTCTCGGCGCCACGCGCGACGCGACGATCGTTGCACTGGGCGGCGGCGTGGTCGGCGATCTTGCGGGCTTCGCCGCGGCCTGCTGGATGCGCGGGATCGATGTCGTGCAGGTGCCTACGACGCTGCTGGCGATGGTGGATTCTTCCGTCGGCGGCAAGACCGCGGTGGATCTGCCTGCCGGGAAAAACCTGGTGGGCGCATTCCATCCGCCGCGTGGGGTGGTCGCCGACACGGCGACGCTGCGAAGCCTGCCCGAGCGCGAGCTGCGCGCGGGTTTGGCCGAGGTGGTCAAGTACGGCGCGATCTTCGATGCTGGTTTCCTCGACTGGCTCGACGAGCATGCCGAGGCGCTGCTGGCGCGTGACGATGCCGCGCTGGCGGAAGCCATCGTCCGCAGTTGTCGGTTCAAGGCCGACGTGGTCGCTCGCGATCCTTTCGAACGTGGCGAGCGGGCGCTGCTCAATTTCGGCCATACCTTCGGCCATGCCATCGAAGCAGAACAGGGCTACGCGGGCAGCGGGCGCGACAACCTCAATCATGGCGAGGCGGTATCGGTGGGCATGGTGCTGGCCGCGCGCCTTTCGGCGTCGCTGGGACTATCGCCCCCGGACGACAGCACGCGCCTGCGCCGCCTTTTGCAGCGGTTCGGACTGCCGGTCGCGCTGCCCCGCGGGCTGGCGCCGGCCGCACTGCTCGCGCGCATGCGCCTGGACAAGAAAGCCGACGCCGCCGGGCTCCGGTTCGTGCTCTGGGACGGTGCAGGCAGGGCGCGGATCGTCCCGGGCGTGGCCGATCGCGACGTTCTGGCGGTGCTGGCGGTGGACTGAGCCGGCGGGCAGACGCCGGGCACCTTACAATCGTCGGCCTATGCGCATGTTCCTGCAGCAACGACCCGAAGGCCCCGAAGCCCCGCGCTTCGTGCAACTGATGCTGCAGCCCGACCTCCTGGGCGGCTGGACACTGGTGCGCGAGTCGGGGCTGGTCGGAGGGCGCAGCCAGGTGCGGCGCGAGCAGTTCCTCGATCAGGCCAGTGCCTTCACCGCGCTGGAACACGCCCGCGACCAGCAACTCAAGCGTGGTTTCCAGTTGATGTTCGTGCAGGGCGCCGACGCGCCGCGCTGACCGGCATCTCCGCGTTACCACATGACCCCACGCGCCGCTTGGAGCGCCGCCGCCTGCGCCACGCGATCACGACGTCCGGACTTTTCACCCCATGACCAGCAACGATCAGAACAATCCCGATTCCGCGACAGCGATGCCGCAAAACGATCGCTTCCTGCGCGCCCTGCGCCGCGAACCGGTCGACCGGACTCCGGTGTGGCTCATGCGGCAGGCGGGCCGCTATCTGCCCGAATATCGCGCCACGCGCGCGGCGGCAGGCAGTTTCCTGAAGCTGGCGATGAATCCCGAGCTGGCCTGCGAGGTCACGCTGCAGCCGCTGCGAAGGTTCCCTCTGGACGCGGCGATCCTGTTCTCGGACATCCTGACAGTCCCCGACGCAATGGGCCTTGGCCTCTACTTCGTCGAGGGTGAAGGACCGAAGTTCGCAAATCCAATCCGCAGCGCGGCCGACATCGACAAGCTCGCCGTGCCGGACATGGATCGCGAACTGCGCTACGTCATGGATGCGGTCAGCACCATCCGCCGCGAACTCGCCGGCAGCGTGCCGCTGATCGGTTTCTCCGGCAGTCCGTGGACGCTGGCCTGCTACATGATCGAGGGCGGCGGCAGCGCCAACTACGCGAAGGTGAAATCCTTCGCCCTGAACGAACCAGCGGCGATGCATCGCCTGCTCGGCATCGTCACCGATGCGGTGATCGCCTATCTGTCGGCGCAGCATCAGTCGGGCGCACAGGCGCTTCAGGTGTTCGATACCTGGGGCGGCGTGCTGTCGCCGGCCATGTTCCGCGAGTTCTCACTGCGCTACATGCAGCGCATCGCCGCCGAACTGCCGCGCGGCGATGCTGACGATCGCGCGCCGCTGATCCTGTTCGGCAAGGGCAACGACCCGTACATCGAGGAACTCGCCGCCAGCGGCGCGGAAGGCGTCGGTGTGGACTGGACGGTCGGCCTGGGCGAGGTGGCGCGGCGCATCGGCGGGAAAGTGGCGATCCAGGGCAACCTGGATCCGGTCACCCTGTACGCGCAGCCCGACGCGATTCGTCGCGAGGTCGGCCAGGCACTGGATGACTACCGCGATGGCAACGGCGGCTCGCGCGAAGGCCACGTGTTCAACCTGGGTCATGGACTCTCGCCGGACATGCAGCCCGAGCACGTCGGCGCCCTGGTCGACGCCGTGCACGAGCTCAGCATGCGGTGATGCCGGCGTGCGTATGAACATGCGGCAGATTGCTAGTCTCCGGTCAGGCCTTGATTCCATGGAGCTCCAGCAATGAAATTGCCGCTAAAGCCGCGCCAGTCGATGGCGACCGTCACGGCACGCTGGGCGTTGTTCACCTTCGTGCTGCTCACGGGGGTCGTTGCTGGCATTGCCTGGATCGCCTACGAGGATGTTTTTTGCGGCCATCCTGCAGCCGACCTGACCCAGCGCATCATCCAGTTCGGCTCCTTGTTCACCCTCGCCGGCGTGCTGGGCGCGTTGCTGCTGGCACAGAGAACCGCGCGCCCGCTGATGGCGCTCACCGCCCGCGCGCAGGCATTGGAGACCGGCGATTTTGACAGTCCTTTCCCGAAGGGGGGCCCACAGGAAGTCATGATGCTCTCATCGGCGATGGCGAAGATGGCGCAATCGGTGCGCGCCAGCGAGCTGAGGATCCGCTCAGTCCTGGACAACGCGCTCGACGCGGTCGTCGGCATGGACTCACGCGGTATCACCATCGACTGGAGCCAACGCGCAGAACACATGTTCGGATGGAGCCTCGCCGAAGCGGTGGGCCAGCCCCTGCATGAGCTGATCATTCCCGAACACCTGCGCAACGCGCATCGCGCAGGGCTCGAGCATTTTCTCGCCACTGGTGACGGCCCGGTATTGAACCGGCGGATCGAACTGGCCGCCGTGCACCGTGACGGCCGGATTTTTCCCATCGAACTGACCGTGTCTCCTTTGCAGGCGGAAGGCAGTTGGATCTTCTACGGGTTCGTGCGCGACCTGTCGGCGAGGCAGCGTGCCGAGGCATCGAGCGCGTTCATGATCGAGGCCTCCACGCTGTTGGCCGAGACACTCGACTTCGACGCCACCATCCAGAAAGTGACAAAGTTGTCGGTGCCGGCCATTGCCGACGCCTGCGTGATGACGGTCGGGCAGGAGACCTCCGCCGAGCTTGCGCCGGGCCTCACCGAGGGCTGGCCCGAAGGCTGGCTGCGCGAGCTCGTGCACCGGAACGTCGTGGCCCACGGCGCGCTCCGCGGCGTGGAAAAGGTGCTTGCCACCGGAAAGGCCGTGCTTGTGCCGGAAATCAGCCGCGAGCAACTGGGCCGGATCGCCGTCACGCACCCCGACCTTGCTACCGCGCTGGACCGTCTTCAGGCGCGCTCCTGCATGATCGTTCCGATGGGCTCGCGCGGACGCGTGGTCGGCGCGATCGTCCTTCTGGCCTGCAAGGCTTCCGGTCGCCGCTACGACGCGAGCGACCTCGCTCTGGCCGAAGAGCTCGGCCGGCGTTGCGGCGTGGCGGCGGAGAACTCGCGGCTTTACAACGAAGCGCGCGAGGCCATTGCGGTTCGCGACGAGTTCCTTTCGGTGGCCTCGCACGAGTTGCGCACGCCGCTGTCGCCCCTGCTGCTGCAGACACAGCTGATCGAGCGCCGGATACCACAACTGGTGCTCGACGGGGAGGGTCGCGTCTGGTTATCGGACCGGGTTACTTCCATTCGTCGCCAAGGCCTGCGCATCAAACGGCTGATTTCCGAACTCCTGGACGTGGTGCGCATCCGGCGCGGCGAGCTGCAGATCGACGCCGAGCCCGTCGACCTCGTCGAGGTGGTGCAGGAGATGAGCGAGGCCCTGGCCATCGAGGGCGGCATCGACCTTGCGAACCTGTCCATGAGCTTCCAGCGCGATCGCATCGTCGGGCACTGGGATCGACTGCGCGTGCAGCAGATCATCGCGAACCTGCTTTCCAATGCGGTGCGCCACGGTGGGAACTCGGCGATATCGGTGAGTGTGGGCCTTGAGGACCAGACCGCGGTGCTGGTCGTCAACGACCAAGGGCCGGGAATAGATGAAAAGGATCAGCGCCGCATTTTCGAGCCGCTGGAACGCGCCGCGGCGGCGCGACGCTCCGGGGGGCTGGGCTTGGGGCTGTACGTCTCCAGGCAGGCCGTGCAGGGCATGGGCGGCACCATCAGCGTGCACTCCAGCCCCGGCTCCGGCGCGAGCTTCGCGGTGCGACTACCTTTGGCAGGAGCAGCTTCTGTAACATTGGACGGCATTTCAACCGCATCCGGGACCGAGCCTTCGTGAAGAACGTAGTGATGGTGGTGGATGACGAGAACGACATCCGCCAGGTGTTGTCGGACCTGCTCACCCTGGACGGTTACAGGGTGGTGCTGGCGAAGAACGGGCGCGAAGCTCTCGATCTGATGGCCGACATCACGCCGTGCCTGATTCTGCTGGACCTGATGATGCCTGTCATGAATGGCTACGAATTTTTGGAAGCCTGGGGAGCGGATCCGCGCTCCAGGGATGTGGCGGTGATTGTCTCGACCGCGGGACTGATCGAGAGGCCGCTGCGCGTAAGCGGCGTGCTGCCCAAACCGCTGGACCTCAACAAGTTGGAATCGATGCTCGGACTTTATTGCTGTCCATAGAGCGGGTCACGGCCCGCGGGGCGCGAATCAAACTGCTTCCACCAGCGAAGCGACGACGCCGACGGAGCGGGTGTCGGCACCTTGCTCGATCGGATTTACCAGGCGGGTCAGCCGGATGCACCACCACGGCCCGAGGTACCTCACCAAGCCGACCAGCGCTTGCAGTACGGCAAGGCGAGCGCAATCCTGACTACTCCAGACTAGTTTGTGGCGACCGACTTCTGGCTCAACGCGCTTCCTGCCGCGGACTTGGAATCGTCGGCGGTGCGGCCGTCGCGAAGCACTTTCGACGCGGAACTCGCAGCACTCCCGGAGGTCTGGCCGGACGAGCCGGTCTGCGATAGAGCACTGGCCGCGGCAGCCTTGGAGTGGCTACCGGTCGAATCTCCCGACAGGGTCTTCGACGCAGCGCGCGCGGCGTGGTCGGATGTGGTTTCTTGATTGGTCATCTGAATCTCCCTTTTGGGGCGAATACTGGATGCGCCTTGTCAAAAAGGTGCCGCTACATCCTCGTGCTCGCTCACCGCCGAGTCAAAAAACACGTTGCGCTGCGTTCATGTCAAAACTTGCCCGAACTGCGTGTCCGATCATCACTTCGCACGTCGTCGATTCACTCCGCCCGCCGAGCTGAAACCAGCATCAAGGTGGCCACACCGGCCGGGCGGGTAAAGGTCAGGCCGGCTCTCCAGCTGCATCGAAGCACTCCTGCAGCAGTTCGGCGAGTATGGTGCCCGTAACCGGCTTTCGAACGAAGCTGTCGAAGCCCGCAGCCATCGCAGCAGGCTGCGCGTCGGCATCGGCGCGCGCGGTAATCGCAATCAATGGTCGGGTGAACCCCTGGACCCGCAGTTGTCGGGCGAGGTCCAGACCGTCTATTCCTGGAAGATCGAGGTCCAGCAACGCGCCGTCAAAAGCGCAGATCGCCACTTCGGACATCGCGGCCAGCCCGTGGGCTGCGTGGCTCACCCGATGCCCCTGGGCCCGAAGCAGACCGGCTATGACTTCCGCGACGGTTGGATCGTCTTCCACCAGGAGCAGTTTCAGGGAATGTCCAGACACGGCCGTACCAGCGGAAAGCACCGGGGGATTTCGAATCTCCACGGCGGGCAGCGGCAAGATCACGCTGAAGCGGGCTCCGGCACCCGGTGCACTTTCCACGTCGATGCGGCCGTCCATCGCCAGCGCCAGTTCCTGGCAGATCGCAAGACCCAGGCCGCTGCCGCCGTATCGCGCGGCGGTGCGGCTGCCCTCGGCCTGCTCGAAACGGCGGAACAGCCTCGAGCATTGCTCTTCGTTCAGGCCGGGTCCGGTGTCACTTACCTGGAAAACGATCCCGGAGGAAATACCACCGTCGCTTGTGGGACACGATGAAACCAGGAGCCCCACCGTACCGCTGTCTGTGAACTTGATCGCATTTCCAATAAGGTTGAGCAATATCTGTCGCACGCGCACGCTGTCGCCGGAAACGCCCCGCGGCGCGCTCGCGTCGACCTCGCACTCAAAAGCCAGCCCACGTTGCTGCGCCAGCGGTGCGGTGAGAGCGACCACCTCCGTCACCAGCGAGTGCAAGTCGAACGGCTGTGGGCTGAGTTCGAGTTTTCCCGATTCGATACGGGCCAGGTCCAGTGCGTCGTTGACCAGCCGCAGTAGATGTTCGCCAGCCCCGCGGATCGACTGGGTGTAGCCGCGTTGCTGCGGGTTCAGCGCGGTGCCCAGCAGAAGCTCGCTCATACCCAGCACTCCGGTCATCGGCGTGCGCACTTCATGGCCGAGCGTCGCCAGGAATCGGGTTTTTGCCAGGGAGGCCTCCCGCGACACTTCACGTTCGTGCTCCGAACGCAGATGGGCATGCCGACGCCTGACACGGCTGCGGTACCCGACTGCTGCGCCGGCCAGTATCAGCATGCCGAGAAGCCCCCAGGCAACCAGCGCTACCGGTGTTCGCCACCAGGGCGGCTGCACAGTGAAGCGAAGCAACTGCTCGCTGGCAGCATTGCCTGCCGCGTCCAGGGCGCTGGCGCGCAATGTGTAGTGGCCGGGAGGCAGGCCGGCGAGTATCCGCTCACCATGGGCACCATGAGACATCCATTGCCGATCGTATCCGTCCAGCATGGTGAAGTAGCGGTTCGCAGAAACATCATCGAAGGCGAGCAGCCGCAGTTGTACGCGCAGTTCGCGATCGCCAGGTTCCAATGTCACTCCTGAAGCCGTGTCGGCTTCCACCCACCTGCCGTTACGCCTGAACTCCGGGCGACCCAACACCAGGGCTGGCTTCACTGGCGGCCGATCGCCCATCGTCGTGTCCATCAACACGACGTCACCATCGGACAGCGCAGACACCAGAACGCCATCGGGGGTCAGTTCGAGGGCGCGGTCGACGAATTCGTGGCTGCTCAGGCCATCATTCACCCCGAAGCGACGTACGTGCCGGGTGCGTGGGTCCCAACGGAACATGCCGCGCAGGCTCGAAAGCCACACGCGTCCACGCTCATCGATCACCAGGCCGGAGCCTTCCACGTTGGGAATGCCACGGTCCTTGCCGATCTGTTCCTGTCGAACCCATCGGGCGCCGCGGCGCTGGTAGCGTTCCAGCCCGGCAAGGCGTTGCAACCACAGCGTATCGGTCCCATCGAACGCAAAACCGAATACCCGATCTCCGTGCGCGATGCCGGGCACCGGACTGAATCGGCCCGTGCGTGAGTCCAGAAGCGCCAGTCCCTCGGCCCCGGCGATCCAGAGAGCGCCGCTGTGGTCAAACTTCATCGCCTCAAGATCGCCAACCCCGAGTCCGTGACTGTCGCCCGCAGGAATGACGGTCAGGACCTCGCCGGTGGCCGGGTCTCGTTGCTGGATCCCGGTGCCTGAGCACACCAGCCATAGCGTGCCATCGGGTGCTATTTGCAGCAGGTCGATCTGCCCTCCGAGGGTCCCATCTAATTTTTTACGCTGCCACGTACGCACCTCTCCGCCCAAATCGAGGCGAACCAGTGAGGTGCCCTGCCCCATCCACAAACGCCCAAGATTGTCTTCGACGATCGACAAAGGCCTGTGCCCTTTTAGCATCGCTCGGATTCCGGGCGATACCGGCTGAAATATTCCTTCTCGATCGAGACGGCCTAGTTCGCCGTCGTTACCCAGTAGCCATACACCTCCCTGCTCAGCGCTCACGATGTTGCGATACAGGCTATCGGCACGACCGCTTTCGACGCGGGTGAACTGTGCCAGTCCGCGCCAGTCTGGGCGCAAGTAGCCCAATCCAACGCCCTGCACCGGAATCCACACGGCGCCGTCGCCCTGCTGCAGCACTTGATAGATGGGATGTGCCGATCCACGGGCGCTGATGGATACCGGCGTGGGGACATTGCCGGGCGCGAGCCTCCACAGGCGCCCCATGCCTCCGATCCAATGATGGCCGTCCGCATCCGGAGCCACCGTAAATACCGCATTTTGAATACCAAAGCCGAACATGCTCGACCACGGCAACTCGACCCAGCTTCCATCGACTTGGCGGCGATGCAGACCACTAGCGCTGTGGATCCACACGGCGTCACCATCGGCGCTGACAGACGATATCTGCTCGTCGCCGCGTGTGCCAGGAACGAGGACACGTTCGAAGCCGCGCCCATCCCAATAAGCTAAGCCCGACAGGGTGCCTATCCAGAGCATTCCGGCGCTGTCGAACTCGAGAGAAAATACCGTCTCCGACGGCATGCTGCGCGCGTCGCCAGCAATGGGCATGAATCGCTGAATCGCTGGATTGCCGTCGATGTCGCCAGAGGCCGACATGCGATGCAGACCCCCGCCGAAGGTGCCGAACCAGAGATTGTCGCCGCGGCTGGTGATCGCCCAGACATCGTCGCTGGCCATTCCCGGCGTGTTCCCCTTGCGGTAATGGCGCAGGCTGCGGCGATCAGCACCGAGCACGCTCATGCCGCGACCTTCGATCGCGACCCACACCCGGTCCCGGGCATCGATGTGCAGGGCCGTGATGTAGTTACCCGGAAGTGAATCGGGATCATCGGGCGAATGGCGCCAGACGCGCATGCCGACGCCGTCATAGCGCGCCAGGCCATCAGCTGTGGCGATCCACAAATACCCATCACGGTCGCGCGCCAAACCCAGAACGGTGCTTGAAGGAAGCCCATCAGCCACGCCGATCAATCGCATGAGGGGCTTTTCCGGCACCGCCGCCACGGCGGCCATGCCGGTCAGCAACGCCCACAACATCACCGCTGCCCGCAGCATCGAACTCTCCTTGTGCAATGCCACTGCTCCGTGCGCGCCCATATCGGACCGGCTACGCTTTCCCCCTCCAGAGATTCCACGATCCGGCCCCAGCAGGCAAGTGGTGTCGGGAAACCGGAACACTCAGTTGCCCCCGCCCATGGTCGCACCGCCGCCCCTGTGCATAGAATCGGGGGGTGAGCACCCACTACCGATCCCTCAACTCTCTACGCAAGCGCCGCTTCCATGGCGCGGACCGACCCAATCCCCTCGCCGTCACCCTGTCGGCGGCATTCGCGTTGATGCTGGGCCTGCTGCCGGGCACGGTCGCAGCTTGGGAACCTGCTGTCTACGAACTCGACCCGGTGCACACGAGGGTGATGTTTGCGGTCGGGCATTCCGGGTTTTCGAAGGCTTTGGGCACGGTATCGGGCAGCACCGGAGTGCTGGTCTTCGATCCGCAGGACTGGAGCAGTGCACGGATCGACGTGCGCGTGCCGCTGACCCGACTCGATCTTGGCGATTCGAAGTGGAACGCGGCTACGCTCGCACGCAACCTGCTCGATGGCGAGCGCCACCCCGAGGCGCGCTTCGTCTCAAACGAAGTGATTGCCGCCGATGGCACGCACGCGCGCGTCTGCGGTGACCTCAATCTACGGGGCGTGACCCGGCCCTTGTGCATGGACGTGACGCTCAATGCCCTCAAGCGCCACCCGATGCCGCCGTTCCGGCGCACGGCCGGTTTCTCCGCCACGGCGACACTCAGCCGCAGCGACTTCGGCATCGACGCCTGGCAGAAGCTCATCGGCGACGACGTCGAACTGCGGATCGAGGCCGAGGCCGTCCGCGCCCGACGGCCAGCAGACGTAGACGTTCCCAAGCCTCCAGAGTCACCCGCACCGCAGGAAGACCTGCAAAACGATTCCGCACCCGCTGCCGAACTGTTGTTCGAGGACGAGTTGCAAGCCGTTCCACCCGCCTTGGACACGGACGCGACGGCACCGCCACCGGGTGCCACGCGGCCATGAAGAGTCCCGTCGACCGCTGGGGGCGGATCAGTCAATTCCTGCACTGGCTGATGGCCTTGGCCGTCATTGCGATGGCAACCATCGGCCTGCTGATGGTCGACATGGCCAACACGCCGCGGAAGATCGAGATTTACGCGCTGCACAAGTCGCTCGGACTGACAGTACTCGCGCTTGTGGTACTGCGGCTGGCCTGGCGCGGCTACGCCGGTCGTCCCGCGCCATTGCCCGGCACCCCGCGATGGCAGGAGCGGCTGGCAACCGCCGTCCACTTCTCGCTGTATGCACTGCTGTTCGCGATGCCACTGAGCGGGTGGTTGTTCAACTCCGCCGCGGGTTATCCCCTGCAGTGGTTCGGCTGGTTCAACCTGCCCGCACTGTCCGGCGAGAATCGCGATCTGCGGGAACTTGCGGGCACGCTGCACGAGGTTGGTTTCTGGCTGCTGCTGGGCCTGGTCATCGTGCATGCAGGCGCCGCGGTCTATCACCATGTGTTCCTCAACGATTCCACGCTGACCCGGATGCTCCCGCGTCGCCGACCCAAGGAGCCGACCGATGTCGACTGATCCACGCGCACGACTTTCCTCCCGCCCGTGTTCCCTGCCCATGGCCCGCGTGGCGGCGCTGCTGCTTGCCCTGGCAGCACTCTGCGCAAGCATCCCCGCACTGGCAGCCGATTACGTCCAGGCTCCGGGCTCGGCGCTGACGTTCGCCACTCGCTACCAGGGCGAAGTATTCAGCGGCGGATTCTCGAAGTTCCGTACGCGCCTGAGCTTCGATCCGCAGCAACTGGCGACCTCGCGGCTGGACGTGCTGATCGCACCGGCCAGCGCGAGCACCTCGAACGAGGATCGTGACGAAACCCTGCAGGGCGCGGACTTCTTCGCAAGCAGCAAGTTCCCGCAGGCCCGCTACCAGGCCGACCGCTTCCGCCATCTCGGCGGTAACGAGTACGCCGCCGACGGCACTCTCAGCCTGCGCGGGGCCCGTCAGCCGGTGACGCTGACCTTTACCTGGTCGCCGGGCACACAACCGGTACTCACCGGCAGGGCAACGGTGCGCAGGCTGGACTTCGGCATCGGCGACGGAGACTGGGCTGACACGGACCTGATCCCCAACGAGGTGGCGATCAGCACGCGCGTGGTCTTCGATCCGGTCGCGCCGGCGCGCTGACAGCAGTTCGACCGGGCAGGGCGCCAGGTATGGGCTACTCCGCGGTCGACGCGCCGCCAGGCGGCGCACGAAGAAATCGCAGCAGAATGGCGCTGTCGAACGGCCAGTCGAGTTCCACGCCCCGGGCCGCATCGCGAAGCACGGGAACGCGCAACCCGTAGCGCTGCTCCAGGCCGTCATCGTCGTCGATGAAGACGCTCTCGAATTCCGGCGCGCGCGCGGACGCCATCACCTCCAGCGCCAGATCGCAAAGGTGGCAGTCGTCGCGCTGGTACAGGATCAATCGTGGGCTTTCCATCCGTGTGGTTCTCGCTGCGGTGCGCCGGGAGTCCGGCGACGGTGAAGTTCAGGCGCGCGCGTAGAATAAGCCCTGCAGTCTTTCCTCCGGAGCGATCTCGTGGCTGTCAGCACTTTCGACCTGTTCAAGATCGGCATCGGCCCGAGTTCATCGCATACGGTCGGCCCGATGCGCGGCGCCGCGCGCTTCATCGAGCGCTGGATCGTGCAGAACGGTGACCTTGAACGCACCGCGCGGGTTCGCGCCGAACTGTTCGGGTCGCTGGCGCTGACCGGCCGCGGACACGGCACCGACAAGGCAGTATTGATGGGTCTGGAAGGTCATTGGCCGCACCGGATCGATCCGGACGTCATTCCCCCGGCGCTCGAACGCATCCGCAACACAAAGCGCATCAACCTGTTCGGACGTCACGAGATCGGCTTCAACGAGAAGCACGACCTGATCATGAACAAGCGCCAGAAGCTCCCGTTCCACACCAACGGAATGCGCTTCACCGCCTATGACGCCTCCGGCGAAGTCATCGCGACCCGCGATTACTACTCCGTCGGCGGAGGCTTCGTGGTCAACCAGGACGAGGCTGCCGAGGACCGCATCGTTGCCGACGAGACCGCCCTGCCCCATCCATTCCATTCCGGCGACGAGTTGCTCGCCCAGGCAGCCGGCAGCGGGCACACCATCGCCGCGTTGATGTTCATCAACGAGCAGGCATGGCGCACACCGACGCAGATCGAGTCGGAACTGGACGAACTGTGGAGCGCAATGCAGGCCTGTGTCGCACGCGGCATCCGCCAGACCGGCACCCTGCCGGGCGGGCTGCACGTCGCCCGGCGAGCGCCGTCGCTGTTCGCCGAATTGTCGTCCAAGCCAGAGGCTGCGATGCGCGACCCGCTGACGACGCTCGACTGGGTCAACCTGTATGCACTGGCAGTCAACGAAGAGAACGCTGCCGGCGGGCGCGTCGTTACCGCGCCAACGAACGGCGCGGCAGGCATCATTCCTGCGGTGCTGCATTACTACGACCGTTTCATCCCCGGGTCGAACATCGCCGGGGTTCGCACGTTCCTGCTGACCGCGGCGGCGGTGGGCATTCTCTACAAGGAGAACGCCAGCATCTCCGGCGCCGAGGTCGGGTGCCAGGGCGAGGTGGGCGTGGCCTGCTCGATGGCGGCGGCGGGACTCACGGCTGCGTTGGGCGGCAGCATGTCGCAGGTGGAGAACGCAGCCGAGATCGGCATGGAACACAACCTTGGCCTGACCTGCGATCCGATCGGCGGCCTGGTGCAGATTCCCTGCATCGAGCGGAACGCCATGGGCGCGGTAAAAGCCATCAACGCCAGCCGCATGGCCATGCGCGGCGACGGCAAGCACAAGGTCAGCCTCGACAAGGTGATCAAGACCATGCGCGACACGGGACGCGACATGCAGGACAAGTACAAGGAAACCAGCCGGGGTGGGCTGGCGGTCAACGTCATCGAATGCTGAAGTGCTCCGCCCCGATGCTGCAGAATCTGGATCGGCGGCCGGTTTTTTTGAGACGATGAAACGAGTTGCGCCTGTTCACTTTTTCGGCCGCATGAAGCGTCCATAGCGGGTGCTATCGTCGGGTTCTTCGCCGCTCCAAGGCTGACGATGCGCCTTCTGGCTGTCGTACTCGCAACTCTTATTCTCTGCTGGCCGGGGACACTGCCTGCGCTGCAGCCGGACAAGGCGCTGCATCAGTACGTGCGCGGCAACTGGTCCATCGAACAGGGACTGCCGCAGATCAGCGCGCTGGCGATCACCCAGGATCGCGCCGGTTACATCTGGGTCGGCACCCAGGCGGGACTGGCTCGTTTCGACGGCGTCCGCATGGTCGAATACACCTCCGAGACCGCGCCGGGGCTGCCGGGAAACTGGGTTCCCGCACTCCACCTCGCCGATGACGGCCGAATGTGGATCGGAACCTACAAGGGCGTCGCGATCTACGACGGTCATGTATTCACCCCGGTGCCGGTCGCAACGGGACCCGGGGCGACCTCGCTGGACACCCGTGCGTTCGCACAGGACGCACAAGGCGTCATCTGGGTGGCGAGCACCGAAGGCGTGCATCGCGTGCGCGATGGCAGACTTCACGCCGTGCCCGGATCACCCTTGCTGGCCCAGTCGCTGCTGGCGCGCACGGATGGGCTGTGGGTCGGTGCACGTGGTGCAGTGCACAGGTTCGACGGCGATCGATGGGAGACGCTGCAACTCCCATCCCGGGCTGCCACCGCCACCGTCAACGGCCTGGCAGAAGCGCACGGCCGCATGTGGGCCGCAACCACCATGGGGCTGTTCGTGCATTCGTCGGAGGGATGGCAATCCTTCGCAGGCGCGCCGCAGCTCTCGGGCGCGTCCATCGACATGCTGTATCTGGACCGCGACGCGAATCTCTGGGCCGGCGGCGACGTTGGTCTGGCGCGCATCCGCGAGGCGAAGTTGGCGGGTTTGGTGACCCCGACCGACCCTGGCGGGATCGCAGGCGTGCGCACCGCGTTCGAAGATCGCGAAGGCGGTCTGTGGATCGGCAGCCAATGGGAAGGGCTGACGCGGCTGGGCGACAGCTGGACGCGCCGGTACAGCGTCGCCGAAGGCTTGAACAGTCCGATCGTCTGGGCGGTCGCGGGCGATCCGGACGGTCGACGCATCTGGGTGGGCGGTAACGAAGGGCTCAGCGTGCTCGAAGACGAGGAGGTGCGACTGGTCGTGCCGGCCAGCGCCCTGCCGCATCCGCAGGCTTACAACCTGCTGGCCGAAACCGACCGCGTCTGGGTCGGTACACGCCGAGGCCTCGCGGTCGTCGAACCGGACGCTGCAGGCACTCCACGGGTCAGGCTGCCGGCCCTGTTCGCGCCACTGTTGGGGACGCAGATCAATGGCATCCTGCGACTCGACAACCAGGACCTGTGGATCGGCAGCACCGACGGCATGTACCGCCTGCGCAGCGGCGTGCTGCGCCGCTATGCGCAGGCGGACGGTCTGCCCGACCCGCGCGTCCGGTTCTTCTTCCACACCAGCGAAGGCGACATCCTCGCTGGCACGCAAAGCGGCCTTTTCCAGCTGCGCGGTGAGCGCTTCTTCCCCGTGGGTGAAGACGCCGGACTGCCGCCGGAACTGGATGTCACCGCGGTCGGCCAACTGGAGGACGGACGCTGGCTGGTCGGTGCCATGAACGAGCAGATCCACGTTCGCCACGAGGGTCGTTGGCAGGTCCTGGGAATCGCGCAGGGCATGCCCGGCAACGCGCCCTTCTTCTTCACCGAACGCAACGGCTATCTGTGGGTGGCGGGGATCCGCGGCATTTCCCGTGTGCCGGTCGCCGACCTCGCGCCGTTGGCGGAGGGGAAAATCGCGCAGGTTCGGGGACAGATGCTCCTCAACGAGCGCGGCGACGCGCGATCGGGTCAACAGGGCTATTGCTGCAACGGCGCCGGAAACTCCAAGGGCCTCCTGCGCGACAGCACGCTATGGCTTCCGACGCGCGACGGCCTGCTCGCGATGGATGTCGACGCCATCACGCAGAACACGGTCGCACCGGGCGTCGTGATCGAACGCATGCAGTCCGAAGAGAAATGGCATGCCGCCGACACGGTGCACGGCACGACACTGCCGAAGGATGCGCGGGACCTCTCGTTCGAGTTCACGGTTTTGAGCTTCCAGGACCCGAAGAGTATCGGTGTGCAGTACCGGCTGCTCGGCTACGACCGTGACTGGCGCCAGGCCGATCCGCTCAATCGCAATGCGCGCTACACCAACCTTCCGCCTGGCGACTACGTCTTCGAGGTTGCGGGCACCAACAACTTTAATGTGGCCGGCACCGCGTCGGCGCTGCTGCCGTTCGCGATCGCGCCGTTTTTCCACGAGACCGCCTGGTTCGGACTGCTCGTGGCGCTACTGCTGGCCGCGCTGGTATTTGCCGGTTACCGGCTGATGCGCCATCGCCATCGGCTGCAGCGCCAGTCCCTGGAAGTTCTGGTCTTGCAGCGCACGCAGGCGCTGGAACTCGCAAATTGCCAACTCGAAGAGGCGAGCCACACCGATCCGCTTACGGGTCTGCGCAACCGCCGCTACATGGGCAGCCAGATTCCAGCAGACCTCGCCTATTACGACCGGCAACTCGAGCGCGGCATGCACATGGATGAGGTGATGGTTTTCGCCGTGGTCGACATCGACTACTTCAAAGCCATCAACGACAGCCACGGCCACTCAGGCGGCGACCTGGTGTTGCAGCAGTTCGCGCAGTTGCTGAACTCGCTGGTGCGCACCGGTGACTACGTCGTGCGCTGGGGCGGCGAGGAGTTCCTGCTGGTTTTCCGTCCGATGCCCATGCGCAACCTGCAGATGATCGGCAATCGCCTCCGCGACACGGTCAACGAGCACGCATTCGAGGTTGGCCACGGCAGGACGCTGCAACTGACCTGCTCAATCGGGCTTTCGGAGTACCCGCTGTTCCGGGATCGCCGGGGCCTGGTGAGCTGGGAAACCATGGTGGAGTTGGCCGACCAGTCGCTGTACTACGTCAAGGCCCACGGTCGTGACGGCTGGGCAGCCTTCCGGCCGACCGAAACGACCGATCTGGCGACGCTGCTAGGCGACCTGCACCGCGGCCCGCGCGAGTTGCTGGCCAACGGCCAGTTGCAATTGATCCGCAACCAGCCACTGGCGACCGATTGAGGCATCGGGTCAGGCACTGGCGCAGATCCCCTCCCCGGACAGGAGAGCCGAAATCCGCAGAACGTCGTCCAGCAGCGCGGCGGCGGTGACATCCGCTCCCGCCCCGGCGCCCTGGATGACCAACGGCCGTTCGCAATAGCGATCGGACCATATCGCCACCCGGTTGTCGGTGCCTGCGCCAGTCGCAAGCGGGTGCCGATGCGGCAGCGATTCCAGGCCTACGCGCGCGCTTGGTCGATCGGCATTGCCGAGGTTCGACGTTGGCCAGCGCGGAATGTCCAGGCGGGCGATGAAGTGCAGTGTCTCGCCACGGTTGCACGCTGCGGCGTGGCGCTCCTGCAGCGGTGCATCGAGTCCCTCCATCGCGGCGTCGAATCCGTCTACCGGCAATGCACGCAGGTCATTGGGCACCAGCGACTGCACGTCCACGTCCTCGACTTCCAGTGGAACCCCGGCGGCTCGCCCCAGGATCAACAGCTTGCGCCGCACGTCCTCGCCGGACAGATCATCGCGCGCATCCGGCTCGGTATACCCCGCGGAGCGCGCCTGACGAAGCAGTTCGGAGAAGGGCCGCACGCCGTCGTAATGGTCCAGCAGCCAGGCCAGCGAGCCCGACAGCACGCCGGCGATGGCATGGATGCGATCCCCACCTGCCTGGAGTTCACGCACGGTCCGCAGCAGCGGAAGACCGGCGCCCACCGTGGCGCTGTCGCCGTACCTGGTGCCTCCACGACTGCACGCCTCACGTATCGATTGCCACGCGGTCAGCGGACCGCCCTGTGCAAGTTTGCAGGCCGTCACCACGTGAATTCCCTCGGCAAGCCATTGCGCGTGTCGCGCGGCAACCTCATGGCTGGCCGTTGCATCGATCACGATGCGAGTTCCGTCACCGAGCAGCGCCGGTGCGGTCGCGTCCAGCACGCCCGCGTGCCCGCGGCGCAGCATCGATTTCACCTTGATGCTCGAAATGCCGTGGATGCAACTGACCGACTGCCTCGAGTTGGCCACGTGCACCAGCCGCAGCGCTTGCCCCAGCCGCGTGCCCGACCATTGCCCCAGCCGCTCGATGACGGCAGTGCCGACGTTGCCCGTCCCAAGCAACGCCACGCGCACGGGCGCCACCTCAGCCGCGTGCCTGGCAACCGCAGCAATTCCTCCGTGCGCGGTCACAGTGCTGCCGTCCCGGGTCGATCGCTGGTCGCCTGCACACGCTCCAGCGCCGCGCGCACGTCGTCCAGAAGGTCCTCGACATGTTCGATGCCGACCGACAACCGCAACAATCCGTCGCCGATGCCCGCCGCCATCCTCGCCTCCTGCGACATGGCTGCATGGGTCATCGTCGCAGGGTGCGCGATCAAACTTTCCACTCCGCCCAGCGACTCGGCCAGGGTGAAGCACTGCAGGCCATCGAGGAAGGCACGCACGGCGAACTGCGGGTCGATACCCGAGCCGCAGTCGAGGTCGATCGAGAGCATGGCGCCGAATCCCTGCTGCTGGCGCGCTGCGGTCGCGTGTCCCGGGTGGCTCGCAATGCCCGGGTAATGCAGCGTGCGGACCGCTGGATGATCAACGAGCAGCGCGGCCAGAGCATCGGCGTTTTCCTGATGGATGCGAAGGCGCGCGTCCAGCGTACGGAGGCCGCGTAGCGTCAGGAAACTGTCGAATGGCGAGCCGGTGATCCCCAACGCGTTGGCCCACCAGGCAAGCTGCTCAAGCAACGCAGGATCGCGGGCGATCACCGCGCCGCCGACGACATCGCTGTGGCCGTTGATGTACTTGGTGGTCGAGTGCACCACGATATCGGCACCGAACGAGATCGGCTGCTGCAGCGCTGGCGAGAGGAAGGTGTTGTCGACGACTGCCAATGCGCCGGCCGCATGGGCCGCCTCGATCACGAAACGCAGGTCGGTAATGCGCAGCAGCGGGTTGGACGGCGTCTCGATCCAGACCACCGCCGGTGCCGGCGAAAGCGCTGCCGCGAGCGCGGGCGGATCGGTCAGGTCGACGATGACGAGTTCGAACGCACCCTTGGCCGCCAGTGCATTGAACAGGCGCCAGCTGCCGCCGTAGCCGTCGTGCGGCACCACCAGCCGCTGGCCCGGTTTCAGGCAGGCGTGCAGCACCAGCGTGATCGCGGCCATGCCGGTGGCGGTGACGACGGCGCCGCAGCCGCCCTCGAGTTCGGCCAAAGCCTCGGCCAGCAGGTCGCGCGTGGGATTGCCGCTGCGGGTGTAGTCATAACGCCGCTTCTGGTCGAACCCCGCGAAGCTGAAGTTGGACGACAGCACGATCGGCGGCGTGACCGCGCCGTACGCGGGATCCCGATCGATGCCCGCGCGCACTGCCGCGGTAGCGCGGCGACGCAGGGGTGCAGCGATGGGGCCGCTCATGCCGCCACCGCCTTGTCGAAACGCGAAGCGTCAGCGGGCAGAGACTCCGGGAGCAGGTCGGCAAGCACCTCTGCGATCGCCTCGTACTCTTTCAAGAATGCATCGTGGCCATGGATCGATCGCAGAACGCACAGGCGCGGCGCCGGCAGGCCAGGATCGGTGCCTAGCCGCTCAACCAGTTCCTGCAGGTCGGACAGGGGCACCAGCCGATCGTGCTGATTGCCCACGACAGTGACGGGCACACGCACCGTCGCCGGGTCGAGCGACTGGAGGTCGATGGATTCCGACAGTCGAAGGAACGCGGCCGTCGATGTGACGTCGGCATAGGCGGCGCCGCAGTGATCGAGGTAATCCTCCGCAGCCACGCGCACGCGACCGTTGACGATCCGGGGCGCATCGCCGAAACGGACGGCGAACTCCTCCGGCGTACGGTAGCTCAGCATCGCCAGTTGCCTCGCCAGGTCCACGCCGTGGCGCTCGTCGCACTGCAGCGCACCCAGCGCGACCGCTCGCCGCTGCAGTGCGCGATAGGCGCAGGCGTGCGGATCAGCGCGGTGGCTGCCGCTGATCGCCACCAGTTGATGCAGCCTGTGCCCGTGGCGTGCAGCGAACTGCAGCCCCACCATCGCGCCGTAGGAACAGCCGACGAAGGCCACCAGGCGCGTGATGGCCAGTGCGTCCAACAGATGCGCGATCGTATCGGCCTGATCGGCCGGATCGATCGGCACGTCCAGGGCGCCATCGGCGCCGAGCCAGTCGAACGAAACGATTCGATGACGGCGGGGATCCAATGGTGTTCCCTGCGCCACCTGGCGCTCCCACCAGCCGCGCTCCGGAAACGCCGTGCTGGACGCGACGTGTCGGCCGGCAGAGATTCCCCCGGCCACGAAGATCGGCGGAAGCCCCGGTGCGCCCAGAACTTCGTAACGCAGCCGCGCAGGGCGAAGACCTGCGTGACGTAAATCGAGATCGAGGGCGAGTTCACCGCGCAGCGCGTCGGCGCCAGTGCCGAGTGCCGGATGCGGCGAGAGATCGAGTGAAACAGCCGGACTGTTGAAAGATTGGCGACTCATGGCAGGCTCCGAAGTGACGGGGCCATCGAGTCGACGGAAGCGCGCCCTCAGTCCCATTGGGGAATGAGGAGTTGCAACCATCTTTCGGCAACAGAAGTCGCCGCAGGAATTAGCACCTGGCACAGCATTCGCTGCGCTGGTTGCTCCGGCGTCAAAGGGCCTGTCCCTCTGCCGGTCTCGATGGATGACCAGAGTCTGCCAGCGCACCGGCACTCGCGTCAATCGCTTCATGCGCATGAAGCGATGTATTTGCCCCTTTGGCCCGGCCCCGGCCCCGGCCCCGGCCCTTGCCCTTGCCCTTGCCCTTGCCCTTGCCCTTGCTGGCACCGGGAGGCATTGG
>JALYOF010000002.1 GCA_030857025.1 Pseudomonadota bacterium | reverse complement strand
CACCGCGGAAGCACAGGCGAACTCGTCCTGGCCGCAGTTCCTGCGTGAGTTGGCGATGGCGAAGCGGGCGACGCTGCTCGTGCCCGCTTCAGCCAACATCGCCGATGTCGCATTGAGCCCCTCTCCCGAAGGGAGAGGGGCTTCAAGGCCACGCTCCGGCGAGAGCGCATCTTCAAGCCCATGCCGCCACGGAAAAGAATTACGAATCCCACGGCCTCTGGGTCGCGGCCGAGCGACTGCCGCAACTGCAGCCACTCCTGCCCGGCGCGACATGGCAGCCTCCGATCCAAGCGCCGGCCGAATTCGCAGCGCAGGCGTGGACCGTGAAAGACGCGACAGTGGAAATGGTCCGCTCCCGGCTCACCGGCCTCGGCCCGACCCCCGCGTCGAGTCAGGCTGAAACCCTGTATCTGCCCAGCGCCGACATCGAGGCCGCGCTGCTGCATCTGGAAAGCGAAGGCTACGTCATGCGCGGGCGCTTCACCGCCCAGGCCAGCACCGGCATGGGCGATGAGGAATGGTGCGAGCGGCACCTGCTCGCGCGCATCCACCGCTACACGATCGGGCGGCTGCGGCGCGAGATCGAGCCGGTCGAGCCGCGCGATTTCATGCGTTTCCTTCTGGATTGGCAGCGCGTGTCACCGGCCACGCGCGTCAGCGGCCCGGATGCGCTGGTGGACGTGCTCGCACAACTGGAAGGCTTCGAGGCCCCGGCCGCGGCGTGGGAGAGCGAGTTGCTCCCCGCACGCGTGGCCGGCTATTCCCCGTCGTGGCTCGACGACCTGTGTTCAGCCGGGCGCATCGCCTGGACGCGGCTGCGTGCAAGTCCTGCCAACGACAACGGCGGCGCGCGCGCCGCGCCGGTGCGGGCGACGCCGCTGGTGCTGCCCGCACGCAGGCATCTGGCACTGTGGACGCGCATCGCCGCGGTGCGCAGCGACGACGAGCCACCGCTGGGTTCGCGCGCGCAACGGGTCGCCGACTACCTGGCGGCGAACGGCGCGTCGTTCTTCGACGAGATGATCTGCGGCGCGCACCTGCTGCGCACCGAGCTGGAGGACGCGCTGGCCGAACTGGTCGCGCGTGGCCGCGTGCATTGCGACAGTTTCGTCGGCCTGCGTGCGCTGCTGGTGCCCAGTGCGAAACGAGCGACGGCGTTTTCCGGTCGTGGCCGAAGGACGATGCTGCCGGCGCTGGAGGATGCCGGACGCTGGACGCTCACGCGGCGAGCCGATACCGCGCCTGCCGCGAATCCTGCAGCGTCGCGCAGCACGGGCGTCGGCGAGGAAGCCGCCGAGCACATTGCGCGCGCGCTGCTGCGTCGCTACGGCGTGGTCAGCTGGCGGCTCATGGAACGTGAACCGGCATGGCTGCCGCCGTGGCGCGAGTTGCTGCGCGTCTACCACCGGCTGGAGGCGCGCGGCGAAATCCGCGGCGGTCGCTTCATCGCCGGCCTGTCGGGCGAGCAGTTCGCGCTGCCGGAGGCGATAGGCGCGCTGCGGCAGGTGCGAAGGCGCGCGCACGACGGGGCGCTGCTCGGCCTTTCCGGCGTCGATCCGCTCAACCTGCTCGGCACGGTTCTCCCGGGTGCGAAGGTACCGCGCGTGCTGGGCACCCGCTTCGTGCTGCGCGATGGACTGCCGCTGGCGACGCTGGTGGCGGGCAACGTCGAGTTCGTCGCGACACTTTCACCCGAGGAGCAGTGCGCCGTGCGCAAGGTGCTGCTGCGCGAGCGCGAAGGCCTGCTGCCGCTGTCGTCGCCAGTGCGCGACATCGATCCGCGCCCGGCGCGACCGGGCCTCTGAGGCGACGCTCAGCCGCGCGCCTGCAGTTCGGCCACCATCGCCTCGACCCTGCGCGGATCGACCGGCTTGGTCATGTGGTGATCGAAGCCGCTGGCACCGGCACGCTCCACGTCGCTTGGCGCTCCCCAGCCGGTGACGGCGACGATGACCGGCGCGTCGGGTCCATGCGAGGCACGGATCCGCTGTGCCACCTCGAAGCCGGTGATGTCGGGCAGGCCGATGTCGAGGAAGATCAACGCCGGCGTCATCGCATCCGCCGCCGCGAGCGCCGATGCACCATCGTGGACCACCTGGACCTCGTGCCCGAGCATCTCCAGCAGCCAGCGCATCGTCTCGGCGGCATCGACGTTGTCGTCTACCACCAGAATCCGCATCGGTGCCGCAGCCGTGCCCGTGCCTGCGCCCGTGTCGCTTGCATCTCCCGCCCCTTCCGCCGGCAGCGCCGCGTCCGGCAGACAGAGCGTGAAGGTGCTGCCGCAGCCGGCACCGTCGCTGTGTGCCTCCACCGTTCCCGCATGCATCTCGGTGATGCGCTTGACCAGCGCCAGGCCGATTCCCAGACCGCCCTGCGCATGACCCTGCGAGCCGCCATTTTGCGAGAACAGTTCGAAGACGTGCGGCAGGGCATCGGGCGCGATGCCGACGCCGTTGTCGTCAACGCAGATCAGGACATCGCCACCCTTGGGCTTCACCGATATGGAGACGCGGCCCTGCGGAGGGGTGTACTTGGCGGCGTTGTTGAGCAGGTTGCTGATGACCTGCGAGATCCGGGTCGGGTCGACGCGGACGTACAGAGGCTTGGACGGCAGGGATACGAACAGCTGGTGGTGGGCCGCGTCGATGGCCGGCCGGCTGGCCTCGAGCGCGCTTCCGACCAGATCGGCGACGCTGACCGTCTCGTGCCGCAACTCGATCTTGTTGCTGTTGATGCGCGCGATGTCGAGCAGATCGTCGATCAGCCGCACCATGTGGCCAAGCTGGCGATCCATGACCTCGCGCGTCTGCGCGGCACGCTCGGGCGTCGGCGACAGCGCGAGTACCTCCAGCCCGGTGCGGATCGGTGCGAGCGGGTTGCGCAGTTCGTGCGCGAGCGTGGCGAGAAACTCGTCCTTGCGCTGGTTCGATCGCCGCAACTCGTCGCTGAGGCCGCGCAGTTCGTCCTCTGCCAGAAGGTGGCCGGTCACGTCCGAGCCTTGCACGAAAACCCCGGTTACCGCGCCGGCGGCGTCCAGCAACGGCTGGTATACGAAGTCGGCGTAGAGAAGCTCGGGCCTGGCGCCGGGCTCGCGCTGGAGATTCACCGGCACGCGCCTTCCGACGTAGGGCCGCCCGGAGTTGTAGACGCTGTCGAGCAGTTCGATGAAACCCTGCCCCACCACTTCCGGCATCGCCTGGCGCACAGGCAGGCCCAATACCGGGCGGTGGCCGACGAACTGCGCGTAGGCATGGTTGGTCAGCGTGAACACATGTTCCGGCCCGGTGAGCACGGCGATGAATCCCGGTGCCTGGTCGAACATCGCGCGCAGGCGCTCGGTCTCTTCCATCCGGCCTCTCTCGGCGAGCACCTTGGAGGTGGTCTCGAAGAACAGTGAGTGGAGTCCCACGATGTTGCCCGCCTCATCCTCCACCGGCGTGTAGGCAAAGCTGACCCAGCTCTGCTGCCCGCCGTCGCCTCCGCGCATCAGGAGGAAGGAGCGGTCTTCGAAATAGCTCGATTCGCCGGCCAGCGTGCGTACGACCAGCGGCTCAACCTCGTCGCGGACTTCCGGCCACACATCGAGGAACGGAGCTCCGAGCGCGGCGGGGTGCTTGATGCCGAGCAGCGGAATGTAGCCGTCGTTGTAGAGCAGGCAATGCCCCTCGCCCCAGACCAGGTGCTGCGGGGCCTTCGAGCGCAGCATCAAACGCACGAGGGTGCGAAGTTCGGAGGGCCAGCGATTCATCGGCCCCAGCGTTGTCGACTCCCAGTCATGGTCCCGAATCAATGCCGACGTGAGCGGGTTCTCGTTGGATTTCGGTACGAGGAAAGCTGGCATGGGCAGGGCGGGGCCTGTCGGGGAACAGCACGGATGGTCGCGCGCCTGTCAGCACGGACTCGTGAAGCACTCCGGCTCGATCGCGGCGCGCGGCGGCATTTCCCCCGCGGGCCGGCGAGGGAGACCGTAAGGTGATCAGCCCCGGCGTGCGCCGCGGATCTGGGCGTCGACCGCAGCGATCGCGGTCATGTTGACCACGCGTCGCGGCGTCGCTTCGCCGGTCAGGATGTGGGCTGGCTTGTCCAGCCCCATCAGGATCGGACCGATCGCCACGCCGTCGGTCATCACCCGGATCATGTTGTAGGTGATGTTGGCGGCGTCGAGGTTGGGCATGACGAACAGGTTCGCGCGGCCGTTCAGGCGCGAGCTCGGGAAGATGCGGTGGCGCAGGTCGTGGTCCCAGGCGGTGTCGGCCATCATTTCGCCATCGACCTCCAGCTGCGGCATGCGCCGCCGGATGATCTGGTAGGCCGCGCGCATCTTCGCGGCGCTGGGGTCGTCGTGACTGCCGAAGTTGGAATGCGAGAGCAGCGCAACCTTGGGTTCCACGCCGAACAGCTTGAGCCGGTAGCTCGCCTGCAGCGTCGCCTGGGCGATCTGTTCGGCGCTCGGGTCCATCTGCACGTGGGTATCGAGGAAGAACCAGGCGCCGTGATCGTTGATGACGCCGGTCATCGCCGCAGTGCCGTGCACGCCGCGATCGAAGTCGAACACGCTGCGCAGGTAACCTAGCTTCTTGTGGAAACGCCCGACCAGGCCGCAGATCAGCGCGTCCGCCTCGCCGCGCTCGACCATCAGCGCCGCGATCAGCGTCGACCTCGACCGCAACAGGTTCTTGGCCGCATCCGGGGTGACGCCGCGACGTTCCGTCAATGCGTGGTACTGCTGCCAGTAGTCCTGGAAGCGCGGGTCATCGTTGATGTTGGTGACTTCGAAATCCACGCCCGCGCGCATCCGCAGCGCGAGCCGCTCGATGCGCGCAGCGATCACCTCCGGTCGCCCGATCAGGATCGGGAACGCAAGCTTCTCGTCGATCACCGTCTGCACCGCCCGCAGCACCGTGTGCTCCTCGCCTTCGGCATAGACCACGCGCTTGCGATCATTGCGCGCCCGGTCGTACACCGGTTTCATGAGCAGCCCGGTGCGATAGATGAACTGGGCAAGCTTCTCGACGTAGACGGCCATGTCGGCGATGGGGCGAACCGCCACGCCCGATTCCATCGCGGCCTTGGCCACGGCCGGGGCGAGCATCACCAGCAGGCGCGGGTCGAACGGGCGCGGGATCAGGTAATCGGCGCCGAAGGTCGGAATCTCGCTGCCGTAGGCGCTGGCGAGGTCGCCCGATTCCATGCGCGCCAGCTGCGCGATCGCGCGCACGCAGGCGAGCTTCATCGCCTCGTTGATCTGCGTCGCGCCGACGTCGAGCGCGCCGCGGAAGATGTAGGGAAAGCACAGCGCGTTGTTGACCTGGTTCGGATAGTCCGAGCGGCCGGTGGCGATGATGCAGTCCGGGCGCGCGGCCTTGGCGTCCTCGGGAAGGATTTCCGGGTAGGGATTGGCCAGGGCGAGGATGATCGGCTTGTCGGCCATGGTCGCGACCATGTCGCCGGTCAGCACCCCGCCGGCCGACAGGCCCAGGAAGATGTCGGCGCCCTCGACGATGTGGGCCAGCGTGCGCTTGTCGGTATCGCGCGCGTAGCGGGCCTTGTCGGGATCGAGCTCGGGGCGGCCGGTGTAGAGCACGCCGTCGCGATCGACGGCGAGGATGTTTTCCGGGCGCATGCCCAGCGCGACCAGCATGTCCAGGCAGGCGATGCCGGCCGCACCGGCACCGGAGGTGGCGAGCTTCACGTCGCCGATGTGCTTGCCGACGATCTCCAGCGCGTTGAAGATCGCCGCGCCGACGATGATCGCGGTGCCGTGCTGGTCGTCGTGGAACACCGGGATCTTCATCCGCTCGCGCAGTTTGCGCTCGACGATGAAGCACTCCGGGGCCTTGATGTCTTCCAGGTTGATGCCGCCGAAGGTCGGCTCCATCGACGCGATGATGTCGACCAGCTTGTCGGGATCGCGCTCGTCCAGTTCGATGTCGAACACGTCGATGCCGGCGAACTTCTGGAACAGCACGCCCTTGCCTTCCATGACCGGCTTGCCGGCCAGCGCGCCGATGTCGCCCAGGCCGAGCACCGCGGTGCCGTTGGTGATCACCGCGACCAGGTTGCCGCGGGCGGTGAGCTCGCTGGCGGCGTTGGGATCGGCGACGATCGCTTCGCAGGCGTAGGCGACGCCGGGCGAATAGGCCAGCGAGAGGTCGCGCTGGGTGACCATGGCCTTGGTCGCGCTGACCTTGATCTTCCCGGGCGGGTCCTGGCGGTGGTAATCGAGGGCGGCTTGCTTGAAGTCGTCGATGGACATGGGCTGCACGTGGCGAGGGTTGGGTCGATTCTAGCGGGCTTGGCGCGGCGGCCGGAATCGCGGCGTTCATCCGGGCTTTCCGTGGTCCGCAAAGGACGCGAAAAGGCGCGAAGAAGAGCGGACCGCAGAAAGGTCTGTCGGGCGTCGACAGTCAGCGGGACGACGCGAGCGCCCAGATTGGGTCCGCGACGGGCGCGAAAGGGCGCAAAAAGAACGACAGAAGCCCTGTATGGCTCTTCGTACTGTCTTCGCGTTTTTTCGCGTCCTTCGCGGACCGCTCCCGTCCGTGCCGAAAAATCACACGTCGCTGAAGCCGCCGCTGTCGTCCACCCGGTCCAGGCGTATGCGGTTGGCGAACAGCGAAAAAGCCAGCATCCCCGCCAGACCGCTGGCGCGGGCGGCCCAGTGCGGGGTCCAGCGCGGCGGGATCAGTACGCCGGTCTCGAACAGCGGCTCGAAGCGCTGTACGTCACCCAGCGTCATCTTGCCGGCGAACAGCCAGCGGCACAGGCGCAGTTCGCGCTCGCGCAGTGCCCAGCGGAAAAACGTGTGGACGCCGATCAGGCCGCGCAGGTACACCGTGTCCTTGGTGAAGGCATGCCCGCCGCGGGTCGGCACGCCGCGGAACACGCGATGGCTGGAGGCGAAGCTCTCCTCGCGGCTTTGTCCGGCATCGAGGAAGTAGCGGAACACGTCGACGAAGTCCGCGCCGTCCATGGCCTGCGCGACCGCCTCGATGCGCAGGCTGAGCCGCTTCATGCGCCCGATGTCGATGCTGCCGGTGATCTGCTCGGCGAAGGTCGCCAGCCCTTCCTGGGTCGCGGTGGTGCGCGGCGAGGCCAGTGACAGGCTGCGCATCAGCGGTTGCTCGCGACCATTGAGCGAGGTCAGCGAATGCACCAGTGCCTCGTGCTGCAGCAGCTGGTCGCGGTCGTAGTCGCTGAACTGCGCGCAGGTGCGCAGGCGGATGCGGGTCGCACCGGCGGCAGCCTTGGCGATGAGGTCCGGGTCGAGCACGACTTCGATCACGCGGTGTCCGAAGAAGCGGTCGAGGTCGCCCTGCAACTGCAACTGCATGGCGATGGCCGACAGCGGCACGTGTTCGGACGGGGCCATCAGCTCGCGATCGAGCGTGTCGGCGATCTGGATGAAATGGCCGGCGGCGTCGCAGGCGGTCAGGCCCTGCCCCGGCAGGGCGTCGTTGGGAGATCCGTACAGCTGCACCGACAGCGCACTGGCCGCGTCGGTGCCGAGCGCCTCGCAGAACTGCGCGGCGACGGCCCAACTGCGGGTGGATTCGATCAGGTACTGGCCCAGCGGGTGCGAGGGATCGGACTCGGCGGCGATGGCGTCCAGTTCGCGCCGCGCCGCGCTGAAGTCATGCCGCGGATAATCGATCAGCGGTGGCCGCGCCGTGCCCTTGGCGAAGTCCTGGAGGAACTGGATTTCCTGCCCCGCCGGCCAGCTGGCCAGGGACAGCACCTTGATCGTGCGGGCGACATCGACCATGCGCGCGTCCAGCGCGGCGTGATGGGCGGTGTCAGGCGCGTGGTGGATGTCCATGCGCTGTTGTCGTGCCACGGGCCCGCTGCGTCAAGCCCTCGCGCAATGCCGAACACGGGCGCACGGCTTCCGGAGGGTCGGTGCTGCGCCCGCAGGGCCTGCCTAGCGGCGGTTGTAGCGATCGTCCAGGCGCTTGTTGACCGGCTTGCCCTGCACCTTGTCGGCGGCGTTCTGGGTCTGGCGCAGGGCCAGCTTGTGCGCGGCGCCGGCCACTTCGCCGGCGAGCTTGACGTAGTTGGCGTAGCGCTGCGGGTCCAGTGCGCCCGACTCGATCGCCGCCCGCACCGCACAGCCGGGCTCGCGGTCGTGCGAGCAGTCGCGGAACCTGCACTGGTCGGCCACGTCCTCCACGTCGCTGAAGTTCTCGGCGACATCCTCTTCGCCCGTGGGCTTGAGTTCGCGCATGCCCGGCGTGTCGATCAGGCAGGCGCCCGAGGGCAGCGGAATCAACGCGCGGTGGGTCGTGGTGTGGCGGCCGCGGTCGTCGCTCTCGCGCACTTCGGCGGTCTTCATTCGCGCGGTGCCAAGAAGGCTGTTGGTGAGCGTCGACTTGCCCGCGCCGCTGCTGCCGACCAGCACCACGGTCCGGCCCGGCTTCAGCCACGGCGCCAGAGCGGCGACACTGGCGGGATCGCGCGCGTTGAGCGCCAGCACCGGAAATCCGCGCGCATCCATGTCCTCGATCGCGGCCACCGCGCCCGGCGCGATACGCGCATCGGCGGCATCGGCCAGGTCGGCCTTGGTCAGCACCACGACCGGCTCGGCGCCACCGCCACGCACCAGCAGCAGGTAGCGCTCGATCCGGCGCGGGTTGAAGTCGGCGTCCAGTCCGCAGACCACGAAGACGGTGTCGATGTTGGCTGCGATCAGCTGTTGTTTGTAGTGCTCCCCCGCAGCGCCCCGCTTGATCGCGCTGCGCCGCGGCAGCAGCATGACGATCTTCGCGGTCGGCGCATCGCCTTCGATCAGCACCCAGTCGCCGACCGCCGGACGCTGCTCGGGCGGAAAGCGCGGGCGCTGCCACTCCGGAAGGGACTCGACCGCGAAACCGGCTTCGGGTCCATCGGCGACGATATAGCCACTGCGATGCTGTTCAACGACCCGCGCCGGCCGCGCCTGCGGGTGGACCAGCATCGCCTCGCGCCATTCGGCGACTTCCGGCAGCAGGTCCTGATCGGTCGCCAGCGGCCAGCCGATCGCCTGCAGCGCGGCAAGTTCGGGAGTCATCGGCGGCTGGCGGGCGGGCGCATGCGGGAATTCTACGGGCTTGCGGGGAAAGCTGTCCGCGAACGACGCGAAAAGCGCAAATGAAGAGCAGAAGCAAAGCAGACAAGAGGAGGCGGCTCGGTGCGAAGCCCTGAATGGCCTGCTTCTCGCAGGGAGAGCTGTCCGCGAAGAGCTCAAGTGGCGCAAACAAGAGCGGACGCAACCTGCAACCCCACCGATTCCTGCCGGGCATTTGCCTGCGCCCTTTTCGCATTTTTTCGCGTTTCTTGCGGACAGCTTTTTCTTTCCCGGTCGCGGATTTCCGTTAGTCTGGCCGCCCTCGCCCAACCCCGTCTCGCCCGTGCCGCCAGCCAGCCTTCCGCCTGCCCTGCTCAAGACCCGCGAACGCCTGTCGGAGGTGCGCTACGAGATCCGCGGCGAACTCGCCCGGCGCGCACGTGAACTGGAGTCCCAGGGCCGTACCCTGATCAAGCTCAACATCGGCAACCCGGGTGCGTTCGGGTTCCGCGCACCGGAGCACCTGCAGCGCGCGATCACCGAGGGCATCGGCGACACCGATCCCTACACGCACCAGCAGGGCCTCCCCGAGGCGCGCGAGGCGATCGCCGCCGTTCACGCCGCGCGCGGCACGCCGGACGCTTCGGCCGATCGCGTGTTCATCGGCAACGGCGTCAGCGAACTGATCGACCTGTCGCTGCGTGCGCTGCTCAATCCCGGTGACGAAGTCCTGCTGCCGTCGCCCGACTATCCGCTGTGGAGCGCAGCCACGATCCTCAACGACGGCCGGCCGGTGTATTACCGCTGCGCGCCGGGCAACGGATTCCTGCCCGACCCCGATGAAATCGAGGCGCTGGTGACGCCGTGCACGCGCGCGATCGTGCTGATCAATCCCAACAACCCGACCGGCGCTGTGTACCCCAAGGCGTTGCTGGAGCGCGTCGTCGACATCGCGCGGCGGCACCAGCTGCTGCTGATGAGCGACGAGATCTACGACGAGGTGCTGTTCGATGGCGCCCGTTTCCAGCCCCTCGCGCCACTGGCCGGCGATGTGCCCTGCCTGTCGTTCGGCGGCCTGAGCAAGGTCCATCGCGCGTGCGGCTGGCGCGTGGGCTGGGCCGTGCTGTCGGGCGAGCTGGCGCGGGTCGAGGATTTCCATCACGCCATGGACCTGCTCGGCGCCCTGCGCCTGTGCGCGAACGTGCCGGGTCAGTTCGCCATCCAGGCCGCGCTGCACGGGGGTGACACGATTTCGGCGCTGTGCGCGCCGGGCGGACGGCTGTTCGAGGCGCGCCGGGCGGTGGTCGAGGCGATCGATCGCAGCCCGCACCTGCAGCTGGTCACGCCGGCCGGCGCGCTGTATGCGTTTCCATCGGTGGTCGGCGCCGCCGCAGAGGGCTTCGACGATCATGCGTTCGCGCTGGAGCTGCTGGAAACCCAGGACGTGCTGGTGGTTCCCGGCTCCAGCTTCAATACGCCGTATCGCCACCATTTCCGCGTGACCCTGCTGCCGCCGCCGGGACAGTTGGCAGAAGTTTTCGACCGCATCGGATGCGTGCTGCAGCGCCGCGCCGACCAATGCGAATCGCCGGCCCGCGCTGCCACCGGAGCACATGATGCGGCACTGGCATAAGGTACTGGCTCTGATCGCAACCATGCTGCCGTGCGTCGGCTGCGCCTCCCTCTCCCAGCATCAGGAAGCCAGTACCATGCGTTATCTCGCCCTGGGCGACAGCTACACGATCGGCGAAGGCGTGCCCGAACAGGGCCGCTGGCCGATGCAGTTGGCGCAGGCGCTGCGCGCCGGAGGCTTCGACATCGCCGACCCGCGCATCATCGCGCAGACCGGCTGGACCACCGACGAACTCTCCGCGGCAATGGACGCCGTCGAGCCGCTGGGGCGCTTCGACTTCGTCAGCCTCGCGATCGGCGTCAACAACCAGTACCGCGGCCGCGACGTGGACGATTACCGCGAGCAGTTCGCAGGCTTGCTGGATCGGGCGATTGAACTTGCCGGTGGTCGCGCCGACCGCGTGCTGGTGCTGTCGATCCCCGACTGGGGCGTCACCCCGTTTGCCACGGCCAAGAACCGCGACCCTGCGGACATCGCGGCACAGTTGGACGCCTACAACGCCGCCGCGGCCGAAGTGAGCGCGCAGCGCGGTGTGGCGTTCGTGGACGTCACCGAAGCCAGCCGCCTGCATGGGGCCGATCCAACGATGCTGGCCGATGACGGCTTGCACCCGTCGCAGGCGATGTACGCACTGTGGACCGCACGCGCCCACGACGTGGCCGCACGCCTGCTGGGCGACAAGCCTTGATCCTGCCGGGTTGAGCAACCTGCCTGGCGCGACCCAGCCGCTCGGTCGCCAGCGCGCGAAAGAGATTGCGGCCGCTTTCGCGTCGGATCGCAGCTTCGCCGGGCGTTGGGCCTGGCACTACAGCCGCGGCAAACTCGCGACCGATCCGCTGTACCCGGGCGTGTGCGACGCACTGCGCGGCAGCCGCGCGCCGCTGCTCGACCTGGGCTGCGGGCTGGGATTGCTGGCGCACGCGCTGCACGCCGAGCGGATCGACCTGGCGTACACGGGCGTCGACAACGACGAAGGCAAGATCCGGCGGGCCCGGACGGCGGCCGACTCGGCAGCATTACCGGGTGTCTCGTTCGAATGCGTCGATCTGGTTTCGGCGCTGCCGGAACACCGCGGCAGCGTGGCCATCCTGGACATGCTGCAGTACATCGATCCACAGGCGCAGTCGCGATTGCTCGCGGGCGCGATCGCGATGCTCACGCCGGGCGCGTTGCTGGTGATCCGCACCGGCCTGGAAGACGGCAGCCAGCGCGCGCGACTGACCCACGCCGTGGACGCGTTCGCGAACGTGCTTGGCTGGATGAACGCCTCGCCGAAACGCTACCCCAACGCAGAGGAACTGCAGGCGACCTTCGATGCGGCGGGACTGCAGTCGCAATTCAGTGCGCTGTACGGCAACACGCCGTTCAACAACTGGCGCATCGTGGCCCGCATGCCGGGCTGACCTGGTCTTCGCCGCCGAAGGCACAGACGGTGATGATTGGCTTTGCCCTGCTCGACCTCAGGCGTCGTCGTCCTCGGACTTGGGTTCGCGCGACCACGGACCACCGACGAATTCCCGCCAGGCGGTCCAGCCCAGCGGCAGATCGGCTATCTCGCCAAGCGTGCTGTCGCGCTGGTAGCAGCAGCCAAGGCACACCACCACGCAATGCTCCAGATTGATCGTGGTGTCGCACAGCACCTGCCAATCGCCGTCCTCATCGTGGCTGACGCGCAGCACGGGATAGCCTTCGCGAAACACGCGCACGGTCGAGACGGACAGTGCATTCACCGGCTCGGCGAACGGCCAGTCCGCTTCGTCGAACGCGTGGGGATGTGGCGCGACTGTTTCCATGAGGTCTGGGCTGTTGGCGACCCGCTGCGGATCGGTTCGGGCCCGATGCTACCAAGCGGGCGCGGCTGAAAACCGGAGCGGGGACACGCCTTGGGGAATGGTCCTGGTCTTGGTTGTTGTTGTGATCGTAGCCATGGCGTTTGGTGTTGCTGTTGCTGTTGCTGTTGCTGTTGCTGTTGCTGTTGCTGTTGCTGTTGCTGTTGCTG
>JALYOF010000090.1 GCA_030857025.1 Pseudomonadota bacterium | reverse complement strand
TTCACCCTATGCCAGCCATGATCGAAGTCGACCCATCAACCAGGTCGCAGACTATTCGCCACGCCTGATTCCACCTCGTCAGATCGACCTGCGCGGCACATGATTGCGTTTAACCGAACAGCATTGGGTCAGGTTCACTTAACTGGTGAATGCCAGTTCTCACGAAGCCGTTTCCATCAGCGATGCTCGCGCTGGCGCACCCGCATGCGGCGCACGTTCGTGGACAGTTGGGCTGAGCCGGTGGTGCTGTCGGACATCGATTCTCCCCGGCTCCGCAGCCTCAGCGGCGCCACCACCGGTTGTGGAAGAACCTTCGGTGACTGAAGCGCATCACGCGACGCACGCGCGCCTCGTCCGCTAGTTCCGGGTACGGCCAGTCGGCAGGAACATCCGACTGCCATTGCTCTTCGCGCTGCATTGAGTTGGCGCAGGCGAAGTAGCCGTGGTTGACCAGGACCGAGAACTCGTCCTGCAGGAATCGGTCCAGATCGGTGCGCACCCTGCCGATGACCTCGACGATCAAGGCCTGGCTGTATCCCGGTGAATTCGCGTTGGCTTTCAGTCGTGCGCCGGCAAGTCCCCAGTACGCGCCTTCGATGGTGTCGTCGGTGCGCAGCTTGAAATAGATGCGCTTGCGCAGGGCCTGCGCCTGGTTGCCGACGACCTGCGTGTAGCGCATCAGCTGCTTGAAGAACCAGCGCCGGGTCTGGAACTGGAATGGAGCGCCGGCGTCGGAAATCAGGACTTCGCCATAGCGGCGCAGCGTGGGTTCGGTCGCAAGATTGTCGTAGACGCCACCGTCGCTGAGGTCGATGCGCGAACGCAGCAGGTCGGCATCGGCGCCGCTGTACTTGCCTCGGTGGAAGTCCACCGCCTTGGCCTTGAGCCTCACCGGTCCGAACACGGGCGGAAAGCACGAGGATGCGGCGACCGCCCGGGCCAGAGGCATCGGTCCTGGTTTGCGCAGGTAGCCGGCGAGGTAATCGCCGATGCGACGTTTGGAAAATACCCAGTTGACCCCGAACGTCAGGTCGGTTGCGCAGATCACGAAGCGCGGCCGGTCGGGGAGGTCATGCAGTGCGACAGCACCATAGATGCGCGCGTAGGCCCGTTCGAGCTTCTTCACGCGCCCGGAAGGAAACAGCCAGCTCCAGGGCAGCGTCGACAGCACCGGTCCGGTCCGGATGTCGTCGGCGACCACGCCGCGAAACGGCTCGACCACCACCTGCCGGAAGTCGATCCGGGCGCACCAGTCGGCAAAGGTTTCTTCGGGATCGTTGCGGGTCGCCAGGAAGCGACAGGCCAGCCATGCCGAAATGATGCTGCCGCCGGACACGCTGCTGAACAGGGTGACGGCGCTCAGCTGCCCTGTCTGGTGCAGGCGCAGCAGCGCGCCGAGGTGAAACAGCGCGGCGCGAAAGCCGCCGCCGGACAGGCACAGGGCGCGGCCGCTGCGCTCCACGCGTGCGCGATGCTGCCGGGCCTGGGTGGCTTCCTCCGCCACCTGCAACTGCTCGAGTACTACCTTGTTGTGATCCATCGCCGTTCCTTCTGGCTGCACGCCGCCGCGCTGTGATTCGACGCGCTACTGCGGGACGGCTGACGAGGTCTGGCAATCGCGCGGGTGTCCCGATTATCCATGACCGACGTCGACGTCCCGCAGCGCCCGGGCGTGCCGGTGTGCTGGACTGCGCCGTCGCCGTCGCCGTCGCCGTCGCCGTCAGCGAGGTTGCCTCAGCGCCGACTTCCCGATTCGCGTTCGCACGCATCGCGGTAGTCGATTGCCGCACCGATGAAAGAGGCATGCACGAAGGTCTGCGGGAAATTCCCCAGCATGTCGCCGCTTCGCGGGTCGGCTTCCTCGGCGAAGAAGCCCAGGTCGTTGGAATACACCAGCGCCGCGTCGAGGATCCTGCGGGCGCGCGCCAGATCGTTCCTGATGACCCAGTACTGCGCCACCCAGATGGTGCCGGCAAGAAACGCACCCTCGACGAACGGGTCGAGCTCCTCCAGGTGCCGCCAGTACAGGTCGTCGCGACAGTAGTCGCGCTCGAGCAATTCGATCGTCGCCAGCATTGCTGGCGTGTCGGCATCGCAATATCCCCACGTGGGGAAGAGCACCGCCGACACGTCCACGGTATCGCTGCCGGCGAACACCGCATAAGCCCCGTCGGCAGTCCTGCAGTTGTCGGCGATATAGGCGTCGATCTTCCTGCTTTCTTCCAGCCAGCGTTGCGCCTGGTCGCGGTCCTCGGCGAACTCGGCGATGTAGCGCAAACCGCAGGAGACGATCACCTTCGATGAGGTGTATTGCCTGGCATCGTGCTCTTCCCAGATGCCGTAGTCGGGCCGGTGCCAGTTTTCTGCCAGGAAATCAGCGATCAGGCGCACCGTGTCCCAATGCTCGCGAGTGTCGTGGCGGCCGTAGATCAGCTTTGCCGCCAGCAGGACATTGGCGAAGCCATCCAATTGCAACTGGTGGTTGGCATCGTTGCCGATCCTCACCGGTCGGCTGCCCTGAAGCCCGCCAGGTCGACGTGCGTCTCGCCGGGGGCGGCGACGAAATCCAGCGACAGGAACGGTGGCAGCAGCGGCTTGCCGGCGCTTTCCTGCCGGGAGCCGCAGATGAAGTCCAGGAACTTCCGTTCGTCCGGGCCGGTACTGCCGGCGCGCACCAGGGCGCTGACGATCATGCCGGCATCGCGCATCCACACGTACCGGTAGTCGTAATTGCGCGCGCCACCCGGCACTTCAGGGAGCGCAGCGGTGGCTGCGGCGATGATGCCGCCGTTTTCGGCATGGGTGAGCAGGCGCAACGCGCGCAGCGACTGCGCGACCTGCGGCTCGTAAGGGCCGTGGTAGGAGATGCGCGAGGTGATCTCTTTCCAGTGTTCGACGGTGGCGGTGCTGCATGTCGCCGCGGTCGCGGATCTGGATCGCGGCTGCAGCCAGGTCCGTGTGGTCGCGTGCCGGGCTGCCGTTCGCCGCGTCAGCCTTGTTCGCCACGCTCGTGCGCAGCGGTGGCCGGCACTGGGAACCGATCGGGATCGTGCGCGGCAGTCACGCGCCCTGGCCCTGGAACAGCGTGAGCCCTCCGTCGATCACCAGCGTCGCTCCGTGGATGTAGCGTGCGTCTCCGGACGCCAGGAACACCGCCGCATGCGCGATCTCCTCCGGCTGCGCCGCGCGCTTCATCGGGATCGACTGCACCTGCTTTTCCAGCACCTCCGGGTCGTCGATCGCGGACTGGTTCATCGGTGTGAGCACCATGCCGGGCGCAATGTTGTTGACGTTGATGTTCTTTTCGGCGAGTTCCAGCGCCAGCGTCGTGGTCAGGTTGCGCAGGCCGCCCTTGGAGACGTCGTAGCCGGCGGCGCCTGCGCGGGGGATTTCCTGATGCACGCTGGTGATGTTGATGATCGAGCCATGGCGATCGCTGCCGTCGAGGCGCCGGATGAACTGCTGGCAGCAGAAGAACGGGCCGTCGAGATTGGAACTGATGATGTTGTGCCAGTGGTCCAGGCTCATGTCCTTGACCGGGACGCCGGCCGAGTCGATGCCTGCGTTGTTGACCAGGATCGTCGGTGTTCCGAGGCGGTCGTCCACCGTCTGGAAGAACTGCTCGACCACGTCCGGATCGCGGACATCCAGTTGCGTGACGAAGCCCCTGCGACCTGCGGCCTCGATTTCCCGCAGCGTCTGCTGCGCGCCCTCCTCGTCATGGAACCAGGTCACCGCGACGTCCGCGCCTTCGCGCGCGAAGGCGATGGCGGTGGCTTGGCCGATGCCTGAATCCGAGCCCGTGACCACGGCGATTTCGCCGCTCAATCGATGGTTGTCCATGGCTGGCTCCCGTCTGGTTTCTTCGCGATGGCTGGGGCACCACTCGGACGCCGCCCTGGATACTGCTGGTGGCGGTGTTCGAGGCCGGTGAGAGGGCGCGGTCGATTCGGATGAATGCTGGCGGCTCCTGCTGGCGCGGATGGCAGGACCCCGGTGGGTCGGTCCGCTACCCGCGAACGCGCGGATCGATTTTCAGCGGGATCAATTCCGTGCCGTGCAGGCGTTCGCGGTCGGGATGCCCGGGATTGATCAACAGGTTGAACTCGCGGTCGCAGATCGCGCTTGGCACCTGCAATGCCCACGAACGGCGCGACCGGACCCAGTCGTCGCCGTACTGCTGTGCTTCGCGGAGGTACGGGTATTCCCGCCAGTTCCCGGGCAGATCGCTCGCCTCCTCGACGCACTCCCGGGGAACCGATGCGATCGCCAGTACCAGATCGTCGGGCGCGGGGCCTTCGGTGTGGGCGAGGATCTCCAGCAGCGCGCCACCCACCGAAAGTGACGCGTAGACCGCCGGCGTACCCTCGCCGGTCCACCGCCGCGCGGGGTAGCGCGGCTGTGGTCCGAAGGCATCGTCGGCATGAACGCGTCGAACCGCACGATAGATGTCCACGCGACCGGGGCCGTGGGCGTCATCCCTGGCGGCCCCGGTTGCGACGACCGGCACTGTCTGCGACGGCGGGTCGCTGGCGGGAAAGGTATCGGCCAGCGCCTCGTCGAGATCAGTTTCCTTGCCTGTGGTCATCGGTGGGCTCCGCCTGCTCCATTGGCCTGCCCGGCTTACTGCCGGGGCAGGTCCTCGGTCTCGGTTTGCGTCGGATCCTGGACATCCTGGCTACGCAGGCGCTCCGTCTCGAGACATTCGGTCAGTGTGGGGCCGGCCAGGCCGGCACAGCGGTCACCGAGCGTGTCGCCCGTCGTCTGCTGGTTCCCGCTGAAATCGGTGTTGCCGGTCAGGGCGTCGTTCTGGTCGATGGGCGGGGTGGTTGCGTACGGATCGGCGGGGGTCACGTACGGGTCGCTCTGGACCGTACTGTCCATCGGCTGCTGCTCCGGCGTCGTGGTCGCTTCCGGTTCGACATAGGGAGTCTGTGCCGTCTCGGGACCCTCGGCCTGCTGGCTGCAGGCGCCCAGGCCGAGGCAGAGCAGCATCGCGCCAAGCGTGTGCGTCAGAAGATTGGGTTTCATCGGTTTTTCTCCGTGTTCCGTCCGAGAGCGAATTCTCTCGGGAGTGCACGGCGCAATCTCCATGCCATGCCAGGCCGGCCTCGCCCGCTGCGGCACGCGCGCTGGCCGGAAGCGGTTTACGCAGACGCCGCACGGTCCGGTGACTCCGCAACTTTTTTGCACACGGCGCAAAAATTTCATCCCCGGCGCCCGGCTTCTCCGTGCCGTGTGCCGGTGCGCGCTGGCATGGGGCTTGCGCAGTCCTCGGTTGGCAACCCACCCATGGAGATCCGCATGAAACAGTCTTCCCAAAGCGCCAGCAACACCGCCAGCAGCAACGCGATCAGCCTGCTCAAATCCGACCACCGCATGGTCGAGGACCTGTTCCAGCAGATCGAAGCCAATCGCGATGCCGACGAGTTGGCGGAGCTGGTGCTGGCGCTGCACACCACGCTGTCGGTCCACACCCGTATCGAAGAAGAGATCTTCTATCCGAGCCTGCGCGCCGCATCGTCGGATGCTGGCGAAAGGCTCGACGAAGCCGCTGTAGAGCACGGATCTGCCAAGCATCTGCTGGTCGACCTGTCGACGATCAGCAGCGATGACCGCTTCTTCCGCGCACGCCTGAAAGTGCTGAAGGAGCAGATCAAGCATCACGTCAAGGAAGAGGAGGAGCAACTGATGCCGATGGCCGAATCGGCCGACATCGACCTGGAGGCGCTGGGTGCGTTGCTGAGCGAGCGGCGCGAAACGCTGATGGCGGCCCTGGAGGAAGGCACTCGCCTGGCCGGCGCAAGGGGAGCGAAGGCGACCGAGCGGGGCAGTTCGACCTCGGCCCAGCACTGATCGCACACCCGCAAAAAGGTGGCGCGCGAATTGCTTGTTTTCTCATCGCCTCCCTCGAGGCGTCCAACCACCCTGGAGACACGTCATGCCGACCAACAAATCGCAGAGCGATACCAAGCGTGAAAACGAGAAGTCCTCCCCCAGCAAGAAGGCCAGCAGCGGCTCGTCCGGGAGCGCGAGCAAGTCCGCGGGCGGCGGCAGCCGGAGCGGCGGCAGCAACAGCGGCGGAAGCGGCAGCTCGGGCAACAACAAGCGCTGAGCGGCGATTGCCGTGATGTAGACAGGCAGCGGCGGCGGGCATTTTCGCCCGCCGTCGCTGCGTTCAACGTTCGCAGGAGCGCCCAGGAAAGGAGTTCTCGTCCGATCAGTTTGAAATCGTATGCATTGGCGGGTGGTGGTCGCGCGGTTTACCCTGCGTGGTCACCAAACGGATTTGCCCATGACCGCCGCGCCTGCCTCGCTACTTGTAATCTTCGGTGCCTCCGGGGACCTCGCGCACCGGATGCTGCTTCCATCCCTCTACGGGCTGCAGCGCGAAGGCCTGCTGCCGGAGTCCCTGCGCATCCTGGGCACCGCGCGTTCCCCGCTCGATTCAGAAGGTTTCCGCGATGTGGTCGCGCGCGTGATCACCCGTCAGGTGCCCGCGAGCGAGCGCGACGACGCATCGTTGGCGGCGCTGTTGCAGCGCATCGAGTATCACCCTGCCGCGGTCGACGATCCCCAGTCGCTGCAGCGGCTGAGTGAGCACATCCACACGATGCGCCAGGGCGATATCGTCTATCACCTCAGCACCGCGTCACGTTTCTACGCGCCCATCTGCCGGGCATTGGGCGAGAACGGCCTGGCCGGGCCGGGGACGCGCGTGCTGCTGGAAAAGCCCATCGGCTACGATCTCGCCAGTTCGAACCAGATCAATGAAGGCGTCGCCGAGGTGTTCGACGAGGAGCGCGTGTTCCGGGTCGATCACTACCTGGGCAAGGAAGGCGTGCAGAACCTGCTGGCGCTGCGCTTCGGCAATGTGATGTTCGAGCCGCTGTGGAACGCGCGGCACATCCAGCAGGTGCAGATCACCGTCGGCGAGACCGTGGGCGTCGAGGGCCGGGGCGATTACTACGACGGTTCCGGCGCGACCCGGGACATGCTGCAGAACCACATGCTGCAGCTGCTGTGCCTGACCGCGATGGAGCCGCCGGCGAAATTCGACCCCAGTGCCGTCCGCAACGAGAAGCTCAAGGTACTGCAGTCGCTGCGGCCGATCGGTCGGGACGAAGTGGCGACGGAAACGGTCATCGGCCAGTACGGACCCGGTGCGATCAACGGCGCCGCCGTGCCCGGCTATCTCGAAGAACTGGGGCGCGACAGTCGTTCCGAAACCTTCGTGGCGCTGCGTGCGCACATCGACAACTGGCGCTGGTCCGGGGTTCCGTTCTACCTGCGCACCGGCAAGCGCATGCCGCGCCGCCACACCGAGATTTATTTGCAGTTCCGGTCGGTGCCGCACTCGATCTTCGCCCATGGCGGCGCCGAGGTTCAGCCCAATGCGCTGGTCATCCGCCTGCAGCCGGACGAGAACATCGAACTGCGGCTCATGAGCAAGACCCCGGGGCTGGACCGCGCCGGGCTTCGGCTTTCGGAAGTCGCGCTGGACCTGGACATGCAGGAGGAGTTCGCATCGATGCGCCGCCGCATGGCGTACGAGCGGTTGTACATGGATGCGATCGAGTCCAATGGCACCCTGTTCGTGCGCCGCGACGAGACCGAGGCGGCGTGGAGCTGGATCGACTCCATACACCAGGCCTGGGCACAGGCCGGCACCGTGCCGAAGCCGTATCCTGCGGGAACGTGGGGCCCGGGCAGCGCGGTGACGCTGACCGAGCGCCACGGCCACAGCTGGCGGGAATGAAGTCACGATCGCGCCGGTGAGTCGCGCGCCTCCAAAGCGGGCGTCGGTGCGTGACGCCGCAGGAGGTCCCGGCGCGCCGTAGCTTCCCTTGGGGCCGCACACGCCCATAAAGAACCATGGAGTTGCCGATGTCGCTGCATCCGACCGTCGAACGAGTCACCGCCCGCATCGTCGAGCGCAGCCGCGGCACGCGTGGCGAATACCTGGCGCGGATGGATGCGGCCCGCGAAGCGGCGGCGCCGGCGCGCCATCGGCTCAGCTGCGGGAACCTGGCCCACGGGTTTGCCGCCTCGGGTGCCGACAAGCCCGCGCTGCGCGGCGGTCGCGCCGGAAACATCGGCATCATCACCGCCTACAACGACATGCTCTCGGCGCACCAGCCGTTCGAGACCTACCCCGAGCTGATCCGCCG
>JALYOF010000085.1 GCA_030857025.1 Pseudomonadota bacterium | reverse complement strand
GCAAGGAAGCAATCTACCACTCACAGTTGGGCGACTGGCGGGCGCAGTTGGCCAAGCGGGGCAGTGACGGCTTGCGGCCGCAACGGCCCGGTCCGACGCCCAAGCATGATGCGAAGGATCGCGAGATTCAATCGTTGAACAGCAAGGTCAAGAAGCTGGAGAAAGAACTGGCCATCGTCAACGGCTTGGTCGAGCTCCAAAAAAAAGTGCAGGCGATGTTCAGCGCGATGCAGCAGGTCGAACGGCCCCGGCTCAGGATGGTCGCAAGTTCTTGGCATCGGATCGCCCGGATACGCATACGGTCGGCTCTATACAGGGGCATTTCAGGCGCGCAGCAACGTTGTGCTTACGGGAGTTCGAGCGGGTGCGCCGCAAAATTCACTTTCCGGGTCCCTTTCTTCATTCGAAATGTCACTGTTCGTTAGCGGGCACGAAGCAAGTCACCTACGCGGTATTTTGGACGAGCCCACCGCCAACTGGTATGGAATTGAAGCGGTGAAGAGCTACAGAAATGATGGGGGAGCTAAGTGCGTAGGTTAGCCGAACTATCGCTCAGCACCGCTTTGCACGTCGATTGCCCGTGAATCCGGGGCGAGAGGTCGAATAGTCCCATGAGAATAATTATGGCGCACAAGAAGAAGGTACTTGTCTTATGTTTGCTAGCAGGGATCACCGCTGTCGGTGCCTACTTGTGGGAGCGAAGCGAGGTCGGCCGTTCCCCTCAGATGCCAAAGGTGGAAGCAGAAGGAACGCTCTCCCGAGATGAAGGCATAAAAACTCCGAGTATTGCGAGCTCCGCAATGTCCGACGGCGTGCGGCGCCATCGAACGGACTGGAAGACCTCCAATGACGTGGAAATGGTAACGCGTGTTTTCGAGGAAACTGGCGACTGTTTACTTTATCACTCAGCGCGGAAAGAACTAGATGCAGTATTGAATGATGAACGGCTGGGCGACCTTTCGACTGAGACGGCGGCTACTCTTGAGCGCCTCGATGCCACTTCGCGTCGCCACGTCTCAATAGTGCGACAAACGGAACAACGTTGCCGCGGCTCGAATCAAGAGGCGCTAGCACAAGCTTACACTCTTGCCCCCTTTAAGGCGGCATTATTAGGAAATGCTGACGCGGAAAGTTGCTTTGTAATAGGCCCTTTATCGCCACTGGAAACAACGAATGCCGAAGCGCTTGCGTCCCTTGAAGACAGATACCTGATATATGCGCCCATTTTTACGAAGAACGCGCTAGCGAGATTCGATCCGTATGTCGCCGAACATGCGCTGAATCGATATGTTGCGTCGCCCCGTGTGCATCCATCCAGGTTGGATCGTGCGTCCAGGGCCGATCCCTACTCCACTTGGCAAGTAGCCCGCCTTGCGTCGCTACGTGCTCTTCCCGAGCAGAGAAAGCGACTAGAAGAGAAATTGGCGCTTTTCGACGCACAACAGTTTCTGCGCGCCGACGACATAAGGCGAGCCGACGCTTGGGCTAGAGCAACATACGAGCGAGCTTTCGCTGGGCAGCCCCCTGTCAATTTGGATAGTCAGACGCCTTGCTATTCCTCGCCGGACCTTGCTCCGTAAGGCTTTCTGAATCGCTCACTTCGAGTTGCTGGCGCTTAAATGCTGTAGAACGGAGCGCAATGACCTCCGTGATTAGGCGAAAACGCGAGTCGAGGAGTTCGCGGATCGAAAAATGAAAAAGGTGCCAGGGACAATTCCTGACGCTGTCCACGCTAACGCCCGCGGGAGATCATCCCGACAGTCGGGCGAGATACGACACGGGATCGAGTTGGCAGTTGCCACTGATCGCGCCCGGCAGGTCGAACAGCCGAGGCCGAATTCGGAAGTCGAAGAGGCGATACAGGTGATAGATCGGCGCGTCGGCGTTTGATCGCGACACCTCGTTCCGGCTGACAAAAAAGGGCGTTAGTTCGCCAAAGGATGTGGTCTTCACCTCAATCAGACGCTCGCGTCCGTTGGTTTCGAACGACAGCACATCGAAACCCAATCCGTCGCCTTGGCTGGCCGCCGCATGTTGCACGCGCTTGCTGAGTGCCTTCTTGCCCGCTGCATGCAGGCGACGCGCTTCCAACTCGACGACGAACAGTTCGCCCGCGCGACCAAGCGATCGATTTCGCGCCTCCTGTGCAAGGTAGTCGCGATGCGCAGGCCTGAAGGTCGGCGCGTAAACAGCGGCGCTTTCGTTGACCTTCGTAGGCACCTTTGGTGCGGGCACCCAGACGGATTCGCTGATGCTGTCGGCGGCGACCAGCGCAGGCCGAAGGACCGCAGCCTGGACCGCATCCTGCAATGCGACGTTCGTTGCGAGCTGCTCTTCGATGACATCCATCAAGAGCGCTTGATAGTTGCCGCGCGGCTTGTAGCCCTCGATGTACGGATAACTCAGGTCCAGAAGCGCGGCGCTGATGTTGCAGTGCTTGAACTCGATTGAACCGCGGCTACGGCCATCAAGCCGCTCAATGAGCGAAGTTGCATGGGCGCGCTTATTGAACTTCTGCCCGTTGAGTTCCAGGGTGAGCATTTGCAGGTAGTCGGCTACGCAGGCCTCGACTTCAAAGAGCGACCAATCTTCACCTGCGGGCATTGCATGCTCCCTCGTCGGGCGTGGATACGGGGGAGATGGGTGCAAAGATTGGCATCGATGTTGGAACGTCCGCACGGGTTGGCGCCCCTATGGCGCACCGGAAGATTACCAGGGCAAGCACACCTCGCAGCAAACGCTTTGCCACCCAGTCCTGGCCACTGCGACACGGCCTTCGTAGCGTGTCGCTTCCGCCCCCTTGGAGCAGCGCCCGCGTGAACATCCAAGCGCCGAAAGGCAACAGTCACTGCGTCTTTGAGTACCTCTACCGCGACGGCGGCAACTGGAAGACCCATGGCGCCTTGCTGCTGACCGGCGAGGCGGGCGATGCGGGGACAGTAATCGAGCAGCACTGCGAGTCCGACGGGCTATTCGTCGCAGAGCAGGTCGGGATTCCGTCGCTGTCCTTGGAGCACTTCGAATCCTGCGACGAAGGGCCGTCGAACCTTGATCACGCGTACCACGAGTTCGCCGGTCTTCGCCCCGCCACCGATGAAGAAGTGGCTGCGTTACCGGTGGCGGGTGCGCTGGACAGCCTCATGGCGCGCATGCAGGCGGCGGCCGGGCGCTGGAACGTGACCTTGTCGCCCAACTGCTATCTATAAGGAAGGCGGAGTAAGGACGTGACTTCATCTGACCCCGCTGCGCGTCGGGGGCCGGTCCACAAAAGCGGTTAAGTTCACTTTTCCGGAGGAGTACCAGCTCCAAAAGTTCTCTACCTCATGGCCACATCCGACGCGACACGCGTCATCTACCGGGGCGGGGTTGTTAATTTGGCAGACACGGCGGTGCGGACGGGCGATGATGTAACGCGGGCAAGTCGCCGGCATTGAGAAAGGGATTTTGGATGACAAGCAAATTGATGCACGACGACGAGGCAATGGAGTACGCCGGATTCTGGGCAAGGACCGGTGCCACGCTCATTGACTGGGTGCTGCTGTTGGCAATCGCCACGCCGCTTCTGGTGTCGATCTACGGGTGGGAGTACTTCGGTGCCGAATCCAAATTGCTGGCCGGACCGGCAGATTTCCTGATCAGCTGGGTACTCCCGGCAGTCGCCACGGTGATGTTCTGGGCCTACAAGCGCGCCACGCCGGGGAAGATGGTCGTGTCCGCCCAGATCGTCGACGCCAGAACCGGTGAGGATGCATCCACTGGTCAGTTGATTGGCCGCTACCTGGCCTACTTCGTGTCGACGATCCCGCTGTTCCTGGGAATCTTCTGGGTGGCGTTCGACGACAGGAAGCAGGGGTGGCACGACAAGCTCGCGGGCACTGTCGTTATCAGGCCAAGGAATCGTTCGCCTCGGCCGGTGGCGTTCGAAAGGTGATCGCCCGAAGGAACACGGCTTAGGTTCATTTGTTGAGAAACGAACCTGCCCCCAGTCTCCTTGGAGGCAATCGAGTTCGAATAGCCCCCTCCGTAACCTTGCGTTCGTCAGCGTTCCACGGCTTCCATCGGCCGAGGCATCGGTCGACTGGGCCCGTGGCTCTGTGCGCACCGACGCGATGATCGCCGCCAGCAGGTCGTGCAGCGCATCACGGTGGCCGGAGCGGGCCGAAGCGGCGTTTTCGTCGGACGTCATCGCTACGGTCAGCTGCAGCGACGGCACGATGTAGAGCATCTGCCCGCCGTAGCCCCAGGCATAGCGCACCTGTTCGCCGCCGATCTCGCGCAGGAACCAGCCGTACCCGTAGCCGTCGCCGGTGTAGCGCGATGCGGTGCGCGGTTCCCAGGACTCGTTGATCCACGCCTGCGAAAGCAGTCGGCGGCCGTCGGCGGTGAGGCCGCCGTTGCGGTACAGTTCGCCGAATGCCAGCAGCGAACGCGTGCTCATCGCCATGTTGTTGCCGCCGAAGTAGATGCCTTGCGGATCACGGTCCCAGCCGCTGATCGCGAAGCCGTCCTGCGGGCCCAGCCACTCGCGCGCGAGTTCCAGCGTCGACCGCCCGCTGGCGCGGGTCAGGATGGCCGAAAGCAGGTGCGTGGAACCTGTCGAATACAGCATCGCGCCACCGGGCTCGTCAACGAACGGCTGCGCGAGTGCCCCGCGTACCCAGTTGCTGCCCGAAACCCAGCGCCCGTAGCCGGCACCCGATGTGCGATCCAGGCCCGCCTGCATTGAAAGCAGGTGGCCGATGGTCACCCGCGCCAGGAGCGGGTCCGGCTGCGGCGGCAGGTCCGCGCGCAGCAGCGGCGCGATCGGCTGCGAGGTTCCCTCGAGCACGCCCTTGTCGATCGCGATTCCGACCAGCGCCGAGATCACGCTCTTGGACGCCGACTTGATGTTGGTGGGCGTGGCGGGTCGCGCGGCGCCGTAGCCGCGCTCGGCAACGATGGCCCCGTCGCGGGCGACCACGACGGCCTTCAATGCGGTGATCGCGGCCGCCTGCTCCAGCAACGCATCTAACGCCGGCGGTTGGAGCGCGGGCGCCTCAGGTGCGGGGATGATCGCGGTGTCGGTGCGCGCCTCGCCGGAGGGCGGCGACACGACAGGCGGCACCTGGCCGCAAGCAGGCGATGCGACGCAGAAGGAGAGCAGTATCAGGATTCTCCAGCTCATGTCCCATGGTCGCACCTGGGCGATGCACGATCCGTGCAAAGCCGGTGACCTGCGCCAGCGCCATCGGCTGTTTACGATCTGCCGCTGGTCGATGCGGCACTGACCCCGATTCAGACCCCACTTATCGAGAAGTGAACCTGACCTGCTTCCAGCAATGCGAAGCGGCACCTCCTCGCGCGAGCGCTGATGCCGAAGCCGGGCTGCTGCGCTAGCCTTGGCGAAACATCCGCCCCGACAGGAGAAGTTCGTGGAAGACAGCGCTTACACACCGCCGCGCGTGTGGAACCCCGAGACCGCAAGCGGTGGCAAGTTCGCGAAGATCAATCGGCCCGTTGCCGGTGCGACGCACGACAAGGCGCTGCCCGTGGGCGAGCACCCCCTGCAGCTTTATTCGCAGGGCACGCCCAATGGCGTCAAGGTCACCGTCATGCTCGAGGAGCTGCTGGAGCGCGGCATCGCGCAGGCGGCATACGATGCGCACCTGATCAACATCTCCGAAGGCGACCAGTTCAGCAGCGGCTTCGTGGCGATCAATCCCAACTCGAAGATTCCGGCGCTGGTGGACCGCAGCGTGCAACCCGAGCTGCGGGTCTTCGAGTCCGGTTCGATCCTGCTGTACCTGGCCGAGAAGTTCGGGGCGTTCCTCCCCGGCGACCTCGCCGGGCGCACGGAGTGCCTCAACTGGCTGTTCTGGCAGATGGGCAGCGCGCCGTTTCTGGGCGGCGGTTTCGGACACTTCTACGCCTACGCGCCGGAGAAGTACGAGTACCCGATCAATCGCTACGCCATGGAGGCCAAGCGCCAGTTCGACGTGCTCGATCGCCAGCTCGCCGCGCACGAGTACATCGCCGGGAGCCAGTACACGATTGCGGACATGGCGATCTGGCCCTGGTACGGCGCCGTGGTGCGCAACGAGGCCTACGCCGCGGCGGAGTTCCTGCAGACCCACACCTACAGCCATGTCACACGCTGGGTCGAGCAGATCGGCGCGCGCCCGGCCGTGCAGCGTGGCCGCCTGGTTAACCGCACCTGAGGACGGCGCCGCACGATAACGGGGTCGGGCTCGCTTATTGATCAACGTCGACACGCCGCGTGGCTGTCCGAGGCCGCATGTATATTGCGTCGGTACGTCGGGCACGGTGCCTGTCCACGAATCGCGGAGCGTCGTCATGGGTCTTGTGCAAGCAGTGTCGGGTGCGGTCGGTGGCATGCTCGGCGACCAGTGGAAGGACTTCCACACGGTGCCCGATGGCCTGGTGCCGACGGCGGCATTGTTCGCCGCGGTGCCGCGCGGCACCAACGCAGGGCGCGGCTCCAATACCAGCGGATCGTCGAACATCATCACCAACGGCTCGAAGATCGTGGTGCCCGAGGGCTACGGGCTGCTGCTGTTCCAGGATGGCGCGATCACAGGCTTCGCCGCGGAGCCGGGCGGCTACATCTGGCAGTCGGACGACATCAACTCGCAGTCGATCTTCGCAGGCGATGGTCTGGTTACTCCGCTCATCAAGCAGAGCTGGGAGCGTTTCAAGTTTGGCGGCCAGCCAGGCTCGCAGCAGGCGGTCTTCTTCGTCTCATTGAAGGAACTGCCGGACAACCGCTTCGGCACGCAGTCGGAGATCTACTGGGACGATGGTTTCCTGGGTACCCAGGTCGGCGCGGTGACGCGCGGTTCCTACACCCTGAGGATCGTCGACCCGATCCTGTTCGTGAAGCACTTCGTGCCGGCCAGCTACCTGAAGCCCGGCCAGGTCTTCGATTTCACCGACATGGACAACGCCGCAGCCAGCCAGCTGTTCAATGAAGTGGTGAGCTCGCTGGCGCCGGCCTTCAGTCTGTACAGCAACGATCCCGGCAAGGGCAATCGCATCACCAAGCTGCAGCAGGATTCGCTTGGCTTCGCCCAGAGCCTGTCCGATGCGGTGGAGCAGGCGTACCAGTGGAAGTCCGATCGTGGCCTGGCCATCGTCAAGACCGCCATCGTGTCGATCGAATACGACGCCAACACCCGCGAACTGCTCAAGACCGTGCAACGCGCCGACGCGCTGTCCGGCGCGCGCGGCAACGCCAACCTGCAGGCCAGCGTGGCCCAGGGCATGCAGTCGGCGGGCGAACACAGCGGCGCCGCGGGGCTGGTGGGACTCGGCATGGCCTCGGGCATGGCCGGTGGGCTCGGCAGCCTGCAACAGCCGGTTGCGGCCGCACCCGCCGCACCGGCTGCCGAAGACCCCATCGCCCGACTGAAGAAGGCCAAGGAAATGCTCGACCTCGAGCTGATCACACAGGCCGATTACGACGCGCTCAAGGCCAAGGCCCTGGGCCTGTAGGTCGCGGGGCAGCAAGCGGTCATGTCCGACAAAAAGAACCCGCTACCGCAGCAGGTGACGCCTCCTGATGGCCCCGGCTCGCCCCGCGACGTGCCGCCGGCATCTGGCAGCCTGCCGATCGACCCGACCACGCTTCCCGACGCGATCCGAGAGGAACTGGAAGCGCCCGATCCGCTGGCCATCGACACGGAGTCCGACGAGCTCAAGGACGGCCTCAACCGCTGCCCGAAATGCGGTGCGACCGACATCCGGCAGCGCGCCGGCACCGACCTGCTGGTCTGCCTGTACTGCCGCAACGAATGGCATGGCACGCGCGTCCAGGAGGAGTACGGGTTCGGCGAAGGCATCGATGCGCTGGAAGGCACGGTCATCGCCTCGGGTGCGCGCGATATCGAGGCCGATGCCGCCAGCCTGATGACCTTCCAGTGCGCCGGCTGTGGCGCCGAAGTGACGGTCAACACCGCAAATGCGATGACGGCGCGCTGCCACTGGTGCCGGCATGTGTTCGGCGTCAATGAGCAGGTGCCCAACGGCGCCGTGCCCGACGCGGTGCTGCCGTTCCGGATCAAAAAGGAGGACGCGGTCGCACGCATCCGCCAGTTCGTGGACAAGCGCCGCCTGTTCGCGCTGAAAGCCTTCAAGGAGCAGTTCACGCCGGAGAATGTCGTCGGCGTGTACCTGCCCTACATGATCGTCGACGGCCGCGTGAGCGTCGACGTGGTGGGCCAGGGCCAGGTCGAGACGCGCCGCTACACGCGCGGCACCGGCAACAAGAAACAGACCTACTACGATGCCGACGTGTACCAGGTGGGTCGACACGTGGACTTCACCGTGGACGACCTGCCGCTGGAATCCTCGACCGAGCGCGGCAACCTGGACACCGCCACCAACACCAACAACATCATCAACACGATCCTGCCTTTCGACACCAGCAACGCGGTGAAGTGGAACGCCTCATATCTGGCGGGTTTCAGCTCGGAGAAGCGCAACAGCAACGTCGAGCACCTGCGACCTCGCCTCGAGGACCAGCTGCTGTCGGTCGGGCGCGCGCAGGTCGAAGCGGCCGTGCGCCGCTATGACCGCGGGGTGCGCTGGGAGCGGGAACGCCTCAGCGTCCACGGCACGCGCTGGGTCGCGATGTACCTGCCGGTCTGGCTGTATTCGTATCACCAGCCCGGCGCCAACGGCGGCATGCTGCACTACATCGCGGTGAACGGCCGCACCGGAGAGACCATGGGCAGCGTGCCGGTGCAGCAGTGGAAGCTCCTGCTGGCAGCGCTCACCGTAGGCACCGTGATCGAAGCCATCGCACTATTCATCCTGGCGGCCAGCTCATGAGCGACGACGGTGGACTGTGGCTGCTCGCACTCGGCCCCGCCGGCGCGATCGGGCTGTACTGGGCGCTGTACCGGTTCTATCGCAACACCGACAAATCACATGCTTTCGAGCGCGAGACGAAGGTCGTGACCCAGCCGGTGACGGGCACGGACGAGAAGGTCGGCGAGGTAAAGGGCACGCGGGAGACCAGCATCCCCGGCAGCAACGCAGGCGCGTACCGCCAGCGCGTGCAGCGTGTCGGTGACGACAAACCGATGTGAGGGCAACCGGATCTCATTCGCCAGCTGAGGCCGGCAGCGGTCGGTGAGTGCCCCGCATGCGCTGCTTGCATCAGGTTCACTCCTGACTGATCGCAACCAACACTCTCAATATCCCAGTACGCACCCTGGGTTGTCGCGCATCACCACGGGGGAGTCAGATGGTCGAGTGGCCGTAGGCGCAGCAGGCCGCTGACCGCTACCGCCCTCGCACAAGCGCCCCAGGCGCCTGTGCACACGACCTGAAACCCGCCGACTTTCCGTTAGGACACAGTGATGGGTTTCGCGCATCGCGGTGGGAGAGCCGGGGTGATCCGATGAACAGTGGATGTTGCCCTGCAGTGCTGGCCCTGCTTGCCAGCGGGCGATTGCCACGGCCGGAGGCGGGACGCGCCGGCCATGTCGCCGCCGCGATCGCAACCCATCAGCGCCAACCGCTGCAATCGAGCGGCGAACTCAAGACGCGACACTTGCTGCGCAGTGTGACGCTGAGAGCCAGACTTCATCGACTCGAGGGCGTTCATCCTCTTTCTGCACCCAGGCCTTTTCCCGGCATTCGCCGGAATCCCGTCGATCGCGCGCCCGAATTCAACGGAGCCTGATCGGTCTCACCATCGTTGCCCAACCAATCGGAGAATCACCATGCGGATCATGCTGGGGTTGTTGATTGTTGCGTTGACGTACTGGCCGGACCCGGCCAACGCGTATCTGATTCGGGACTGCCGCACCTCCAGTCAGTGGTCCAGCCAGACATCGCTGGTCCATGACATCAACCCGGGACCTGCCGATGCGGCGAATATCCTGTTCGGATTCACGCAGCGCGGCGGCGTGATGGCGGCCTACAAGGGCGCTTTGTTCGTGCAGGCGGACAACGGCCAGGCCGGCGCCGAGTTGTGGCGCGTTGCAGCAGACGCTCCGCCGCAGATCGTAAGCGATCTGGCGCCGGGCCCGACTGGCTCGAAGCCGCACGCGTTCGCGGTGTTCCAGGGCAGGCTGTATTTCGCCGCCACCACCGACACCACAGGCGAAGAACTGTTCCGCTACGACGGCAATGCCATAACGCTTGCAGCGGACCTGACGCCCGGGCCGGACGGCGGTGAGATCCACGCGCTGACACTGTTCGCCGGCAAACTGTATTTCATTCGGACTGGCCAGAACGGCGACGAGATGTGGAGTTTCGACGGCACCACTGCCCAGCCAGTCACCGCGATCAACAACAGTCCCGGAAAAATCGAGAGCAGCTCGTTGACGCAGCGCGCGATGGTGTCGTTCAAGGGTCGGCTTTTCTACGTGCGGCGTGGCGGCGTTGCCGATCACTTCCAGCTGTGGTCCTACAACCAGTTGTTCCCGATGAAAGTGGCGTCGCTGGTTCCAGCCAACGAGATCACCGAGTACTCCTTCGATCTGGGCGTCTACAACGATGCGCTCTACTTCGGCAAGGTTGCCGGCTCGCCGGGCAATCTCACCGACGAGCTCTGGAAGTTCAACGGACAGGGTGCGCCGGTCAAAGTGGCGAGTCTCGGATCGGCGTATTCCTTCAGCCAGCCCGGCGACTTCCAGGTCTTCAAGGGCAAGCTCTACTTCGGCTCCGGCAGCAGGTTCCACGAGACCGACGGTGTCGCACTGCAGGATCCTGGAGCCGGTCCTGGCGGTCCGCCAACCAGCGCCCGCCACCTGAGTGCGTTTCCCGCGGCCGATCAGATGTTTTTGACCGGCTACCGCGACGAGTGGACCGGGCGCGAACCCTACATCTTCAATGGGTCGGTGGCGACCATGCTCCACAACATCATGCCCGACGGCTCGTCGCCGTACGGCGGATCGTTCCCGACCTCCGCCGTGGCCGTCGGCAACGCGTTGTACTTCTATGCCAAGGACGCCGACCACGGCCGCGAGCTGTGGCAGGTGAAAGGCGAGCATGGCCCCGTGTTGCTGCACTGCGATATCGTCGTGGCACCCATCTGGGACGACTGGCGCAAGTGGGTGGTGGACCAGCGCGAGATCATCGTCAGCACATGGCTGGTGCAGCCCCGCCAGCGCGCGCAGCTGCTGTCGCGTGAGAACGTGCTCGCCAGGCGCGACCAGGAAACGCGCGTGCGGGTGCTCGAGATCGATACCCGGCGGCGTTCACTACCGGAGGGCGCGTTGCTGGCGACGATCGTGTACGACCGCGAAACCGGCGACGTACTCGACCGCGGTTTCGAGGCGATCGGCTCGCCAGCCCGGCAGACGAGTCCGACAGTGCGCAGGCTTGCCGCCGACCTCATCGGCAAGCGCACGCTGCGCGAGACCCTGGCAGAAAGGGTGACGCAGCCACGAAACTAGTCTTGATGGTGGAATGCGACCAGGGTCACTTGCTCAGCGAGAACGGGATAACGGGGTCAGGCTCAGGTGATCCTGACCTCCGTTCACAGCAGTTGCTTGGCAAGAACAGGGGGGCTGGGGTCAGAGTTGGTCAGAGTGCACCGTCATGACAGACTCGGATGCCGTCACATGCTTGGACGCTGCGACGGCGCCCCGTTGCGAATCTTCCCTCACAGGAGACGTGTTTTTTCGGCCTTTGCGCGCCGGTCGCTTTGCCGTTCCATGGATCCACCAGGAACCAGCAGATCCCTCGCATCCGTCGAGGCTTTGTTCGGTCGAGAACCACATACCTATACGGAAATTCAATGATGATTGAACCTCGTTCCCTCCTGAAACTGACTTTGGCGTCGGCGCTCCTGTCAGCGAGTTCCTGGATCAACGCTGCAGAGCTTCTCAAGATCGACACCACCGCCGACCACTGGATTGTCACGCCGGCGGAAACGGCCGTCCCCGAGCCGCGCCCGCATCTGCAGCCGTTCCCCGGTGGAACCACGGTGCCCAAGCTGCCGTTCGTGATCGATCAGGGCACCCGCTACTCCGTCGCGATCCTCAACACCGTAGGGCCTCCCGAAGATCCCAACGTGGCTCCGGAGGACACCGAGCATCCGCCCGAACGCGTGCTGGCGGTGCGGATTTTCGACAGGATCGACAACCAGAAGAAAGACAAGGTCGAGCTCATTTTCGTCGACAAGAACAACCTGAGCGACCTGCACGTGGACGTGGATGGCACCGCCAACCCCCAGCGCTACGTGGCTTTCGACATCAAGTTCGACTGGGATTACGAACTGCCGACTCAGGGGCGGTACCTGATCCATTTCCAGGGCGTGCAGATGGGCATGCAGCAGCCGATGTTCTCCATGCGCGTTGCAGAGAGTGCCAGTACGAGCGCCACGGACATCATGGGACCGATCGACCTTGAGTTCCATCGCCGTGCGATCGAAAACGGTGTCGCCGCTGATGAAGTTCTCACGGACTCGCTCGATGCCCTGCCCAGGGAGCAGTGGCTGCGCTTCGTCTTTCAGCTCATCCCGACCAACGCGAATTCCGGGACGTCGCCGCAGATCGCTCTCTGGTACTGGAAACTGGCGGACGGGTTCGATTCGACCGATCCGTACACGCACAAGTGGGTGGGGGACTGGGGAGTTCCGCCGGACCCGGCGATAACCAATTCGGACAAGATCCAGTACGCGCTCGGCGTGTACCGTCGCTCGCATGAACGAACCCAGGGCATACAGTTGCGCAACATCCGCTACGGGCACAACTACGCCGACGTCACGCCCTGACCGAGGCGCCCGCGACAGGCAGATCGAGTCCGATAGCGGTTCCAGCACATTGAAGCGCGTACGACTGCTTGCCAGATAGCCAACCGCTCGCCCCACGAAAAGGGTCAGAGAACACGAACGCTTCAAACGCTCGCGTTCTCTGACGCCTTCTCCCGTTCTGTCTCGTTCCGCATGGGCGGGCTTGCCAAGGGACAGGAGCGCCGGACCCGGCGGTACGCCGACGACACTTTCAATTTGATCTGAGACGGCCGCAGCGATGCGGGCCTTTTTCCAGCATCGATGCACTCGTGGCCAGCCCGGCAGGCGGCGACGCGTACACCCCGTTCCTCCCAGCGTCCTGTGGAACGCCGGCGGCTGAAACCAGCCGCGTATACGCCCCCTTGACCGCATGACGCGCACTTTGCAAACCGCATTGCCATTCGCGCCGCCTGTTCATTTCGGAAGACTTCCAACAGCCCTCCATTACCCACGCGGCAGTCACTGGGGCGCCATAGCGTGCGGTGGACGTCCCCGCCGATGCAAACTGCGCCCCATCGAGAAAAAACACAATGACCACCGAACACGTCGCCGCGCACACCGTCCATGCTGATCCGCGTGCGGCTGGCAAAGACCTGGCCCAGCAGATCAACACTGCGCTTTCCGCGGCACCCGACGCGATCGTGCTGTTTGCATCGTCCAGTTTCGACTACACGGTCCTGCTGGAAACCCTTCAGGAGCAGTGCCGCCCCGGAGTCCTGGTGGGTGCTTCGTCTGCCGGCGAATTCACCAACGCGTCCCGTGGCACCGGCACCGCCAGCGCCCTGGCGATCCGTTCCGACGACATCGTGGTCTCGGCGGGGCTGGGCACGGGAATCAGCGGCGACAGCCGCGCCGCCGCCCGCGAGATCGTCACCGAATTCAAGGGCATGCATGGCAAGCGCTATCCGTATCGCGCGGCCTTGATCATGACCGATGCCTTGGCCGGCCATGCCGAGGAATTCGTCGAGGAAATGACCCTGCTGACCTCCGGGCGCTACCTGCTGGCCGGTGGTGGCGCTGGCGATGACGCGAATTTCTCGCGCACGCATGTGTTCCTCGGCACGCAGATCCACACCAACGCCGCGGTGGCGCTGGAGCTGCTGTCGATGAAGCCCCTGGGCGTAGGCGTGGGGCACGGATGGGAACCTTCCGGCACGGCGTTGCGCGCGACGGAAGTCGAAGGCATGACCGTGCGCGGCTTGAACGGGCTGCCCGCGATCGAGGCATTCGAGCGCCATGCCGAGGCCACGGGCCAAGTGCTGGATCATGGCAACCCACTTCCGTTCTTCCTGCATAACATCCTTGGCGTCGAGACCGGTGACGGCTATCGCCTGCGGGTTCCGCTGGCGTTCGACGAACATGGTGGCGTGCATTGCGCCGCGGAAGTACCTGAGCAGGCGCGGGTATTCATCATGAAGACCACGGCGGCATCGGCCGCCGTTGCAGCGGCGCGCGCCACGAAAGCCGCGGTGGAGGCCCTGGGCGACCACAAGCCGGGCGCGGCGGTGTTCTTCGACTGCGTCGCCACGCGCCTGCGCACGGGAAACGAATTCGGCTTCGAGCTGGAGATGGTGGCCAACGCGCTGGCGGGAGCCCCATTCGTAGGCTGCAACACTTACGGCCAGATCGCGCGCTCCGACAGCCAATTCAGCGGGTTCCACAACTGCACTGCGGTCGTGCTCGCGCTGCCGACCTGACATGGGTGACACCGACCTACTGGCCCTGATCGCCAAGCTGGTGGACGCAGAGGATCGCGCCGCGGCCACGCGCGCGGCAGCGGCCGCGCTGGGCGCCGAGGAAATGATCTTGCTCAGTCGCGATCCCGGAACCGATGCCTACCTGCCGGTTCCGGGATCACGCCGAACCCTGCCGGGCGGGCTGGAATGGCACAGGTTCCTGGCTGGGCTGGGCAAGGGCGGTTCGCAGCGGGCGAAGCTGCCCGTGTCGGATGAGCGGGAGCCCGTCGCGGCGGTCGCATGTTCTGACGAGGACACCGCAATCGTGCTGCTGGGAAGCGACGTCGATGACGGACTCGTCGCGGGTCTGTGCTCGGTGTTGCCGCTGCTGCGCGTGATGCTGCGCAGCCAGCAGGCGCTGGCGATCGCGCAGGGCGAACTGGCGGCGTCGCGTTACGAGTTGAAGCAGTCCGCGGCGCTGATGAAGTCCCTCGACGAGGCCCGCCGCCAGCACGACAGGTCTTTGATTGAACTCGATGCGCAGGCGCACTCGCTCTGCTCCGCGCGCGCGCGCGCGGAGCAGGCCACGTTGGCCAAGGACCGCTTCCTGGCGATGCTGGGGCACGAACTGCGCAACCCTTTGTCGCCGATCGTCACCGCGCTGGAGCTGATCCGCCATCGCGGGCTCTGGTCGCCGGAGCACGAGATCATGCAGCGGCAGGTGCGCCACCTGCTGCGCCTGGTGGACGACCTGCTCGACATCTCGCGGATCACCGGCGACAAGCTTGTGCTGGCGCGCGAAAACCTCGAGCTGGCGTCGGTCATCGAGCATGCAGTGGAAATGTCCAGTCCGCTGCTAGAGCAGCGCCGTCACCATCTCGATGCGCGGGTTCCGGTGCGCGGCCTGGCGGTGTTCGGTGACCCGGCGCGCCTGGCACAGGTCTTCTCCAACCTCATCACCAATGCCGCCAAGTACAGCAATCCGGGCTCGCCGATCACGATCACCGCGCATCGGTGCGGCGACGTCGCGCGCGTTGAAGTGATCGACCAGGGAATCGGCATCGATCCATCGATGCTCGAAGGCGTGTTCGAGATGTTCGAGCAGCAGGAACGTGGGCTCGACCGCTCGCAGGGCGGGCTCGGCCTTGGACTTGCCATCGTGCGCAACCTGGTGGTCCAGCACGGTGGCCGCGTGGAGGCGCTCAGCGAGGGGCAGGGCCACGGCAGCCGGTTCGTCGTAGAACTGCCACTGGTGACATGCGCATCGCAGCACGCCGGAGGCGCCGAGGTCGAGGCATCGGAATCGGGACACATGCGCGGAACGGTGCTGGTGGTGGACGACAACGAGGATGCCGCGTCCACACTGGCGTCGGTCCTGCGATACGCGGGGTTCGAAGTGCGCACCGCCAGCGAAGGCCTCTCGGCGTTGCGGATCGCGGCCGAATTCCGTCCGGATGCGGCGCTGCTCGACATCGGGCTGCCGGTCATGGACGGCTACGAACTGGCGCGCCGGCTGCGCGCCGAATATGGAGCGGGCATCCGCCTGGTCGCGATTACCGGATATGGACGCGACAGCGACCGTGAGCAGGCCGCGAGGGCAGGGTTCGACATGCACCTGGTCAAGCCGGTGGACCTGAACGTGCTGGAGCGGACCTTGCTGGACCTGGTGGGTACCGCCCGGGAAGGCGCCCAGCGTGGGCCGCGCCAGGCGTGACTCGAAGGGTGCGCCGATCCGCTATTGACGCCACATGCCGAATGCCTTGCGGCAAGCAGGATCGCCCGCTCTGCAAGACGCGCACGCCTGTGACCGTGCCGAAGGCGCTTCAACCTGATCTGTCTTCAGGTTGAAGTGCCCGCTTTTCTGCAGACAGGTGGGACGCGCAGCGCAGTCATCGCATTGCGCGTTGTTCCCGCATTCAGGGTCCAAAGTTGCTTACGCGCTCCGCTGGACGCGACAAATCAGATTCCAAATCGAAGCGGAGCGTGCGGTACAAGGCGCGCACTCAGCGTGCCGGTATCACCGCGCCCGGCAGGAGGGCTGGCGTCACGCCCGCGGCGTTGTTCTGCGCGGGCGACAGGCCCTTCCAGCGCAACAGCAGGCCGATCACCACCAGGTCGGCGACGATGCCGAACACGCTGGCCTCGGGGCCGAACTCGCCCCCGCTGAGCCAGTTCGCGCGGTCATCGAACACCGGGCGCCACCAGCCCTGGTGGCCCAGGCCGCTGACACCGAACCCGAGCACGTGGCCCTGCACCCAGTTCCAGCCCAGGTGCAGACCGATCGGCAGTGCCAAGCTGCGGGTGCGCAGGTACGCCAGCCCCAGCATCGCTGCGGCCAGCGCCAGTTCCACGCTCGCCACCAGTTTGGTGACGCCGGTCATGCCCGGGTTGTCCCAGTGGCCGAGTGCGAACAGCAACGCGAGTGCGATCTGCGCGACCCACACGCCGGCACCGTCCACCAGGCGTTGAAAAAGGAAGCCGCGGAACAGGGTTTCCTCCAGCAACGCCACGAACGCGAACACGTACAGGCCGTAGGCGACCATGCCCAGGCTGCGGCCCGCGTCGAGCTGGAAGGTCACCCCGCCGATGGCCATGATCAAACCCGTCGCCAGTAGCAGCGAGCCGATCCCCAGCGCGAGGCCCAGCATCAGCTGCTGCCACCACCGCCGGTCGAGGCCGAACCCCACGCTCGCCAAGGGCTGCCTGCGCAGGCGTAGGCACGCCCACGTGACCAGCAGCACCAACACGAACGGTAGCGGCTCCCGCCACGCCTCGTTGACGCCGGCCTGGGTCAGGCCGCGCGACAGAAGGCCGTACACCGGCCGTGTGGCGGCGACGAGCGCCACGAAGATCAGCATCCACCAGCCGTTGCGCAGGCGGTGTTCGGCATCGAAAAGGATGTGCATGTCAGTCGTTTCCGTGGGTTGGATGGGGCTGGTGCTGCCGGCATCGCCATCGGGCCGGCAGCTGGTGCGGCTAGTCGTCCAGTGTCTGCCCGAGCTTTTTTAGCAGGGCGGCCAGCGTGGTGCGCTCGCGTGCCGACAGTCCCGACACCGCCTCGGTCGCTTCGGCAAAGCGGATGACGATGGCTCGGTCGATCAGCGCGCGACCGGCAGGAGTCAATTGGGCCGACGTGGAGCGGCGGTCGTCGGGGTTGTCGCGGCGCGCGATCAGGCCGGCATCTTCCAGCCGGTCCAGGCAGGCGGTCATCGCGCCGGAGGTGATCAGCACCGAATCGCGCAGCTGCGTGGGGGTTAGCCGGTAGGGCTTGCCGTTGCGGCGCAAAGTGGCCAGCACGTCCAGGTCAGTGTAATGAAGGCCGCTCGACTTGAGCGCCTGGTTGGCGCGGGCTTCCAGCCGCCGTCCCAGGCTCAGTACGCGGCCGACGATCGCCATCGGTTGCGCGTCCAGTTCCGGCCGCTCACGCTGCCACCCGGCGAGCAGGTCCTCGATCCTGTCCTTGCGGTGCCTTCCTTCATTCATTGCCGTCCCCGCTGCCAACCGGCCGACAATATCGATGACAAGTATCTTTATGTAAAGACATGTCGAAAGTCACCGTGCCGACCGGACGGGGCGTGCGCCGGCTGGAACGGGCAGCAGGACTGCGTTCGGCTCAGCGGCAACACGTGGCGCTTAAGCCTTCAACGCGAGAACGAGTTCGTCGAAAACACCCATGCTGACGCAACATTTGAGGCAAGAACGGGTTCAGGCTCACACCCGAAAATGTGGCGGCGCGCTACGATTCGTAACGTGCCGCGGGGGGCGGCCGGGGAGCAGATCATGAAAAGAGTGCTGCGTATCGGAGTGCTGGCGATCGCCGGCTGGGTTGGGGGTTCCACGGCGCTTCACGCGCACAAGCTTTCACCGACGGGCACCGTGGAAGAGTCGCGTTTGAGCGGTGTGCGCGGCAGCTGGCTGGCGAGCCTGGAACGCAAGGCCGCCGGCTGGGGTTTGCAGGCGTTCGGCGAGCCCGTCCATGAGGAAATAACCAACCGGATCTACGGCTGCGACGGAAACATCTGCGGAGGCGTGGAAGCCAGCCGTGCACCCGCCGCGGTGCTGGCGGGGGTCAGATGGAATGATGACCCGCCGTTCCGGATCAGCAGCGGCGAAGGCAAGGGCACCCGTTGCAAGGTCACGCAGACCATCCGGTTCCAGACGCAGCCCTACTGCTGGTACCAGCTCTTCAAGCATGCGAACGCCAGAGCAGCTGCCGGAGATATTTTCGATGCGCAGAGCCGTTCGGCACTGCTGTACCGCAGCCACTTCGGCGACCTGCAATTCCTCCACGCCATGGCGGCAGCAAACGGCGCGTCACCGCAGCAGACACGGCGACTGATCCTGGACTGGGCAGAGTTCAACTGGCGAATCGTCTCCGGGGAATACGGACTTGACACGATCCTCAGGGACATCGACAACCCCACGATGCAGAGCCGTTTCAGTCGCACCGAGTGGAAGGTGCAGGACTTGTACACATTGGGCAGTCCGGGCCTGCGGCCGTACGTCCGGGACGTGGCATTCGGCAGCATCCTGCACGCGCTGCAGGATAGTTTTGCGCGCGGGCACGCAGACCGGAACAGTCCTTCATCGGCGCGTACCTGCTCCATTGCGGGTGATCGCGTTGCAGCACCGGGACTGATCAGCGAATTCCACGCATACAACATGCAGGACCACGGCCTGCATGCATCAGCCGACACACGCGGCGCACTGGAGGAACACCTTCAGGACGACCCCGATGTAGTGGACCTTGGTCGATTCCTGCTGCGGGCAAAGCAGGCGGGGCGTGATTGGGATGAGGTAGCGCCGTTCTTCGAATGCGTTTACGCATTGAGCGATTCCGCCCGCGACGCATCCCCAGGCGAGCAGTTCGGCGCGGTGCGCTGATGTTGCAGTCGCCATTCTCCGAAGCGCTCGCGGCGGATGCATCACCCCCGACGGCACCAGCCCGATTGAGTTTTACCAAACTGGCGCAACGTATCGACGCGCTTCCGGATGGACCCATTTCGGTGCTCGATACCCCCGCGTGGGCACGACGGCTGAATGTCGTCGGCACATCGGCTCTGATCGCGGGGTTGCTCCCGGTCGTGCTGATCAGGATTTTCGAGCCGCAGCAGTGGATGGTCCCCTTGGCGCAGGGGGGCACAGCAGTGGCTTGCGTCGCCTTGTTGCCCTACATATGTCGTAGCTGGTTTGTCGTTGCCCGCTCGATGCTGATGTGGAAGCCCGAGCAGGTCGGCCAACTGGACCACGACATCGAGCAGTTTCGGCTGCTCGATCAGTGGCTGTCCGGCTTCCCCAGGGAGCAGATCGTGCAACACCTGCGTTTCGCGCGCGCGATGCGGGCGCGCCTGACCGAAAAGGTGGGATTGCTGGGCGGGAGCCTCGACAAGCTGGGCATCATCCCTGTTGTGGTGGCCCTCGGACTGCAGCTGAAGGCGGTCACCGGAGATACGCAGTTGCCGCTCTGGCAAGGCGTGCTGGCACTGCTGTTGGCAATCACCTACGTGATTGCATTCATGGGGGCGCTGATGAGGAGCCGCCTGCAGCTCTACGAGATGGTGTTGGCGGAGGCTGTGGAAGACAAGCCACTGGCAACGCAGGAGTTGGAAGAAAAACGGATTCCCTGATCAGTTGGGTGTTCCCTGCCGTGGCCACGGTGATGTTCTAAGCCTACAAGCGCGCCACGCCGGGGAAGATGGTTGTCCGCCCAGATCGTTGACGCCAGGAGCGGGGAAGCTGCGTCCCTGGGACAATCGATCGGCCGTTATCTGGCCTACTTCGTGTCGAGTATCCCGCTGTTCCTGGTGTTCATATGGGTAGCGTTCGATGACAGGAAACAGGGTTGGCACGACGAACTAGCCGTCACTGTCGAGATCAGGCCGAAAAACCGTTCGCCGGCGCCTGTGGTTCGAGCGGTGATCGGAACCAGGGCTCGCATTGTCCCTGACACCAATTCCGTGGAGGCCAGGACCAGCCGGTTCGCCGCGGCTCGCGCGGTCGGGCGGTCGCCGAACCCGCTCGAATCGCCCCTGACACCATTTCCCCTGACACCATTTTCCAGAGTTCTTGTTTATCGGGGCTCAGGCTCACTTGGATCGCGCTCTATCAGCACGTGCGCAATCCGCTTGCGCATCGCGTCGGTGAATGCCGGTCCGAACCTGGTGTTCCCCATGAATATCGGTTGTGGCAGTTGGTTACGAACACGTCAGGGCGCGACACTCTGCTCTCGACGTACCAGCCGGGCAGCGCAACAACCGGAATGACACGAACTGGATCTCCCACGCCGCTGTTCAAGAACTTTTGTAGCCATTGCGCCTGATAGCCGGCCTGCTCGATCGGTCTGGTCTCCGCATGAGTCGGGAAGGACAGCTTTTCACCGTCATACCTCACCCGCGCGGACTGGCGACCCTTCGCTTCGGGCTTCTTGCGGGACTTCGTCTCGACCGCAAATACCGCGCTGCGCCCAACCACGATGTGGTCGATGTTGAACTTTTCAGCGGGAAAGTCGTGAAATACCGCTAGTCCATCTGCCATCAAGGGCATCAGGCACTGGGCGACGGCAAGCTCGGCAGCCAGTCCCTGCTTGTAGAGGCGAAGTTTGTGCGCGTGCTGGATCAGTCGGAAGGTGCACCAGGCCAGGAGGCCTGCCCCGACGAGCGCGATAGCTGCGTCTCCGACTCCGAAGCGGACCAGCCCCCAGTCCGGTATGACGCGATCCACGCGGATGAGAAGCCACGTTGCCAGAAAGATTGGCCCGATCGCCATCACCAGCGCAAGATTTTCGTGGAACCCGTCGTCCTGCTTTTCGATCGCGCGGCGCAAACCCTCGCCGGGCAGATTCAAAACTTTCAAGGTCAAAGGTGAACGGCGCTTGTCCCTGCCGCGCAAGTAACGCAGACCGTACAGCACGCTTAGCACGATCCCCATGGGAATCGTGATTGAGAGCAGCAGGATGAGATTTGCCATTCGGGAGTCCACGCGTTGTGGGCGCAAGAGAAGGGACCATCAGCACGTCGCTTCACCAAGTGCTTCGGCCAAGACGTCAGCTCCGCGAGATCAGAGAACATCAGCGACCGATACGCACCCGCGCAGAAGATGAGTCTAGTTCGGGTGGCTTACTCGCAGCCAATTCCATCATTATCCCGATCGAGGTGGCGTCCATATCCCGGATCACCTCGCCTGACCGGCGCCACTCCCGCTGCCCTTGCGGCATCGCAGTTGCGATAAGGAGCGGACGCACCGCGGCTGTTGGCAGCATTGTTCCGGGCAGCCTGTGCTGGCGCGAGCGTCGCCGCAGCCGGCGCGCGTGATGCCGAACCACGATGGCAGTGATAGCCACCATTCTTCCGATCGTGATGGCACCCCTGGGCATCGAGACCGCCGCCATGGGCAGCAACCGCGCCACTGAGCAGTGCCAGTGCCAGTCCCGTCGTGGCTGAGGCAATCGCCAGAGCACGCGCTGTAGCGTGCTCCGGCATCATGGCTGGTAGTCCCCGGGCGATCACAGGTTACGGAACGATGAACTTCCAGTTGAGCGTCGCACCCCGAGGCGCAGTGCCGGACTTGCGCGTGGAGCCGTCCGCAAACTTGAGGCCGTCGTTCAAGGTCACGGTATAGGTGCCCACGTTGTCCGGCGCGATCAGCACCGTCAAGGTCAGGGTGTGTTCGCCCACCTTCAGGTTGCTGATGGCCAGGGTGTTGGAAGCGCCGATCGAGGTCTGCCCGATCACGAACCCGTCGATCGCCACGCCGAAAGCGTCGTCGGCGAGGTTGCCACTGTCGCTGACCGTGACGCTGCCCGAGCCTTGTGCGTCCACGCACGCATCCGGATCGATCCTCGATTTCGACTGGATGATCTGCCCGTTTGGTACGTATTCCAGGTGCAGATGGGGTCCGGACGACACGCCGGTGCTGTTTGCGGTTCCGAGATTCTGCCCTCGGGAAACTGTGTCGCCCGCCTGGACGTCACGCCTCTGGAGGTGCGCGTACAAAGTCGCGCCGCCGTCGGTATGCCGGACGATGACGGTTTCGCCGAACGAAGTGCTGGTATACGAGCGCTCGATGGCGCCGCCCGCCGCGGACAGGATGGGGGTGCCGGTTGGTGCCCGATAGTCGACACCGTGGTGCGGGCGCGTTTTGCCCAACACCGGATGGCTGCGAGCCGGGCTGAAGGGGCTGGTCACGGTGCAGCCGCCATTGACTGGGCAGGCAATGGAAGCGGCCTTGCACTGGGAAGTGCTTGGCGAAATGCTCTGCAGTTGGCTGAGCGCGCTCTGCAGCAGCGCGGCCGGTGGATTCTTCACCCCGGGCGTGGGTGCGAGAGTGAAGACCGCCTTGTACGTTCCGTCGCCATCAAGGAAGAATACGGCGCCGGGCAAGCTGGCCACGATCCCGGTTCCTGTTTCGGTCAGATGGCTCTCGAAGAGTTCAAAACTCTGGTACGGAAAGGACAGGTCGCTCTCCTGCTCGAGTATCGCGAACAATTCGATGCCATTTCCCTCGGGCACCTGGGCAAGGAAGTCCGCCGGCAGGTCGAGACGGACGTCGAAGGTCTCCGAGAGCGGCGGAAGAGCGCCGGTGGTGACTGTGACCTCATAGGCCAGGCGCGACGAAGGACGGAAGATCGAAGCGAACTCTTCGAAGAGCGCGGCAACGGATGCATCACGCCCGGCTGCGACTTCGACGGTGGTGTCGTTTGCGAATGCATCGGACGGAAAGGTGACCGTCCCCACGCCGGGCAGCGTCACAGAGCCGCCGGTGGAAGGCACCACCGCGCGCACCGAATCACTTCCGAGTATCTGGTCCAGATCTTTCCCGTCAGTGACGCCCGCGAAGGAGCGTCGCAGGGAGACGCAGCGCTGGCTGTCGTGAATCGATGGATCCAGGCAATTTCGCCCGCTCACGTATGCATTGCACAACCCCAGCGATGCACCGCTGAGCTGTGCCTCCTTGCAGACCGAGGCTGGTTCCGCATGTGCGGACTTGCTTGGGGACAGTGACGCTGCCAGCGCTATCAATCCTGCTGCTAGATGCCTTAGGTGTATGAGCGTGCTCCTTTTCCTGATTTGGGGGATAACTTCGGACTACCTTGTGTAATCGTCATGCCACCTGCCTGTCGCGTCCTTCCACACGCTGAAGCTTCCGGTGTTTTCGTCAGGCTCCGCGGAATACAAAGTCTGGTTGTAGCGCACCTGCAATCGCGTCGGAGTTACCCAAAGGATCCGGGTCGGTCCGGTACCAGGAGCGAACCTGTCGACCTTGTACAGCAACTCGCTGCCCGTGGAGTTCCAGATCGCCACCCTGTTGGGCAGGTAGCCGGCATCGGTGTCATAGGACACGGTGGCGAAGTGATTTCTGGAGGGGGAAAACAGGGGCGGATTGTCGATGCGGCTTCGGCTGCCCGTCTTTTCGTCGACAAGGAGCACGGTGTATCCCTCCGGGTGCTCGATCTCCACCACCACGAAGTAGCCATGTGTTCGCTCGAGGAACCGGTGTTCAATCTGCCGCGCCGGCGGCAGGCAGACTTCGTCGTTGTCGGGCGCGGCCATGCAGAGCGCGCTGCCCGATCTTGAGATGGCTACGTCGTTCTTACTAGCCGCGGACGACTCGTTGCGTCGGACGCAATCCAGAATGTCGGCGGCGGCCTCGCACGGGAGCCCGGCGGTGAGCTTGAAGAGTCGGGCGTCCAGCTCGCCCGATGTTCGTGTCGCACTTTCACCCTGCAAACCACAGCTCGCCAGCAGCGACATGGCACAGATCGCCAAGAGGGAGCGAAGGGTTGTCGGCCGAAAGACAGTGGCACTCCGGCCGGGGGCGGCGCTCCAGGCGGCGCAACGAGGGAGTGACGAAGGCTGCAGGGCCGAACCGGGCGTCCATCGCAGGATGGCGCCCAGACCACGCCATTGCGCACTGGTCTCGCCGGCGGAGCCAATCCGTGTGGTCAAGGTGGAGAAAATTCCCTTTCTCATCGGATTCCCAGGTCCCGTCCTGCATGGAGAAGCTACCACCGTTCGATCGGCGCTGCGTGGGCAGCTTGCAACCCGGACGGCCGACTGACGAGGCCCGGGTCGAAACCCGGATACAGGCGAGCGCTGACAGCAGTCCACAGATCGGATGGACCCATTTCGGTGCTCGATACCCCCGCGTGGGCACGACGGCTGAATGTCGTCTTCGGGTGGGATTACTTCGGGTCGGACTACTTCGGTTCCGACCAATGGGTGATTGGCCTGGCAGATTTCCTGATCGGCTGGGTGGTGCTTGCCTACCCCAGCGGCGGCTGCCGTGGCGCAGGTGGGGATCGCAGCAGGCCTTGCAGCGCGTCGCGGGCGGGCATCAGGTAATAACCGCCGCCTCGCGGCGCTACCCAGCCGCCCACGGGGCTCAGATGCCGGCAGAACCCGCCGGTCGGCAGGCTGAAGTCGCGCGCGGTACCGACGTGCGCCAGCAGCGGATCGACTTCGTTGTAAAGGCCGGCGTGCTTGGGCGCCAGCAGCCAGTTCTGCATGATGAATTCGAACTGCCGCCGCAGGTCTGTGCATAGACCGATGAACATAAGCCCACGCTCCTCGCCGATGCCAGGAGTCGCGCCGGCATGGATGTCCGTCGCCGGGGTCGTACCCGCACCGGCTGCAGGCTCGGCGCCCGCGTGCGGCCCGGCATCCGCACGCATGGCCGCACGCAGTGGAGGCGGATACCACTCGTTGGGCGCATCCGGACCGAACATCCGTCCGCGCCGGATCAGCGAATGTAATCCCGAGATCCCGCTGGACAGCGCAGCGTCGGGCACCAGCGTATCGCGGGGGTTCGCGCGACGGACGTGCGCGCCGTAGGGACAGCCGATGCCTTCGGGATCGTCGGCGAACGAGGTCCGGTGCAACTGCTCTTCCACCAGCGCCGGCTCGCGGGTGTCGCCGGGCCGGACCGGCATGCCGTTGGGCCACCGGCCAACGGACCTGGACGCCAGCAGCAGCGCGGTCTCTGCATCGTCGTCGGCAGCGTGCATCCAGAACCGCCAGAACGCTTCCACATCCTGCGCAAGCTCGCGCACCACTACCAGCGAGCCGTGCAGGCCGAACGCGCCGCCGTCGGCGATCGCGCCGGTGGCGTCGCGATGCCCGAACAGGACTTCGCCATCGGTGATCCCGTCTTCGTGCACCGCGCCTTCGCGCGCAACGCGGGTACGGGTGATGCCATCGAGAAAACCGAAAGGCTCGCGACTGCCCGGGGGAATGCGCATTGCCCGACGCCCGCTTACCTCGACGCCCAGGGAAAGCGCATCCACCAGGGGCGCCACCTCGGCGGCCGTTGCCCCGTACACCAGCAGCATCGCGTCGTGATCCAGGTCGGTCCACCAGGCGTCGGTCGGTGCCATGGGGCCGACATCTCCGATGCGCTGTCGCGACGGCGAACTGGTCATGCCGTCGCGCACCTGGCGACCCAGTGCGTCGATCTGCTCCGTGGCAAGCCCGAGTGCAGTCATGCCGCGCGCGCTGAGCAGCAGTTGAACGCCCTGCGCGTGGGCATCGCGGCCGAACGACAGTCGTGGCAGCAGGCGCTGCAGCCAGTCGCGGTCGATCCCGCGCACGCGCAGCATCGCGCCATGCGGGAGCGTTCCGAACCCGGTGAACACCAGCGACTGCACGGTGTGGGCGATGACGTCGGTCGGCATGTCAGATCCTGCGTGCCCAGCGTTCGAGCGCCTGTGGCGAGAGTCGCGCGGCGAACAGACCGTCGCGGATCTCGCGATGCGCAATGATGTCGTTCGCCGACAGCAGCGGGTAGGCGACGTACCTCACGCTCGCCTGCAATTGATAGCTGCGGACCATTTCGCGCCAGCGCTGGCGGAACGAAACGATGTCGGCGGCCCAGAAGAGCCATCGCGTTTTCGGACAGCCTTCGACCCGCGATGAGATCGGCACCACCGCGCGGGTGTGTCCACCGACACCGATGAAGTGATCGATGTAGGCATCGAAGCTGCCTTCGTAGTCGCTCATGAAGATCATCCGCGTTCCGCGATCGACCGTAAGCAGGCGCGCGAAATGGATGTTCTGCGCACCGGCAAGCGTGCCGCGAGTCCACGCATGGCGGGTGCCCAGACCCGCCCCGAAAAGGATCAGCCACATCATCAGCCGGCCGGCACGCGTGGGCCTGACGGGAAACCAGATGGTCAGTTCGTTCTTGGTGCGGCCGTCTTCGACGATCTCGATCAGATCGAGCTTCTCGTCGGAAGCCGGGGGCGGCAGCACATCCGGCTCGATGCGCTCCAACAGCCGCACGCCCAGGAACGCCAATGCGGTGAACGGCGCCGCATACAGCCACCACACGCCCAGCGCCAGCGTGGCCAGGCAGCGCTTTGCCGTGGAGCGCACCTGGCGCGTGGCGAGCCACAGATCCTTGCCGATCACGCCAAGCATCGGGAACACCAGGAACCCGGCGACCAGGTCGGCGCGGCGCCGCCACCGTCCGCCGATGCGGGGCGTGGGCTCGCGCGCGCAGGTTTCGTCTGCCGATGCCACCACATGCGCGCGTGCCGCCAGCCGCGCCTCCTCCAGCGACAGCGTCTGCAGCCGGCCGGAGGCGCGCATGCTGTCGGCCCAGGCGCGCAGCACTGCGCGCAGCCGTGCTTCCGCGCGAATCTGCACCAGCGATACACCCGGTGATGCATGGAACAGGGTGTTGTCGCGGCGATGATGGCGTTCGAGCAGGGCTTCCAGCGCTTCCGGGCGCTCGGGCGCACCGGCGAGCAGATCATGCACATGCGGCCACAGCACCTGCGCGACCCGCGCACGATGCACGCGCTCGAAGTCGTCCGAAATGCTGTTGATCAACAGGCGCGGCCCGTGTCCATTGTCATCGGGCACCACCACGATGCGAAGCGCGTGCAGGCCTTCCACCCTGGCGAGAGCGTCCATCACGGTCGACTCGCGCTCCTGCATCAGCTGCCGCAGCGTCTTCGTGTCGACGATGGCGCCGTCCCGCGCTGCGGTTGGCAGCAGCACCGTCAGCGAACTGGGCGCGCGCCAGTCGCGGTCCCATCGCGCACGCCAGCCACCGTGCGGGTCGCGCTGCAGATCGGGCCGTAGCCCGGGCTGCGGAGCGTGCCGTCCATCGCCCGATGGTTCGATCCGCATCAGAATTCGATGTTGTAGATATCGAGGCGGCGCAGGTCGCCTGCGGATTCGGCCAGCGTGTCGAGCATGAGCACGGTGACCACCACCGACAGATCGCGCACCGGGCACATGTTCGGCCCCCGTGACCAGCTCAGGATCTGCGCGACCTCCGCAGCGGGTCGATCGAGCCTGAAGGCCTCAGGGTCGCCGAAGACCTCCGCGTTGCGATGGATGCACACGAACGGATAGGCGATCTCGCACCCGGGGCGGACATCGATCATCCGCTTGCCGACCGCGACCTGTTCGCTCTCTTCGACGATCCGATGCACGGTGGACACGGTCGGAAACAGCCGCAGGGACTCGACCACGAATGCAAGTCGTTCGCGATGACTCAGCGACGCGTAGTCGACATCGTGCACGCGCGTGTACTCGACGCATTTCATCACGATGGTGCCGACGCTGAACATGCCCGCGAACATGATCATGTCGACGACGAGCGGATCGATGCCGTGGCGCTTCAGCGGCAGGAACACGTCGCGCCGGATCGTTTCATGGGTGCCGAGCAGGCTGAGCATGAAAGGCGCGTAGTAGGAGAACGCGGAGAGCTCGCCGAATCGCCGCAGGTACGCAGCGGTGGCCGCATCCATTTCGGCCTTCGGCACGTCCACGTCGGCGAGGATCCGCGCCAGCATTCTCGCAGCGGTGCCGCGCAGCGACCAAAGCGTGTCGCGCCTGGGATCGCCCGCCCAGTCGGACAGCACGTCCGCGCAGTCGGCCCGCAGTGCAGCGATGTCCGGCGAGCGGTGCGCGTCCGAGACCACGTGATCGTCGAGGTGTCGGCGCAGCACCCTGCGTGCCGGCTGGCTCACGCTGATGGGTCCGGCATTGCTCATGAAGGTACTGGGCGCATAGCCGACGATGGGCAGGCCCATGAACAGGCTGCCGCGCAGTTGCGGCTTCACCACCGCTGCTGCGGCGCTGGCGTGATCGGTCACCATCAGTGCGCGACCGAAGAAGAAGTTGCCGCCGCCGAACGCCTTGAAGGTCATCATCAGCGCGTTGTTCTGCACCAGCATGCCGACCAGCAGGAAGTCGATCAGCGATGTGATTTCCAGGATCAGGCCGCGCAGCCACGTCCGGCGCGTCGTCCAGGCCCAGGTCTTGAACGGCACCATGGCATGGATGACCGGTATGGCAAGCGGGCGCAACGCTTTGCGGAACGTCATGCGTGGGTTCTCCAAGTGTGCTTCCCTGACGACAACCGGTGCATGGGCAGCAGCCTAGGCGGCGCAAGTCTCCACATCCCCCGGCTCACGGCATCGCCCCCGGAAGACCGCTGTAAAGCAGGCCGCCGACCGCGACGATGATGAGATACATCGCGATCTCCGCGTTTTCCTGCCAGGGCTGCGAACGTCGCAGCGCGCCCCAGACATGGACCAGCAGCAGGCCGGTCGCGCCAGCGAGCAGGATTTCGAGCGTCTGCAGGTACTCCGCGGGGGCGGGTGCGGCGCGGAACACCGCCAGCGACAGCACGACCGCCACGGCGCCGAGGCATCGCCCCAGATAGATCGTGAAAGCGTCCCCTTCGCGGATCCGCCATCCGAAGGCGCGGCCCCATCGAAGCGGAACGAACAGGAGCGGCAGCGCCGAACCCAGCAGGAATGCGCTTCCGACCACCCACAAGAACCAGCTTGTGGCCGGGTACACGTCGTCGATCACGGGGTTTTGCCCGCGGACACGACCGGCGGCTGCGCGGCAGCGTGGCCAAACACCGAGACACCCCTGGTGGAGAAAAGTCCGTTTCTCATCGGATCCCCCGATCCGTCGCACCGGCAGAAACTATCACTGTTCGTACGTCGTGCGCCAACGCGTGATCGTCCCGTCCTGGTGGACGGAAGTCATCAGGTTCAAACGCCTCGCCGATCCGCGTCAGTCAGTCCCGCGTGGAACATTCCTCAGGTCGCGGCCTCGATCACGGCCAGCTTCGGAAATGCTACCGGAGATGGTCCGGCCGGCCTGGCGGTGACCGGGACGATGCCCACACCGGCGCGCCCGGGCTCCGCGTTGACGCCGGCCACGTCTGCCGAAAGCGCGGCCGCCGGTTGCGCGATGGGCCGCGTGCGCTCGCACGAGGCGGTGGCGGCGGCGAGCACCAGGAGTAGGGCAACGCGGCGGCGATGTCTCATCGGGATGCTCCTGTCGTGGACGAAGATCTGTGATCGGGCGGGTCGGCCACTGCTGCAACCAACATGGTCAGTCCAGTAGCTCCAGGCGGTGGGAAGCCTTTTCGCAGACGGTGATGTCTCGCGGGCCGCTGAACGTCCCTTCGACCCGGAGCCGGTCTCCCGCCCGCAGGTCACCGAGGATCCCGAGTCCCTGCGCACGGCACAGATTCGTGCGTGCCGGGACGTGCACGGTGACCGCCCCACGAGAGTCGCTCTCCAGCATCACCAGGGCATCGCCGTCGTACGCCATCGCCGAGGAATCGACGCTCGCCACCCGCCCTTCGACGGCGGCCGGTTGGCCAGCCACCATCGGCTGCACCGCCTCGCCGGGCATCGTGCAGCCGACGAGCAGCGTCAGGGCGAACGCGGGCAGTGCACGGGCACTGGGCCGTGGGATGACGGGCGCGCCTGCGCGTCTACGGAGGAGGACACTTTCAACCGTGGCGAGAACACCGGCGATGGCCAGAACACGTTGCTGCTTCATCGGAAAACTCCCGGGGACGACCCGGCGATCCTCGCAGCCTCGGTGTCAACGCGGCGCACGCACCCGCTGGACGCCGCGCCGCCACCGATTCCTGCTGGTCATCGATCATGCGCGCGGAGCGTGGCGCCGGTGGGCTTCGGCGTGCACCTCGTCGGTCTTGATCGCACCCAGCAGCGGCATGATCTGCCACAACGCCGACAGTCCGACCAGCCCGTAGACGATCCTCGACAGCAGGGCGTCCTGGCCACCGAACAGTGCCGCGACCAGATCGACGCCGAAGAAGCCCACCAGGCCCCAGTTGATGCCGCCGATGATGACGAGCACCAGCGTCACGATGTTGAGAGTTTTCACAAACATTTCTCCTGATGACGGGCGATCGGTCCCGCCTTGCACGGCAATTTTCCTCCGGGTTCGTAATTGCCCGGCGAAGGAATGGCCGGCATCTCTTCACGCGCATGCGCGAACCCTGCCGATCACCCGCGCCTCACCAGACCCACGCAGCGCCGAAGCCGCTGATCGTGGCGTGCAGCACGCTTGCCTGAAGGTCTTCGGCTCGTGATAACCTCCGCGCCGAAGGGGAGTAGCTCCCAATTGCTGTCGCCGTCAATACGAGCCCAGGCTCCGGTGCAGCAGCAGGTCGTCCGCGTCCTGTGAGCGAGACCTTCGCCGACCCACGGCGAAGGTGCATCGATGCGATGCAACCTGGCCGCGGCCGCAAGCCCGCCGCAAGCTCCCTGACCTGATCACATGGTGCAAGCGCGCGGGTTCTCATCGTGGTGGACCCGCGTTGCGAAACGCTTCGACCGTGATCCGGATACATCTCTTCGACTGGAGTACTCCATGCTGTGTCCCACCTGCGACAACGTGAACCTCGCGATGACCGACCGACAGGGCATCGAAATCGATTACTGCCCCCAGTGCCGTGGTATCTGGCTCGACCGCGGTGAGCTCGACCGCTTGATCGAGCGCGCCGAACAGGCCAGCGCACCGCCCGCGCAGGCCGCACCGCCACGCAGCGCTCCGGCGCCTTACTCCGGAGACCATGCGCGGCACCCGCGTGAGCATGATCGCCATGGCGGGGACTACCGCCGCAAGAAGCCCAAGTCGCTGCTGGGCGAGTTGTTCGACTTCTGATCCGGTCCGCCGCGCAGCCTGGCAGCTGCGCGGCGC
>JALYOF010000083.1 GCA_030857025.1 Pseudomonadota bacterium | reverse complement strand
AAAATTGTTCCAAGGAGTAAGTTATGTCGAACCGTGAAACCGGTACCGTCAAGTGGTTCAACGACGCCAAGGGTTTTGGCTTCATCAGCCGCGAGAATGGCGAGGACGTGTTCGTTCACTTCCGCGCCATCCAGTCCCAGGGCTTCAAGAGCCTGCAGGAAGGCCAGAAGGTCAGCTTCACCGTCACCCAGGGCCAGAAAGGCCTGCAGGCTGACGCTGTCGAAGCGCTGTAAGCCACTGCCGATCCAATGCGGCGCCCCCGGGCACCGCGATTGATCAGGAAACCCGGCTTCGGCCGGGTTTTTCTTTGTCCGGCGCATGGCCCCTGCGTGCAGCACACTCAAGGCAGCGCCCTCTTCGGGGAGACACACTGATGGCAATGGCCGAATCCGATATCCAGAAAGGCTGGATCTACCGGACCAGCAACCAGCAGGAACGGCTGGTGCTGGGCTGGGATCGCGATGGGCGCGTGATCTACACCTCGAAGGGCCGCAACGAGGACGCGCCCTTCCAGAACTGCCATGTCCGTATCACCCCGCAGAAATTCGCGCAGCGCGCGATCGGCAAGCTGCGCCAGGTGGAAGATCTGGAGTTCTATGTCGTGGCCAACAAGGCCACCACGGTCGTCGTGCGCCGCTGACGCCGTCGTCGCCGGCTCCCGCGCAATCCGGCCAGGGTCGGTTCGGGGCACAATGCCCGCTCCGAACATCGCCGCCACCATGTCCCGATCCATTACCCCGTTCCACCTCGCCATCGCCGTGCACGACCTTGCGGCCGCGCGCGCTTTCTATGGCGGCGTCCTCGGCTGCGCCGAAGGCCGCAGCGCCGAACGCTGGGTGGATTACGACCTGTTCGGGCATCAGTTGGTCTGCCACTGCGTGGACGGCATGCAGGCTGCGCCGGCGGCAGGGGCCAATCCGGTGGATGGCCACGACGTGCCGGTGCCGCACTTCGGCGTGGTGATGGAACTTCCCGACTGGCAACGCCTGGCCGACCGGCTGCGCGGCGCAGGCATCGCCTTCGTGATCGAGCCGCACGTGCGCTTCGCCGGTCAGCCGGGCGAGCAGGCCACGATGTTCCTGCTCGACCCCTCCGGCAACGCGCTGGAGTTCAAGGGCTTTGCCGACATCCAGGCGCAACTGTTCGCGACCTGAGCTTCGCGAGGCGAATTCACGGGCGTCGACCGGATCACACCCGAAGTGAGGCACCTGCGCAGGCATTCCACAGTGGCGACCTGCGCACAGTTCAGGTAACAGGGCGCCCCGACAATCGCTGGACCGTAGCCGTGCGTGCCGGCGGCGTACGGCAGGAGCTGCGCCCGCCCCTTGTCAGGCCTTAACCCATGAATCCGCAGGCAGCCGCGACGAACTCAGCCGCAAACGCCGATGTCGGGACCCAAGCCGCACGCGGTGATGAGGCGGCCCGGGAACCTTCATCGCGCTGGAGTGCCCTGGCGACGCTCGCCCCGGCATCGGCGGCTTTCGCGCTGGCCGCAGCCGCACAGTGGTCAGGCGAGCCGGGGCTGGCGGCGATCGCCTCCGGTGCCTGGGCCGCGCTGCTGGTGGGCTTCCTGCTGAACCTGGAAGAACCCGCCGCCTTGCGCATGACCGGATCAGCCGCGTTGGCAGGCGCGGCCGCCGCTGGCGGCCATGTGATTGCAGGCGGACCACCGGTCGCCGCGGCGATACAGGCCTGCGTGATGGTTGCCGGCTCGCTGCTCTGCTTCGTGCTCCTGCGCTGGAAGCGGGTCGATCCGGCCGGACTGCGCGACGCGCGTGCCTTCGCGCTGACCGCCGCCCTGGGCGCCGGCGCGCTGCCGCTCTGCCATCTGCTGGCCGCCGGTCTCACTGGCTCCGGCTCCGGCGGGCCGTGGCAGTTGTGGCCGATGGCAGCGCTGGGCGTGGTGGCGACCTTGCCGCTGGCCTTGGCTGCTGCGGCCAACATCCGGACAGTCCCGAATCGCAGGCGTCCGATGATCGCACTGCTCTCGTGGCTGCCTCTGCCGCTGTTGCTGTGGTGGCAGCCGATGATGCTTCCCCTTGGGCTGCTGCCGCTCCTGGCCGCAGCGTCGTGGTTGGGACCGCGCTGGACCGCGGCGGCTGTGATGCTGTCGGGGGCCACCATGGCGGCAGCAGCAGTGGTCGGCGCTGCAACGGGTGCACTTGCCGGTGCCACCCTGCTGGCCGTGGTCATGCTCCCTGCGGCCCAGGCCATCGCCCTCCTGAGCACGCAGCGGCGCATCGCGGATGTTGCGATGCAGGCCTCGCGCGATCAGCTGCGCATCCTCACCGAGCGCAGCCCGATGCTGATCGCGACACTCGACGCCCGGGGTCGCCACCAGACAACCAATCGCAGTTACCTGCAGTGGCTTGGCAAGGACGCGGCGCAGGTCTTCGACAAACCGGTGCAACAGGTGTTCGGCAGCGCGGCGATGACGGGCGCGTTCCAGCGTGCCGTCGCCGGACAGCCGCAGCGTCAGCAGATCGAACTGGATGACGGTCGCATGCTGGACCTGCAGCTGGAGCCCCGCTTCTCCAGCGAGGGGCCGGTCGACGGCGTTCATCTGATCGGGCAGGACGCGAGCTGGCGCGCCGCACAGGAGCGGCTGGTGGAGGCGTTGCTCGCGGGTGCAATGGACCCGAGCCTCGTGCTGGACGCCGCCGGGATGGTCCTGCGGCTCAACAAGCGCTGCCAGGCTCTGCTGGGCGCGACCACCGCTTCCCTGCGTGGCGAACCGCTGTCGGCATGGCTGCGCCCGGGTGCCGACGAGAGCGTTGCCGCCGCCCTGACGCGGGTTCGCGAGACACGCGAATCGCAGCAGTTGCCACGCGGCCTGGAACTACACGCACTGCATGCCGGTGGCGACGCATTTCCCATCGAACTGCAGTTCGCACCGATCGAGGGTCCGCGGGGCCTGCAGGTGATCGTGGCGCTGCGCGATCTTCGACCACAGATCGAGTTCGAAAAGTTGATGGTCGGCACCAGGAACAAGGCCGAGATCACCCTGGATGCCATTGGCGACGCGGTCGTGGCCTGCGACCTGCAGCAGCGCATCACCGTGTTCAACCCCGCGGCGGCGCAGATGAGCGGGTGGTCCGAACGCGAGGCGCTGGGCAGTCCTCTGGCCGAGGTGCTGCGCTTCGTCGATGCACAGACCGGCGCGCAGGTGCCGTCACTGCTGGGCGACGCGATAACCCGCAATGCGGCGATCCGCAAACATGCCGACAAGCTGCTGCTGCGGCGCGACGGCAAGAGCGCTGCCGTCGCGGAGTCGGCCGCGCCGATGCGCGACCAGTTCGGCCAGACCAGTGGCGGCGTGGTGCTGCTGCACGATGTGAGCCATACGCATGCACAGGCGCAGACGCTGACACACCAGGCGCAGCACGATCATCTGACCGGGCTGCCCAACCGCGTGCTGCTGCACGACCGCCTCTCGCAGGCGCTGGCGCAGATGGATCGCGGCTACAAGGGCGCGCTGCTGTACCTCGACCTTGACCGGTTCAAGCCGATCAATGATCGCCTTGGCCATCCGGTCGGCGACAGGGTATTGCAGGAAGTCGCCAAACGGCTTCGCGAGTGCGTGCGCGAGGACGACACGGTCAGCCGCCAGGGCGGCGATGAGTTCGTGCTGCTGCTGGTGCGCCTGGCCGATCCGCGCGACGCGGCGCGCGTTGCCGGAAAACTGATCGAAGCGATCGAGCGCCCGATCGCCGTGGACGGTCATGAGCTGGGCATATCGGCGAGCATCGGCATCGCGCTGTTTCCGCAGGACGGACGCGATACCGCCACCGTCACCCGAAACGCCGACGCCGCCCTGTACCACGCGAAAGACGGTGGACGCGGGCGTTACAGCTACTTCACCGACATCATGGGGGCCAGCGCCGAGGAGCGCATGCGCACCGAGCACGACCTGCGCATTGCCCTGTCCAACGGCGACTTCCGCCTGGCCTGGCAGCCGCAGGTGCGCCTGCCGGGCGAAGGCATATGCGGCGTTGAGGCCCTGCTGCGCTGGCGCCAGTTCGACGGCACGATGGTGCTGCCCGAGGATTTCCTGCAGGTGGCGGAAGAAACCGGGCTGCTGGTGCAGATCGACGAATGGGTCCTGCGCGAGGCCTGCCGACAGAGCCGGCAGTGGCAGATCGAGGCGCAAGCTTCCGGCGCGTTGCCGCTGCCGGTGTCGGTGAATGTCTCGCTGGCAAGGTTCGACGCCGACCGGCTGCTGACGCATGTGCGCAAGGTGCTGCAAGACACCGGCCTGGAACCGCAATGGCTGGAGATCGAATTCAAGGGCGCGCAGCTTTTTGCGCACGACAGTGCCGGCCAGGCGCTGGTGGCTGCGCTCCGCACGCTGGGCGTCCGCGTGGCGGTCGATGACTTCGGTAGCGGACAGGCCAATCTCGGCGCGCTGGCGCAGTTTGGCTTCCACACGCTGAAGATCGACCGCGGCTTCATCGCCCGGGTGGATGAGGACGTCCAGGCGCGTGCGGTGATCCGTGCGGTGCTCGGCATCGGCATGGCCATGGGCATCCGCGTAATCGCCAAGGGCGTGGAAAACCAGGAGCAGTTCGACGCGCTCCTGGAGCTGGGGTGCACCGGCATGCAGGGGCGAATGTTCGGGGAGCCCGGGCCGGCCGACCAGTTCACGAACCGCTCCGGAACGGGTGCGAACCTGTCGCAGAAGAGCGCAGCAACGGTGGCAGCCATCCTCCCGGGCTAGGCCGTCGTCGCTGCGCGACCTCCGGAGGCCGCCGCAAGACCCGCTCCAGCCGCGGGCGGCGAACCGCGAACCGGATCGTCGCAGCGGCCCGGCGGTTCGGGAGCGGCGTCTGGCTCGGGTCGGCAGGCTTTTCACTCGACTGTGAACCCGCACTGGCAGAATGGGACGGTGGCCCGCGGGCCGTGCTCCAGGGAGGAGCCCCGAACCTCCATCTCCAGTCGGGTCGACCATAGAGGCGAAAACCGCATGAACACGACAGAATCAGAACACCGCCCCGAGCATCGCCCGGAACACCAGTCCACCAGGGCGACATCGCCACGAAACCTCATCATTGGTGCGGTGGTGGTGGCGCTGCTCATCATCCTGGGCGTTTATCTGTGGGGCAATGCCCAGACCCGGAGCCAGCTCGAAGCGCAGCGGACCGACTACGAGCAGCGCATCAGCCAGATGGAGAGCCAGTTGCAGGGCACGCAGGGCGAGCTGGCGTCCGCGCGCAACCGCAACCAGTTGCTGATGGCGCGCACGGATCTCTACCGCGCGGCGGCGGCCCTGGACCTGCGCAATTTCGGCATCGCCAATACCCACCTGCGGCAGGCGGAGCAGGCTCTTGGCCGGATCGATGCGTCGAGTGCCAACCTTGATGCGGGCAAGCTCAAGCAGCTGCGATCGTCGATCGACTCGCTGAACATCAATGTCGCGACGAATCTGCAGGACCAGCGCAATCAGGTCCTGGACCTCGCGGCGCAGCTCGACACGATCGCACTGCAGGGCTCCGAGGTAGGAGCAGCCAGAGCGCCTTAGTCCCGCACGGTGGCAGCAGGCCTGGGAAACCACTCGCCGGCCCTGCTGCAGGGGCGCGGGCGGTCTGCCGAAAGGCCCTTCGCTGCGGCTCGGGTTCTTGTCCCCGGGACGAGAATCACGGAAGTAGCGAACGACCGGCGCTGCAGTCGGAGCCTTGGCACGTCACCTGATCCCGTGCTTCAGGCAAGCAAACGAAATTGACGACAGCCGCCGGGCCATGGCGGTTTCCGGCAGTCACCGTGGCCGGCGCCACCGTCGTATCCGCATGGCATTCGGTCATCCGGGTGGTTGCACCCCGCCGCAATGATCCACACGGCTTTCACCTCGATCCGCCGCCGGGCGCGGACCCAAGCGTGCAAAACGCTCCGGGATTGCGGATACGTGCTGCCGTTGCGTGCCCTGCGCGTCCCATGAAAGGGCGCTTTCGTCGGCGGATATCCGCATCCGTCGCCTCACGCGCCGGACGCTGGCCGCGGATCGCTATGCTGCGCGCACCTTCAGATATCCCGGAAGAAAGCCCGTGATCAAGAGCCTGTTCTTCGTCCTGCGCATCACCATCGCCTGGCTGCTGGCGATCCTGCTGGTCGCGGCGATCTGGTACGAATTGCCGCTGCTGGGCCGCCTGGATTGGCCGGTCACGATCGCCGGCATGATCACCATGGCCCTGGTCGTGGCCGGCGTGTTGTCGCATCTGGGACGCGTGCGCCTGATTGCGGGGCGCATCGACAGCGCCGCCCTCGCCAACCGGCAGCGCCGGCAGGTGGAGATTCCGCTGGAATCGGGCGAAGCATTCGACCTGCTCGACGCGGCGATCCGCGAACTCCCCCGCATCCAACAGGTCGAGAGTGCGCGCGACAGCCTGCAGGTGCGGGCCAAGGTGGGTCGTCCCGACAACTACGGAGCACGCCCGCTGGGACGCTGGAACCCGCTGTTGTGGTTCGGCGTATCGCGCAACCAGATCCTGGCGACGGTGACGCCGAGCAACGACAGCGGCAGCGTGACCCTGATCTGCGAGCCGGAGAACCCGGCCTGGAGCGACTGGTTCCTCGTCGATGACGGCACCAACTTCGAGAACGCCGAGGCGATCACGCGCGCGATTTCCCGCCGCGTGGCCGAGCGCCGACGCAACGAAAAAGCCGATGCCGCGCAGACCGCCACCGAGAAGGAGCTCACCGTCGCCAAGCTCAGCCTGCTGCACGCGCAGGTGGAACCGCACTTCCTCTACAACACGCTCGCCAGCGCGCAATTATTGACCCGCAGCGATCCCGCGAGCGCCGACCAGATGCTCGGACACCTGATCCAGTACCTGCGCAACTCGCTCCCGCGTGCCGACGACGAGCTGTCCACGCTGGGCGCGGAGCTGGAGCGCGCGCTTGCGTACCTGGAGATCCTCAAGATCCGCATGGGTTCGCGGCTGACGGTGGAGGTCGACGTGCCGGAGAACCTGCGCGCAACGCCCCTGCCCTCGATGATGCTGCAGACGCTGGTGGAGAATGCGATCAAGCACGGCCTGGAGCCGCGCACCGGCGGCGGAACCGTGTGGATCCGGGCGCGCCGCAATGACGGGATCGTATCCGTCACCGTGGCCGACGATGGCGACGGCTTCAACACGAAGACCAGCGGCACCGGCATCGGACTGAAGAACGTGCGCGAGCGCCTGCGCCTGGCGTTTTCCGGAGAGGCAGCGCTGGCGGTCGTCGCAAACTTCCCGGCCGGCGTCGCGGCGACCATCACCGTGCCAGCCAGCGCTGAGCGGGAGCGCAGCCATGTCTGAGCCATGCACCTGCATCGTCGCCGAGGACGAATCGCTGCTGCGACGATCGCTGGTCGAACAGCTCGGCCGCGCATGGCCGCAGTTGCGGATCGTCGCCGAGTGCGAGGACGGCGCCTGCGCACTGGAGGCCATGGCCGAGTACACGCCCGACATCGCCTTTCTCGATATCCGCATGCCGGGAGTGAGCGGGCTGGAAGTGGCGGCAGCGGCGGCGGAAATCAGTCCGCGCACCCAGATCGTGTTCGCCACCGCCTACGACCAGTACGCGATCGACGCGTTCGAACGCGGCGCCGTGGATTACCTGCTCAAGCCGATCGCCGCCGAGCGCCTTGCGGCAACGGTGCAGCGCCTGCAGGCACGCACCGGCAACAACGACGCCGCGGCGCTGGCCGCGCTGCTGGAGCGCCTGGGACGCCGCCCCGCCGCCGACGCGCCCGAGCCGCTGACCTGGATCACCGCCAGCGGCGGCCGCGAGACGCGCCTGATCCTGGTCGATGAAGTGGCGTACTTCCGTGCCGAGCAGAAATACACCACCGTCGTGACCGCCGAAGGCGAAGCCCTGCTGCGCACGCCGATCCGCGAACTGCTGGGCGTGCTGGATGCCGGCACCTTCAAGCAGATCCATCGCTCGACGATCGTGAATTTGAAAGCGATCGCAGGCATCGTCCGCGACGACAGCGGCCGCGGAACGGTCCGGCTCAAATCGCGTCCTGAGACGCTCACCGTCAGCGCGCCCTACATGGCGCTGTTCCGGCACATGTAGATCGCTTCACCCGCCCTTCCTGCGCCGTCTGCGACTGCGTACGGCCGCGCCGCCCACGACACGCCGAGGTAGCCATGAACAAGCTCGCCGCCCTTTGTTTCTCCGCCCTGTCGCTGTATGGCTGTGAGCCCGGCGGAAGCACGTTCGTCGATCGGGTGCAGGTGGACGGCGCAGACGTGCTGCACAGCCGGGTGGTCGCGCACCCGGCGTTCGCGCACTTCGACTGTATCGCCAGCGCCAGCGGCCAATGCCACTACGCCCTGTTCGATGACGACTGCGCCGCACCGCCATCGCTGCTTCCGCTGCGCACCCGCACCTGCGGCACTGCGCCGGTCGAGCAGTTCTCGCTGTCAGTGGGAGAACACAGGCGGATGCCGTGGCTTCCACCGTTCCGGCCGTGCGTGAGCACCGAGGACGCCGTGCCCCGCTTCGACTGCCGATCACATCTGCCGGTCGCCGGTCTCCAGCCGCGCGGCGATGCACGCTGACAGGCAAGCGATCGCCAGCGCGCAGGCAATCGCAAGAGAGTACGGAATCACCGCCAGGGTTTCGCCGAATCCTCCTGTTTCACGGTAAATCCGAAGTCGAGCGGCAGGCGCAAGCAGGCTCCTGATCGACTCCTGATCCTCAACTCTCCGGCCTCCAGAACCGCATGCCGGGGTAGATCCATTGCCACGGCGCGCCCGTTTCTCCGAGAACGAACTCGACCAGGTGCGGGAATGCCGCCTCGGCGCGGACATCGTTCGACAGGATCACCACGCAGCGCCTGCCCTCCTGCACGCAGACCAGTGTGTTGCCGGTCCATTCGTTGTGCCCTCCCCTGTTGAAACCGGGGCCCTGCGGTCCGTCGAAAACCACCATGCCAAGACCCGCAGCCAAATCCGCGCGGCGCTCGTTGACGGGGAGTTCCGGCTGCAGCGTCGGGAACTGCGACGCGGTGGTGATCGGCAGCTGCGGACTGGTCATTTCGGCATGCGATTCCGCGGACAGGCCATCGCCGCGTACGAAACCGGCAGCGAGCCGGGCGATGTCGGCGATGTCGGCGATGGTGGTGTCCATCGACCCGGCCGCACGGACCGTGCTGCGCTCGTCGTGCGGCTCCACGCGGCCGTCGATCCGCCATCCGTCGGCGAGATTCCCGGCGAACTCCGGGCGCCACTTCATGTCGGTGTTGATCATGCCGAACCGGTCGAACACGCGGCGCTGCATTTCCTCGCGCAGGTCCAGACCGAGCCCGCGCTCGATCACGAACTGCAGCAGGATGAATCCATCGCCGGAGTATCCGTAGCGGCTGCCCGGGTCGAAGTGCATGCGCAGCTTTCCATCGGGCGCCAGGAAACCGAAGTTCGGAAATCCGGTGGAGTGCGTCAGCACGTGGCGCGCCGTGATGCGACGCCAGCGATCGTCGCCCTCAAGGTCCGGCCACGACGCGTATTTGTCCTCGTCGGGATAATCCGTGAGCGGACGACCGAGGTATTCGCCCAGCGGACGGTCCAGCTCCAGCCTGCCCTCGTCGACCAACTGCATGACCATATAGGCAAACGCGGCCTTGGTGATCGACGCGCCGTACATGATGGTGTCCGGCTCCAGCGGGTCGCCTGCGGCGTTGCGCAGGCCATGGCTGCGTACGTGCGTGACCTTGCCGTCATCGATGATCGCTATCGCGAGCCCCTTGGCGCCGGTTGCTTCCATTGCCCGCCCGACCTCGGCATCCAACCCGGGCGAGCCTGGCGCTGTTGCGAACACCGGCCCCGCGATGGCGGTAGTGAACAGCGCTGCAGCCAATGCCGCCGCACTGACGAGGGAGCGGATCAAGCGGCGCGGCAAAATCGGCGTGCATCGAATGTTCATTGCAGTCTCCTGTTCTGGTACTCCCTTCGACGTTGCCCGGCGCCCGTTTTTACAGCGGTAATTTCGCGGCGCGCGCGCCAGCGCGGGTCTTCCGGCGTGACCTGTAAGAATCGGCCCATTGATCCGTCTACAGGGCATGCGATCAGGAGAAGTCGATGCCATGTCCCTCACCGTTCCATTGGAAAGCACCATGAGCCCGGAGGCTGCCGCCAGCGACGCGGAAACGCTGGCGCGGCTGTACGGGCCGCTGGTGTTCAAGGCCGCGTACCGCGTTCTGGGCGATGCCTCGCTGGCGGAGGACGCGCAGCAGGAGGTGTTCCTGCGCCTGCTGCAGACGCCTCGCGAAAATGTCGATTCGTGGCCGGCCTATCTGGGCACCGCCTCGACGCGCATCGCGATCGACATGCTGCGCAGACAGCAGCGGTGGTGGCGCCTGTTGCCGCAATGGCGTGCACAGACGCCTGCGGCCGCTCCATCCGCCGAACACGTCGGCATGCACGATCAGCGCGCCTCACAGCTCCGGGCCGCGATCGCGCGCCTTCCGCGGCAACAGGCCCGGTGTTTCGCGATGCGCTACCTGGAAAGCATGGACATCGGCGATATCGCGCGTGCCCTGGATATCAGCGAGAACAATGCGGGCGTGATCCTGCACCGCGCGAGGCGCCGCCTCGAGTCGCAACTGCGCGAGACAGCGAGCGAGGATTCGAAATGAACGATCGATTCGGACAGGAACCATCCCTTTCGCTCGCCGCGCGCGTGGAAGCGGCGCAGGCCGATCCTTCCGCGGCGGCGGTCGAGCAGGCCCAACAGGCACTGCTGCATCGGCTGCGGTCGACACCGGCCGCGCGCGGCAGGACGGTGCGTGGCCCCTGGATCGCGGCGGCCACCACGGCGATGCTCGCGCTGGTCGCGGTGGTCGCGATCCCGCTGCTGTCGAATGGAGGCCACGCATTCGCGGCGGTGCAGCAGCACTTCCTTGACTTCAAAACGCTTTCGATGCGCGTCGAACAGCGCTTCGGTGGCAGGACGCTGCAGACATCGCGAATGGTCGTGGATGCCGAAGGTGTGATGCGTACCGATGTTGGCGAGCAACTGAGCGTCATCGTGGATCCGGGGCGCGGGCGCGTGTTGACCCTGCTGCACGGTCCACGACGCGCGACGCTGATGTCGCTGGAGCGAGCGAAGCGGTCGAATGAAGCGTCGCTGGAATGGCTGGAGGAACTCCGTCGTTTCCGCGGAGAGGCCGACCTCCTGCCCGGCACGCGCGTCATCGACGGCGTGGTGGCGCGTGGCTGGTCGTTGCAGGTCGATGGGAACCCGATGGTGTTGTGGGCGGACCCGTCGGGCCTGCCGTTAGCCATGCAGATGGGGCCGCCCGGGGGGAAGGAACTGGCCTTCCGCTTCCAGTTCGACCAGCCTCTGCCGCGCAACCATCTGTCCAGCGAGGTGCCGGCCGGCTACGCGTTGGCGGAACCGCAGCCGCACTGAAGCCTGCGGGCGACAGGCGCGGAATGGATCATGCCGGCTGGTGGAGAATGCAGCCGGCATGCCGATACACTCCAGCGCCCCGTTGCCGGAACCCCGATGACCGAGATCGCCATCCTCACGCCCGATCCCACGGATGCAAGCTTCGCCGGCCTGTGGGAGCTCGTGCTGGAGCGACTGAGCGGCGCGCTCGCCGCTGCGGACATCGAGGCAATACCGGTCCCATGGACATCGCAGATCGATCAGTGCACGGAACTCGCACGTTTTCCTCTGATCCTGCCGCTGCTGGCCTGGGGCTATCACTACGACCACGCGCGCTGGATGCAGGCCTGCGCCACCTGGGAGCAGGCGCGCCTGCCCATGGCAAATCCCGCGCATGTGCTGGCCTGGAACTCGGACAAGCGCTATCTGTCTCGGCTTGCCGACCAGGGCGTGGCGATCGCTCCCACGACCTGGACCGAGGACCTCACGGCGGCGCACCTGGCGCAGGTGTTCTCCGCGACCGGTGCGGAGCAGTTGATCGTGAAGCCCACCGTCTCCGGTGGTGCCTGGAAGACTCTGCGAATCGGTCGCGGCGATACGCCCGACGAACTGCCTGGCGGGTCGGTGATGATCCAGCCCTACCTGTCGACGATCGAGACCGAAGGCGAGACCTCGATGCTGTTCTTCGGCGGACAGCTGAGCCACGTCGTCAGCAAACGCCCCGTCGCAGGCGAGTTCCGCGTGCAGGTGCAGTACGGCGGCGTCTATACCTCGTTGCCTGCACCGCCGGCCGGCGCGCTCGCATTGGCCGAGCAGACGCTTGCCGCCATCAGCTCACCCCTGCTCTACGCCAGGATCGACACCGTGCCCGACGGACAGGGCCGCTGGCTGCTGATGGAAGCCGAACTGATCGAACCCGACTTCTATCTCGGCGCCGACCCTGCAAAGGGTGCGATGTTCGCAGCGGCAGTCGCTTCGCTCCTTGCAGACCAGGTCGGCTGAGGAACCGCAGGGGCTTCATCGCTTCGGAGCGTCGACCGACAACTCGACGACGCGGGGCGTGATCGAGCCCCGATCCACGAGCACCTCCGCCACGCTGACCGGCAGCTTGAAACGGCGCGGCCCGGCGCTGCCCGGATTGAGGTACAGCACGCCGTCGCGATGCTCGACAAGCGGACGATGCGAATGGCCCGACACCACGATGTCGATGTCCTCCGCATCGGGATCGATGTCCAGGTTCCGTCGATCGTGCAGGAGGTGAACGCGAAGGCCGGCCAGCACGACCTGCCGCGTCTCGGGCACGGCCGCGGCCCACTCGCCGGTGTCGACGTTGCCGCGGATCGCCGTCAGCGGGGCGATCGCCGCCAGCGCGTGCAGGATTTCCTCGCGCCCGATGTCGCCGCCGTGGAGGATGTGGTCCGCGCCTTGGAGGAACGCGGCCGCCTGGGGCCTGAGCAGTCCGTGCGTGTCGGAGATGACGCCTATCCGGAACATGGCCCGACCTTTTCTGCAGCTATCCGGAGGTCAACCGTCATTACGGGGCGGTTGTCCCCCGCGGGCACGGTACGCCGCGCAGCGCGAACACGGAACCGCCATGCCCAGGCAAAAAAACAGCCGCGACGAGCGCGGCTGCATTCCTGTTTCCCGGACGGCTGCACCACGCCGTCGGTATCAGCCGGAAATGACCAGTCCGGTGTGGACCACGGTGGTGACGCCCTCGGTCCCGCGCGCTGCCGCGACCGCCTGGTCGTGCAGCACCTGGCTGGCGACCTGCCCGGTGAGATAGATCGTCCCATCCTGCGCACGCACGTCGATTCCGGCGGCGTTGGTGCCCAGGGAAGATTGAATCGATTCCTTCACCCGGGTGGACAACATCGTGTTTGCGGTGGCCGGGACCGGCACCTGCACAGTGGTGGAGCCCGGTCCCGGGGTGTCCATGGTCACGGGACGGGTGGTGCACGCAGCCATGGAGGCGGCGGCGGCAAGGGTCAGAGCGCAAGTCAGTATCTTGGTTTGCATGTGAGTTCGCTCCCAGCGAGGTGTGGGTACGAATGTCCCAGCAGGCCGGTCAACCCCAGGTGATGATCCTGAACAACGTATCGTCCCCATTCATCTCCGGCGTGCTGCCGATGGGCACGGCAGCATCGCGGCGTGCTCCTGCACTCTCTGTGCACCTGCGGCGGTGCCGGCGACCCACGGATAACGATCGTGGCGCTAGGGTTGCTGCGGTGACGGAGGAGGCGCTCCATGAGCAACAAGCGCGGCGATCATGACAGGCAGGACGGCAGGAAATCCGAAGACGGGGGCGCGAACGAAGCGCTGCGCAGTCGCGAGGGCGATCCACGCAAGCGCGCCGGACAGGACGGCCGCACGAACGGGGATCGCGACCGTGATCGCGCGGGCGACGATCCCAGCCGCGCCCCGGAATCGGGAACGCCCTAGCTAGAGCTGGAAGCACCGGGAACGGTCGGGAGCAGCGCTGACGCCGGTAGCGCCTGATGAGTGAACCCGCGGTCGCGGATTTTCACATGACTCTACCGTCCACTCTGTAGCGTTCAGCCACCCCTTTTCAACAGGAGAGCGCCGCGATGGCCGAGATCAACATCGAGCGAAAAAAATCCGTCTGGCCCTGGATCATTGCAGCGATCGTGGTTGCGCTGCTGGTCTGGGCGCTGCTGGCGATGATGGGCCGCGACGATCGCGACACCGCTGCCATTGCACCGGTAACGACCGATCCGGCGGTGACCACACCCGACGTCGGCGCCACCGCGGTGATCGTTCCGGGCGGTGCGGTTGATCCCGGCGCGGCAGGCGCACAGGGTGCCGCCGGCATGCAGGACGATCCAGCGCAGCGTGACGCCGCGCTGGACAGGTACGCGGGCGTGTATGCGAGTGGAAACCTGGAGCTCAACCTCAACTCCGCGGGCACCTACACCATGCGCGAAAGCCCCGCTGGCGAGGGCAACGGCCGCTGGACATTCAACCAGTCCGCCAGCGCCCTGCACCTGATGCCGTCCGATGGCACGCCGGATCGCTATTTCCGCGTCGAGAACGCGAACACTCTGGTCCCGCTCAACGAGACCGGCGATCCGGCAGCACAGATGGCACCGCTGCAGCGGGTGACCGATCGGTAGCAGGCGGTCCGTCGAAGCACAATCGGGAGGGTCAGCTTGGCTGGCCCTCTTTTTGTCCTCGACCAGTTTGTTCTCAACCAGTTGCGAACCTCAGCCGCGCTCGGTTCGCACTCCGCCACCGCGGCTCCTCAGGGCGGTCTGCCCTGTTCGTCGGGCGTCCGTCGTAGCGCCAGCGACGACACCCGGCGACGCATCGGCTGCCGCCGAACGTAGGTGAGGCTGCGCCAGAGCCACTCGAATGGCCCGAACAGGAAATGCCCAAGCCACCAGCGGCTTGAGATTGCCTGGACAAGGAAAATCGCGACCGCAATGGCCGTGGCCCCGACCAGTCCCAGGCCCGGCCCCAGTCCCAGCCCGACGCCGTAGAACAGCGCAATGGCCACCACCGTCTGCCCCAGATAGTTGCTCAGAGCCATGCGTCCCGCGGGCGCGAACCAGCGGAGTGCACGCTGCCAGGGGGCCTTCTGGAACAGCAGCACGAAAGCCGAGAGGTAGAAGATTCCAAGCGCGAGAGGCGCGGCCTGTGCCGACACCTGCATCAGCACCCGACCCGGGCCGCTACGCAGCCCCATGGCAGCCTCCATCCCCGGCACATGGCTTTTCGCCAGAAGGAGCAGCGCGACGGATCCCGCGACCATCGCGGCTGCCATGCAGGTGCGGCGCCAGAAAGCCGCATGCGCGGCGATATCGTGCAGCACCCCGCTTCGGCCGAGTGCCGCGCCGATCATCAGCCGGCCAAGGATGTACGTCGGCAACATCCATACCGCCACGCGCATCCTGAGGTCGCGGACGAAGTTTCCATGGAGCATGTCGCTCCATTGCTGGCTACCGAACGCCACGAGCGCGGCATCCGCCGATTCGCGCGGCGTGATTTGTTGCGGCAGCAGGTCCGGCAGGAAAGGCTGCAGCACCACAGGCGCGAGCAGCACCATCAACACGCCGCCCCAGGCCAGCGCCTTCGTCGACAGTCGCGCCAGTGGGATCAACAGCAGGCCGAGCAATGCGTAGTAGCGCAGGATGTCGCCCCACCACAACAGCCATGCGTGCACGACCCCGATCGCGAACAGGATCAGCAGGCGCCTGACGTACAGCGAAATGCCACCGGGCCGATGCCGGGTGCGCTGCATCTGCATGGAAAAGCCCACACCGAACAGCAGCGTGAACATTGTGATGAAGGCGCCATCGACAAAGGTCGCGTTGACCATCGCCAGAACACGATCCCATGGGGCCGAAGGCAGCGCTTCACGCGCGTGTGCCGGAAGCAGGCCGTAGAGCGACAAACTGCGCAGGTTCACCAGCAGCACGCCGAACAGGGCGAATCCACGCAGGGCATCGAGTACTTCGAGCCTCTCCGTGCCGACAGCAGGTGCCTGGTGGACCCTGTTGTCGAGGGCGGTGTTCGTGGTCTCCATCGCGGCATCAGAGCACAGTCGGCGCGGGGCACGCAGCGTTGACCGCCTGATCGGGAGTACAGGGGACTTGCGGCGTGATTCGCACGTATTCCGGCACGGGTGACAAACGGCACTTCGCACCGCTGGACGGAGCGGGCTAGCTTCTGATCGTCGCCGCTGCCGGAGCTCGCCATGAACACATCCGCCCGACTTCGTGCCCGTACGCGGGCACCGGTGCGTCTGGCCCTGGCTTTGTTCATGGCCGCCGCATGCGGGGCGGCCATTGCGCAGGCGCCGTCGCAATTAGACGCACCGCTGGTCGACCATCACCAGCACCTGCTCAGCCCGCAGGGAGCGGTGCTGCTCAATTCACCGCCAGACCAGCCCGGGCTCCCTCCGGCGGTCGCCAAACTGCTTCGCGCCCAGGAGACCCACTGGAACGACGCCGAGGCTCTGGCGCCGCTGTACAGCGACGACGCGGTGGCGCTGGATACGTTCGAATTCGAGTGGCTGCAGGGCCCGCAGGAGATCGCGGCCCACATGGCACGCAGGTTCGCACGGGAGTACGACATCCTGCCGGTCGCGTGGCACGCCGACGAGCGCCAGGGGCATCTCTCGGCGCTGTATTCGCGTGGCGAGGGCGAGAACCGCAAGAACGTCGGGGTGGCGATGATGCGCTTCGTGCGCGAGGACGATCAGTGGCGCATCGCCCTGGAGCACCCGGTCTTCCCCGGGCCGGTCATGGAGCAGCCGCTGGATGCGGCGCGGCTGGTGGAACTGCTCGATGCCGCCGGCATCCAGCGTGCCGTCGTGCTGTCGGTCGGCTACTGGTTCCAGTCGCCGATGTTCCGGGCCGAAGACCCGGTGCACGCCACCCGCGAGGAGAACGCATGGACTGCCGCACAGGCCGCGCGGTTTCCCGATCGCCTGGTCGCGTTCTGCAGCCTCAATCCGATCAGCGATGCCGCGCTCGAGCTGCTCGGCGACTGCGCACGAGACGACCGTTTCAAGGGCCTGAAACTGCACTTCGCCAACTCGCGTGCCGATCTCACCAACCCCGCCCACGTCGAGCGCATCCGCGCGGTGTTCGCTGCCGCCAACGAGGCGGGCCTGTCGATCGTCGTACATGCGCGCGACGGCGAAGACTACGGCGCCGCCCAGGCGCGAACCTTCATCGAGGACCTGCTCCCCGCCGCCCCGGATGTCACCGTCCAGATGGCGCACCTGTGGGGCGGCGCTGCATTGGCCGAGGACGCGCTGCAGGTTTACGCCGAAGCGGTCGAGTCCGGCCATCCGGCGACGCAGCGGCTGTTTTTCGACGCCAGCGACGCAGCCTTTGCGGCGGGGACGCTCGAGATCGGCGAGATGCTGGCCGCGCGCATGCGTCAGATCGGGCTGGACCGCATCCTGTACGGCTCCGACGGCGCGTTCGACGGACACCCCGACCCGCAGGCTTCATGGCAGGCGTTTCGAACCGCCATTCCCTTTACGGACGCAGAGTTTGCCTTGATCAAGTCGAACGTGGCGCCTTACCTGCGGGATTGAGGCGTCCGCGTACGCCCGCCTGTCACGGACTCGCGTAGCGCCGGGCCCGTGCGCGCCGGATCAGCCGCGGAGGCTGGTTCTGCCGCGAGACGTGCCCGCCCCCGGCGGCTGTGCGATGGTGTCGAACAGAACACCGACATGGACAGGGATGAGTCATGACAATCATCAATATTGCGCGAGCTGCGCTGCTGATGGCATCGGTTCTGGCGCTGGCGCTGACAACCGGCTCGTTATGGGCCGGTCCGGGAGGTAATGGCGACGAGGTCTCCGCTGCAACGGGCAGCGCCCGCAACGTGCTGCTGATCATTGCCGACGACCAGAGCTACGATCCGATCAGGACGCCAACGCTGGAAGCGCTTGGTCGCAGCGGCACCGAGTTCGTCACCGCGTATGCGGCGGCCGCTTCGTGCAGCCCGTCGCGTTCGGTGCTGCTCACCGGTCTCTATCCGCACACGAACGGCGTGTACGGGCTGGCGCACGGCGTCCACAATTTTCATCTGGTGGATGGCGTGGCGACGCTGCCCACCCTGCTGAAGCAGGCCGGTTACACCACGGCTTTGGTCGGCAAGTACCACCTCTTGCCGGAGAGCGCTTTCGACTTCGATGCGCATCTCGCCCCGGAGGCGCCGGGCAATCGCGACGTCTCGCACATGGCGAGGGAAGCAGGCCGTTTCATGGCTTCTGTGAGCGGAAAACAGCCGTTCTTCCTGATCATGGGCTACAGCGATCCGCATCGGGCACCGATCAATTTCGGCAACACGCAGCAGTGGCCGGACGTGCCGCGAATCACCTACGACCCTGCGGAACTCCCGGTTCCGGCAAGCCTGCCCGACCTGCCCGAAGTGCGGCAGGATCTCGCCGAATACTACGAATCCGTCCGCCGTCTGGACACCGGCGTCGGACTGCTGATCGAGGAACTGAAGGCCGCCGGCAAATACGACGACACACTGATCGTGTTCGTCAGCGACCACGGCCGGCCCTTCCCGGGCGCGAAGGCCACCCTTTACGAAGATGGCATCCATGTACCGATGTTCGTCGTCTCCCCCGACCAGCGGCGTCGCGGCGTGAAAAGCCGGGCCATGGCGAGCCTTGTCGATGTGGCCCCGACGATTCTCGATTGGGCCGATGCGGCCCACCCTGCCGACGAGCTTCCCGGGCGTTCGTTGCTCCCGATCCTGGAGAATGACGAGCCTGCGGGCTGGGACACGGTCTTCGCTTCGCACACTTTCCACGAGATCAACCAGTACTATCCGATGCGTGCGCTGCGCAACCAGCGCTACAAGTACATTCGCAACCTCGCCCACGAGTTGCCCTTTCCGGTGCCCGGAGACGTTGCCGAATCACCCAGCTGGCAGGCCATGCTCGCAACCGGTGCGCCGGTAGGACAGCGCTCGCAGCAGGCGTTCCTGCGGCGCCCCTCCGAGGAACTCTACGACCTGACAACCGATCCGCTCGAACTGCGGAACCTCGCCGACGACCCGGCCCATGCCGCTGCGCTGGCCTTGCTTCGCGCCGAACTCGACCAGCATCGCGCACGCACCCGCGACCCGTGGTTGCCGGGGCAGACCACGGTTCACGGGCACATGACCGGGCACTAGCGTCATTGCGGTGGCCGTGTCGTTCGGCAACAGCGCACCGATGACAAAAGCCCGGCGGTCACTGACCACCGGGCGCTGATTTCCGCTCCAATCATGCAAAGAGGTTGTCCTGGAGGTCGGGAATGCCTGACTACGCGGGCAACAACGGCACACGCCGGTTCACGAACGATTTCCGTCAGCCGAAGATGCCCACCAGCAAGAGTGCGAACGCCACGACGGCGATCAGTGCGTGGACGACCACGAGCCCGGTGGGCAGCGGCCGATGGTTCGCGTGATAGACGAGGTTCAACATCACGCCGAGCACTGCGCCGAGCAGAAACAGCAATAGCGAGACAAGCGCGTAGAACGGCAGCCCCATGGTGAGCGCGGCGTAAGCCAGCAGGGTCACGCCCGCGGCCGCGAGCAATCCATGCGCCATGGCCAGCCCCATGGACGGGTTGCGCTTTGCGCCTGCAAACCGGATGAAGGCCATCGCCACGCCGCCAAGGGCCGCCAGCGCGAACAGGGTCGCGGCAACCTGCATCATGAGCATCGGTTCGGTCCCGTCCACACGATCTCCTGGAGAGTTCCGGCGGGTTCGAATGACGCTAGCCGCCTTCCGGTGAGTGCGGTGTGCACGCCGATGTTCCTGCTCTGCACGGACGAAACGGATCGCGTCTCCCCGGCCTGACTGCTACGGATCCGACGGTTGAACCTGTCGGATACAACGTCGAAGCCGCGTGATTTCCGGCGATTGTGTTGCGCTGTGATCGCATGCAGGACCTTGCGAAACGGCGCAGTTCGATGACCACTTCAGTACCGCGGCAGCGCGTCGGCCTCTGCCGCTGCGCCGGCCACCTGCAGCGCCCCTCCGGGCGGCGGCCGCATCGGCCGCACCGCCGGGCTCAGGACAGTGCCCGCAATACCGCAGGCTCCCAATGATCCCTGACCAGGGTCCGGAACCCCGCGGCGCTCGGGTGGATTTCGTTGTCCCACCTGACCCCGGCCAGCTCGCGACGGGTATCGAGTATCTCGAAACGCCCGGCGAACGACGACGCCTGCACGCCCATGAGCAGCCCGTGGAAGGATTCCAGCAGCCAGTCGACCAGCACCTTCTGTTCGGGAACCGACAGGCCCAGCCTCGTGGCGGGCCCGTACACCCACGGCCCCGCCTTGAACGTCAGGAACTGGTATCCGATGCTCGATGGCATGACGGATGCATACGTATGCGCAAGGATCGTCGCCTCGCCGGCGCTCTCGTTGCGCATCTCGATGATCATCCGGTACGCCTCGAAAATGTTGGCGAAGGTCGCCCGCAGCTGGCCGAAGTCGATGTGGCGCGCGGCCACCTCCGGAATGTGATCGGCCCAGGGCCAGAGCAAGTCGTCAGCCTCCACTCCGGGGCCACGCCGCAGGTGGCGAGCGAAGTCCTGGCCGATCACGTCGTTGCCGCCCAGGGACAGCGCGATCAGGTCGAAAGGCTTTCCCCTGTCCGCGAGGGTCCTGGCCACCCGCTGCCAGCGGCGGATCAGTCCCCGCACCTCGTCGGCATCGCGGCCGGGGTAACTGTCGTCGAGAAACATCACGCGGTTGCGCAGCAACGGGGTGGTGGCCAGCGCGCGCTGCAGATCCGGAAACGACCGCAGCGGGTACTGGAACCACGAGTCGCCAATGGACAAGGCGCGTGCTCGCGTCGGATGCCGCTCGACCAGTTCGAGGTATTTCGCCAGCTGCCGGAAGTCGGTGGTACTCATCGAGATCTCATCCTTGAACACGGGTTGGGTCTGTCGCGACAAACGCGCCCCCGGCTCCAGCGTATGCGCCGATCACTCCGCCACGCGACGAGGAAGCATCCCGGGCCGGGCGCTGAATCGCGCACCGCGTCCTGTTGAGCTCGCACCACGGCAGCGCGTTCAGCCGCTCGGCACGCAGTCGGCGCCCTGATTCTTCAGGGCGCCTGCGATTGACCGGATCACGACGGCACGAGTGTAGATTGTCTCGACTGCATTCGTTCCGGGAGGCTGTAATGAACATACGTGTGATTGCACCGGCCCTGTTGTCCCTGGTCGCGATCGCGTCCGCCCCGGCAACGGCCCAGACCATGCGGCCCGGCCTGTGGGAGGTGAAGAACAATCTCGGAGGATCGGGCGATGCGCGCATGCAGGAGATGGCGAAAGCGCAGAAGCAGCAGATCGCGGTCATGCGCGAGCAGATGGCCAAAATGCCGCCGGAGCAGCGCCAGGCCATGGAAGCGATGATGAGCAGGACGGGCCAGATGCCGACGATCGACGAAGACGGCATGACGATCAAGGTTTGCGTGACGCCCGAGATGGCGGCCGGCAACCAGTTGCCGGTGCAGCACCGCGGAAACTGCACCAGCAGGCACTCGGCCCCTGTCGGCGGCGTCATGAAGATTTCCTACGCGTGCACCAATCCGGCCGCCTCGGGCGAAGGCACGGTCACCTACGCCAGCGATACCGCCTACACGATGACCATGACGATGAACACTGGTGAAGGCGGCAGCAAGCACGCCACTTCGATGTCATCCAGGGGCAAGTGGCTGGCGGCCAGCTGCGGCAGCATCAAGCCGCCGCCAATGCAAAATTAGCGCCGGAGCCGTGACTCGTACTGCCGGGTGAAACCGCCGGTCGGGAACGTCAGCGTTTCAAACCAGGATGTTGCCCGGTGCCCTTTTCGTCTACTTGCCCTCGTTCCGCGCCAGCCACACATCGAGCTCGTCGGCGCCGCCGATCCGCTCGCCATCGATGAACACCTGCGGGGTGGTTGACACGCCGTGCTCGTTCTTGAACGCGTCGGTCTCCTCGCGCGTGGTGAGCAGGTGCTCATCCACCTTGTAGCCCGCGTGCTCCAGCTGCTCACGCGCGTGCACGCCGAAAGGGCAGGTGTGGTCGGGCAGCACCATGCGGTACAGCCTTGCGTGCCTGCTCTCCTGGGAATCATGGGTCTGCATCGTGGTGCCTCCGGCTTTTCGATGGACTGCAGCGTGCGCGCTGCGGCGCGACGGTTGCATCAAGGCCAGGAGGTCGCCTGGAAGCAGGTCTCCAAAAGCGGTCGGTGATCGTCCGCGCCCGATTGGCGCCGTCGAAGCCGCAACCGCCCACTCCCGAAAACAGTGGATTCATCCCCGGAATCGGGCGTTTGGTCGGACCGGCTTGCTTCAATGTGAATGGGAAAGGGACAGTCGTGAGCTTGTCCCGGCACTCAGGAGTGCTCCGATGATCGGTTCGGCATCCCTCGGAAAATGGACGGTGGGTTCGCTGATCGTCCTGCTCGCCGCGGCGGCGGCATCCTTTTTCTGGGTCGACCATCAACTCAGGCGCTTTGCCGGCGCTTACACAGACGTGGTGGACCACGCCGGTCTGGCGCCGTCCAGGGGCGTCACCACGATTGCCAACGTCAACGTGCTCTCGCCCGATGGCACGGCGATGATCGGCGGCCAGACGGTAGTGTTCGATCGCGACGGCATCATTTCGATCACCGATGCACTGGAGCGATCCAGCCAGGACGTATCGACGGTCGATGGCAGCGGGCACTATTTGATACCGGGCCTGGTGGATTCGCATGTCCACCTGAAACAAAGCCCCAACGATCTGCTGCTCTACGTGGCAAACGGCGTCACCCAGGTGCGTGAGATGAGCGGCAACGCCGATCACCTCCGGTGGCGCAACGAGATAAAGGCAGGCCGGCTTGGTCCACGAATATTCGTGGCGTCGGAAAAGCTGGGCAGCTGGGGCTGGTCGGAAGGCCGCTTTCAGCGCTGGACGCGCAACCGGATCAACGTGAACACCGACGATGACGTCGCAGCACTCACCCGCTCGATGAGCGAGGACGGATTCGATGCGATCAAACTGGGCAGCCTGCTCGACAAGGACGTCTACCGGCAGGTCAACAGCGCGGCCGAGAGGGCGGGCATTCCGGTGATCGGGCATCTTCCCGTCAGCGTCGGCCTGGAAGACCTGTGGAGCTCGGGCCAGGACGAGGTCGGGCATATCGAAGAGATCGCAAAGGCGCTCGACGCCGAATTCGGTTACTTCAACAGCCGCAATGCACACGAATACCTGGCGTTCGTGGAGGTGCGCAGCGGGGACGTGGCGGAAAAGCTGGCGAACCACGGCATCGCCGTGACCTCGTCGTTGTGGCTGATGGAAAGCATCCCCCGGCAGAAGTTCGAACTGGATGTCCTGCTCGACGAAATCCAGCTGGTCTACGCCAACCCCGGGCTGGTCGAGGGAACACCACTGTCCAGGGGCTGGCTGCCAGGCAACAACGCCTACGCGCTCGGACCCGACGCCAGCGCGGCGGAGCGCGAAGCCAACAGGATCTACTGGACCACCTTCGCCAAGGCACATCATGTGCTGCTGGCCGCAATGCGCGACAAAGGCGTGCAGCTGATGGCGGGCACCGATGCCAACAATGCCGGCGCGGTGCCCGGCTACTCATTGCACGACGAGTTGCAGTCCATGACACGCGCGGGATTGAGTCCCGTCCAGGCCCTGCGCGCTGCGCGCTGCAACCACGGTGCCGGGCGACTGGATGAAAGTCCGATCCGGAAGGGTGCTGCCCGGCTACCGCGCCGACATGGTGCTGCTGAGGAACAATCCGCTGGATGCGATCGAGAACACCCGAACGATCGAGGCCGTTGTCGCCAACGGCGATTTCATCGATCGCACCGCCCTGGACGGCCTTCTGAACGCAGTCAGGGCGGCCAACGACCACAGCAGGTCGGTAGCCCTCGGCCGAAGTGCCGCGCCATTGCCCGCAGTGGCTGCAACGGCCCGCGCGAACTCCCTTTCCGAGCCAACGGACCAGACACCTGCGTTGGCACTTGCTGATTGAAGCGGTGATGCCCGCACACGGTCCGCCGGGGTCCCTTACTTCATGCGACCGGCAGTCCCGCAAGCTCCTCGCGTTGCGCCTCCGACCGCACCGGCGGCGAGGCGAGAAACTCGATCGCCAGCCGGTTGAACAGCTTCGCCTGTTCGAAGTTGGGCACGTGACCGGCATCTTCGAGCACCTGCAGGCGCGAGCCGGGCAGCATGCGCTGCATCGTCTCGCCCAGATGCAGCCCGACGGCTTTGTCATGCCGACCCCAGACCAGCTGCGTGGGCACGTCGAGCTCGCCAAGACGGGCGATGTCGTCGCTCAGGGAGCCGAAGAATCCGGCACGCGTCATCGCCAGGCCTGCTTCGAGCGATCCTGCGACCTTGTGCGCCCGGGTCACGTCGTCGAAGTAGGCCGGCGTGATCCGGCGACGGTCGTGGATGAACGCATCGGTCAGTGCACCGCGACGGATCGCGTCCGTCTTCAGGCTGAGCAGGAATTCGCCGACCCCGGGCAGGTTGAGAAAGCGTGCAAGCAACGGTATCGGATTCGGGAGGCCGGCGGCGGCCACCAGCAACAGGCGTTCGACGCGCTCGCGGTGGCGGTTTGCGAATGCGATGGCCGTGCCGGCACCCATCGACTGCCCGACCAGCGACGCGCGGGAAATGCCGAGGTGATCCATGAACAGTTCGAGCTGCCGAGCGAACAGTGGATAGCCGTAGTCGAGGGGAGCACGCGTGCTGTAGCCCGAACCCCACAGGTCGAGCGCGTACACGCGGAAATGCTGGGCCAGGTCGTCGATGTTGGCCGCCCACATCTGCGAATCGTAGAAGAAGCCGTGCATCAGGATGATCGGCTCGCCCTCGCCTTTCTCGATGAAGTGCGTGCGGTGCCCGTCCAGTTCGACGAAGCGGCCTGTAGCGTGCAGCTTTGCCCAGTGCTCGATCGGCTGGCTGCTCCATGGAATGAATCCGGACATCTGTTGTCTCCGAGGATGTAAGGCTCTGGGCCAGGCGGCCATGGCGGCCGGCAGCGCAGAGACGAAGAGGATGCGAAATCTACTCGCTGTCGATGGATCGACCAGAACGCAGGGGCGGCAGCGTGCTTCCGGGATGTCGATGCAGGGCGGCGACGATCAGCAGCGCACCCCGGCGGTGCGAGGCGCGCGCAACGCACCGCCGCACGCCGGCATCGATCGCAGGCGCCACTGACATGCCCCAGGTGGAGAAATATCCCTTTCTCATTGGATCCCCCGATCCGTTGGTCAGGGAGAAGCTAGCATTGTTCCGCGCCGGGCGCGCAGGTGCGGTCGACAGGGTCCGGCGAGCTGCAGGACCGGTGGCGCTGGGCAGCACACTGGGTTCTGATCGCGTCCGTCGGCCGGCGGGTCACTTCGGTGGCACGCGTCGCACGGGTCAAACTGATCCGGCAGGATCGGGCAGGTCGACGGCATTGCCGGACACGATGATGCCGCCGTGGACCGGGACTTCCACGTGCAGGCGGCTCGGTCGCCCGATCGCTTCGCCCTGGAGTATCTCGAAAGCAGCCGGAGCAGGCAGCAATCCCGCGTCGCGCAGGTAGCCGCCGAGGGCCGCGGCCGCGGCGCCGGTGGCGGGATCCTCTACCACCCCGCCCACCGGGAACGGGTTGCGCGAATGAAACCGTGATGCTGACTCGCGCCAGACCAACTGCAAGGTGGTCAGGTCGTGGTTGAGCATCAGCGTTTTCAGGCGATCGAAGTCGTAGTGGAGCCGTTCGAGCCGGCTCCGCTCCGCCACTGCGAGCACCAAATGCCAGGCCCCGGCGAACGCGAGCACAGGTGGCAACGACGGGTCGAGTTCTTGGCCGCGCCAATCCAGCGCCGCCAGCGCTTCGTCGAGCAGCGCCTTCGGGACCGCACGCTGTTGCGTGGGCACCGATTGCAGGCGCGCACTCCAGTGGCCGTCCTCGCAGTCGACCTGGACAGTCACTTCGCCGACGTTGGTGTGCAGCAGATAGCGGCCGCTGCCGTTGCTGCGGCCCAGCACGACGCCGCTGGCGATCGTCGCGTGGCCACAGAACGGGACTTCCGCCAGCGGGCTGAAATAGCGGACCCGCCGCACGTTTCCGGTCGCCGGTGCGATGAACGCGGTCTCCGAATAGCCGACTTCGGCGGCGATCTCCTGCATGCGCTGCGCCGTCGGGAGCGACGTACCCACCCATACGCCGGCCGGGTTGCCGCCATCGGGATGATCGGCAAACGCGGCCAGGCGGTGCAGGATCGGCGTCGAGGCCGCGGTCGTCATCGTGCGATCTCAGGTCGGGGAAATGTTGCAACCGGGTCGTTCCTGCGCAAAGGCCGGAAAAGCGACCGGGCCAGGCTCGCGCCGACCACGCGAATATACCCTCCGTAGCCCACCGGGCCTTTGCGGATCGAAACCGTATCCCTCAGCGTGCACATGCCAATGGCGGGTTGGTGGTCGGCGGCACCAGTGCTGGCCCGGCGGTGCAGTCGGGCGCTGGGATGCCCGGCAATGGCGACACTGCGAGCGCGTTGATTGCAGGCCCGAATCGCCGCGCCGCCGCCACATCCTGAGCTGCGCCCGCCCGCGCGCGTCGCGGTGCGGCAACGGCCTCGACGAAGCGCAGTCCACCTGGTGGCCCGCGGCGGAACAGGCCTGGCCGGGGGACTCCCGGTGTCTCCCTTGCGCTGCGTGGGGGAGAGGCTGCGTTGGACGGCGAGGTGCCGCATGCTGTGCACGACACGGCGGCGCCGGGGCTGATCGAGGACGCGCTCGCGCCAGCCGCGTTGCGCAATGCAGCATGGCGGCGGGCGGCGGGCGAACCGGTGGTGCGACTGGCGGCGGCGGTCGGCACGGTCGAACTGCGCCGAAGCGCCGCCACGCGCGCCTGACGCCACGGCGACAGCGTTGCCAGTCACTACATGGCCTACGTCATATACCCGTCATGTAAAGCATTGGGAAGGGCCGCCAGCAGCGCTTGAAACGGCATTTTTCGCTTCGGCGGCGTGCAGGCAGACTTCCCCCCGTCATCACCTGAGAGGGATCGGATCATGGCGCCGACGACCGACCCGCCCCGAAAAAAAAACGCCTCTGGAACCGGCTTGCCAGGCCGACCAGCCTCCGGTCCAGAACCCGGGCGAGACCGGCGCCGCCACCCGTTTGACACTCCCCGGCCGGCGAGCTAGGTTCCGTCGCGCGGCCGGAGCGGTGTTGTCGTCTTTGGGCGCGATCGACTTGCCATACCAGGACGCGGAGCCATCAGGACTCAGCGGCGTACGTCACCCTCAGGAGCTCGACAATGAAGAACGGATCTCTCGGCACCGCCCGCACGTGGTTGCCTGCCATCGCGCTGCTCGGCCTCAGTGCTTCGGCCGCGGGCAGCACCCTCAACCAGAACGTTTCCTGGACCATCGACAGGTCCGGCACCAGCACCACCCACCGCATCACCGCCTACGGCGACTCGATCTACGCGGGCTACAACGGCTCAGTCAGCAATGCGGCGAAATACTCGGCGCCCACCGTGGATGCCGAATACCTGTCCGCCCGGTGGAACGCCGACATCCAGAGCGTGCGCCGTGCCAAATCGGGCGCCGTGGCCCGCGACGTGTACGAGAACAAGATCGTCGCCGAGCGCTCCTACATGCAGCACAGCTCGACCCGCGCGGTGACCTTCGAGATGTGCGGCAACGACGGCCTGCAGGCGCGCTCCAACTTCAAGTCGCAGACCGGCACCTGCAGTTACACCGGCATCCAAAACGCCATCAACAGCTGCAAGACCTACGTGGCGGCGTCGATGAACTACATCAATGCCAACGCACATCCGAACGCCAAGCTGAAAATCATTTCGAATGTGTACTACCCCGGCTACAACGCGGACAACGTGCAGAGCTCGTGCACGGATGCGTCCACCGGCTCCACGGTGAACATGCGTACCGTGTTCCTGCCCGCCCTTGCCAAGATGAACTACTGGATGTGCGAGTACGCCCGCCAGAAGGGCTTCAAGTGCGCCGACAGCTTCGCCCAGTACATGGGTGCGGACTACGACAGCAACGGCGATGGCGCGATCGACTCCAATGCCCTGCGCTACGTTCTCGGCGAAACCGAGAGCAGCTACGTCAACCGCATCTCCGTAACCTTGCGGCCGACCCTGCGCGACGCGAACTTCAAGCTGGTGAGTTCCTCGACCAGTTACGACTACATCCAGTCCGACGACGTGCATCCGACCTACACCGGCGGCACCGTCAGCGCCGGCATCTGGGGTGGAACCACCGGCAGCGGGGCGCCGCGCTATACCTCGTTCTCCTACGGCAAGAGCCCGATCTGGAATCGCTACGGCCACGAGCGGATGGGCTGGGCGCTGTCGGTGTACAACACCGCGACTCCGTGATCCGCGGGTAGCAGTGGACTGGGCGCATGGATCCTACCGGCCAGCAGCACACCCCGCCGTCCGACCAGGACGGCGACGGTGTGCGCGTCGTCGCCAAGCCGCGTGGGGGAACACGTTCCCCCGCGCTGTTTGCGTTGTTGGCCCTGGTGCTGGTCGCGGCGGGCGTTGCCTGGCTGATGAGCCGGCCCACGGCCCAGCAGCGCGTGGCCGCGGCCCCCACCGGAGCGCCAGCGCAGCAAGCCGGCGGTGAGGTGAGCGTGGCGGCACCGATGGATCCTGCACGAACCGCTCTTCGCGATACGCCCGCACTGGCAGAGGTGCCCAACGAGTTGCGCAGCCTGGATCCGACGGACCTGGCCGCGCACGTACGACCGGGAGACCCCGAACCGACCGCCGCCGAAGTGATCGAAGCGCTGCGTCACGCCGGAATCCACAGCGGCATTGCCGCGTTCAACCCGCCTGGAACCAGCCCCCCATTGCCTGGCCTGGCGGCGCCCGAGGATATCGAGTTGCCCGAAGGTTATGTGCGCCATCATCAGGTGACCGACGGCGGAGAGCCGATCGAGCCGATCCTGATGTTCTCCCCGGACTACGACTTCCATGACGCCCAGGGCCGCCCGATCGCCCTTCCGGAAAACCGGGTGGTGCCTCCGGAACTGGCGCCTCCCGGGTTTCCGATAAGGCAGGTCGAAATTCCAACGCCCTAGCCGGCGCCGCACCATGCGCCGCCGACCATCCTGATCGTTCCGTACCGGCATCGGGCTGCGCATGCCGCCGGCCGTGCGGATCGTCACGTGTTGCAACGCTTCCACGAACCATTCCACCAGCACGGAGCCGGTCGACTTGAACCCGCAGCAATCGTCTGTTTCCCGCCGGCATCTTCCGCAGTGGCCGCTATCCCGCTGGCGTCCGCTCGTCGGCATCATCGCCAGTGCGGTCCTGCTGGGCTTCTATGCTCGAGGCGGCCCGGCCTGGGTGCTCGGCTTCGTGGCGCTGGTGCCGTGGCTGATCACGCTCGACTCGCAGCGGACCGTTGGCAGCGTCCTCATCAGTGGCTGGTTGATGAGCCTGGCGTTCACGGCAGCGGTGTTGTCCTGGTTCGGGGCTGCAATCGGCTCCTATACGGGCATCGGCGCGCCGCTTGCCACGCTGGTGCTGTTCGCGCTGGCGCCGCTGATGCAGCCGCAGTTCCTGGCGTTCGCCCTGACCCGTCAACTGCTTGGGCGCCGGCATGGTCCCCTGCTGCGCGCGCTGGGCGGCGGGTCGGCCTGGGTGGCGGTGGAGTGGCTGTTTCCCAAGTTGCTGGGCGACACCCTCGGACACGGGCTGTTTCCTTCGGACACGCTGCGGCAAGTCGCCGACCTCGGCGGGGCGGCGGGTGCCACCTTCCTGATGATCCTGGTCAACGAGGCTGTGGCCCAGGCGGTGCTGCGCGGACGCCGGAACCTGCGCACGGCGCTGGTACCCACAGCTCTTGCAGCAGGCGTGGTGGTGGCGATGGCCGGCTACGGGCAGGCGCGACTGCATGCGCTGCTGTCCGCGCCCGGTGACGCGGGGCCTCCGCTGCGGGTCGGCATGATCCAGTCCAACATCGTCGACTACGAACGCCTGCGCGAGGAGATCGGCGCCTACGCCGTGGTCCGGCACGTGCTGGACACCCACTACGGACTCTCGCGTGCCGCGATCGAGCACCACGGCGTGGACGCACTGCTGTGGTCGGAAACCGTCTACCCGACCACCTTCGGCCATCCGCGCAACGCGGACGGCGCCGCGCTGGATCGTGAAATCCTGGATTTCGTGGACGCCATGGGCGTGCCGCTGGTATTCGGCACCTACGATCTCGATGAAGGTGGCGAGTACAACGCCGCGGCATTCGTGGAGCCGGGGACGGGCCTTCTCGGCTACTACCGCAAGACGCATCCGTTTCCGCTCACCGAGCACGTCCCTGCCTGGCTGGACGGGCCGCTGCTGCGGCGCCTGCTTCCCTGGGCGGGCGGCTGGCAACCCGGCGATGGTGCGCGGGTGCTGCCGCTGCGCACCTCCGATGGTCGCGAAGTGAACGTGGTGACGCTGATCTGCCTGGACGATGTGCGAAGCACGCTTGCCATCGACGGCGCCCGGCTCGGCGCGCAGGCAATCCTGGGGCTGTCGAACGACTCGTGGTTCACCGCGTATCCGACCGGCGCGCGATTGCACCTGAGCGTCGCGGCATTCCGCAGCATCGAAACACGCCTGCCACAGCTGCGGCTGACGACGAACGGCATCAGCGCGATCATCGACGACACCGGCGAGGTGGTCGTCGCAACCGGAATGGGCGACCAGGCCGTGCTTGCCGGCGAGATCCACGCCCGGAACCCGGCCCCCAGCCTGATGGTTCGCTGGGGCGACTGGGTCGGCGGGGCCGCACTGGTTTTCCTGATGGTCCTGGCCGCTGTCGCTGGCTTGAGCCGACTGACGCGCGGGCCGGTCACCGCTGCCGACGCGGCATCCCGCGGCGCGAATGCCGAAGCGAAAGCCGACCTTGATGTGAGCGCGCTATCGACCGGCTGGCGCGTCGCAGCCGCGGCGCTGCGGTTGATCGCCGGCGCGGGCCTGCTGTGGCTGGCGATCGGCATGGCATTGCGCCAGGGCCTGCAGATCAGTTCGCTGTCGCAGATCTGGGTGTTCGCCGCGGCCGTGGTGGCGCCGGCGCTGGCCGCATGGGCGATCCAGCGGGCCTTCCGGGCGACCGCCCGCGTGGAGTCGGCCATGCTGGTAATCGAACAGCGCCGGCAACGCGTCGAGATTCCGGTGGCCAGCATCGTGGCCCTCCGGACGTGGCGTGTGCCACTGCCCGGCAGCGGTGTCGACCTTCATCTCGAGTCGGGCAGACGCTGGCCCCAGGGCCTCGCCTTGCCGAACCCCGACGCGCTGCTGCGCGCGCTGGCAGCAGCAGGCTCGCCGGTACAGCAGCTGACCGGAGCCCGGCGCATGGCAGATCTTGCGACGCTACGCGCTGCGGAGCCGCGGCGGTGGCTCGACCATGCGCTGCTGAAATTCGTGCTGTTCCCGCTGCTGCCGGCACTGGTCGCTTTCCGCCTGCACCAGCACATCGCCTACGGTGGCACCTTCGGCGAGTACTACACCTACGGCCCAGCCGCCTGGTTGAGTGGGCTGCTGATCTGGTGGGTGTCGTGGGCGATAGGCCTGATGCTGGTTGCCGGGGCACTGCGCATCCTCATCGAAATGGCCACGGTGTCCGCATTGCTGCTGCGGCCCACGAACGCACCGGCGGTCCGGCGCGCCCTGGAATGGATCGGAAGGCTGACGTTCTACCTGGGCGTGCCCACGTGGCTGGTGCTGCGCATTCTGATGCAGTGAGGGCGACCGGCCGGATGGGTCGCTACGCTGCAAGCACCTGACGCCCCGCGACACACGGTCGTCCGGCGCTTTGACTGCTTTTCCGCAGAGTAGACTAGCCCGCGGCCTGGGCCGCACACGTCATGGAGGATGTCATGCAGGATGCAATCACAGTTACCGGGGGCGTTTCCTTTCTGGACGAGGAGGAGACACACCGCGTTCTCATCGAGTGGAACCGGACACAGCAGCCTTATGATCGGACGGAAACGATCTGTGGGCTCATCGAGAAGCGTGCGCGGGCGCATCCGAAGCAGACGGCCGTCATCGATCGCGAAGCGGAGATCGACTACGAGCGCCTGATGGCGCGGGCGAGCGCGATCGCGGGCGAACTCGCGGCGCGCGGTGTGGAACCGGGGTCGCTGGTCGGCGTGTGCATGAGCCGCACGTGGGAACTCGTGGCGACCCTGGTGGGGGTCCTGCAGGCAGGATGTGCGTACGTGCCGCTGGATCCGGAGTACCCGCGCGAGCGGGTGCGCTACATGCTGGAGCACGCGCGGGCAGCGGCCGCCATCGTCGACGGCGAGAGCAGGGCAGAGCTCTGTGAGGGAGTGCCCAGGCTGGTTCGACTCGACAAGATCCGGAACGGGGACAGGACGCCGCAAAGGCTGGTCGGGCCGTCGGCGAAGGACCTGGCCTATGTGATCTACACATCGGGTTCGACCGGAAGACCCAAGGGCGTCGCCGTCGAACACCAAGCCGTCGTGGCGATGACCCTGTCGATGCGCAACCTTCTCGGCGACGAGGAGCTGTCGGGTGTGCTGGCGGCTGCCTCCGTCTGTTTCGATCCGTCGGTCATGGAAATTCTGGGAACCCTCTCGCTTGGCGGGACGGTGGTACTGGCCGAGAACGCGTTGGCGCTGCTGGAACTGCAGGCTGCAAACCGGGTCAGGACCGCCATCATGGTGCCGTCGGCGATGCAGGCGCTGCTCGTCTCGGGCTGGCCGGCGGAGGGAATCCGGTGCGTCGTTCTCGGGGGCGAAGTGCTCAAGCGCTCGCTGGTGGAGCAGTTGCACGCGCTGGAGCCGCGTCCGCGCGTGGTCAACGTATATGGACCGACCGAGGACACGGTCTTTTCGACGACGTTCGAGGTCCCGGCGGATGCGCAGACGATCACGATCGGCAAACCGGTGTCGAACTCCCGCTCCTACATCCTTGATGATTCCATGCAGCCGGTTCCGGTCGGAGTGTCCGGAGAACTGCACCTGGCTGGAGACCAGCTTGCGCGGGGTTACCTGCACGACGAGGCGCTGACGGGCCAACGGTTTGTCGAGGTGGATCCCAACGGGCCGATTCCGGAGGAGCGGCTGTACCGGACCGGAGACCTGTGCCGTTGGACCGAAGACGGCGACATCGAGTTCCTGGGCCGCATCGACCAGCAGGTGAAGGTCCGGGGCTTCCGGATAGAACTGGAGGAGATCGAATGCACGCTGGAGTCGATGGAAGGCGTGGACGGCGCTGCGGTGGCGGTCGTCGAGTCGGACGGCGGCAAGAAGATGCTCGTGGGCTACGTGGTGAGCCGAGACCAGGCGATGACGAGTGAGGCGGCGCGGGCACACATCGCCGCGCGGCTGCCGGGATACATGGTACCCAGGGTCGTGATGCGCCTTGACGAACTGCCCCGGTTGCCCAACGGCAAGCTCGACAGGAAGCGGCTCCCGGCGCCGGAGGCGAGTCGCAACGATGAGGGACGCGATCATCCTGCGCCCCACTCCCGCACCTCTGATTCCAGCGTCGCCGGTGGCCTGATGCACCGCCTGGACAGCCTTTCGAATGACGAGCGGCACGCATCACTGCTTTCGATGGTCAGGACCGAATCCGCCCGCGTCCTTGGTCTTTCCGATTCGGAACAGGTACCGCCGCACCATGCATTCGAAGCCCTTGGTCTGGACTCGCTGGAGGCGGTGGAACTGAGCCATCGGCTTGCCACGGCTTTGGGGAGGAAGCTGCCTGCATCGATTGTCGACGAACATCCGAACCCCGTTGCGATCGCCGATTACCTCCTCGACCTGATCGGAAGCGGCGCCGGCACAGCGCAGGCCTCGACCGGGAAGGCGCGACTCGAGGCCTCAGACACACTCGGCCGTTTCCAGTCGCAGATCCAGACCGGCCATCCTCCGTTCCTGGCTGCGAAAGCGCACGCCTGGTCGGCCACCGACAAAGGCACGCTGGTCCGGGAGTTCAAGCGCCTGCTGGGCCGCCGGGGCCGGGACCCGTACAGCAAGTTCCTGCGCACCGGCAGCGCGCACAAAGGCACGGTTGCCGACGTGCACTCCGGTCAGGAACGCGACTCCATCATATGGACCACCAACCTCTACCTCGGGCTGAACCGTGACCCGGAAGTCATGGAGGAAGCCCGGTCTGCCCTGGAGCGCTTCGGCACCGGGATGGGAACATCCGCCACGGCATCCGGGCAAACCGATCTCCACCTGGATTTCGAAAAGGCCTTTGCCGAACTGGTGGGGAAGCCGGCCGCGTGCCTGTTCCCCACCGGGTTCACCGCGAACCTTGGAGTCATCGCGGGCATCCTTGGCGAGAAGGATGTGATCGTGATGGATGCGCTCTGTCACGCCTCGATCGTGGATGGCGCTCGCCTGTGTGGTGCGACCACAAGAACGTTTCGACACAACGATCCATCCGACCTGGAATCGATCCTCAAGGCGGAAGCGTCGCCCTACCGGACCACGCTTGTCGCCATCGAAGGCGTCTACAGCATGGGGGAGGGGACGGCGCCGGTGCGCGACCTTGTGCAGATGGCGAAAAAGTACGGGGCACTCGTGCTGGTGGACGAGGCCCATTCATTCGGCTTCTACGGACATCGAGGAGCCGGCATTTGCGCCGCCCAAGGCGTCACCAGCCAGGCCGACTTCATCATGACGACCCTCAGCAAGGCGCTCGGGAGCCTTGGAGGTGTCATCGCCGCCCGCGAGGAGCACATCGCCCTGCTGAAGGCGTCCGCCAGGGCTTATGTCTATCAGGCTGCGGCCACGCCTGCAGACATTGCGGCAGCGCTCGCGGCCCTGCGCCGCCTGAGCGCGGATGACGCACTGCGGGAGCGGCTCTGGGACACCACCACGTACATGAGGAAGCGCTTCCTGGAAGCAGGTTATGAGCTTGGAACAGGAGACGGCCCCATCGTCACCCCCCATTTCTCGGACAACGACACGCTGTATGCGATCGCTCGCGGCTTGTATGAGCGTGGCATTTACACCGCCGCTGTCACGTACCCGATCGTGGAGCGCGGACGGGGCCGACTGAGGTTCATCTGCTCGGCTGCGCACACACGCGATGACGTCGACCGAACCCTCCAGGCACTGGTCGACGCCGAACGCGAAGTGGAGCGGAGCCGACGCGCTCTGGAAAATCACGTACCTGGCGAGAGCGAACGGGAAGCGGGTCCGTCGGTCGCAGGCATGGCCGGAGACGGTTTAAACGAAGCTGGCCCAGGACGCTCCGGCGTGGATGAGTGGGCCAACGACTTCTGCGCCTACCTGCGGGAGAGCCTGGCCAGGGTCTCCGGACCAGTTCCAAGCCTCGCCGTATCGATAAGGCTACCCGACCAAGGAAAGCCGATCACGATTTTGATTGATGGCCGAGACGTGGTGCTGGAGCACAGGGACACGACGGATGCGCCCTTCTGCTCACTGCTTCTCACCGATGACCGGTCGATTTCTGCCTTGTGCATGTCCGACGTGCAGGGACTGCTCGAGAGCGTCATGAAGGGTGCCTGCGTATTGAACGGCCAGGCCGAGCCTTTCATCTGGCTCATCGGGCGAATGGCCGATCGGGAACACGCGGCCCTCAAGCCATCCGATACTTGAGCTCCTGCCTGTAGCGCCGGCTCACCGGCACCGCGCCCCACCGAGCAGGTGGGCGCGGGCATCGCCGGTGTCGAAGGATTCGATTTCGCGCACGCGCACGCGCACGTGGTCGTGGTCGTGGTCGTGGTCGTGGTCGAGGTCGAGGTCGAGGTCGATGATGGCGTTGCGGTGCACGCGGGCGAAGCCGCGACTCCTGAACTTGTGCTGGGTGCCTGCCATGGCTTCGCGCAGCGGATGGATCTGATCACCCACGTGCAGGTTGATGCAGCTGTTCCCTCGATCCAGTCGATGTGATCCACCCGGACCAGGAATTCACGCCGCAGTTGCTTGATCAGGAAGCGGTCAGTGACCTGCTCGCTTGCGACGTCCTCAGGGCACTCGCGAGTGCCGGCATCCGGCAGCGGCTGGTGCCGGGCGTTCCTTGCGCTGCAGATTTCGACCCGCCTGCGAGCCGGCCGGGCCTCTCCTTCGTGAACACCCGTGACGTTCGGGCCTGCGTGCGGACCGCGGCATGCGGCATGATCGGCGATCCGGAGCGTCGCTCCCGTGCCTGTCGGAGTCCCCCCATGGTTCGCTTGTTAACCGTGTCGGCCCTTTCTCTGGCGCTGTGCGTCGCCTGTTCGCACGTCGCCCTGCCTGTGGCCTCCGTTTCTGATCCGGCTCCTGCGGCTGCCTCCGTCCAGGCGGCTGCGGCCGCTGAGGATGCGCGTCTCAATGCATGGTTCGAACGCAAGTATGAGGAGCAACTGCAGTTCAGCCCGATCCAGATGACCTTCCTGGGCCGCAAGGATCGCTACTCCGAGCTCGACGACATGTCGCGCGAAAGTGCGGCCAGGCAGCTTGCATGGCAGCTCGCCGCAGTCGAGGAGATGAAATCGAACTTCGACTACGACGCACTCGGCAACGAAGCCAGGCTGTCGTGGGACCTGTTCGAATATCAGGCCGAAGCCGCCAGGGAAGAAAACCGCTTCAACGACCATCGCTACCCGTTCGAGCAGATGGGCGGCGCCCAGGCCTTCCTGCCGACGTTCCTGATCAACTTCCACAAGGTCGAGGACGAGTCCGACTACAAGGCCTACGTCGCGCGCCTGCGCCAGGTGCCGCGCGCCTTCGGGCAGTTGATGGAACAGGTGAAGCGTTCGGCTGAGCTCGGCATCCGACCGCCGCGTTTCGCGCATGAGGGCGTCATCGATCAGGCCGACAAGGTGATCACGGGGGCACCATTCACCAAAGGCGGCGACAGCGCACTGTGGGCCGACGCGCAGGCCAAGGCCGATGCGCTGGTCAAGGCAGGCAAGATCGACGCAGCGCGCGCCAAGGTGCTGAAGGACGAGGCGCGCACCGCGCTGCTGGAAGCGGTGCAGCCGGCCTTCGCCGACGTCATCGCCTGGTTCAAGGCGGACTTGCCCAACGCGGCGGTCAACCCGTCTGGCATCGGCACCCGTCATCCTGATGGTGCTGCGGCGTACGAGCAGCGCCTGCGCGCGTCGACCACGACCGGCCTGACCGCCGAGCAGGTCCACCAGATCGGCCTGACCGAAGTGGCACGGCTGCGCGGCGAGATGGAGGCGCTGAAGGACAAGGTCGGTTTCCAGGGCGACCTCAAGGCGTTCTTCAAGCACCTCGATACCGACCCGCAATTCAAGTATCCGAATACCGATGCCGGTCGCCAGGCCTACATCGACGATGCCACCGCTGCGATCGCCACGATCAGGAAGCAGCTGCCCAATTATTTCGGCCTGCTGCCGAAAGCCGAACTGGTGGTCAAGCGCGTGGAGCCGTTCCGCGAGCAGGATGGCGCCGCGCAGCACTACTATCCGAGCACGCCCGACGGCGAGCGCCCGGGCGTGTACTACGCGCATCTGTCCGACATGAGCGCGATGCCGAAGACCACGCTGGAGGTCATTGCGTACCACGAGGGCCTGCCCGGCCATCACATGCAGATCGCAATCGCCCAGGAACTGGAGGGCGTTCCGGAATTCCGCAAGCAGGCCGGGTTCAATGCCTACGCCGAAGGATGGGGCCTGTACTCGGAATGGCTGGCGCGCGAGATGCCGGGCACCTACACCGACCCGTACTCGGAGTTCGGCCGCCTGACTTCGGAGATGTGGCGCGCGATACGCCTGGTCGTGGACACCGGCCTGCACGCCAAGGGCTGGACAGAGGCGCAGGCGACAGCCTACATGGTGGAAAACAGCGCCATTCCGCTACCGGCGATCCAGGCCGAAATCCGACGCTACATCACCTGGCCGGGCCAGGCGACCGGCTACAAGATCGGCATGCTTAAGATCCAGCAGCTGCGCGCGAAAGCCGAATCCGAACTGGGTGAGGACTTCGACATCCGCGGCTTCCATGACGCCGTGCTCGGCGGCGGTGCCATGCCGCTGACGCTGCTGGAGCGCCGCGTCGAGCAGTGGATCGAGGCCGAAAAGCAGGGCTGAGGCAAGCCGCAACGGGCAGCGGATCGAAATGCGGGCCTGCCTGCAGCGCCCGCTCTTCTGGACTGCCGATCATCGCAGCGCCAGCGACGGCGACGGCTTCGCGGGAGGACTCCACTGCGCGGCTTGACGGCGCGCGCGAAGGCACGACGATGGTTCACATGGCCGCGCGCGGCAGGCGCGCGAGACCACAGGCGATGGCACGATAGGCACCATGCATCCACAGCCGCCACTGACCGCCGTCGTCACCTGCTTCAACAGCGAGGCCACGCTCGGCGAGTGCCTGGCCAGCCTGCAGTTCTGCGACGAACTGGTGGTGATCGATTCGGGTTCCACCGACGCCAGTCAGGAGATCGCGCGCCGTCACGGCGCTCGCCTGCACATCGAAGCCTTCCGCGGCTATGCGGCGCAGAAGCAGGCGGCGATCGACCGGTCCAGCCACGACTGGGTGCTGCTGCTGGACTCCGACGAGTGGCTGCAAGCAGGCGCGGAGCCGCTGATCCGTGCGGCGATCGGGGCCGGTGATGTCGCGGGCTATTCGCTTCGTCGGCGAGAGTGGATGTTCTGGCGATGGCAGCATCCGCGCAGCCGTCACAACCGCTATCTGCGTCTGTTCGACCGCCGCCATGCGCGGATGTCGACGCACGCGGTGCACGAAAGCGTGCGCTGCGACGGTCCGGTATCGAGACTGCCCGTGCTGCTGATGCACCACGGAGACACCAACCTGGCGAAGAAGATCGACAAGGCCAACCACTACAGCACGTTGCAGCAGTCCGATATCGCACTGGAGCGACGCGGCGGCCTGCGCTCGCGGATGGTGTTCTATCCGGCCGTGGCGTTCCTGCGCTACTACCTCCTGCGTGGCCACTGGCGTGAGGGTTGGGCCGGCTATGCCGCCGCCCGGGTGCATGCCTTCTACGCGTTCGCCAAATACGCCAAGGCTTACGAGCGCAGGTGTGCGGTGAAGTCGGAAACCTCGGGGGCCGGTGCGGCGCGGGGTTCAGTCCCGCTCCCCTGAGTTCCGGCAGGCGCGGTCGTCAGTTGCAAGCCCTGGCCACGGCGTCGTTGAGCTGGCGGCGCACGTCCACGTTGCCGCCCTGGTTGTTCCTGCCCAGCACGCGTTCGCGACGCTGTCTTGCAGCTTCGCAGTCCGACGGGTGGGCGGCACGCGAAATGGCGTGCAGTTTGCCGCCTGAGCCGATTCTGCGGTGCCGCGACGGCGGGGCAGCCGACGGCGGAGGCGCGGGGACGTACCGTTCCGGCACGTAGTCGACCGCCGACTTCGTTTTTGATGTCGGCGGGCAGGGCTCGTTCTGGTAGCTGGTGGGCTTGCCGGGCTCGACGCAGCCGTACAGCGTCCTGGTACTGGCGAACACCGGCGCCGCAATCATGAACACCAGGAGGACCAGCCAACGACGACCACGCCAGCGCCGGGCCTCACCGGCGTGACAGCCAAACGCGGCCCGCGCATCTCCTGCGAGGAAGAGTCCCTTTTTCATCATCCCTGATCCCGGTTTCGCGATCCATCGCGCTGGGGGAAGCTACCACTATTCCGCACTTCCCGCCGCACGACCAGCCTCGGCTGAAGGTAGTCGGATCACAAGGCGGCGCAGGAGCTACCGTTCCCTGCAGAGGCGGAGCGCGGACAGCCCCGGAACCACTTCTGGCGCGTGCGGAACTGCGGACGCGACGCGCCATCCTGCCGCCACTCGCGTCCGCCGATCAGACAGCCTTCCGCCGTGTCTCAGTCCGTCGCTTCGTCCTCGATTGCCTCGCCCGCGTTCTCGACGTCCTCTCCCAGGCCCGCCATCGTGTTGCAGGCAGGCAGGACCAAGACGGACAGGACCAACAGGAAGATGGGGATGAGTCGTTTCATGAGGCTGCTCCTTCGTGGGGTTTAGAGCGCGCAAGGGCCAGCGGATGCTGCGGACTCCGCGCGGGCCATCGACACGCCGCCAGCGTTGCCCCTCCGCCATTGTTGGAGCGTGAAGGCGTTGACGGGCTTGTCACGACGGTCGCACGGCGGAGCCGACACGGACGGGATACGCTCTTCACTGCGCAAGCGCAGATGCGGCCTCCTCCCGCATTCCAGCGTCATTCGACACCGTCAGCCGCTCGTCCATCCGGAGCCCGACCCGAAGCTCTCGTGATGGCGCGGGCTCAGCTGCGGAACTTCTGGTGGCGCCTGAATCGCCGCGCGGGGGGCTGATTATCACGGGGGACGCAGGCCCGACATAATAATCCGGCGTGGCCATGTTGCGAAGGCTCATGAATCCTGAAGGATTCTACTTAATGATCCCGGGTCTGGTACATAATCCGGTCAGCGACGCCATGCGAAATCGTGTAAGCTTCCTGGATATTCCCGGCGCCTTTGGTGCTGGAGGCCTCCGGCCACCGCCCTGTCGAAGGCTCCGGGAATTTGTCGCGCTGATCCCATCCGGCAGTCGCATGGCGGGCACCTGCCCCGCCGCGCAGCCTTGCGACTCCGTGCTTCGTGGCGTCCCGCGACGCCTGCCGGGAGCCCTCGGCGCGGCCATGGCCGTCCGCACTTCCAATCAGACCCGAGGAACACCTGCATCCAATGAGTGAAGCTGAAACCATTCTGCGAAACGCCCGCCGAATCGTCATCAAGGTCGGTTCCGCGCAACTGGTCGACTGGCGAACCGGCCAGGCCCACATGGGCCGGTTCTACGCCTTGGGTTGCGAAATCGCCGAGCTGCGCGCACGCGGCGTCGAGGTCGTGCTGGTGTCGTCCGGCTCGGTTGCACTTGGCCGTCCGCGACTGAACCTGCCGGTCAACCAGAAGTTGCGACTCGACGAAAAGCAGGCCGCGGCCGCGACCGGGCAGACCGTGATGATCCAGACCTGGGACCAGGAATTCAGCAAGCACGGCTTCCATGCCGCGCAGGCACTGCTGTCGCCATCGGACACCGAGAACCGGCGTCGCTGGCTCAATGCGCGCAACACGCTGGAGACGCTGCTGAACCTTGGCGCGGTGCCGGTGGTCAACGAGAACGACACGGTTGCCACCGAGAAGCTGCGCTATGGCGACAACGATCGCCTGGCCGCACGCGTGGCGCAGATGGTGTCGGCCGACGTGCTGATCATCCTGTCGGATGTCGACGGACTCTACGACTCCGATCCGACCAAGAATCCCGATGCGGTGCACATCCCGGTCGTCGACATCATCACCCCGGAGATCTCCGCGCTGGCGGGACCTTCGCGCAGTGCGGTGGGCACCGGCGGCATGGCGACCAAGATCGCCGCGGCCGACATGGCGATGGCGGCCGGATGCTCGGCGGTCATCACCCGCGGTGATGGCGAACGCCCGATTTCGGCGCTGCTCGAAGGCGGCCGTGCCACATGGTTCCGCGCATCGCTGACACCGGAGAACGCCAAACGCGTCTGGATCGCCGGCTCGCTGGCACCGGAAGGTCGACTGCACCTGGACGAGGGCGCCGCACGCGCAGTGCGCAGCGGCCACAGCCTGCTGGCGGCCGGCATCACGCGCGTGGTCGGTCGTTTCAGTCGGGGGCGGGCGATCCGCCTGGTCGACCACACCGGCACCGCTTTCGCCACGGCGTTGCCGGCGTATGACAGTCACGAATGCAAAATCATTGCCGGCAAGCAGTCCGCCGACATCGAAGCGGCGCTGGGCTACAAGCGCGGTGCGGCGCTGGTCCATGCCACCGACGTGGTCGGCGACTGACGCGCGGGCCGTATCGGATCGGGCCGGGCACATTCCACCCGGCAACACGCAATTCCAGAGGAGTTCCCGCATGAATCATTCTTCCGAGATGGCGCGCATGTGCGCCGAAGCACGCACCGGGGCCGCCGCGCTCCAGGCCGCAGGTGCCAATGGCCGCAGCAAGGCGCTGCTCGCAATCGCGGAAGCGATCCGTGCCGCCAGTGACCAGATCCTGAAAGCGAATGCCGTCGAAGTGGAGGCCGCGCGCGCCCAGGGCGCCGACAAGGCCTTCCTCGATCGCCTTGCGCTGGATGCCAGCCGCGTCGACGCGATCGCCGCTGGCGTGGAAACCATTGCATCCCAGGAAGATCCGGTCGGCATCGAGAAAAGGCGCTGGGCGCGCCCGAACGGACTGGAGATCGCCGAAGTCAGCGTGCCGCTGGGCGTCATCGGCGTGATCTTCGAAAGCCGGCCCAACGTCGCGGCCGATGCTGCCGCACTGTGCGTGCGCGCCGGCAACGGCGTGATCCTGCGCGGCGGCAGCGAAGCGGCGGGGACGGTCACGGCGATCATCGATGCGGTCCGCAGTGGCCTGCGCACGGCGGGCTTGCCCGAAGCGGTGGTGCAGACCCCGCCCGACGCGAGCCGTGAATGGGTGACGGCGCTGCTGTCGGTCGACGAGGGCGGTGCCGACATGGTCATCCCACGCGGCGGCAAGCCGTTGATCGCGCACGTTCGCAAGCACGCGCGGGTACCGGTGCTGAGCCATCTCGACGGCGTCTGCCACGTCTACATCGACCGGCATGCCGATCCGGCGCGCGCGCGCGACATCACCGTGGACTCCAAGATGCGTCGCACCGGTGTCTGCAATGCGGCCGAGACCCTGCTGGTCGACAGCGCTGCCAGCGCGATGTTGCCCGACATCGCCGCCGCGCTCAGCGCGCGCGGGTGTGAACTGCGCGGCGACGAGCGCGCCCGTGGACTCGTGCCATCGATGCTGCCGGCGACGGAGACCGACTGGGAAACCGAATACCTCGACGCGATCCTGTCGGTCCGGATCGTCGATGGGCCGCAGGGCGCGCTGGAGCACATTGCGAAGTACGGTTCCGGCCACACCGAAGCGGTGGTCACCGAGGATGCCAAAGTGGCGGCGCTCATGCTTTCCGCGATCGACTCGGCGGTGATCATGCACAACGCGTCGACCGGTTTTTCAGATGGCGCCGAGTTCGGTTATGGCGGCGAGATCGGCATCGCCACGGGGCGCCTGCATGCGCGGGGTCCGGTCGGTGCCGCGCAACTCACGACATCGAAATACGTGGTGCACGGACAGGGTCAGGTGCGCGGATGACGCCCGCCATGTGGTGTGATCAGTCCCGTGCCGCCACCGTGCGCTTGGCCCTCGCGCTGGTGATCGTGGCCGGTGTAGCGGCCTGTGATTCCCGCATCGGCGACGAGTCCTCGCGCATCCCCGAAGCAGAACCAACGGGCTTCACCTCCGGGGACCAGCGCTACATAGCCTCGCTGTCGCCGATCAACCGCGGTCTGCTGAGTGCGAACCCGTCGGGCCAGGTGGAGCTCGTGGTGGGTGGCGAGACCGTGGAGATAGTGCTTCGCACCGACGGCATGCCCGCGGACACCATGCACATGCAGATCCTGCACGGCTTCGCCGATGGCACCCCGGCGCGTTGCCCCGGCCCCGGCGCCGATGCCAATCACGACGGCGTGGTCGACGTCACCGAAACGCAGGAGATGGCGGGCGTCGCCATGGTGCCTTTTCACGAGGATCCGGTGAGCCTGGACATCGCGGCGGACAGCTATCCCCGGGCCGATGCCGAAGGCAGCTACACCTATCGGCAGGTGGTCTCGCGGGACCAGTTCCTGAAAGCATTCAGCGACACGCCCGGCGGCGAACCCGCGCTCGATCGACGGGTGGTGTTCGTCCACGGCGTTCGCGAAGACGCGGAACTGCCCGAAAGCGCCCGGTCCATACCCGGCGCGCCAGCACACGCCACGGTGCCGGTCGCATGCGCTGAACTCAGGCGGGTGCCGCAGAGGCAGTAAAAGATGGGCGCATGACGCCTGTCCCGACAGGCGACGACGAGCGGATGATCGACCACTCGGCCGGGCAAGCAGCCGCGGGCCAGCGCGGTATCAGCCACCGTCCCCCGCCTCTGCGCCGGTGTCCATCATCCGCTGCATCATTTCGCGGTGATGGGCGGTGCGCTCGTCCATCGAGAGCTCGCCGTTCCCGTCTGCGTCGGCTTCCGCGAACAGCGCCCGGGCACCGGCGACGTACTCCGATGCGGAGACCCGACCGTCCTTGTCGAGGTCCATCAGTTCGATGTGCTGGTCAGGCGACAGTCCCATGCCCAGGCCCGCGCCCATCAGGTCCGTGCCCGTCGCGCCCGCTCCGGTCATGCCCATCGCACCGGCGCCGCGGCCGGCGCCCTCCATGCCAGCGCCGCGCATCTTCGGGCGCCCCTGCGCCATTTCTCCGGCAGACACCTTGCCGTCGCCGTCGCGGTCCATGCGTTCGAACATCGCCTTTGCCATCCGGGCGTGTTCCTCGGCCGAGATGGCACCATCGCCGTCGCGGTCCATCATCTCCGAAGCCATTGCGCCGTGTCCCATCGCAGCATGCTCCATGGCGCCCTGTCCTTTGGTCGGGCCCATGTCCTGGTGCCCCTGGTGCATGCCGTGCTGCCCGCCCGTGGCAGGCATCATCCGGCGTCCGGAAGTGATTTCGGCGGCCGTGAGATACCCGTCGCGATCCGTGTCCATGCGTTTGAACATGGCCTCCGCCGCAACCGCGTGTTCATTGGCCGAAATCGCTCGGTCGGTGTTGCTGTCGACCATCGGCGCCTGTGGGCGCGCCTGCGGCGTCTGGGCTGCCTGTGCGGCCGCGCTGGTGCTCCAGGCAAAGATCGGCAACGTCGACACCAGCAACGCGTTTCTCAGGAGGCGTTTCATGGGCAATTCCGTATCGGTAGTCCAGAGGGCGTCAGCGTGCGCCGGGCCGGGTTAGTCGATTGTCAAAAACACGCAGCGCGGCTTCCGCGCCGGACGGTGCAGGCGTAGGCGCGATCACGTCGCTCCGCACCGGCACCGGAGGTGGCAACCGCGAGCAAGCGACTCCCCGGCCTTCGCGATGACCCGAATCGCTGCGTGTGTCGCGCGGTGTGCGTAAGCGTCGCGGCAAACCGCCGCGGTACTTCGCCGATCCGCCCCGCACCGGCGTCCACGGCCGCACGACGGCGCGGATGATGCAATGCCAGTTCAGCCCCGCGGGAACTTGATCTCGATGCACGAGCGCATGACCAGCGCGCAGCAGCGCGACTACGGAATTCGCCTGCATGTTCCGCAGGGCGACCCTCCGGCAGGCGGTTACCCGGTCGTCTGGCTGCTGGACACCCCGACCACGTGGGCGCCGATGCAACAGGCGCTGCACGAACATGGCGAGGGCGGCGTGGTGGTCATCGGGATCGGCTGGAACGACGAAGGCGGCGTCGATCCCAACCTGCGGCGACACGACTTCACCCTGCCTGCGCGGCACCCAATTCCACCTCCGCGCGGGAGCGCCGACGAGTGGCGCGAGGACGGCGACAGCGATGCCTTCCTGGCGTTCCTGGCCGAAGAGTTGCAGCCGCACTATCTGGAGGCGCTGCCGCTGGATGCGGCCCGCCAGACATTGATCGGGCACTCGCTCAGCGGGCTGTTCGTACTGAACGCACTCATTGCGCGTCCGCGGCGGTTCCAGCGCTACGTTGCCGCGAGTCCTTCGATCTGGTGGGACGCGTCGCGGGTCATGGACGACGCCGACGCTGTGGACTGGTCGGCCGCGAATGCGGCGCGCGTGATGATCAGCGTCGGCTCGCAGGAGCAGGTCGCCGGACCGGAAAAACCAGCGATGGTTGCGGGCGAGGCGCAGGCAGCCGTCCTCGGCGAGCAGCACATGGTCGACAACGCCAGCGCGTTCGCCGACCTGCTGCGCAGGCACGGTGTCGACTGCGAGTTCCACCTGTTCGAGGGCGAGACGCATCACTCGGTGCTGCCGGCGGCCATGGCGGCGGCGCTGTCGTTTGCCAGGAGCCACGCCGACAGCGCCAGATGAAGCTGCGGATCGGTCCGACGGATGAGCCGGGAGCGGACGGCGTTCCATGCCAAAACAATCGGCGCACAAAAAGAGCCTTGGCCACCGGCGCCCTGACGGAAGCGAGCGTTAAGATTTGCCGGCGGCGCCCGCCGTTGCATGCATCTCTGGAGCATCGATGTCCCTTCCCCGCCCGCTGTTGGCCATCTGCAAGCCGACGTCGCAGCAGCCCCGCAACCCCGAGGTGATCGCGACGGCCGGATGTCGTGCGCTTCTCAAAGTGCGCGCACCCACGATGAGCGATCCAGCATGAAACCCGACCACCCGCCCGGACACGATGTCGCCACCGACACGCCCTCTGGCGTGCCGCTGCCACCGCGCGAAGCGCTCAGCGATGCCGAGCGCCTCGCCCGCGCCCGCGCGTTCGCCGAGGAGCTCTCGCTGCGCCGGACCGTGCGCGACTACAGCCCGCGGCCGATACCGCGCGAGGTGATCGAAGCCTGCCTGCGCGCCGCGGGCACCGCGCCCAGCGGCGCGCACCAGCAGCCGTGGCGGTTCGTGGCAATCGCCAGCCCGGAGGTCAAGCGGCGCATCCGCGAAGCGGCCGAGGCCGAGGAGCGCGAGTTCTACGGGCACCGCGCGCCTCCAGAATGGCTGCAGGCGCTGGCCGCGCTCGGCACCGATGCCGACAAGCCGTTCCTGGAGGTCGCCCCGTGGCTGATCGCGGTCTTCTACGAGCGTTTCGGCATCGACGCGCAAGGAAGGAAACACAAGCGCTACTACCCGCACGAATCGGTCGGCATCGCGACCGGGATGCTGATCGCCGCGTTGCATCGTGCCGGGCTTTCAACGCTGACCCACACCCCAAGCCCGATGGGCTTCCTCAATGACATCGCCGGTCGTCCGCGCAACGAGATGGCCTACCTGCTGCTGGTTGTGGGCCATCCTGCCGAAGACTGCCGGGTGCCGGCGATCGAACGGCTTCCGCTGGAGGCATACGCGAACTTCATGGAGTGACCGGGCAACTGGCCCGTGTCGGCCAGCCGCGCGTCCATCACCTGAGAGGCACGCTCTCGCGAGTGGCCATCACCTCGCGGCCCGAGCCCATGTTCGCGCCGACCACGGCGGCTATCGCGCCGAGCACGAGGACGATGAAGCTCCACCAGGCCGCGGCGGCAATGGCATCCGACATCTGCTGCCCCCATTCACGCGCCTGCTCTTCGGCCTGGTCCGTGACCTGCGCCAATCCGGCCCGGGCATCGCGGTAGGCCTGTGCGTATGTGCGCTCCCAGTTGGCGACGGTCTGCTGCGCTTCCGGCCGTGACATGTCGGTGCGCTCGACCAGCACGTTGACCAATGCCTCGCGGTCGGCGGCGCTCATGGTCTCGCGCGCGGCGCTCTGGATCCGGTCGAAGATCCGCTGGATCTCCTCGTCAGCCGCTTGTGGATCGCGGGCAACGCTTTCCACCGCGCTGCGGGCCTCCTCCCGCACGTCCTGGGCAGCCTGCCGGACCTCACCCGGTCTCAGCTCGGGCTGCCCGGTGTCGCGGAGAAGTTCGGCCGCCTCGCGCCGCAACTGGTCGATGTCGATGTCCGCTTCCTGCAGTTCGTCTCCGATCCGGTTGGCGACGGGCTCGGCCACCGCCGAAGCGAGCCGACTGGCTTGGGACAGACCTGCACCAATGATGTTCATCGTGCCGCCCACCAGGCGCCCCAGACCGGTTGCCAGCAAGATCACCGACAGCAGCGTCACCACGCCCCAGGTCGCAAGGCCGTGCAGGCTGCGTTCGCGGCGCGTCTGCAGCGAGGCCAGCGCGCCAGCCACGAAGCCGCCGGCGAGCAATGCCAGGATGGCACTGATGACGAAGTAGATGCCAGAGCCTACTCCGATGCCCTCGACCGGATTGGCCTCGGTCGCGGGGTCGATGACGCTGGCGCCGATGGCGATGCCCAGTACGGCGAGCACCACATGCACGGCGAGTGCCACGACCGTGCCGGCGAATATCGCGCCCCAGGACACGCGCCTGGCGGAAAGTGGCGAACTGACGGATTCCATGATTGCGACCATTGGCCTGCTCCTTTCGATCGGCGAGTACGTTCGCGTCCGCGCACGCCGCGGCTCGAACGCAGCGCGACAGCGACGCTGTCGTTGATGTCCATCACAGGGACAACGGAGCCGGCCACCGGAACGGGACGGGGAGGAGCCAGAAGCACCTTCCGGCCGGCAGGCACTCGTCCGGGCGGGCGTCTCCAGAACGGATTGCTGCGGACGTCATCGAGCCCTGGCAACCACCCAGCCATGCCCGGCGCATAACCACCGGTCTGCTTCAGTTCCCGGTCCGTACCGCCCACCCGCGCGCCGCCAGCAGCCATGGGACTTGGATCCACCCAGGACGTCATCAGCCCGGCCGAACTGGAGCGCGGCAACAGGCGGCTGATGCTCGATGCCGCCTTTGCCACCATCGTCGGCACGCTCAACAGCGGCGTGGTGCTGATTTCGTATGCGCTGCTGCTGGGTGCGTCCTCAGGCGTGATTGGGCTGCTCGCCGCAATCCCCTTCCTCACCCAGCTGTTGCAGGCGCCGACGGTGGTGCTGCTCGAACGCGTGCGCTCGCGACGTCTGGTCTCGATCGTCTGCCTGTTCGTAGCGCGCCTGGCGCTGCCACTGATGGCGGTGCTGGTATTCCTGCCCGACCGCAACCTCGCGCTGGTGCTGCTGGTCATAGCCGAAACGGTGCATTGCGCGTTCAACGCGGTCGCCAGCTGCAGTTGGAGTTCGTGGATCCGCGACCTCGTTCCCGAAGACCGCATGGGTGCGTTCTTCGCCCGGCGCACGATGTACGCCACGGCGCTGGGCATCTTCGGCACCGCTGCGGCGGCGCTGGCGCTGCAGTACGCCGATCCGGGTGGCGCGGGCGGGCAGCCGGCGGTGTTCGCGGTCATCTATGGGGTCGGGTTTCTTTCGAGCCTCGTCAGCACCTGGCAGCTTGCCCGCGTCCCGGAACCTGCGATGCTGCATCAGCCGGCGATCCGCAGCCTGCGCTCCATGTTCGCCGAGCCGTTCCGCGATCCCAACTTCGTGCGTCTGATCCGGTTCTTCGCGTCCTGGCAGTTCGCGGTGAACCTGTCGGCACCGTTTTTTACCGTCTTCATCATGCGGCAGCTCGGTTTCAGCGCCGCGTTCGTGCTGATGCTCAGCATCGTCAGCCAGGGCGCGAACCTGCTGGTGCTGCGCGTGTGGGGGCAGTTGTCGGACCGGTTCACCAACAAGACCGTGCTGAGCGTGGCGGCGCCGGCGTTCATTGCCTGCATCGCGGCCATGGCACTGGCCGGCGAGACCGGCGATCGCGCGGCGACCATCGTGTATCTGGTAGTGCTGCACGTGCTGATGGGCATGACCTCGGCCGGCGTCGGGCTGGCGACGGTGGCGATCGGTCTGAAGATGGCGCCGCGCGGTGCGGCCAATGCCTACGTGGCCACCAGCGCACTGGTGACGGCGCTTGCCGCCGGTACCGCACCGCTGGTGGGTGGTCAGTTCGCCGACTTCTTCGCTGCCCGGGGGCTGTCGCTGCGCCTGGAATGGACCGCGCCCGACGGCGCGCTGGACCTGCTATCCATTTCGATCGGCTGGTGGCAGTTCTTCTTTCTCATCTCGGCAGCGCTGGGCCTGTACTCGCTGCACCGGCTTTCGCTGGTGCGCGAGACCGGCGAGGTGCCGACGCGCGAGATGGTGGCGCACCTGCTGGACCGCGCGCGTCGCGGGGTTCGCAATGCCTCGACCGTCGCCGGGCTCCGCGCCGCGGTTGCGTTCCCCGGAGGCGGCGTGGCCGAGGAGCGCCACCTGGATCGTCGCCAGAAGCCGCAAGACTCCGACGACGAAGAGCCGGCGCCGTGACCGCTTACTCCGGCTTCCACTTGATCTGGAATTCGATCTCCTCCTCGTCCGCGGAGCGCTCGTGTTCGACGGTGAACTCTGCCCGGGCGGGAACGTGGATCCGCTCGCCGGCAATCTGGATCTGGAAGCGCTGGTCGTTCTCGATTGAATCCGCCAGCCGCCGCAGCTTGGCGACGAACTCCTCCCGGGAATAGCCTTTTTCCACGTCGCGTTCGTTTCCTGCTTCCATCGGGTCACCTCGTTTCTTGTGGGAAATCCAGTATCGGGAATTTCGTACGGGCGCTCCACCGGCGCGTCGCACGGGTGCCGCGCCGAAGACTCTAGTCGGGTGCGTTGCCATCGCTGGCGTACTGGTCGTGCAGTTTCACAGGAGGCACCTTGCGCTCGCTGCGCCGCCGGATCCACAGGTTGATCATTTCGACGAACACCGAGAACGCCATTGCCGCGTAGATGTATCCCTTCGGAATGTGCTGGCCGAAGCCATCCGCCATCAGCACCAGCCCGATCATGATCAGGAAGCTCAGCGCGAGCACCTTGACCGTCGGGTGGCGCTCGACGAAGTCGCCGATCGGCTTGGCGAACATCAGCATGAACACGATCGAGATCAGGATCGCGGTCACCATGACCCAGCGCTCGTCGACCATGCCGACCGCGGTGATGATCGAGTCCAGCGAAAACACGATGTCGAGCACCATGATCTGCGCGATCACCCCGCCGAAGGTTGCGGCGGCCGCACCCCTGATGCTGACTTCCTCGACCGGGCCTTCGAGCTTCTGGTGGATTTCATGTGTCGCCTTTCCGATCAGGAAAAGCCCGCCGCCGATCAGGATCAGGTCGCGCCAGGAAAACGCATGGCCAAACAGGGAGAACAGCGGCGCGGTGAGGCCGATGATCCACGCGATGGCCAGCAGCAGCCCCAGGCGGGTGACGGCCGCCAGGGTAATGCCCAGCCGGCGCGCCTTGTCGCGCTGGTCCGGAGGTAGTTTCCCGGCCAAAATCGAGATGAAGATGATGTTGTCGATGCCCAGCACCAGTTCCAGTGCAGTGAGCGTCGCCAAGGCGATCCAGATCTCCGGGTTGGCCAATGTTTCCATGCGGCGTCTCTGAGGATGTCGAAAAAAGTGCAGTGAGTCTAAGCGGTCCGGGATGCGGTCCCCATGCAGGCCTCGATCTCATTGGCACTGCGAGCGAGCCTGTCGACGAGCACCTGGTACGGGCTGGCGTAGCAATACCAAAGAATTCTGCCAAACAGTCCCGGGTATCGGTCTTTGGCCCCCATCCTGGGTACGGATGAGGCCTCAGGTCATCGGCTTGGTTATGAGTGCCACTTTTAACGCGCCACCATCAATGCCTCGATTTCATCCGCGCTGCGCGCCAGCTTGTCGGTCAGCACCCGGTGCCCATCCTTCGTCACCAGCACATCGTCCTCGATGCGGATGCCGATGCCGCGCCACTTCGCGTGCACTGACTTATCGTCAGGCGAGACGTACAGGCCCGGCTCGATGGTGAACACCATGCCCGGTTCGAGCAGGCGCGATTCGCCGTCGATGCGATATTCGCCGACGTCGTGCACGTCCAGGCCGAGCCAGTGCCCGGTCTTGTGCCGGTAGAAGCGTTTGTAACTGCCATCGGCGATGTTTTTTTCGAGTTTGCCTTTCAGCAATCCCAGCCGTAGCAATCCGTCGGTCAAGGTTTCGACAGCGGCGTGATGCCCGGCTTCGTAAGCGACGCCGGGCCTGGCCTGCAATAACGCCGCCGTCTGCGCCGCGCCCACCAGATCGTGCAGCGCGCGCTGTTGCTTCGAGAAACGGCCGTTGACCGGGAACGTGCGGGTGATGTCGGCCGCATAACCGCGATACTCCGCGCCCGCATCGATCAAGACCAGGTCGCCATCCTTCGCTTGCGCGGCATTGGCCACGTAGTGCAACACGCAGGCATTGGCGCCAGCGCCGACGATGCTGCCGTAAGCGGGACAGGCATCATGGCTGCGGAAGACCTTCTCGATTTCCGCCTGCAACTCGTACTCGCGCATCCCGGCTTTCGCCGAGTGCATCGCGGCCTGGTGTGCCAGCACGCTGATGTCGGCGGCACGCTGCATCAACTTGAGTTCATCGCTGGCCTTGAACAGGCGCAACTCGTCGAGCAGGTGACCAAGCTCGAGAAATTCGTGCGGCGGTTGCGCGCCCTGCCGCACCTGCGCGCGCACCCGGTTGAGCCAGCCAATCAGTTTCAGGTCGAAATCCGTATCGCGGCCGAAGTGGTAGTACACGCGGGTGCGGCCTTCGAGCAGGCCCGGCAGGATCTCGTCGAGGTCGGCGATGGGATAGGCATCGTCCATGCCGAACTGTTCCACGGCGCCGTCGGGGCCTGCGCGCGGGCCGTCCCAGCCTTCACGGTCGGGATCGCGCTCGCGGCAGAACAGCAG
>JALYOF010000075.1 GCA_030857025.1 Pseudomonadota bacterium | reverse complement strand
GGTCGTGAGCAACGCATTCTCAGGACTCAATCCGGTCCAGCGCCATCGTGCCGTCTACGCGGCCGTCGGCGACCTGATGACCACCGATATCCACGCGCTGTCGATCAGCGCCCGCACGCCGGACGAGACGCGCTGACGGCTGATCGACGGAGGATCAGGCATCGAGCAGGCATCGGAGCCGGACTCGGGAGGTCGACTCCGGAGACTGCCATCTGCTGGCCTCACGGGCACCAGTAGATCTGCAGTGGAGCCCGGTTGTCGGGAGAGAGCGCCGCCAAAACCGGAAACTGTAGATCGTCGCCACTGGCGATCGCGCGTTCGAATACCTCACGTTTATGCTGGCCGCGGATCAACAGCAGTCTGGCGCTGGCCGAGACCATTCCCGCCGGAGTCATGCTGATCCGTCGTGCCCAGTCGCCCGCCCCGGGGCAGCTGTGTGCGTCCACCGCCACGTAGTTCTGCCTGCTCGACAGCGCATCGCGCAGCCCGCGCATGTGAGGAAACAGCGACGCGACATGGCCGTCATCGCCCATCCCCAGTACCACGGCACTGGCTGGCTGATGGCCATGCGCATTCGCGACTGCGACTGCCTGTTCGAAGGAGCGGCCCGGGGAGGTCGTCGCTTCGAACCTGGCCGAGGCGGCATGGTGGGTGAGCAATTCCGTCCGCACGAGCCGTGCATTGCTGTCGGGGTCGTCCGGCATCAGCCAGCGCTCGTCGACCAGGGCGACATCAATGCGGTCCCAGTCCAGCGGCGCCTTGGCCAGCGCGCGGTACACCGGCGCGGGCGTGGAACCGCCCGAAAGCAGCAGGCGTGCCCGCGGACGCACGTGGAGGTCCCGCCTGAGTTCCGCGGCCACGGCCACGGCGGATGCCCACCGCCACGCATCCAGACTCGGATAGCCGTACCAGTCCCATCGCGCGGACTGGACAGGAATCGCCAAGGGAAGCGCAATTGAGCTCATGGGTGGAGTGTTCCACAGTGGCCACGCCGCTGCCTGACCAGCGACGCAACACAACGATGGGCGAGGGGTGGCGACGGGTGTCCTCTGGCGAGCCGCCGCTGGCCGCCGAAGCGCGTCAAGGAGAACGCCGCAGTTGCCCCGTTCATCGCCGGTGGGCCTTCCTCGGGGTAGCCGTTGTGGATGCTCACGGCGCGACGGCGCGACGGCGCAGATGGAGTGGCGATGTCGGCACAATCAGCTCATCGATCGCGCACATGATGCGCGGCGGGCGGCGAGAGTGCGAGGAACACCGTGCTCCACAACTGCGCTGCGTTGGATTCGTCGGCGTCGCCGCCACGCGCGCCGAACGGTTCGGGACGACAGGTTCCGTCGCGGTAGGACCACGACCATAGCTCGGACGTGCGCAGTGCGCGGTTTGCTTCAATCGCGCTCCACAACCGGGAGCGGGCGTCCCGCAGGGAGTTGCGCAGGTCCGCGCCCAGGTCGTCGCGTGCCAATTGCCGGTCGAACCCCGCCGCCCAGACCGCTTGCTGCCAGGACCACACGACGGTGCCGTGATAAGCCGATGCATCCAGGCGCTCCCACATCCCCGGCCCGCCGAAAACCGGATTGGCGACCAGCAGCCCGGCTTCGCTCATCAGGCCGGCGGGGAAGGGGCGCATCGATGTGGCAAGAATGTCAGCCAGTTCCCGCGGCGAGGGGCTCGCGAACAGCAAGGCGAATCCCGCGTCGGAATGCAGCACCGGCACCGGTTGGCCTGCGGCGTCCAGTGCGACGGCGTGGAAGACCAGCGGCCGATCTTCGGAGCCTTCGGGCGCGTACCCGGGCAGCACGCCCAGATGCGCGGCGTACTCCCGGATGCGGATGGAGGCGAGCGCCGACGGCATCTGCAGTTCGAACATCCCTGGTGCGTGGCGCTCCCATTCCGACGCCTGGGCGGCAGCACCATCCAACTGCCCGCGTTGCCCAGGCGTCAGGTAGGCGTCGAGCATTCCACTTCGTACGAGCGCATCGGCGGCACGCAGCGCCGCGGGGGCGAACACCGCATTGACATCGTAGGGATAGCGACCTCCACCCAGACCATCGTCGCTGTCGCGCCACTGTCCTGCCTTCCGGCCGGGCTTGAGTCCGATCAGATTGTCAACGGCGGGTTCGACCGCGAACGCCCGCGTGCGCTCTGCAACGAACGTCAGATTGCGCACGAGCGCATGGCCGTTGCGTTCCCCACCCGTTGCCGAAGCCGCGAGGAAGTCCGCGGCGCGTGCCCGGCCTCGTGGATCCTCCAGCAGCCATGCGGCAGCGACCGGAGCCAGCATCATGTCGTCATCGACCATCGTGTAGTCGTAGATTGGAGCGTCGTTCGCGGGGGCGCCTTCGCCAAGGCGGCGGAGGATCGCGAACTCGCCGATGTCCTCCTCGTGGGCGACCTCCCCTCGTGGAGACAGGCGGGCGAGTACCGAATCCAGTCCCGATTCGACCGCTGCGGGTTGCAGCGCTGGCATCAGCAGGCGCAGCGACATCAGCGTGTCGCGGCCGAAATAGGTATCGAATCGCCACGATCCGGCCAGGAACTTTTCGCGATAGCTGAGGAACTCCAGCACCTGGGCGCTGCGTACGTCGGCGTGACCGCCATCGCGCAGCAGTTGTGCGGCGGGCAGCGGCGTCAGCGGAGGCTCGCCGGTGAGCGCGCGCAGGCGCAGGCGCAACGGCGCGCCGGGCGCAGCGGCCAGCACCACGCGGCCGTGGTCGTCGGTTCGGCGACTTCCATCAATGGCTTCGAGCGAGAGCGCATAGCCGGGAGCCCCGTCGAGCCGATCGCGCGCCCATCTGACGGTGCCATCGGATGCAACGGGGCCGGTCTGGACAGCGTCGGGTTGGGTCGCCGACAGTTCGTAGTCGCGCAGGGTCCGGATGCTGCCCAGCACCGTTTCGCTCACCACCAGCCGCTCGGCATCAACCACGAGGTCGGCGGTGATCCCGTGCAGGCTGCGGCCGTGTGGGTCCCGTTCGTGGATCGCCCGCACTGCGCCGTCCACGCGCCACTGCACCGGTTCCAGGGTTTCGTCGAACCACACGCCAACCCCGCTGTTTCCGGCGGGAAAGGCCACGATCATCCGCGGCTGGTCGCTCGATCTGAGCAGCAGGTGGGCGGCGGCAGGCCCATTGCGGAAGAAGACATTCAGCAGTCGCCCTTCCTGGATGTCGAAACGCAGCGGCGGCGCTGGGGTTGGCTCCAGGGTCTGCATTTGGTCGGTCCCTGGCGGAGCACGTTCGATGCCGTGCCCGGCGCAGCCTGCCAGGAAGAACATCATCGGAGCAGCGAGGATCACGAGCATGCGGGTAGACATTCGAGCGGCTCCTCGTGCGCAGTGGAAGAGTCGGGCCCGATCGCCACAGTCCAACGGAAAAGAGCGCGACAGGCCCCTCGAAGCAACGCTCCCCATCAGGAAAGCGCCGCTTCGAAGAAACTTTCGATGAACCAGAGCGGCGGGACTGTGCCATCGGCGCAGGCCCCGCCGGCCGCGGAGGCGGCGCCCGATGGCGCCGCCTCCTGTTCTTACCAGCGGTAGGCCGCAGACACCTGATAGGACCGTCCTTCGATCGGGCGACCCATGAAGACACCACCGCTGGTGGCGTCTCCGATGATGCGCGCGTTGCCCTCGGTGAGGCCGATCTCGTTGGTCACGTTGCTGCCACGCAGGCTGAATTCCCAGTTGTATCCCACCCTGGCGGACAAACCCAGGTCCAGGGTCTGGTAGTCCGGCAGCAACTGGCCGTTGGCGATGTCGGAGAAGCGCTCGCCGACGTGGGTGTAGGTGCCGAAGACCTTCAAGTCGCCCCAGGGCATGATCCAGTAGTAGCTGGGGGTCAGTCGCGCCTGGAACTTGGGCTGGCGGTGCACCTGATTGCCGCTCCTGTCGCCGAAGTTCTTGAACTCGGCATTCATCCAGACGCCGGTCAATGCGATTTCGAGTCCGTCGGTCGGACGTACTGCGCCCTCGAATTCGAGGCCGACCGCTTCGGAGTCGGCAATGGCGGTGAAGTTGGTGCCATCTTCCAGGAACGCCTGGAACGGCAGTCCGGTGAACTCGTTGTAGAAGGCGGTCAGGTACAGATCGTAAAGCCGGCTTCCGGACTTGACGCCGAACTCGTACTGGTCGATTTCCTGGGTGTTGGTCTGGCCATCACGCAGGTTGTCGAAGGCCGGGAACTTGAACCCGGTGTTGACCCGTGCGAACAGGCTGGTGCTGTCGTTGAGCGTGTAGTTCAAGCCGATGGTCCAGGAGCTGTCGCTGTCGTCCTGGTCGATCCGGCGCGGGTTGGTGGCGATCGAGGTGTTGTTGTCGTACAGCGTGTTGGGATTGCCGTCGAGGTCGACGCTGATCGGGTCGATGACCGTGCCATCGATCTCCTGTTTCTCATAACGAGCGCCCAGATCCAGGCGGATGCGATCGCTGATCTGCCATTCGTCGGCGATGAAGAACGCGGTGTTCTGGCCGTTGTAGTCGCCGATGATGTTGTAAAAGGACGTGCCGGTGAAGCCATCGCGCGTGGGATCACGTCCGTCAGCCAGCGCAACATCGATACGACGAGCACGGTTCTCGGCCGTCAGCAACATGTTGTTGCCGAGATACCAGCGGTCCTTCGACGAGTAATCGGCGTAGTAGGTGCCGAATGTCAGCGTATTGCCCTCGAAGAGCTCATGGCTGAATCGCAGATCGTTGGTGAATGAGGCCAGTTCCTTGTCGACCACCCACCAGCCGGCGGTCAGCACCTGCTGGTTGGGATCGACCACGCCGCCACCGTTGACGAAGGTTCCCGTACCCGCCACGCCGTAGTTGTCGCCAATGAAGGACGACAGCGACTGCGGATTGCCGCCGGTGAACAGGCCATTGGTGGGTGCGTCGCCGCTGAGGAAATTGAAGCGGTCGCTGATGGTCCAGCCACCTACGTTCCAGTCCAGGGAGCCGCCGAACACGGAGACGTCGATACCACGGCCGTCGGCGAGATCACGTGTGATCGTCTCGCCGCCCGGACCGACGGGCAGGGTAACCTGGCGGAAATCCGGTCCGACCAGCGTGCCGCTGTTGGCGTCCAGGCCAGGAAAACTGCTTACCTCGCTGCCATCGGTCACCAGCGGGATCGCGGTGTAGAAGACGTTGTCGTCGTTGGTGTGACGACCGTAGATCGAGAATTCGCCGTCGGACCAGCGCTTGGTCAGTGTGGCGCTGAGCTGACCGCCCTTGTCGACCGGGAAGCCCGGATCGCGCACGCCGTCGTCCTCGCGATAGAAGCCGCCGACGCTGTAGGACCAGCCGTTCCCGGATATGGGACCGCCGTTATAGAAATCGAAACGCTGCAGCCCGGTGTCGCCCAAAGTCAGGCGAGCGCTGCCCTCGTTGACGTCGCCGCCTTTCTTCTGGATGAAGTTGACGGTCGCGCCGGCCTGGCCGTTGGAGAAGATCGGGCTGGGTCCGCCGCGCAGCACTTCGACGCGGTCGATGGTGTCGTCGATACGGAACAGTGAGGAGTTCTCGAGGAATGACAGTGTCGGCGGCGGGAACAGCGGAGAACCATCCAGTTGGACGGTGACGAACGGTGCGTCGCCACCGCCGGGGAAGCCTCGTACGTCGATGTTGGCGCCCGTGGTGCCGCCGGTGGCTTCCACCCAGATGCCCGGGACGATCTTCAGCAGGTCGGCAGTGCTTTTCGGCTGCGCCTCGCGGATTTGCTCAAGGCCTGCGGTGGTGATCGAGAAACTTGCGTCGCGCTTGCGAACGCCTTCGAAGCGCGCGGTGCCGCTGACGATGATGGTGTCGAGTGTAGTTGCAGCATCGCCGGCGGAGGAATCCGTGTCCTGCGCCGGTGCTTCATTCGACTGCGCGAGCGCGCAGAACGGCAGGAGGGAGGCCGCAATCGCTACCGACAGGGCGTATCGCCGGTTGTTGAATCCTTTCATTTTCTGTCTCCACTGTGGGTTGTTGCGTCGGTGAACGACGGACTCGTCGAACGAAGGAATCGAGACGAAGCGCCCCGATCGAAGGCAGCACGGCATCGGCCAGGGCCAATTCCGTTTCGCTGCCGATTCCAATGGCCGCCATGCCGGCAGCCTTGATTGCGGTGACGCCGGCCTCTGCATCCTCGATGCCGATGCAGTCTTCCGGCGCTACCTCCAGCGCCTTGGCGGCGGCCAGGAAAATCTCCGGATGCGGCTTCGGGTGCTGGATGCCGGCGGCATCGACGACGAAGTCGAACGCGTCGGCGATCTCCAGTCTCTCCAGCAGCGTGGCGGCGTTCCGGCTGGCGGAGGCGAGGGCGAGCCGCAGACCGGCGGAGCGCGCGGCATGCAGTAGCTCACGCACGCCGGGGAAAAGGTCTTCCGGTCCGAGCGTGATGATCATGTCGACGTAGTAGCCGTTCTTGCGTGCGGCGAACTCGCGCTTTTCTTCGTCCGAAAAGTTCGTGTTGGCACGTTCGAGGATGATATCGAGCGAGCGCATCCGATCCACGCCCTTGAGACGCTCGTTGACGACCTCGTCGAACGACACACCGATCTCATCTGCCAGTCGTTTCCACGCGCGGTAGTGCACGCGTGCGGTGTCGGTGAGCACGCCGTCCAGGTCGAAGATCAGCGCCCGGCAGTGACGTGGGAAGTGCATCCTGACCTCTGCATCCGCACTCTCATCCACTGCGGTGAACAGGACGTCTTCGCCTTCACCGGGCAGCAGCAGCATGGTCCGGCCGTCTGCCGAGATCTGCAGCGGAGCCCCTTCAAGCAGCGAGTAGCGCGTGCCCTCGGCAGTCGTTTCCACCTTCAGCCGTCGCCCTCGCCACCGCATCGAGAACTCGTAGCGACGCCACCCGCGCGGAATGTTGGGGGAAAACGACAGCTCGCCGTCCACCACGCGCATTCCCGCGAACCCCCACGCCAGGCCGAGCCAGCTGCCCGCCATGGCGGCCATGTGCACGCCGTGGTGGGTGTTTCCATGACGGTCGTCCAGGTCCACCTGCAGGCTGTCGTCGAAGTAGCGCCGGGCCTGCTCGTGCCGACCCAGTTCGCTGGCGAGAATGCCGAACACCGGTGCCGAGAGAGTGGAGTCGTGTGTGGTCACCGATTCGTAGTAGTCGAAGCTGCGGCGCTTGCGCGCGCGTTCGAAGCCATGACCGGCCAGGACCAGCGCCATCACCACATCGGCCTGCTTGCAGATCTGGTGCCGATACAGCGTCAGCGGATGGCACACCAGCAGCAGCGGCCGGTCTGTGGCGTTGGCGGCGAAATCCCAGCGTGGGCTGTTGAGAAACGCGTCGTCCTGCGTGTAGACGCCGTGTTCCTCGTCGTACGGCAACTGCATGGACTCGGCTGCCCGCTCCCAAATCTGGACTTCGGCAGCATCCAGCGCGAGCCGCGAAGCGAGGGCGGCGAGTTCCAGCGGATGGGAACTGGACAGTTGCTTCCATACCGCGGCGGCGCGCAGCAGGTGTTGCTGCGCCATTCGGTTGGTGTAGAAATTGTTGTCGACCAGGGCGCTGTATTCATCCGGTCCGGTGATCCCGTGGATGCCGAACGCGCCGCCGCGTCTGCGATCGAAATGTCCGACCTGCGGCCAGATGCGCGCGGTCTCGAACAGCATTTCGGCACCGGCCTCGAGCAGGAATTCGATGTCCCCGCTGGCATCCAGGTAAAGCCCGACCGCGTACGCGATGGCCGCATTGATGTGGTATGCCGCCGAGCCGCTTGGATAGTGTGCCGAACATTCGCCGCCGGCGATGGTGCGCCACGGATACAGCGCGCCGTGCGTGTGGTTCATGTCGCGTGCATTCGCGCGTGCGGCAGCCAGCGTGCCGTGGCGGAAGCGCAGCATGGTGGCGGCGATCTCGGGCGCGGTGAATACCATCACCGGCAGGACGAAGACTTCGGTATCCCAGAAGCAATGGCCTTCATAGCCCTCGCCGGTAAGGCCCTTGGCGGCGGTGCCGTGACCCGGATTCCGGCTGGTGGATTGCATAAGGTGGAACAGATTGAAGCGGAGCGCGAATTCGGCGGAGGCATCACCGTCGATGGCGACGCCGGCATTCCGCCAGAACGTCGTCAACTCGTCTTCCTGGGTGGTGGCGAGCCTCTCGAACCCGCCAGCGAGCGCGTCGGCAAGGAGGTCCTGGACCCTCTTGGCAGGTTCGGCCGCGGCTCCGGTGCTGGCGTACGCGACAAACTTGTCGATCGAGACCTGCTGGCCCGGCTCCAGCGCGGCGTGATACTGCTGTTCCACGCGGTCGTCGCTGTTGCGCGCGCCCGCGAACGCGAGACCGTCGTCGGTGAGGCGGTGGCATTGCCCGCAGGCCACTTCTATGTCGCTCCGGCGCGTTCTCTGGACCAGTACGGCCTCGTGTTCGGCTGCCGCAGATGACACCGCAGCGAGCCCTCCGCTGATGGCCACGCCGATGCGGGGGTCGTCGCCCTGGACCGCGCACTGCTGCCCCGCCTCCACAGAAGAGATCAGCGCGATCGGACCGCGGTAGTCGACCGAGGTAACGCTGAAGCGGATCGCGAGCACGTCGCAGGTGAGCGAAACCAGGCGTTCGCTGCAAATCTGCAGGGTCGCGCCCTGGGGCGTACGCACAAGCAGCCGGCGCCGCAGGACGCCGGTGCGAAGATCGAGCACGCGCTCGAAATCGAGCCATTCGGCGGTATCGAGGTCGAGCAGTTCGCGACCGAGCCGGATCGAAATCCGCTTGCCGTCGGGTACCGGAATGCGCGTGTCGGTGCTGGGGGTGAAGCCAACGAAGCGTTCGTGGTAATCGATGCGGTTGCGCTCATGCACCGAGGCCAGAAAACTGGTGTCCGTCCCGCTGCAGGTTTCCTCCAGGCCTCCGCGCACGCCCAAGGAACCGTTTGCCAGTGCGAACAGCGATTCGTCGAGTCCGCGCCGCGTCGGGTCCCACGTGGTCTGGCGCAGGCACCAGGAGTCTGCCGAAGTCGTCGATGCTGCCGGAACCGACGGGGCCCCATGGGCGCCCCTTGCCGCCGCATACGGTTCCGCAGTCGCAACTTCTACCGAGCGCGGCATGCCGCGCTGATGCGATTCCACTATCACAACTCCCCTTGACGTGCCCGCAGGCGCGTCGACCTGATTGGAATTCTTGGCAGTTCCGTCTGCGACCAACAGGGTCCGAGACTGCCAATGCGATCCCCCGAGCGCTGCGGCAACGTAGACGCTGATTGTTATCGGTGTCAAGACATGGATAACAATTGGCGGCCGAAGCTGGGATGGCAGTGCAGCAACATCCGCCTGAAAGCCTGAACGGCGGGCGTTTCCCGTTCAGGAGTCAGGCTCCCTACGCTGCGGTGCAGCAGCGCCCAGCGCGAAAGGTTCATGTGGCCCGGATCACCAATCGGGTGGGAAGACTCTCCGGGAACACTATTTCGCCGGACACCAGCGTCAGTGCCTTCCGCGCGAGGATCTCGCCTGCCTGATGAAGGTTCTGGTGTATCGATGTGAGTGCGGGCACGTGGGTGGCCCCCAGCGGGGTGTTGTCGTGCCCGATCACGGAGACGTCCTCCGGTACCCTTCGGCCCCGCTCGGCCAGCGCGTTCAGGGCGCCGATTGCCAGCAGATCGCTGGCTGCAAAGATCGAATCTACTTCCGGTTCGTCGTCCAGCAGGGCATGCGTGGCGCGGATGCCCTCCGTGACGGTGAAGCTGGAAGGCGTGACGGCGAGCGGTTCCAGGCCGCGTCGGTGGAGCGCGCTGGTGAAGCCCGCCAGGCGCGTCGCGACCTCCGCGTGAGCGACATCCCCGAGGAAAGCGGCTCGTCCGCGATGCAACTGGCCGAAGCGCTCGGCTGCCAGGACGCCGCTGCGGAAATTGTTGCTGCCCACAGTGACGTGGCCCTTATGGAGGGCTTCCGCTCCCCAGACCACCATCGGCATGTTCCATCGGGCGATCGCGTTCACCGCGTCCTCGTTGGCGCCCTGGCCCAGCAGCACTACCGCGTCGGCCGCGCGCACGGTTGGCAGGTGAGAACCCTGCAGCGTCGCGAGCAGGACGCAATACCCGGCCGATGTGAGTTCCTGCAGGATGCCGCCAAGAAGGTCCAACGGATAGGGGTCGGACATCCTGCGGTCGTGCGACGGCCGCATTTCGATGATCACCGCGACCGTCCGGCTGCTGCGCATGCGGAGGTTGCGGGCGCTCACGTTGTAGGCGTAGCCGTGCTCCTTCGCCAGGGCTTTGATCCGCTCGGCGGTTTCGGCCCTGACCAGCGGGCTGTCGGCAAGCGCCCGGGAAACCGTGATGGCGGAGACCCCGGCGTACCTGGCCAGGTCGGCCATCGTGGGCCCGTTGCCGTGCTGGTTCCGGGTTCCTGCGCGTGTCCGGGTCACCCGGCTTCTGCCGGGGCCACGGCTGCCGCCGTCCTTGCTGCTGCCGTCATCATTGATTCCGCCCTTGGAGGTGGCCTGCGGGAACCCGCGGCGGGCCAGATCCTAACGCAGAGGAGCCATGTCATTCCGGGACGCAGGGCGGGTTGGCGCACGGGCCGCTATACTCGCCCCCCAATCGGGGTTCCGCCCGCAGCGTCGCAGCCCGGCGTGACGGCGGCCCGCCAAGCCGATCCATGAGATCCCATCCAGCGCAGCCCAGGCCCAGCTCCGGGTTCGCTGCCGAGGCAATCCGACCGCCGCATGCGTCTGTCCACGATCAAGCTCTCCGGTTTCAAGTCCTTCGTCGATCCCACGACGCTGCACCTGCCGACCAACATGACCGGTGTGGTGGGTCCAAACGGTTGCGGCAAATCCAACATCATCGATGCGGTGCGCTGGGTGATGGGCGAGAGCTCGGCCAGCCGGCTGCGCGGCGAATCGCTGACGGACGTCATATTCGCGGGCTCCTCGGCACGCAAGCCGGTGTCGCAGGCGATGGTCGAACTGGTCTTCGACAACTCCGACCACACCATCACCGGCGAGTACGGCGCTTTCGACGAGATTTCGGTCAAGCGCATGGTCAGCCGCGACGGTGCCAGCCAGTACTACCTCAACGGTGCGAAGTGCCGCCGCCGCGACATCACGGACCTGTTTCTGGGAACGGGCCTTGGGCCCCGCAGCTACTCGATCATCGAGCAGGGAATGATCAGCCAGATCATCGAGGCGCGGCCCGAGGATCTGCGGGTGTACCTCGAAGAGGCGGCGGGCATTTCCAAGTACAAGGAGCGCCGCCGGGAGACCGAGACCCGCATACGGCACACCCGCGAGAACCTGGATCGCCTGGGCGACCTGCGCGAAGAGGTTGGCAAGCAGCTTGACCATCTCAAGCGCCAGGCGCGACAGGCCGAGCAGTACCAGGCCATCCAGGCCGAACGCCGGATCAAGGATGCGCAGTGGCGGGCCCTGGAGCATCGTGCGCTCGACCTGAAGCTGCAGGGCCAGCGCGAAAAGCTCGCGCAGCAGGAAACCCGGCTGCAGCAACTGATTGCCGAGCAGCGCGAAGCCGAGCGCGAGATCGAGACAGGACGCGTGCGTCGCGAAGAGGCCGCCGCCGCGCTCAACACCGCCCAGGGCGAAAGCTACGAGGTCGGAGGAGCACTGGCCCGCATCGAACAGCAGATCCAGCACCAGCGCGAGATGTCCAGCCGTCTTCAGAAGGCGCGTGACGAAACCGAGGTTGCACTGTCGGAAATCGCCGCCCACATCGGCAGCGACCAGTCGCGGCTGGACGTGCTCACCACGGCGATCGCGCAGGACGAACCGCGTCTGGAGCACCTGCGCGAGGACGACGAAGCGCGCCAGGAAGCGCTGCGCGAGGCAGAGTCACGGCTCGCCGACTGGCAGCAGCGCTGGGAGACCCACGCGCGGGCGCAGGCTGATGCCGCCCGTGCCGCCGATGTGGAACGCACCCGGATCGAACACCTCGACCGGCAGACCCTCGATGCCGATCGCCGGCGCGAGGCGCTGGGCAACGAAAGGACCGGTCTGGACCTTACCGCACTGGCCGAGGCGTTCGCCGGCCTGCAGGAGCAGCACGAAGCGCGCAGCCTTTCGCTGGAGACGCTCACCGAAGAGCTGGAATCACGAAAGGGTCAGCTTGGCGAGTTGCAGGAGCAGCAGCGCTCGGCTCAATCCGAACTGGCCGAAGTGCGCAAGCAGGCGCAGGCCGCCCGTGGGCGACTGTCTTCGCTGGAGACGCTGCAGCACGCCGCCCTTGGGCAGGAGCAGGGCGCCGCCCTGAGCTGGCTGTCCGCTCGCGGGCTGGACTCTGCCACGCGCGTGGGCGAAACCCTGGTGGTGGATGCCGGCTGGGAAAATGCGGTCGAGCGCGCATTGGGTCAGCTGATCGAAGGCGTACTGGTCGAATCGCCGGAGTCGCTGGTCGAGGCGATCGCCGAACTCGGCGAGGGTCGCCTGACGCTGGTGTCTCCCCGGACCGACGACACGCGCTATCCGGCGACGTCGCTCGCCGAAAAGGTGCGTGGGCCGGCCGCAATCCGCCACCTGCTGTCGCGGCTGCACGCGGCCGAGGATCTTGCCGGCGCGCGCACCCTGCAGGCTCCGCTCGGCCCGGACGAATCGGTGATCACGCGCGACGGCGAGCGCCTCGGCGCCGGCTGGGTGCGTGTGCTTCGCTCCGGCGCTGCGCAGCAGGGTGCGTTGCTGCGCGAGCGCGAAATCCAGTCGCTGCGCGGCGAGATCGAGACCCTGCAGGCGCGCGAACGCGAACTGGACACATCACTGGCGCAACTGCGTGACCGCTTGCTCGCCGCCGAGCAGCAGCGCGAAGAAGCCCAGCGCACGCTGTACATGGCCCATCGAAGCGTCTCCGAACTGGCCGGGCAATTGCAGAGCCAGCAGGGACGGCTGGACTCCGCGCGGGGCCGGATCGAGAAGATCGATGCCGAGCTTGCGCAACTGGCGGGAACGCTGGAAGCCGCCCGCGAGCAGGCGCGCGAAGCACGCGGCAGGCAGGAAGACGCCGTCATCCGCATGTCCGAACTCGAGGACGCACGCCTGGCGCTGGAAAGCGAACGGCGCACGCTCTCGGAGGCACGCGAGCAGGCCCGCATCGCGGCGCGGGAGTCCCGCGACACCACGCATTCGCTGGCGCTGACCATCGAGTCGCAACGTGTGCAGATCGCGTCGCTGACGCAGTCGCTGGAGCGCATGGGCGGCCAGCGTGGACAGCTGGATTCACGGCTCGGCGAAATCGCCGCGCAGATGGTCGACGGTGATGTCCCGGTGCAGTCGCTGGAGCAGCAGCGGCAGGTGGCGCTCGAACAGCGCGTGCAGGCCGAGCAGAAACTGACCGCCGCGCGCACCGCTCTGGACGGTATCGACAACGACCTCCGACGTTTCGAGCAGACCCGCCACCAGCGCGAGGAGCAGTCGCTTCAGCAGCGCGAGGCGATCGGCCAGCGCCGCCTGGACCAGCAGGCGCTGGTCATGAAGGCCGAGCAACTGGTGGCCGCAGTGACCGAGGCCGGCTTCGTGCTCGAGGACGTAATCAACACGCTGCCCGAGGATGCCGACGCGCAGGTCTGGGAGCGGGCGGTCGTCGATTTCGACGCCAAGCTGCGTCGGCTGGAACCGGTCAATCTGGCGGCCATCGCCGAGCATGCCGAGGCGGCGCAGCGCAAGGAATACCTCGATGCGCAGGACACGGACCTTCGCACCGCGCTGGAAACGCTGGAGGACGCGATCCACAAGATCGACAAGGAGACCCGCGGCCGCTTCAAGGACACGTTTGACCGGGTGAATTCGGGCGTGCAGGAACTCTACCCGCGGCTGTTCGGCGGGGGTCACGCCTATCTGGAACTCACCGGTGAAGATCTGCTGGACACCGGCGTGGCGATCATGGCGCGGCCTCCCGGCAAGCGCGTGTCGAACATTTCGCTGCTTTCGGGCGGCGAAAAGGCGATGACCGCGGTGGCGCTGGTGTTTGCGATTTTCCGCCTCAATCCGGCGCCGTTCTGCCTGCTGGACGAGGTCGACGCGCCCCTGGACGATGCCAACGTCGGCCGCTTCACCGCAATGGTCAGCGAGATGAGCGAACAGGTGCAGTTCCTGTTCGTGAGCCACAACAAGGCCACCATGGAAGCGGCGCAGCAGTTGTCCGGGGTGACCATGCGCGAGCCGGGCGTGAGTCGGCTGGTGTCGGTCGACCTGGCCGAAGCCGCGCGCCTGGCCGGGGCTGCCTAGGGAGTCTGTCCGCAAAGGACGCGAAAGGCGCAGAAGAGGGCGGAAGAAGCAGCACAAAGAAAGAGAATTTGATTAGGAGCCAGGTGCGGAGCAGATCGGATCGGATCGCGCGTCGGTCATGGGTTCTGCGACTACGGAGCCGGCCGCGACCGACGTCCCGGCGCGCTGCCACGTCATATATCCTTGCCTCTGCCTTTTGCGCCCTTCGCGTCGTTCGCGGACAGTGCCCTTCGCGTCCTCGCGGACAAGATCTGGAGAAACAGATGTCGGACATGACCCTTCTGCGGATTGGCATCCTCATCGCCGGTCTGATCCTTATCGGAGCGATCGTCTTTTTCAGCCGTTCAGGCAAGCCCGAGCAGGGCAGGCGCGTCGCGCGCGAATCGGCTCGCGACCAGGGCCTGGCCGACACGAGGCGCGAGCCGATCCTGGGCGGCATATCGGCCGCGGGACCACTGGATACGACGGCCCTGGCCACCGAGGTACCGCAAAGTGAGCTCGAGCTTGGCGGTGCGGTGGAACCAGGCGTCGTTGACCGCAGCAACGTCGGTCGGCGCGCCAGCGAGGAGTTCGACAAGATCGTGACCCTGTACCTGGCCGCGCGCGCCGGCGAGAAACTGCACGGCGCCGATATCGTCGTTGCCGCCGAGAAGGCCGGTCTGGTCTATGGGCACATGGGCGTGTTCCACCGGCTGGTCGAACATCACCCCGAGCGGGGGCCCGTCTTCAGTGTCGCCAACATCATGAAGCCGGGCAGCTTCGACATGGCCGAAATCCACTCGCTGGAGACCCCGGCGATCGCCTTTTTCCTGACGCTGCCAGCGCCGGTGCCGGCGCTCGATGCCTGGGAGACCATGCTGCCGACGGCCGAGCGCATGGCCGAGCTGCTGGGTGGCCTGGTCCTGGACGAACAGCGGAACACGCTGGGTAGACAGCGCATCGCGCATATTCGCGACGAATTGCGTGCGTACGACCGACAGCGCGAAGCTCCGCCGTTGACCAAGCCAGCGCGCTGGTAAATGCCGACGCAGCGGTCGCGGAACCCGCGACCGGATCGATGCAAGAACCCGGATGTCTTTACCTGTGAACGAACAGATCGCCGCCGAACGCATCGACGAGCTGCGCCGTCAGCTGGACGATGCAAGCCATCGCTACTACGTGCTCGATGATCCATCCATGGCGGATGTCGAATGGGACCTCCTGCTGCGCGAACTGGAAGTGCTGGAGAGCCGCTTTCCGGGCCTGACGAGCGCCGACTCTCCAACCCAGCGGGTTGGCACGGTGCCATCGGGTGCTTTCCAGCCGGTGCGCCACGCCGTGCCGATGCTGTCGCTGGGCAATGCTTTCACCGATGACGAGGTGGCGGATTTCGCCAGGCGCATCGAGCAGAAGCTTGGCCGCGCGCCGCTGGCTTTTTCAGTCGAGCCCAAGCTCGACGGACTGGCGATCAACCTGCGCTACGAGAACGGTCGCTTCGTCCAGGGGGCGACGCGCGGCGATGGCGCGACGGGCGAGGACGTCACCGTCAACCTGCGCACCATCAGGTCGATTCCGATGCGCCTGCGTGGCAGCCACTGGCCTGCGGTGCTGGAGGTCCGCGGCGAGGTGTACATGCCTCTGGAGGGATTTCGCCAGTACAACGAGCGAGCGCTTGCCCAGGGCGGGAAGGTGCTGGCCAATCCGCGCAACGGCGCGGCGGGCTCGCTTCGGCAGCTCGATTCGCGTGTCACGGCCAAGCGGCCGCTGGCGTTTTTCGCCTACGGAATCGGCGAAATCAGTGGCGACGAACTGCCCGATGCGCACTCGGCAACACTGGCGCGGATCCGCGAATGGGGCCTGCCGGTCAGCCAGGAAAATGACGTCGTTCTCGGCGTCGAGGGGCTGCTGGACTACTACCGCCGCATCGGCGAGCGGCGCGAATCGTTGCCGTACGAAATCGACGGCGTGGTCTACAAGCTCGACGATTACGAGGGCCAGGCGGAAATGGGCTTCGTCTCGCGCGCACCGCGATGGGCGATCGCGCACAAGTTTCCCGCGCAGGAGCAGACCACGGTCGTCGAGGACATCGTGATCAACATCGGACGCACGGGAGCCGCGACGCCGCTGGCGAAGCTGCGGCCGGTGCAGGTGGGCGGAGTCGTGGTCAGCAACGCGACGCTGCACAACGCGGACCAGATCGCGCGGCTCGACGTACGCGTGGGCGATACCGTCATCGTCAGGCGTGCGGGCGACGTGATCCCCGAACTCGTGCGCGTTGTGCCCGGCTATCGCAGTCCCGACGCGCCCGAGTGGACCATGCCGAGCCAGTGCCCGGTGTGCGGGTCACAGATCGTGCGCGAGGAAGGCGAGGCAGTGTGGCGTTGCTCGGGCGAGTTGACCTGCGCGGCGCAGCGCAAGGAGGCGATAGCTCACTTCGCATCTCGTCGTGCGATGGACATCGAAGGACTTGGTGACCGCTATGTCGAGCAATTGTCGGAACTGGGTTTCGTGGCGTCGGTGGCCGATCTGTATCTGCTGACGGTGGACGACCTGATCAAGGCAAAGCTGCTGGCGGAAGCAGAGTCGGTGGAACAGTTGACTGAGGCGGTTGCAGTGCACGGTGCCCAGCCTGCCGTCGAGGCGGACGCGCTCCGCGCGCTCACCGACGCTGGCTGGCGGAATGCGGCGTTCCTCGCGACCGGTTTCCATCCTTTCCGGATCGATCCAGCGAAGGCGGCCACGCGATGGGCCGAGAACCTGATTGGCGCGATCGAACGCAGCCGCAGCACCACGCTTGAGCGGTTCCTGTACTCGCTGGGCATCCAGCACGTGGGTGAGAGCACAGCCAAGGCGCTGGCGCAGTGGTTCGGCGCCATCGACATCATCCGCCAGTTGCCATGGCCGCTGTTCAAGCGCGTGCCGGACATCGGCGGCGAAGTCGCCCGTGCGATCGGCCGGTTCCTCGCGCAACCGGGCAACCAGCAGGTGATCCAGGACCTGCTCGATCGCGGCGTGACCATCACCGATTCGCACCCGCCGTCGCCGAAGCTGCGCGAAAGCCTTGAGCTGGCGACCCTGCTCGTCGACATGGAAATTCCGAAGGTCACACGCATCCGCGCAGAGCAACTGGCGTCGGCGTTCTCCGATGCCCCGGCACTGCTGGCTGCGCCGGAGCACCACTTCGTTTCTGCAGGGCTGCCGGCCGAGTCAGCGCATTCATTTGTGGCTTGGCTGTCGGAGGCAGAACACGCGAGGCTATTGGCGGAAAGCTACGAGGTGTCGCGGATGCTCCTGGACAACACGCCCCCCGAGTCGGCGCAGCTTGCTACCGGGCTGCTGGAGGGACAGACCGTCGTGCTGACCGGCACCCTGGCGACGCTCAGCCGAGAGGACGCGAAGGCAAAGCTGGAATCGCTCGGAGCGAAAGTGGCCGGCAGCGTGTCGAAGAAGACCAGTTTCGTGGTTGCTGGCGAGGCCGCCGGAGCCAAACTCGGCAAGGCCGCCGAACTTGGCGTGGAAGTCTGGGATGAGGCACGGTTCCTGGCGTTCCTCGACGGGCAGGGCTGAGGTGGACCACGCGCGGCGTTTGCGCCACGACTCGGCCGACGCCGAAGCGCGGCTCTGGTCGCGACTGCGTAACCACCAACTCCGCGCGAAATTTCGCCGGCAGCATCGTGCGGAGGGTTTCATCGTTGATTTCGCCTGCCCGGAGCACTTGCTCGTCGTCGAACTGGACGGAGGGCAGCACGCTGAGCGAGCGGTCGAGGACGAGCAGCGCACTCGGAGTTTGGAATCGGCGGGTTGGCGGGTGATCAGGTTCTGGAATCATGAGGTGCTTCTGCAGACCGATGAGGTCGTTTCTGCGATCTGGGCTGCCCTGCGGCAAAGCCCCCCTCACCCCAGCCCTCTCCCCCGCAAGCGGGGGAGAGG
>JALYOF010000074.1 GCA_030857025.1 Pseudomonadota bacterium | reverse complement strand
GGTCGTGAGCAACGCATTCTCAGGACTCAATCCGGTCCAGCGCCATCGTGCCGTCTACGCGGCCGTCGGCGACCTGATGACCACCGATATCCACGCGCTGTCGATCAGCGCCCGCACGCCGGACGAGGCGAGTTGAGCGGAAATTGAACGCGGACGGACTGGCGTACTCGCAAGTGTGCACGTCAGGCGGGTCGCGGGGGCCCCAGGGATTCTGACGGGGGAGCGGCATCGGTGGTGCCCATCTGCCGCGGGCGATCCATGTCGCAGTGCAACAAGTCGGGTCGGGCCAAAAAAGCCTTGTTCCTGCGCATTTGGCGTGCGGCAACACTGATTTCACACGAATTCGTGAAAACGTTTACAGTCCGCTGGCAGCGAACTGCCAGGGGGCGGTCAGACAGGTGGCAATCACAACCATCAAAGATGTCGCACGGGGCGCCGGGGTTTCGGTCGCGACCGTTTCGCGCGCGCTCAACGGCCACAGCAATGTCACCGAGGCGGTTCGCGAGCGCGTGTTCCTGGTGGCCGATCAACTGCGATACACCCCGCATGCGGCCGCCCGCAGCCTGAGCAGTCGCCGTAGCGACACGCTCGGGGTGGTGTTGCCGGATCTGTACGGGGAGTTCTTCTCGGAACTGGTTCGGGGCATCGACCAGGCGGCGCGCCAGCGCGGCTTCCATGTGCTGGTGTCGAGCTACCACGGCCATCCCGAGGAACAGGGGGCGGCATTGCGCGCGATGCGAGGGCGGGTCGATGGGCTGCTGGTGATGTCGCCGTACGTCGCAGCGCCCCCGTTGTTCGCGGACCTGCATGGCCTGCCGCTGGTGCACATCAACACCCAGGCGCCCGCGGGTGCCGCCTCGGTCCCGGCCGGCATCGGCGTGGACAACCATGGTGGCGCGATGGCGATGGTCGAGCACCTTGTCGCCGCTGGATATCGCCGGATTGCGTTCATCGGGGGCCCCGACGACAACTTCGATGCGCACGAACGCCTCCGCGGCTATCGGGACGCTCTCGCACGCTGGTTGCCGGACGCAGACGAATGGATCCTGGTCGGCGATTTCGATGAAGCTTCCGGACATCGCGCCGGTGTTGCGCTGGCCGCCGCAACCGCCCGACCGGAGGCCGTGTTCGCTGCGAACGACATGATGGCTCTGGGTTGCCTGTTCGCGCTTTCGCAGGCCGGCATTCGCGTGCCGGATGACATCGCCCTGGCGGGGTTCGACGACATTCCGCTGGCGCGTTACGTACACCCGGGGCTCACCACGATGCGCGTGGATATCGCCGAAGTGGGTGGCCGTGCGGTGCGGATGCTGCTCGCCCAATTGGGCAGTGAACCCAGGAATGATCTGATGAGTGTGGTGATGACGCCGGTCCTGGTCGTTCGGGAATCTTCCGCGCCGTTCACGCCTTCGCCCACCGACACTTCATGACCGAAGGGTTTTTTTTCGCGCCGATGTAAGCGATTACATGCACTGGCTTCTTGTTACCGTTTTTTTCGGCAATTCAATGATCTGGGGAGGGGAACGCACATGAAACCGTACTCGAGTAGATTCCGTCGGCCTGCACGCAACCTGCTGGCCTGCGCCTTGTTGGGCTGCATCGCAGCGGCCGGTATGCCGGTCGCTTTCGCCCAGACAACTGCCGCCACCATTCGTGGGCAGGTCACGGTCGATGCAGTTCCCGCCGCGGCGGCGAGGGTCACTGCCACCAATGTCGACACCGGTCTGGTGAGGAGCGTGGAGTCGTCGGCCGAGGGCCGCTATTCTCTGGCTGGACTGCCGCCCGGCACCTACCGTGTCGATGTCACCGTGGGCGGGCAGAGCAGTTCGCGCAACGTGACCGTCCGCGTCGGCCAGACCGCGAGCCTGGACCTCGCCGCTGGCGTGATGGCGGAGACCGGCCCAGTCGGCGAAGCCACCGAACTGGATCGGGTCACGGTGACCGCGACCCTGCTGACCGAGACCAGGACCTCCGAGGTTGCCGCTTACGTGTCGCCGCGCCAGATCGAGGCGCTTCCGCAGAGTTCCCGGAATTTCCTTGCGTTCGCCGACACCATCCCGGGGATGCAGTTCATTACCTCGGCCAACGGCGAAGAGTCCCAGTTGCGCAGCGGGGCCCAGGGGTCGAGCAACATCAACGTGTTCATCGACGGGGTCGGCCAGAAGAACTACGTCACCCCCGGCGGCATCACCGGGCAGGACGACAGCCGCGGCAACCCGTTTCCGCAGTCCGCGATCGGTGAGTACAAGGTGATCACCTCGAACTACAAGGCCGAATTCGACCAGATCAGCAGCGCGGCGGTCGTGGCGGTCACGCGCTCGGGAACCAACGAGTTCGAGGGTAGCTTCTTCTGGGATCGCACCTCGGACGACTGGCGGGCGCCGACGATTTTCGAGGAAAAACGCGGCGAGAAGGCGCAGTCCAGGACCGAGCAGTACGGCGTGTCGTTCGGTGGGCCGATCGTGCGCGACCTGCTGCATTTCTTCATCTCATACGAAGCCAAGGACTTCGAGGTGCCGGCCGAGGTGATCGCGCCGTCGCGGCTTCCTCCCGGTTTCCTGCCGACGCAGTTCGAGGAACTGCTTGGCAACACCTCATTGCCGTTCCGCCAGGATCTGTACTTCGGCAAGTTGACCTACCAGGCAGGCGACGCGCACCTGTTCGACCTCAGCGTCCGTCATCGCGACGAAAGCTCGCTCAGCGGCATCGGCGGCATCAACACGGTGTCGTATGGCAACGACTTCGTGAACGACGAAACGCGCGTCGATCTGCGCTATCAGTTCAGCAGCGCGAACTGGCTCAACGAAGCGCACATCGGCTGGGAGGAATCGTCCTACAACCCGCGCCCGATCACCATGGGCCCGGGGCTGAACTACCAGGCGAATTTTCCCGATAACTCGCGCCTTGGCGTGCTGAACATCGGCGGTGGCCGCAACTTCCAGGACAAGGGCCAGCAGGGCTTCACGCTGCAGGACGACCTCACGTTCTTTGGCTGGGAAGGCCACACGCTGAAGATGGGCGTGAAATTCAAGGACGTCGAACTGAGCGCGTTCGAGCAGAATCCGGCCAATCCGCAATATTTCTTTGACATTGGCGAGAGCCTGACCGTGCCCAACCGGGTCGAATTCGGCGCGGCCATTCCCGGGGTCGATCGCGCGGTCAAGTCCAGCAACCAGCAATTCGGCATCTACATCCAGGATGACTGGCACGTCAATGAAAAGCTGACGCTGAACCTTGGCCTGCGCTGGGACTATGAGAAGACCCCGGGCTACCAGGACTTCGTCGTGCGCCCAGAACTGGCCGCGGCTCTGCGCAGTTGGCCGAACATCCAGAACACGGATTACGACATCGAGAATTACATCAGCGATGGCAGCAACCGCAAGGCCTTCAAGGATGCGTGGCAGCCACGGCTGGGTTTCTCCTATGACCTGGCGGGCGATCAACGCCATGTCGTCTTCGGCGGCGCCGGCCGCGCGTACGATCGCAATCTCTTCGACTACGTGGCCCGCGAGCGCAACAAAGGCTCGTTTCCCACGTACACGTATTTCTTCAACACGCCCGCATACCCGTGCACGGTCGGGGGCAATTGCGTGGAATGGAACCCGCGGTTCTACGATCCGGCGACACTGGCGGCGCTGGTCGCGGCCAATCCGTTCCTTGGCGGCGAGGTCAACCTGATCAACAACGACCTCAAGACGCCGTATGCCGACCAGTTCAGTCTGGGAATGCGCAACGCGCTGACGTTGCTGGGCCACGACTGGAACAGTTCGGTCACCCTTTCCCACATCCGCAGCCATGATGGGATCGTCTTCCGGCTTGGCAATCGCTATCCGGACGGCCGCTTCAGGGCCAACCCGAATGCGACCTGGGGCGGCCAGCCGTGGGGGGAGGGGATCCCGGGTTTCGGTACCCTGATCCTCGCCGACAACGGCATCGAGACGCGGCTCAATGCCCTGCTGGTGTCGATGGACAAGCCCTACACCGTCGACTCCCGCTGGGGCGTGACGCTGGCGTACACCTTCAGCGATGCCGAGGAGAACCGGTCGAACGCCTCCCACGGGGAGACCTACATCTTCGATTATCCCAGCGTTGGCGACACGTTCTACCTCTCCACGGGCGTGCCCCGGCATCGTTTCGTGGCCACCGGCATCCTGGATGGACCCATGGGCCTGACCGTGTCCAGCAAGCTGACCCTGGCCAGCCACCGGCCGCGCGATACGGTCAACTGCAGCGACGCGCCAAGTTGGGACGACTGCTTCTTCGACCCTTTCACCCCGGAGGGAACCATCGGCTTCAAGCAGTTCGATATCGCCCTGCAGAAGGAATGGGACACCGGGTCGGATGTCAAACTGAGGGTCCGCGCGGACCTGTTGAACGCATTCAACTGGCGCAATTACAACGATTTCGAAGGCTGGCGTGGCGGTCCTGGCGAGAACAATCCTGCCTTCGCCCAGCGCAACGGCGATGGCATCCTTGACCCGACCCGCACCTTCAAGGTGTCGCTTGGCTTCAGCTGGTAAGCACTTGCCGCGGCCGTTCCGTGCGGGACAGCCGCCGCTGGCGCGCGACCGGAATTTTCCAAACACGGGGCTGCCCATGGACGGGCTCTTCGTCACCCAAGGGTCTGAGACACGATGAAGCTTGACCGGATGCGTGCCGCGGGGACGGCGGTGTTGTTGCTGCCCCTGCTGTTGATGGCCGGTTGCAAGCCGACCCCACCGCCAACCTCGACCGAGGCCCGGCAACAGGCGCAGGCCGCGCCCACCCAGGGGGCGCCGCCGACGGCGGAAACGGGCAAGCCCGAACTGCCGCTGCTGTTCAAGGACATCGAACGGCGAACGTTCCAGTTCTTCTGGGATACCACCAACGAACGCAATGGCCTGACACCGGACCGCTATCCCTCGCGTCCGTTCTCGAGCATCGCCGCGGTCGGGTACGCACTCACTGCATATCCGATCGGCGTGGAAAACGGATGGGTCAGCCGCGACCAGGCAGTTGACCGCACGCTGATCACGCTGAAGTTCTTCAACGAGCTGCCGCAGGGTCCGCAGCCGACCGGCAAGGGCGGCCACCGCGGTTTCTTCTACCACTTCCTGGACATGGACAGCGGTCACCGCTTCGACAGCTGGGTCGAATTGTCGAGCGTGGATACCTCGCTGCTGATGATGGGTGTGCTGTTCGCGCAGTCGTATTACGACCGCGCTGACCAGCGCGAAATCGAGATACGCAAACTGGCCGATGTGCTGTATCGGCGGGTCGATTGGACGTGGATGCAACCGCGCGCCCCGCTGGTGTCGATGGGCTGGTTTCCGGAAAGAGGCTTCATCGAGCACGACTGGCGGGGCTACAACGAGGCGATGCTGCTTTTCGTGCTGGCACTGGGCTCGCCGACCCACCCCGTAGGGGCGGAGGCCTGGACGGCATGGACCAGCACCTATGACGAGACCTGGGGGGTATTCCAGGGACAGGAACACCTCGCGTTCGGGCCGTTGTTCGGGCACCAGTACAGCCATGTCTGGATCGATTTCCGCGGGATCCAGGACGACTACATGCGCCGACGCGGGATCGATTACTTCGAGAACAGCCGGCGCGCCGCCCATGCGCAGCGCGCCTACGCGATCGCCAATCCGATGCAGTGGAAGGGCTATGGCGAAAACGTCTGGGGATTGACCGCCAGCGACGGGCCGCAGCAGACACGCCAGGACTACAAGGGCGAGCAGCGCGAATTCCGCCACTACTCCGCGCGTGGTGCAGGGCTGATCGACAGTTTCGACGACGGCACCATCGCCCCGACCGCGGCGGTCGCCTCGTTGCCGTTCGCGCCGGAAATCGTGATCCCGGCGACGCTGACGATGCATGAGCGTTACGGCGACTTCCTGTATTCCAGCTACGGCTTCCTGGACGCGTTCAACCCGAGCTTCGAGTACGACATCGCCGTGAAAAACGGACGCATCGTGCCCGGTCGGGGCTGGGTGGGCAGTGACTACCTCGGCATCGACCAGGGGCCGATCCTGACGATGATCAGCAACTACCGCAGCGGGTTCGTCTGGGACGTGATGAAGCGCAACAAGTACATCCGCATCGGGCTGGAACGCGCGGGCTTCCGCGGCGGCTGGTTGCCATCGACCGCCCCGACCCCGGGCAACAGCCCTGAGGCGGCCCAGGACACGCCGCCGGCCACGAAACGGACACCCAAGCCGCAACCGGCGCTGGTTGCCGAGGATGCCGTTGCGCGTCTGCAGGCGCCCGGCGCGCAGGTCCCAAAGCATGGCGCCGATGGCGCGATGATGCCGCGATGAGCGATCGTCACCTTCGCAGCGAACCGCGATCCGGCAGGTCCAGTCCAGCGGGATGGCTGCTCGCGTGCGTGCTGCTGTTGGCAGCCTGCGCCCGCGAAGACGACGGCCGCGAGGTGGTGCGGTTCTGGGCGATGGGCTACGAGGGTGAGGTGGTCGCGCAGCTGATACCCGAGTTCGAGCGGCAACATCCCGGCATCCGCATCGAACTCCAGCAGTTGCCTTGGACCGCCGCGCACGAAAAGCTCCTGACCGCGTTCGCCGGCGACGCGCTGCCGGATGTCTGCGCGATCGGCAACACCTGGATCCCGGAGTTCGCGCTCATAGGCGCGCTGACGCCGCTCGACGCGCGGCTATCGCGCGGGCCAGGCGCGCCGCAGAATGCGGCCGCCCAGGCCCTTGCCACGCAAGCCGTCGTCAGCGTCGAAGGCATCGACCCGGACGACTACTTCGAGGGAGCGTGGGAAAGCGGCGTCATCGATGGCGAACTCTACGCTGTGCCTTGGTACGTGGAAACCCGGCTGCCGTTCTATCGCCGCGACCTGCTGCAACGCGCTGGCATCCAGGTGCCACCGGCGGATTGGGCGCAATGGCGCACCGCGATGGCGGCGATCAAGCGCGAAGTTGGCCCCGATCGCTATTCGATCCTGCTGCCGATCAACGAGTTCGAGCCGCTGCTGAACCTCGCGATCCAACAGCCCGATCCGCTGCTGCGCGACGGTGGCCGCTACGGCAATTTCCGCAGCCCCGGGTTCCGGCGCGCGCTGGGGTTCTACAAGGAGATGTTCGACCGAGGCTGGGCGCCGCGGCTTACCAATACGCAGATATCCAACGTCTGGGACGAGTTCGGCCGCGGCTACTTTTCGTTCTACATCAACGGCCCCTGGAACATCGCCGAGTTCCGCAAACGCCTGCCCGCCGAGCTGGCGCAGTCGTGGATGACGATGCCGTTGCCTGGCCCGAATGGGCCGGGCGCCTCGATCGCCGGCGGCACGAGCTTTGTGATCTTCGCCGACTCCCCGCGCAAGGATGCCGCGTGGAAATGGGTGACGTTTCTGTCCAGACCCGACGTGCAGGTGCGTTTCCATGCACTCACCGGCGATCTGCCGCCGCGCCGCAGCGCCTGGAACAGCCGGGCCCTGAACGATGACGTCCATGCAGCGGCGTTCCGCGACCAGTTGGAACGCGCCCGGCCGACGCCGAAGGTGCCGGAGTGGGAGCGCATCGCCACCGAGATGCGGCTGGTCGCCGAGCAGATGGTCAACGACCGCCTGACGGTCGACCAGGCCGCCACGGAACTGGACCGCCGCGCCGACGCGATCCTGCAAAAGCGCCGCTGGATGCTCGATCGCCAGGGTTTCCGCGACGCGACCACGCCGCGCGCTTCGGCGGAGACGCCATGAAAGCCTCCACAGCGGGATGGATTTTCGCAGCCCCGGCGCTTACCGTCATCGCGGTGTTCTTCGGCGTGCCGGTGCTCGCCGCGTTCGCGTTGAGCCTGACAGACTTCGACATCTACGCGCTGGCCGATCTCGACAACCTGCGGTTCGTGGGCGTGGGCAATTACGTCGCGCTGCTGCAGAACCCGTTGTTCTGGCAGGCACTGGGAAATACAGTGTATTTCGTGGCGGTCGGAGTGCCGCTGTCGATCGTGATGTCGCTGGGCGCGGCGCTGCTGCTGCATTCCAAACTGGGTCATCTCAAGCCGGTATTCCGCACCGCATACTTCGCCCCGGTGGTAACCACTGTGGTCGCGGTGGCGGTGATCTGGCGCTACCTGTTCCACACCCGCTACGGCCTGGTGAACTGGGCGCTGTCGGGCCTGGGGATCGATCCGGTCGACTGGCTCGGCGATCCGGACTGGGCAATGCCGACAATCATTCTGTTCGCGGTGTGGAAGAACTTCGGCTACAACATGATCATCTTCCTCGCCGGACTGCAGGCAATCCCGGAAGACCTGTACGAGGCGGCGCGCATCGACGGTGCCTCGCGCCTGCGGCAGTTGTGGCACGTCACCTTGCCCATGCTCGGGCCGGTGCTGCTGCTGGTGGGCATCCTGACCATGGCCGGGTATTTCCAGCTGTTCGCCGAGCCGTACGTGATGACCCAGGGAGGGCCGCTGCAGAGCACCGTGAGCGTGCTGTACCTGATGTACGAGGAAGGCTTCAAATGGTGGAACCTCGGCAACGCCTCAGCGGTCGCATTCGTGCTGTTCGTGCTGATGGCCTCGATCACCAGCGCATTGCTGTGGGTCGCACGCAGGCAAGGGGCGGAGTGATGGATGCCAGAGTCGCCAGGGCGATCGTCAACGGCCTTTTGCTCGGGCTGGCGGTGCTCAGCATGGCGCCGCTGCTGTGGATGCTGTCGGTGGCGTTCATGCAGCCCGGCGAGGCCAGCACCTTTCCGCCGCCGCTGCTGCCGTCGGCGCCGGGCTGGCACAATTTCATCGAGTTGTTCGTCAAGGCCGGCATGGGCCGCTACGTGTTCAACAGTTTCCTGATCGCCACCATCACCACGCTCATCGCGCTGCTGCTCAATACGCTGGCAGGCTATGCGTTCGCCAAGCTGGAATTTGCCGGGCGCGAGCGGGTGTTCCGCATGCTGCTGGCGGCGCTGGTGATACCCGGGCAGGTGGCGATGATGCCGCTGTTTTTGATGCTCAAGCAGATGGGGCTGGTCAACAGTTACGCCGGCGCGATCGTGCCGGGCATGGCCGGGATTTTCGGCATCTTCCTGGTGCGTCAGTACGCGCGCTCGATCCCCGATGAACTGCTGGAAGCGGCGCGCATCGACGGCGCAGGCGAGTTCCGCATCTTCTTCCAGATCGTGCTGCCGGCACTGAAGCCGATCCTGGTCACGCTGGCGATCTTCAGCTTTCTCGCCGCCTGGAACGACTTCATGTGGCCGCTGATCGTGCTCAGCGACCAGAGCCTGCACACGTTGCCCGTCGCGCTGGCGTCGCTGTCGCGCGAGCACGTGCAGGACAACGAACTGATGATGGCCGGCTCGGTGGTGACCGTGTTGCCGGTGCTGCTGCTGTTCCTGGTGCTGCAGCGTTACTACATGCAGGGCCTGATGGTTGGCAGCGTCAAGGGTTGAGCACTGCCGTGCGGGCGGGAAGGTCGTGGCGAGATCACAGGGGCGAATGAGCGCTATCGGAAGACGAACCATGACGGACCTTTTCGATTCATTGGCTTTATGGCTCCTGCTGGCCGTGGCGACAACCGGAGTGTCTGCGCAGGAGCAGCTCGAGACGATCGAAGACTTTAGATCCAAGCGGCAAAGGCACGCGCCAAGGGCTATGCGACCGCCACCAACATGACCATCATCGCCCGTGGGCCGTAACTCCTCGGCCTACGGCAGTGGATCATCCAGCGTGCCGCCGTGGGAGGCGATCACGTTCGAATACCAGCGCGCACTGTCCTTCGGCGTGCGCTCCTGGGTTGCGTAGTTCACGTGCACCATCCCGAAGCGTTTGGAATAGCCCAGCGACCACTCAAGGTTGTCTAGCAGAGACCACAGCATGTAGCCGCGGATGTCGCAGCCGGCCTGGATCGCATCGTGCACCGCGCCCAGGTGCTTCTGCAGATAGTCCATGCGCAGCGGATCGCGCACGCGGCCGCCTTCTGCGACCGGCGGATCGAAGAACGCCGCGCCGTTCTCGGTGATGTAGGTGGGGATGTTGCCGTAGCGTTCCTTCGCCCAGAGCAGCAGGTCGGTCAGTCCCTGCGGGAAGACTTCCCAGCCGGTTTCGGTGTACGTACCCAGTGGCTGTCTCACTGCGCCGGCTTTCAGCGGATAGCTGTCGTCGGCTTCGGTCACGCTGCGGGTGTAGTAGTTGATCCCGATGAAGTCCAGCGGCTGCTTGATCAGTGCGAAGTCTTCGGCCGGCCATTCGGGCCAGGCATCGCCGAAGATCTCGCGCAGTTCGGTTGGATAGGTGCCGAGCAGTGCGGGATCCAGGTACTGGCCGTTCATGTAGGCGTGGGCACGGGCGACCGCCGCACTGTCTTCGGGCGAGTCCGTGGCAGGGTATTTGGGTTCGATATTCACCACCAGCCCGATCTCGTGCTTGCCCAATGCGCGGTAGGCCTGCACTGCTGCACCGTGCGCACGCATCAGGTTGTGGGTGGCGATCGGTGCTTCATAGCGGCTCCGATGTCCTGGCGCCAGTGCGCCATGCAGATAGCCGCCATCGGTGATGACCCAGGGTTCATTGAGTGTCACCCATTTCTTCACCCGTCCGTCGAGCGAGCGGTACAGCACGCTGCCGTATTCGGCGAACCAGTCGGCACTGTCGCGGTTGAGCCAGCCGCCACGATCGTCCAGTGCCGCAGGCAGATCCCAGTGATACAGCGTGAGCAATGGTTCAATGCCGTTGGCAAGCAGTTCATCGACCAGTCGGGAGTAGAAGTCGATTCCCGCCTGATTCACCCGGCCGGTGCCGTCGGGAAGTATCCGGGACCATGACACGCTGAAGCGGTAGGCCTGCAGGCCCAGGTCGCTCATCAGCTTCACGTCGTCCTTCCATCGGCGGTAGTGGTCGCAGGCGATGTCGCCGGTGTCGCCGTTCAAGGTCATGCCCGGGGTGTGGGCGAAGCGGGTCCAGATGCTGGGGCCGGCGCCATCGGCCATGGGTGAGCCTTCGATCTGATGTGCGGCCGTGGCGGCACCCCACAGGAATCCTTCTGGAAAGACGCGAGCCTGGCTCATCGTTGTGCAGCTCCTGTGCGCAGGCCGGCGTACAGGACAAGCTGTCCGTGCGCGCCCGAACCCATCAATTGAAGGGGTGTAACCGATTACATGGCAGAATAGCCCACGCTCGCGTCGATTGCATCGTCCACGTGCATCACGCATTTCTGCCTGCTCCTGCCGCCCGCGTATTCGTGGGAGGACCGGGCCGCAGGCGTAGCAGGGAGAGGTCATGGCACAGGTCACGCTGGATCGGTTACGCAAGGTCTACCCGAATGGATTCGTCGGCGTGAGCGATGCCAGCTTTACCGTCGGCGATGGAGAACTGATGGTGCTGGTGGGGCCATCGGGTTGCGGCAAGTCGACCCTGCTGCGGATGATTGCCGGGCTGGAGAGCATCAGCGGTGGAGAACTGCGGATCGGCGAACGCGTGGTCAACGACATGCCGCCCAAGGACCGGGACATCGCCATGGTGTTCCAGAACTACGCGCTGTATCCGCACATGACCGTGGCCCAGAACCTCGGGTTTGCGCTGAAGCTGCGTGGCATTGGCAAGGCGGAGATCGACGCGCGTGTGGGCGAGGCCGCCCAGGTGCTGGAACTGGGCGCGCTGCTGGATCGCAAGCCGGCAGTGCTGTCGGGTGGGCAGCGGCAACGGGTCGCACTGGGACGCGCGCTGGTACGGCATCCGCAGGTATTCCTGCTCGACGAACCTCTGTCTAACCTGGACGCCAAGCTGCGCATGTCTATGCGGGTGGAGATCGCCCGGCTGCATCGCAAGCTGGGCACTACCATGATCTACGTGACCCACGATCAGGTGGAGGCGATGACTCTCGGCGAGCGTATCGTCGTGTTGAAGGATGGCGAAATCCAGCAGATCGACACACCGATGGCCCTGTACAACCACCCCGCCAACATCTTCGTCGCCGGCTTCCTGGGCAGCCCCGGAATGAATCTGCTGACCGGCACGCTGGTGGACCGGGACGGCTTGCATCTGCAAATGGCCCAGGGCGGATCAATGCGGTTGCAGGGCAGTTCAACCTCGCGCACGGCGCTGGGCAATCATGCCGGTGGTGGGCTGACGGTGGGTTTGCGGCCGGAGGACATGCGCCTCGTCCCGGCCGGTCAGGACGGGCTGCCCGCGCGCGTGGAAGTGGTCGAGTCGGTCGGCAACGAGGCGTTCATCAATCTCGATTGCGGCGGCTGTCACCTGGTGGTGCGCATGCCGCCGCATGGATTGCCAATGCCCGGCGAGACCGTGCACCTGGGCTATGCGCCGGAGCGCATGCATTTCTTCGATACCGTCAGCGGCCTCAGTCTGGCGCGCGCTGATGGCGTGCGATGACGGCATCTGGCCGTACGTGAGCACGGCGAACTTCCTGATCAGGCTGCACTGCGGCAGTGCTCCCACAGGGGCGGACGCCGATTGCTGTTTCAGCATCAGAATGGTGACCAGCAGCAGCGGCATCGGCAGCAGCGAGAGAAATAACACTGTTTCTCCACCGAAGCGCGCGAACGATTTTCCGGTGACGTATTGGCGCGACGCATGGCCGCACGGCAGAGCATCTGGCCCGCTTGATTGCGCTGCGCGACGAAGGGCGCCTGCTGCTCGCCGGACCTTGTCCGGCGATCGATGCCGAGGACCCGGGTCCGGCGGGCTTCAGCGGCAGCATGGTGGTTGCC
>JALYOF010000046.1 GCA_030857025.1 Pseudomonadota bacterium | reverse complement strand
GGAAGCGCTGGCACGAAGATGGCTGACCCGTCCTGTCCAAGCCATGCTGGACACGCTTGAATCACTCTCACCCGAGGCCCGGCACAACATGGCGCTTTACGGATGAAAAGGTGGGGAAACCTCAGGGTCTGAGCCATTCGCGTCGCCCGCGTTGAGATGGCTCGTCCGTACCCTCCTCGCATGCAACCTGCCTGCCGCTGGATCGAAGCCGACAATTCCGCATTCCTGCACTGGCATTACGCATGCATTGCGACGGTAAAGCCGGAGGCAGGGAAGTACGCGACGACGATTCGGTGGTGCGGGCGCGAGCTCACTGGAACCGCCGGAGGCCTGGCGCAGGGGATGCGCTTTGTGGAGTGCTGGGTGTCGGCTAGGGACGGGCTACCAAAGAATCGAGGTGGTTCCCGCTGACCCAAGAAGATTTCTTGCCCAAGTCATCAGCAAGGCGCGGAAGCGCTCGGCCAACGGCGATCCCATTGGAGCCGTGCCGGAACTCCGGCTGGCGAGAGCTGCGAGGTATGCTGGGCTCCGAGTTGCCGCCTCTCGCCTCGGGCGTTGGACGTGCTGGCGCTTCGGCAGGCACCACGTCGAGACCGACAGCCGTCCGAACCGTCGACTCACGTTAGCTAAGGCCACGAAATGCTCAAATTCAGTGCAGCTCAGCACGATCCGCGCACGTTTGCGAAGTGCAACCTATCGCCACTGGAGTCGTTGGCCCTGTCGCTGCGGTGGTTTGCGAGCCGCGCAGCATTGCTGACTGCTAGCCACGCGTATCACGCTGTGATTCAAACTGAGCTGAAAGCCCTGAAGTCATCGCGTCCTTTGCCCGCGGATGCAATGTTCGTTCTCAATCACGTATTTCATCAGCATGTGATATTGGAAGCGCGGGCGCTACTGGATCGGAGCAAAGACTCTTTCGGCGTAGCCTACGTGGCAACGCACCTGGCGATGCCGGAGGCTCTGGAGGGTCTTATTTCGATGATTGAGCAACCGGTGTCTCGCCGGGGTGGCGATGATCGGGACAGGCAAATCGCATACCTCAGCTACATCGAGCGGTATTGCAGGATTCTTGCGGTGAAGCGGGACGCTTTGTCTGATGTTTCACACCCGCTATCCACCAAGGCGGAGCTCGTGAGGCACATGGGCAACAAGGCTGTGGCTCACACGAACTTAGATACCTATGTTCTTGATGGACGAGACTTGGATGACGTAGTGATTGCGCTGCAAGTCATCGCAGTGGCCATCGGCGAGGCGCTAGGCGATGTAGCGTGCGGTGATGACTATCAGGCTACCGTCGAAAGCGGCTCCTTTCGAGGCGCGGGATTGCTTCTCCACGTGGATGTCGACGCTCAGCCCTTCCAGACAAACATGATCAGAGGTTTGCTCCCGGAGTGGGTCAAGAGCGGCCGCGAGTTCCCATGGTATCCACAGGACTTTAGCCCGCTTGGTTGAACGCGCCCCGGTGCTGGAGCGGTGTCTGCCGCTCTCAGAGTCGACCGCAGAGCTAGGCCAACGGTCCGAGGCTCAAGCAATCTGGCCACTTATCTAAATAGGTCTGATGCTACCCCCGTGCTACCCCGGATCTGAGAGAGCGGTCGGCGGGTCCCCAAAAACGAAAAACCCCGCAGGACTAAAAGCCATGCAGGGTCTGCGTTTCACAACAACCAACCAATGGTGGCCGGGGACGGAATCGAACCGCCGACACGGGGATTTTCAATCCCCTGCTCTACCAACTGAGCTACCCGGCCAATGTCACGGACCGGTCGTCGTGAGGGCGCGATGATACGGGCGGGGTGGGGTGGCTGGCAAGCTGAATCGTCGTTGGGGTGATGTTCGCAGGCCGGGTTGCTTCGCGCGGGCCGTGGACCATGATTGGGACCAGCCTTTGGCGCGGATGTGCGCCGGCACCCTGGAGGACCTTCCATGAAGAAGTTGCTGACCGCTCTTGTCGTTTCATCGGTGCTCGCCGGCTGCGCGACCGGTGCGCGCGTTTCCGAAGCGCAGCGCTTGGAGATGTACCGCCAGATGGCCGGTGCGCCGGTCGAGAGCTTCCGCTACTTGGGCACCATCCAGGGCTGGACCCCGCTGGGGGATGAGGCGCTGGTGGTGCGGGCCGGGGTCAATCAGTCGTACCTGCTGGAACTGATGGGCACGTGTCCGGAGCTCGACTTCGCCACCGCCATTTCGATCAGCAACCAGATGGGGCGGGTGTATGCGCGCTTCGATACGGTTCGGCCGCTGGGCGGCATGCCTGGGCCGAACATCCCGTGTCGCATCGGGCAGATCCGCCCGGTCGACGCGAGGGCGGTGCGCGAGGCCGAGCGCGAGATGCGCGACCAGGTCGAGGTGGTCGAGCGCGATCAGGAAGCCGGCGGGACGTAACCTGCCGGTTTCTCGGCGTCGCCAGCGAACAGGAACTTCAGCATTTCCGCTTCGAGGAACTTCCGGTGTTCCGGGTTCATCGGTGACAGCCGGTTTTCGTTGATCAGCATGGTCTGGTGCGCCATCCAGGCGGCCCACGCGGGCTTGCCGATGCTGGCGAACACGCGCTTGCCGGCCTCGCCGGGCCAGGGCACGTAGTCGAGGCCTTCGGCTTCGCGCTTCTCGTATTCGCATTGCACGGTTCGGGTCATGGGCTTGTCCTGTGGCTGGGCGGCCTTGCGCCGTCGGGTGGTCGCGCTGAGGCGCACGAAGCGCGGCGGGTGCGTCAGTCGCCTGACAGCAGCTTGCGGATCGGTGCGGGAATGCCGAGCGTTTCCAGTTGATCCGGAGCGACCCAGCGCAGGTCGGCATTGTCGCCGACGCGCGTGTGCAGGGCGACATCGCGCCATTGGCGTGGCTGCAGCCGCAACCTGTAGTGGCTGAAGGCGTGGTCGATCGCGGGCAGTGATTCGCCCGCCGGGTACTCGCCGCTGATGTGGTGCTCGAACCAGGCGCGCTGCGCATCGACATCGTCGGCCTGCGGCAGGGTCCACAGCGACGCCCAGATGCCCGCGGGCGGGCGGCGCTGCAGCAGCACGCGGCCGTGGCCGTCCTTGAGCCACGAGACGTGCGCGTGGCGCTGCGGCGCGATCTTCGATGGCTTGCGGGTCGGCAGTTCACCGGTGCGCGCCTCAAGGTGGGCGACGCAGTCTTCCTGCAGCGGGCAGCGTTCGCACGACGGTTTCTCGCGCGTGCACAGGGTCGCGCCCAGATCCATCTGCGCCTGGGTGTAGTCGGCCAGACGCGCATCGGGCAGGTGACTCTCGGCGAGCGTCCACAGTTGTTTTTCGACAGCGGGCAGCCCGGGCCATCCCTGGATGCCGTGGAAGCGCGCGAGCACGCGCTTGACGTTGCCGTCGAGGATCGCGAAACGCATCCCCCGGGCCTGGGCGAGGATCGCCGCGGCGGTGCTGCGGCCAATGCCGGGCAGGGCGGTCATCGCGTCCAGGTCATGGGGCAGGTCGCCGCCATGGCGCTGCACGCAGAGTTGCGCGGCCGCGTGCAGGTTGCGGGCGCGGGCGTAGTAGCCCAGGCCCGACCAGAGCGCGAGCACGTCGTCCAGTTTCGCTGCGGCCAGCGACGGCAGGTCCGGCAGGGCGTTCACGAAGCGGGTGAAGTAGGGGCCGGCGGTCTTGACCTGGGTCTGCTGCAGCATGATTTCCGAGAGCCAGACGCGGTACGGCGTTCTGGGGTGTTGCCAGGGGAGGTCGTGGCGGCCGTGGGTGTCGAACCAGGCGAGCAGGCGCGGGGCGAGGGTGCTGCGGGATGCTGCGGTTTTCGCTTTTGGCGGGTCGCCATCCGGAGCCTTCCGCGTGCGTCCGGGTTTACTCATCGCCTGGTTCCGCGCCGTCCTCGAACTGGATTTCCACCCCGTGCAAGGTCGCTCCGGTGATTTCCAGTTTCGGTGTCGTGAGGCTGCCGTCGATCGGCGGCAGCGGGGTGCCGTCGGCTGCGGCGTCGATCCACGCCAGCACGTCTGGCAGGCGGAAGCGGGCGTCGAAGCGGGTGGCGTCGCGGCGCAGTTGCAGGGCGGTGTCGCCGGACAGGTCCGCTGGGCCGCGGTAGCGCAGCTGGAACGGGAGTTGCGAATCGGACTGGCCGATCGGCGGCGGCAGCGCCGGCCATGTGTCGGGCCAGCGTGGCAGCGTGCCGTCGAGATCGAGCGCCAGGTCCTGCTGCCACGCGAACGCACCGCTGGCGTCCAGCGTCGGGATACTGTCCTGTCCGCGAATGACGAGGCCCAGCGGTTCGATCGAAACCCGGTCCTCGTGGTAGCGCAGTCGGCCTGCGAGTCCGTAGACGAAGGGCGACTGCGAGTCGCCTTCGACCAGGCGCGCATGCGCGCCCATCTTGAGGTGGTCCAGACCCATTCCATCGTCGCCATCGTGCAGCCTGCCGCCGAGCTTCAGCCGCATCGGCAGGCGCCAGTCCGGCGTCACGACCGTAACCATGCCCGCGACGCCGAGCGCTGCATCGAACGCGGGCGTTGTCAGCGCGATCTGCAGGTCGAACGGCACGGCGGTGGTGCCGGCCTGCAGGCGCCCGCTCGCGGCCGCCGCGATGGGTTCGCCGGGCGCGAACGATGGCAGCGACAGATCGAAGCCATCGAGCGTCCAGCCCGAACCGATCACGCTGCCGCGCACGATGCGCAAGCCGTCCTCCAGCGTCGGTATCCGGGTTTCGGCGCTAGGCGGGCGGGTCTCGCGCCAGCGCTGCAGCGCATCGATGTCGAGGCGTGGCGCGTCGATCTCCAGCCGCTGCGCGACCATGTCTTCGCCGCGCGAGAGGATCGTCGACCAGGGCAGTGAAAGGCGGATGCGCTCGGCGAGCAGCAGGGGCGTATCCGCGCCGGGCTGGCGGACCACGATGTCGCGCACCACCAGTTCGGGCGTCCCGCGCAGGCCGTAACTGCTGTCGCCGCTGGCAGTGATCTCCAGGCCCAGCGAGTCGCCCAGGCGGCCCAGGATCACGCCCGCAACGCGCTCGGGCTGGGCGAGCCAGTACAAACCAAGCGGAATCGCCAGCAGCAGGGCCGCCAGGACGATCCAGACGATGACCCGGCGATGGGTCATGCGATCGGCTTCATCCCCTGGCGGTGCACGCTCAGCAGCACTCGCGCATCGGCAGGTCCGACGCAATCATGCGCCCAGCGCTTCCGGCAGCAGCGCATCGACGAAGGCTTCGGGGTCGAACACGCGCAGGTCCTGCGGTTGCTCGCCGATGCCGGCGAAGCGGATCGGAATGCCGAACTCCAGTGCGAGTGCGAACAACACGCCGCCCTTGGCGGTGCCGTCGAGCTTGGTCACCACCAGCCCGGTCACGCCGACCGCGGCATGGAACTGCCGCAGCTGCGATATCGCGTTCTGGCCGGTGGTGCCGTCGATCACCATCAGCACCTCGTGCGGTGCAGCGGGGTCGAGTTTGGCGAGTACGCGTTTGATCTTGCCAAGCTCGGCCATCAGGCCCTGCTGTGTGTGCAGGCGTCCGGCGGTGTCGGCGATCAGGATCTCGATGCCGCGCGATTTCGCCGCCTGCAGCGCATCGAAAGCGACCGAGGCCGCATCGCCACCCTTGCCGCTGCTGTTGCTGCCCTGGGCGACGACCGCGACGCCGTTGCGCGCGCCCCACGCCTGCAGCTGTTCGACCGCCGCAGCGCGGAAGGTGTCGCCGGCGGCGAGCATCAGTGTGTGGTTTTCGATGCGGAAACGGTGTGCGAGCTTGCCGATCGTGGTGGTCTTGCCGACGCCGTTGACGCCGACGGTGATGATGACGAACGGGCGCGCCGCCGAGTTGATCCGCAGCGGCACCGCGACGGGCTTGAGCATCGCGACCAGCTCCGCACGCAGCGCGAGGAGCAGGCCACGCGCGTCGGCGAATTCGCGCGACTTCATGCGCTTGCGCAGCGATTCGACCAGCTGCGTGGTTGCGCTGACGCCGACATCGGCGGTGATCAGCGCGGTCTCGATTTCATCGAGCAGGTCGTCATCGAGCTGAGGATTGCGCGAGAACAGTCCGCCGAAGCTGCGCGCGAAGCCGCTGCCCCGCAGGCGGTCGCGCCAGCCCGGCTTGCCGGGTGCGGCGGGAGGTTGCATCCCGGGTGCCGAGGGAGCAGGGGCTTCGGGTGGCGGTGCCGCAACCGGAGGCGCTGCGGCAGCGGGCGGCTCCGGGGCAGGTTCGGCCGGCGCTGGCGGAGGGGGCGCCGGCGTCGGTGCCGGTGCCGGTTTTGGCGGGAAGATCGACTCCAGCGGGCGAGCGGGCGTGAACGCGGTTGGTTTCTCCGAAGCCGGCGCGGCTGGTTGCGGCTGCGCTGGACTCGAAGGCTGGACGCTCGGCTGACGCGCCTCGGGCGCTGGAGCGGGTTCGGGTACGGGTGCAGCGGCCGGCCGGGCCTCGGCATCACGGGGTACGACAGGGTCCGGCGCGACCGGCTTCGCATCGGAAACCACGGGCGCAGCTTCGGCGGCGGGGCGCTGCTCGGGCTCGACGCGGACGACCGGAGGCGCGACCGGCTGCGGCTCGGCGGTTCTGGTGGGAGCTGTGGGCGTCGCATCAGCAGGAGCCGGTGCAACTTCTTTCGCCTCGACGGCCGCGGGGACGGCATCCATCGGGTCGGCGGGAGTGGCCTGCGCGGGTGCCGTCGGAAACGCTGCGGCGAGTTCCTCGATACTGTAGCGGCGCGTCGACGGCGTCGACGCTTCCGGCTTCTTCCGGCGGAATAAACTGACCATTGACGGGGGATTTCACGGATGCGCGAGAATCCGCACATGCTATCACCGGCCCCCTTGGCGACCCCATGAAGAAAACCCCACGCCAGGCGCCGACCAGGCACGGCGAAGTCAGGCAATCGTCGTCCCTTCCGGCGACCGCGGGCGCGTCGAATGGTCCTGGCAAGGTGCGCGTGATCGGAGGCCGGTGGCGAGGAACGCGGCTCGCCGTGGCCGCCGCACCCGGGCTGCGGCCGACTTCCGACCGCGTCCGCGAAACCCTCTTCAACTGGCTGGCACCGATGCTGCCCGGCGCACGCGTGCTCGATCTGTTTGCCGGCAGTGGGGCATTGGGACTTGAGGCGGTATCGCGCGGCGCGGCGTCTGCAGTGCTTGTGGAGCGCGATCCGGCGCTGGCGTCGATGTTGAGGGCGGTCGCGGGCGGGTTGGCGGGAGGCGACGCGGTCTCGGTCGGCCAGTCGGATGCGCAGTCATGGCTGATCTCGCATCCGGACGCGCGATTCGACCTCGCGTTCGTTGATCCACCATTCGATGCCGGACTCTGGGACGCGGTGCTGCCGTCGCTGTTGCCGCAGTTGGTGGCGAACGCCTGGCTGTACGTGGAATCGCCGGTGTCGCTGACGCCGCACCCGGGCGACGGTTTCCTGCTGCACCGGGAAGGCCGAACCCGCGAGGTGCGATTCGCGCTGTACCGGCGCGTGGCGCCGACCGAGGCGGCCGCTGTTACACTGCCCGCCGACCCGGCAGGCACCGAGCCCGCCAGCAAACTGGCCAGCACATGAGCGCTGCACGCAGCCGCATTGCCGTCTACCCCGGCACGTTCGACCCGATCACCAATGGTCATATCGACCTGGTCGCGCGCGCCGCGCCGCTGTTCGAGCGGCTGATCGTTGGCGTCGCCGAAAGCCCAGGGAAAGGCCCGTCGCTGCCGCTGGACCTGCGCGTGGAGCTGACCCGCAAGGCGGTGCGACCGTACCCGAACGTGGAGGTGCTCGGCTTCAATTCGCTGCTCGCGCATTTTGTCGCCGACGCCGGTGCCGGCGTGCTCCTGCGCGGGCTGCGCGCTGTCTCCGATTTCGAATACGAGTTCCAGCTGGCCAGCATGAATCGCCACCTTATTCCCGAGGTGGAGACCCTGTTCCTGACACCGGCCGAGCAGTACGGTTTTCTGTCGTCGTCGCTGGTGCGCGAGATATCCCGTCTCGGCGGCGACGTGTCGGCATTCGTGCCGCCAGCGGTGGCCGCCGCACTGCAGGCACAATGGCAACGCAGCCCGGATTCCAACGTCCAACAAAGGGGAAACAAATGATCTTCACCAATCGCCTGCTACTGATTGCCTGCCTGGCATTGCCGATGCTTGTCGCCTGCCAGCAGGAGGACCAAACACAGGACGTGGTCGCCGAGGCGCCGTTGACCGCGCCGGCCGGAGGAGACGACGAGGCGTGGGGCGCGTACCTCTCGCAGGTCGTCACCCGCAACATGGAAGGTGTCACCAACAATCCGTACCTGTATTACCTGCCGTCGGCGGAATCGGAGGATTTCGAGGGCTCGTATGCGCGCCTGCAGGAGGAAGTCAGGGCGGCCATGCACCGCGGGATCCTGGCTGGCAACCTGGTGGCGTTCGGCTCGCCGGAGTCGAAGGAGATGGCCGACATCGTCGTCGCCGCCTTCAATGGCGTGGACGAGGCATCGATGGACGGGGTCAAGCTGTTGTTCATCGGCAATGCCGCCGACAGCGCACGGGTGGAAGCGGCGGTTGCGCCTGCTGGCGTGAACTACACCTTCGTCGAGGCGAAGTAGGCGTTTTCGACCGGAGGAGCCGGCGCGCCGAGGTGTGCGCCCGCCCTCCGGGTCGGGATGCCGCATTCCGGCGTGCGCGCCGCGCCACCTTGTCCGTTCCCTTGCGGATCCCCAGGCCCATGGAACGATGTCACTCAAGATCAACGAACTCTGCGTGAATTGCGACGTCTGCGAGCCGGCCTGTCCCAATCAGGCGATCTCCCAGGGCGAAACCATCTACGTGATAGATCCTGCCCGGTGCACCGAGTGCGTCGGGCATTTTGACGAGCCCCAATGCGTGGTCGTCTGCCCGGTGGAATGCATCGATCCGGACGCGGAGTTCCCCGAAACACATGAGCACCTGCTGGCGAAGCTGGCACGGCTTCAACAGGAGTGAATTCAATGCTGGATGTGCTTTGGAATCGATCGATCGGAAGCGCCGGGCTGCTCGCGGCGCTGGTGCTGTCGCTGGTACCGGTTGGATGTGCCACCACAGAGATGGCCGACGAGCCAAGGGCTGTCGCGGCGTCGCCGTTGCAGGCCACACCCCCGGGCACCGTGATCGCCAGCGCGCATGAACTTGCGACCGAGGCGGGCCTGGAAATCATCCGCGCCGGAGGCAATGCGTTCGACGCCACGGTCGCGGTGTCCGCGGTGCTTTCGGTGGTCGAGCCGATCAGTTCCGGCATCGGCGGCGGTGGGTTCTTCCTCTTGCACGACAGCGCCAGCGGCCGCGAGGTCTTCGTCGACGCGCGCGAAGTGGCGCCCGAATCGGCGACGCCGGAGGCCTATCTCGACGAGCAGGGCGAGCTTGACCGCGACCGCGCCGTCAACGGCCCGTGGTCGGCCGGCATTCCGGGGCTGCCGGCGGCGCTGGTGCATATCGCGGAGGAATACGGGCGGCTTCCGCTCTCGACGTCGCTGGCGCCGGCAATCCGCATCGCCCGCGAAGGTTTTCCGGTCTATGAGCGGCTGGAGTCCGGCTACGCGCGGCGCAGCGAGGTCATGGAACGCTATCGCGGCACGCGCGAGGTGTTCCTTGCAGATGGCGATCCGCCGCAGGTCGGCGAAATCCTGCTGCAGCCCGATCTTGCCCGCACGCTCGAGCGCCTCGCCGAGGACGGCTACGACGGTTTCTACCGTGGAGTGGTCGCCGACAGACTGCTGGCGGCCGTCGCCGAGGAGGGCGGCCGGTGGCGCGCGGAAGACCTGGCTGGATACGAGGTGCGCGAGCGCGAACCCATCAAGTTCGAGTACAGCGGCTGGAACATCGCCACCGCGCCGCCGCCGTCGTCCGGCGGCGTGGCGCTCGCGCAGATTCTGCAGGTGCTGGAGGGCTGGGATCTTGCGACCCTCGAAGAAGCCGACCGGGTGCACCTGGTCACCGAGGCAATGCGCCGCGCCTACCGCGACCGCACGCTGTACCTGGGGGACCCCGACTTCGTGAAGATGCCCGTGGCGCGTCTGACCAGCGAGAATTACGCTGCGGGCCTGCGCGCCGGCATCCATCCGGAGAAGGCGACGCCAAGCGATCTGCTGCCGGGACAGCGTGCACCGCTGGAGGACGACGAGACCACGCATTTCTCGATCATCGACGGGCAGGGCAACATCGCGTCGGTTACCCAGACCGTGAATCTCCTCTACGGATCGGGCATGGTCGCGCCGGGCACCGGCATCCTGCTCAACAACGAAATGGACGACTTCGCCCTCAGGCCGGGAACGCCGAACGAGTTCGGGGTGATGGGCTACGCGGCGAATGCTGTCGCGCCGGGCAAGCGCATGCTCAGTTCGATGACGCCGACCATCATGAGCGACGGCGAACGCGTGGTCGCCGTCGGCGCGCCCGGCGGCAGCCGCATCATCACCCAGGTGCTGCTGGCGATCCTGGCCTACGACGCCGGATTGACCCCACAGCAGGTTGCCGCGCTGCCGCGTTTCCACCATCAGTGGATGCCCGATGCGATCTCCGCCGAGCCGGGCGCGCTGGACCGAGATGTCGTCACCGAGTTGCAGTCGATGGGCCACACCGTCAACCAGGGCGAGAGCGACTGGGGCAACCTGCAGACCGTGCAGTGGAACCGCGAGGCGGGCACGCTCTCCGGCGGCAGCGATCCGCGCAGGCCTGGCGGGAAGTCCGCGGTGGAGCCGGCCTCCGCTGCGGCGGAACGCGCAACGCCGCCTGCTGCTGGCGAGTAAGCAATCGGCCGAAGCAATCGGCCCAGTAGCTGAATTCGTCCACGCGGGTGGTATCCCCGCGTTCGATGATCGCCGATCATGGTGGCGATGCAGCGCGGCTGCGACAGGACGGGACGTGCCATGAAACTCTGGTCGCTCAACGGCAACAGCCAGAAGCTCGACGGCGGCGCGATGTACGGCAACGCGCCGCGCGCGGTGTGGGCGAAGTGGTCGCCGCCCGACGAGCAGAACCGGATCGAGCTGGCGTGTCGTGCGCTGCTGGCGCAGCCGCTCAACGGCAGGACGGTGCTGTTCGAGGCCGGCATCGGGGTTTTCTTCGAGCCGAAGCTGCGCGAGCGCTACGGCGTCAATGAAGACCGGCACGTGCTGCTGGATTCGCTTCGTGAAGCAGGATTCGCGCCGGAGGACATCGAGGTGGTGGTGCTGTCGCACCTGCACTTCGACCATGCCGGCGGCCTGCTTGCGCCATGGGCCGAGGGCGAGTCGCCTCGATTGGTGTTCCCGAACGCGAGTTACGTCGTCGGTCGCGAGCACTACCAGCGCGCATGCAATCCGCACGCGCGTGATCGCGCGAGTTTCATCCCGGAGCTGCCTGCGCTGCTGGAGGCGACCGGGCGCCTGGAACTGGTCGATGGCGAATGGTCACGAACGCTGGGCGGCACGGTGCGGTTCGAGTACAGCGACGGGCACACGCCCGGGCTGATGCTCGCGGAGATCGTCGGGCCGGAAACCGTTGATGGGCAGCCGCACGGCGGGGTGGTGTTCTGTGCCGACCTCGTGCCCGGTCGACCCTGGGTGCACGTGCCGATCACCATGGGCTACGACCGCAACGCGGAACTGCTGATCGACGAGAAGCTGGCCTTCCTGCAGGACAAGCTGGCTCGCAACGTCCACCTGTTCTTTACCCATGATCCGGGCTGTGCGCTGGCCGAGGTCGTGCGTGACGACAAAGGCCGCTTCGCTACCGCGCACGAGGTGACCCAGCTGCGTGCGAGGGCACTGTCGGGATGATCGGAGCCGGTGCGCTGGCCCTGCTGCTGGTCGGCTTCGGTGCACTGGCGCCGGGGCAGGTCGCGCCGCCGGTGGAGCCCGTGCCCCAGGGCGAACCGCGCAGCGGCGGAGAGCTGCGTGACCCCGATTTCCGCGTCACCACGCGCGAGTTCGCGCTGGACAGGCGGGTCGAGGTCTATCAGTGGAAGGCAACGGAGGCGGGTTACCAACGGGTCTGGCATCGGATGCCGATCGATTCGAGCGGATTCACGCCCGGACATGAGAATCCGCCGGCGCTGCTGATCGAGAGTGATCGGTGGTGGGCGCCGAACCCGACCCTCGATGGCGCGCCACTGGACGATGCCGTGGTGAAGTCGCTCGGCCGATGGCGCCCGTTCCGCCCTGGATTCTCGCGATTGCCTGCCAATCTCGCCGCCTCGTTCCAGCCGGAGGGCGACGGCCTGGGCACCGCGGAGAACCCGCTGGATCCGCAGGTCGGCGATCTGCGCGTGAACTGGTACGAGCTTGCGTTGCCGCCGCTGGCCGGTGAGGTGGCGCTGCGCAACGGCACGTGGCAGCTCAAGAGCGACATCGTGCCGCTGGCGCAGGACCCGCGCGCGATGGCATCGGCCGGTGTAGCGGCACCGGCCGAGCGCGTTCGACCTCTATGGCCGTGGTTGTTCGTGGTGATGCTGCTGCCGGTGCTGGTGATCGTGGCGATCAGGCGGCGGAATTAGCCTGCAAGCTCTGGCCGACAGCACCCGGGAGAACTCCCGGCATTCGTGGACGAGCGACACATCGGCTCCCCCCTCCCGATGGAAGAGGGGAACAAGGCGGGGCGACTACGCCGCAGCGGCAGCCTGCTGGCGCGGGCCTTCCTTGAGGGCACGGCCGATCATTTCCACCAGCAGCTCGACTTCCTGGCTGGTGATCGTGAAGGGCGGGGTGAAACGCAGCGAGTTGATGCCGCCGTGGATCACGCCGATGCCACGCTCGCGCAGCCACTCCTCGGTGGAACCCGCGCCGAAGCACTTGAACTGCGGATCCAGCTCGCAGGAGAACAGCAATCCGGTGCCCTGGACCTTGGTGATCAGGCCGCCCATTTCATCCTTGAGCGACTCCAGCTTGGCGATCGCTTCGGTGCCGCGAACGCGGATGTTCTCGCGCAGCAGCGGGGTCACCTGCTTGAGTACCGCGCAGGCGACATCGAGCGCCCGCGGGTTGGTGGTCATGGTGTTGCCGTACAGGCCCTTCTTGTAGAGGCCGGCGGCACGCTCGCCCACGGCGAGCACCGACAACGGGTACTGGCCGGCGTTGAGCGCCTTGGAGTAGGTCTCCATGTCGGGCGCGTCCAGACCCTCGAAACCGGGGTAGTCGACGATCGACAGCACGCCATGCGCGCGCAGCCCTGCCTGGATCGAGTCGACCAGAAGCAGCGAGCCGTGTTCGCGCGTGAGCTCGCGTGCCGCCTTGTAGAAGTCGACGGGCAGGGCGCGGCCCGGGTCGCCTTCGCCCATCACCGGCTCCAGGAAGATCGCCTCGATGAACCAGCCATGCTGGTCGGCCTCGGCGAAAACCTGCCTCAGCGCATCGACGTCGTAGGGCGCGACCGCGATCACCGAAGACTCGCCGCGGAAGCTCGCCAGGTGCTGCAGGTACGTGTTGCGGCTGGAATCGGAGTACAGCGCAGGGCGGTCGGTGCGGCCGTGGAAGCTACCCTTGACCACGACGCGCTTGATCGTGCGGCCCGCATGGCGGCCGCCGGTGTCCGTCATCAGCTTGGCGTTGGCGTCGGCGATGCGCGCTGCCAGGCTGACCGATTCGGAGCCGGAGTTGAGACACATGAAGCGCGTGTAGGGGCAGCCGTTGCCGGTGTAGCCGATTGCGTCGCGCAACAGGCGCTCGAAGCGCAGTTGCGACAGGCTCGGGGTCATGATGTTGGCCATCGCCTGCGGCCTGGCCATCGCGGCGATGATTGGCGCGGGGGCGTGGCCGAGGCCGAGCATGCCGTAGCCGCCGGAGTCGTGCAGGACCGCGCCCTTCAGGGTGACGATCCACGGGCCGCGGGCCGCCAGCGCGATGTATGGATTGACCGCATCCTCGGAGTAGAAATTGATGTAGCCGGCCTGCACCGCCTGGACCTGCGCGTCTTCGTCCTGATCGAGCAGATCGACGATGTCGCCCTTGATCTGGTCGTATTCGGCGCGTGCAGCCTTCACCGCTTCGATCAGTTCCGGGTATTCGCCGAAGCGGGCCACCGTGGCGTCGTCGAGTCCAGGGGTGCGGCGGGTACCGGCGTGTTCCCGCAGCGGTTTGAGCAGGTCGATCAGGTGCATGGTTTCCTCCTGGAACAAAAACCAGAAAACGCGAGGTAATCCTCGCGCTGGTCATAATCAAAACAACGACTTGGATGCAGTCGGGCCGGCAATTTTAGCATTCGCCCCGCTGCAGGCGTAACCCCCGCAAGCCCGGTTGCCCGGGCGAGGCCTGTCTGGCGGCGCCTCTCCGGTCGGCTCCTGGCGGCGCGCGTGCGGGCATTTGGCGCGGGAGGCGCGGGCCCCGATAATGCCCACCCGCGCACCAGGCGCTGCACCGGCGCGGCCCAGCCGCACGACGGTCTTGAAGAAATCCGACTTCCACTACAGCCTGCCACCCGAACTGATCGCCCAGGCGCCACTGTCGCAGCGCTCGGCCAGTCGCCTGCTGCTGGTGCCGCCGGACGGGGCCGCGTTCGAGGATCGGGTCTTCGCCGAGCTGACCGCTCTGCTGCAGCCGGGCGACCTGCTGGTGTTCAACGACACGCGGGTGATCCCCGCGCGGCTGTTCGGCAACAAGAGCAGCGGCGGCCGCGTCGAGATCCTGATCGAGCGGCTGCTGGGCGGTCAGGAGGCGCGCGCGCAGCTCGGGGTCAGCAAGTCGCCGAAAGCCGGCGCGCGCATCGCGCTGGATGCGGGCGGCGAGGCGGAGGTGCTCGATCGTGAAGGCGAGTTCTACCGGCTTCACTTCCACGTGGCCGAGCCGCTTGAAAGCTGGCTGCTGCACGCCGGCCGGTTGCCGTTGCCGCCGTACATCCAGCGCGAACCCGGCGCGGACGACACCGAGCGCTACCAGACCGTGTTCGCACGCGAGATCGGCGCGGTGGCCGCGCCGACCGCCGGACTGCACTTCGACCAGGCTCTGCTGGATGCGCTCGCCGCCGGAGGGGTGAACTTCGGCCATGTGACGCTGCACGTGGGCGCCGGAACTTTCCAGCCGGTGCGGGTCGACAGCCTGGACCAGCACGTGATGCACAGCGAATGGCTCAACGTCGGCGCCGAACTGGTCGAGAGCATCCGACGTACCCGCGCGAGCGGGGGAAGGGTGATCGCGGTCGGCACCACGGTGGTGCGCGCGCTCGAGTCCGCGTCCCGCGCTGCGGCGGACGGCAGCAGTGATCTGCAGCCATTCGCCGGCGAAACCCGCCTGTTCATCCTTCCCGGCTACCGCATCAGGTCGGTCGATGCGTTGATCACCAACTTCCACCTGCCCGAGAGCACCCTGCTGATGATGATTTCCGCCTTCGCCGGCAAGGAGCGCGTGTTCGCCGCCTATGAGCATGCGATCGCCGCGCGTTACCGCTTCTTCTCCTACGGCGACGCGATGCTGCTGTTTCCGCGCCGCGAAGAGACACGCACGCCATGACAAGGAACGCATCGCAACGCGCCGCGCAGCGCGAATACCCGGAATCCATGATGATCAACGCGTCGCCACGCGTTAGAAACACCCGCTTGGGAGCTTCCGGTTTTGTTGCTGGCGGCAAGATCACACAAACGCAGGCAACCGCATGAGCCGCATGGGCTTCCAACTGCTCCGCACGGACGGTGACGCGCGCAGGGGTCGGCTGACGTTTCCGCGCGGGGTGGTGGAAACACCGGCGTTCATGCCGGTCGGCACCTACGGGACGGTGAAAGGCATCCTGCCGGAGCACGTAGCCGGACTCGGCGCGCAGATGATCCTGGGCAACACCTTCCACCTGTTCCTGCGGCCGGGCCTGGACGTGATCGCCGACCACGGCGGCCTGCACGGTTTCATGGGCTGGGACGGGCCGATCCTCACCGACTCGGGCGGCTTCCAGGTGTTCTCGCTCGCGCACAAGCGAAAGATCACCGAGGCCGGCGTCACCTTCGCGGCACCCATCGACGGGCGAAAGGTGTTCCTCGGCCCGGAGGAAAGCATGCACATCCAGAAGGTGCTCGATTCGGATGTGGTGATGATCTTCGACGAGTGCACGCCGTACCTGGTCGACGGTGCACCGGCCACCGAGGCGCTCGCCCGCGCGTCCATGGAACTGAGCCTGCGCTGGGCCGAGCGCTCGCGGAAAGCGCACGAGGGCAACGACGCGGCGCTGTTCGGTATCGTGCAGGGCGGCATGCATCGCGAACTGCGCACGCACTCGGCGCAGGGGCTGGCCGATATCGGCTTCGACGGTTATGCCGTCGGCGGGCTGGCGGTCGGCGAGCCGGAGTCGGACCGCAACGCAATGCTCGAACACACCTGTCCGCAGCTGCCTGCCGACCGCCCCCGCTACCTCATGGGCGTCGGCCGCCCGGAGGATCTGGTGGAGTCGGTCGCGCGCGGGATCGACATGTTCGACTGCGTGATGCCGACCCGCAACGCGCGCAACGGTCACTACTTCACCGCCACGGGCACCGTGCGCGTGCGCAATGCGCAGTACGAGCGCGACCTGCGCCCCATCGAGGAGGGATGCGACTGCTACGCCTGCAGCAACGGGTTCAGCCGCTCCTACCTGCGTCACCTGGATCGATGCAACGAGATGCTCGGGCCGATGCTCGGCACCCTGCACAACCTGCGGTATTACCAGCGTTTGATGGCGGCGATGCGCGAGGCGATCGACCAGGGAACTTTTGCCGCGTTCCGGCAGTCCTTCCATGCGGCACGGGTTCGATCCGATTCTCCGGCCGGTACTCCCGGGGTGCTGCCGGTTTGATCGTCGCGTTCCGGGGGATCCGGCTTGTGCCGGAGCGGCGAACTTCGCCCCGCTGGCCCGGCACGGTCGTCCCGCGCGCCATCCGCGGCGCGGGTCGGCTGGCAATCAGAGGGTCCGTGGCATAATCCCCGGCTTCATTTCCGCTTCTGGACGACCTCATGAATCTGCTCGACCTGTTGATCGCACCTGCCCACGCCCAGGCCGCCGCACAGCCGGGCGCGTTCAACGGCATGTCGCTGTTGTTTCCGATCCTGCTGATCGGCGTGATGTACTTCCTGATGATCCGGCCGCAGATGAAGCGCGCCAAGGAACACAAGGCCATGGTCGAGAAGCTCGCACGTGGCGACGAAGTCATCACCAGCGGCGGTGTTGCCGGCACGATCACCGACGTGGGCGACAACTTCGTCAGTGTCGAAATTGCCGACAACGTGCGGATCCGGGTGCAGAAGGGCGCCGTGGCCAACGTGTTGCCGAAGGGGACTTTGAAATCCGCCTGAGCGAACGGCACGGATCGGACATGTTGATCCACCAGCACCACTGATCGAGCACCACCGATCGACAACCCGCAGGGCCCGCCAGGGTTCGCGGAACTGACGGCGCGCTTGGAAGGCGCCACCCATTTCTGCCTTATCGACGTACGGCGGCCGGCTGGCCACCGCAGGGACCATCGATGTTGACCTACGCGCGCTGGAAATATTTCGTCATCCTGCTGGTTCTGCTGTTCAGCGCCATCTACGCGCTGCCCAACGTGTTCCAGAAGGATCCTTCGGTCCAGATTACGGCCAGTCGCGGCGCGACGATCGACGAGGGTCTCCAGGGGCGCGTGGCGGCGACGCTGGAGCAGGCCGGCATTTCGCCCAAGGCGGTGGAAATCGATGGCGACAACCTGTTGGTGCGGCTGAACACGCCGGGCGCGCAGGTCAAGGCCGCCGATGAGCTGCGCCCGGTGCTCGGCAACGAGTACGTCGTCGCACTCAATCTGGCGACCAACGTCCCCGACTGGCTGGGCAGCATCCGGGCGCAGCCGATGCTGCTGGGACTCGATCTGCAGGGCGGCGTGCACTTCCTCATGCAGGTGGACCAGCAAGCGGCTCTCGACAAGCACCTGGAGGCCAGCGTCGAGAACGTGCGCATCCTGCTGCGTGAGAACCGCGTGCGCTACGAATCGGTAACCCGCACCGGCGAAAACAGCGTCGTTGTCACCCTCTCCAACGAAGCGGAAGCCGGGAAGGCCCGCGAGCTCCTGGCATTGAACGAGACCGCGCTGGCCCAGGAAGTACAGGGGCCGGTCATTACGCTGCGGATCTCCGCAGCCGAACTGCAGCGCATGGCGCTGGCGGCCATCGAGCAGAATGTCGGCACGCTGCGCAAGCGCATCGACTCGTTGGGCGTTTCCGAGCCGATCATCCAGCGGCAGGGCGAGGACCGCATCGTGGTGCAGTTGCCGGGCGTGCAGGATACCGCCCAGGCCAAGCGCATCCTTGGCGCGACCGCCACGCTGGAATACCGCGCCGTGGTCGAGGGCAACGCGTACGACGCGGTCGCTTCCGGCAGCGTTCCGCCGCAGGCCAAGGTCTTCTATCGAAGGGAGCTGGGACCCGATGGCAAGCCGGCGCCGATCCTGCTCAACAAGCGCGTGATCGCCTCGGGCGACCAGCTCGTCGGTGCCACCGCGACCTTCGACCAGCAGAGCAGCTCTCCTGCGGTGTCGGTGCGCCTCAACAGCGCCGGCGGCCAGCGCATGTTCGACTTCACCAGCGAGAACGTGGGCAAACCGATGGCGGTGGTGTATATCGAGCGCATCCCCGAGGTGCGCGTGGTGAATGGCGAGGAAATCCGTTCGACCCGCATCAACGAAGAGGTGATTTCGGTCGCCACGATCAACGGCGTGTTCGGCAAGGAATTCCAGACCACCGGGCTGGACAGCTCCAAGGAAGCGGCCGACCTTGCGCTGTTGCTGCGCGCCGGTTCGCTGGCCGCGCCGATGGACTTCATCGAGGAGCGCATCGTCGGCCCCAGCCTGGGGCGCGAGAACGTCGAGCGCGGCATGCAGGCGGTGCTCTTCTCGTTCCTGTTCACGCTGGTGTTCTTCCTCGTCTACTACCGCATGTTCGGCGTGATCACCTGTCTGGCGCTGCTGCTCAACCTGCTTGCGGTTGTCGCGGTGATGTCGATGCTCGGCTTCACCCTCACGCTGCCCGGTTTCGCAGGCATCGCCTTGACCGTGGCCTTGTCGGTGGATGCCAACGTGCTGATCAACGAGCGCATACGCGAGGAACTGCGTGCGGGGTTGCCTGCGAAGGCCGCGATCTCGGCGGGCTACGAGAAGGCGGTCGGAACGATCGCTGACGCGAACATCACTGCGATCCTTGCCGGCATTGCGCTGTTCGCGTTCGGCACCGGGCCGGTCAAGGGCTTTGCCGTCGCCCTGATCGTCGGCATCGCGACTTCCATGTACACCGCCGTCTCGGCTTCGCGCGGCATCGCCACGTTGATCTACGGCGGCCGCCGCAAGCTCAAGTCCATCGCGATCTGACCGGGGACCTTCCAGATGAAACCATTCAATTTGTTCCCGTACGACAGCAGTATCGACTTCATGCGGATGCGCTGGATCGCGATGGGCATCGCGCTGGTGCTGGTATTGATCTCGATCGGCGCGATGGTGTTCAAAGGCTTCAATTTCGCCCTGGACTTCACCGGCGGCACGGTTACCGAACTGCGCTTCGAGCGTCCCGTCGATGTGGATGATGTCCGCAAGCGCCTCGCCGATGCCGGTTACGGCAACGCGCAGGTGCAGACGCTGGGCACCGGGCAGGACCTGCTGATCCGGCTGCAGCCCGTCGCCTCGGCGGGGGCCGCGTCCGACGCGACCACCACGGTGGCCGGGAATGTGCAGCGCGCTGTATCCACCGCCGAGAATCCCGGCGTCGTGATCAAGAGCGACTTCGTCGGTCCGCAGGTCGGCAAGGAGATGGCGATCAACGGCATATGGGCCGTGATATTCGTGGTCGTCGGGTTCCTGATCTACATCTCCTTCCGCTTCGAGAAGAAGTTCGCAATCGCCGCGGTCATCACCACCATGCACGACGTGATTCTCGTCAGTGGCTGGTTCGCACTGACAGGCCACGAGTTCGACCTTGCGGTGCTGGCCGGCGTGCTGTCGGTGATGGGCTTCTCGATCAATGACACCATCGTGATCTTCGACCGCATCCGCGAGAACTTCCGCTCGCTGCGCGCCGATCCGATCACCGTGATCAACAGTTCCCTCAACCAGACGCTGTCACGCACGGTGATCACCTCGTTCGTGGCGCTGCTCACGATGCTGGCGCTGTACTTCTACGGTGGTGGTTCGCTCGCCGGCCTCGCCGAGGCGATGCTGCTGGGCGTGATCGTGGGTACGCTGTCGTCGATCTTCCTGGCCGCGCCGCTGCTGACTTTCGGTCCTCTTCGGGTGGTCAAGCAGGACCTGATGCCCAAGGCCAAGGACGAAGAGGCGCTGGCGCGCAGGCCGTAAGCCTTCGCATGCATCACGAAAAAAGGCCGCGATCTTCGCGGCCTTTTTTTTGTCTTTCGCGGGGGCGGTGTGGTTTCGCTCCAGCCTTCGCTTCTGTCTTTGTTCGGGCCTTCGCCACCGCTTTTGATCCCTCATCTCCACTTGCCTTCCGGTCGCCTATGACCCGGAGGGCGCCGGGCATGGATGCCCGGCGGTTTCCGCCGAGCCATGGATGGCGAGTCGGAAACTCGCGCGGAGTGACCGCGCATTCGAGCTGTTGCCCTGTCGGGGAGACGCCTTTCTTTGGTTACTTTCTTTGGCGTCATCAAAGAAAGTCACCCGCCTTCAGGCGGAAGCTTTCGATTTGGATTTGGCTTGAGATCCAGATCCAGATCCAGATCAACTGCTTTCGGCCTGAAGGCCGAGTTCATTTCTTTTGGTAAGCGCCAAAAGAAACAGAACCAAAGAAAAACGCTTTCCCCGCAAGATCACCGGCCTTCAAGCGTAGTCTCTGCGCGGGAGTTTCGGACTCGCCATCCATGGCTCGGCCGAAACCACCGGGCATCCATGCCCGGCGCCCTCCGGGTCGTAGACCGTCGAGAGGCAGTCGGGTTGGAGGGATCACAGGCGAAGGCAGGAGCGAGGGCAGGAGCGAAGGCAGGAGCGAAGGCAGGAGCGAAGGCAGGAGCGAAGGCAGGAGCGAAGGCAGGAGCGAAGGCAGGAGCGAAGGCAGGAGCGAAGGCAGGAGCGAAGGCAGGAGCGAAGGCA
>JALYOF010000038.1 GCA_030857025.1 Pseudomonadota bacterium | reverse complement strand
TGCCAGTGGTGTGCGCCAGGACCGGTCCGCAACAATTGAGCGGCAGCGCATACAGACCGGCGTCGGCACCACCCAGGGTGTATCCGCTGAAGCTTATCGACTTGTCGGTGCCCACGTCCGGAGAATCGTATTCGGCATTGCTGCCGGGGCCGGCGACGAGCGTCACTCCCTGAGGATCGCCTTTCAATCCACTGAGCGTGGTCGTCGTGGTGCCGTCGAATTCCTTGTCACCACCGGCGGCGAACACCAGCATGAACTGATTGAGCGCAGCGCCTTCGCTCAGCGTGAACTGGGTGGAGTAATCCGTCGGCACCGTGTACGAAACCGGGTTGTAGTAGATGTTCACCGGAGCGGCCGTCACCGTGGCCGGTGGCGCCAGCGAATCGAACACCACGGTGCCGCCCTCGATACCAGGCCCGGTGCCATCGGTGTCGGCGCTGAGGGTCAGGCCGCGGGGCAGGTTCAGGCTGCGGGTGGCGTCGTCGGTCCCGCGGGTCAGTGTGATCGCGGCGAAGATGTTGACATCGTCGGCCGCGCACATCATCAGGTTGCCGTCGGTGACGGTGATGTCGCCACGCTGGTTGATGTCGCGCCCCGCCGCCAGCAGGACGCTGCCGTTCGTCGTGGTGATCGCGGCATTGACGTTGATGTCCTGCCCGCAGCAGACCACGAGGTTGCCGTTGGTCGCGGTGATCGCAGCATTGATGTCGACGTTGCGGTCCGCCGTCAGGGTCAGCGTCGTGGGTCCGCCGCTGGCCGACCAGCTGACCGCGTCGTTGACGAAGATGTCGCCATTCTCGGTCCCCGCGCCTTCGGTGGTGATGGTGATGTTGTTGGTCACCAGCTGGGCCGAAAGCGTGCTGCCGGCGATGTTGTCGCCCGGTGCGCTGCCGATGGTGAAGTCCTGCGGGTCGATCAGCCACTTTCCGGTCGTGCCATCGGATGCGGCGGTGGTCACCTGGACATCGCGGTGAACGTTGACGTTCGCCGCCGAGGTTTCGATGAAGCCGCCATTGCCGCCGTCCGGAGCGCTCGCGTCCAGCACGCCGCCGACATTCACGCTGCCGGTCTGCATGTCTCCCAGCAGCAGGATCGTGCCATTCCGGTTTTCGATCGTGTGCGCCTGGATCACGCCGGTATTGTTCACGACCGTGTGCAGCAGATTCCCCGCGGACTGGGCCGTGAGCAGCACCTGCCCGCCGTCGGCGCGGATCAATCCGCCATTCTCCACCAGCGCATCCACCGCCCCTTGCGATACCGATACGTTCAACATGCCGTCACCGGCAACATCGAGGGTGACGGCTTCGCCAGCGGCCAACGCCACGGTGCCCAGCCTCGCCGAAATCAACCCCTGGTTGCTCACGCTCCTGCCCATCAAAGCGACGAAGCCGCCATCAGCCGCGGTGATGCTTCCCTGGTTGACGATCGAGCCGCTGCCTGCGGAACCGAAGGCGTACTTGCCGGACATGAAGTCCGCCTTGTCGATGCTCATGGTCGTTGCGATCAGACCGCCGACGTTCACCGACGCGCCCTTGCCGAACAGCACGCCGTTCGGGTTGAGCAGGAACACCTTGCCGTTGGCGTTCAGGCTGCCAAGGATGATCGATGGATCGGCTCCCAGGACGCGATTGAGCGCCACCGACTGGCTGTCGGGCTGCACGAACTCGACGGTCTGGCCCGTGCCGATGTTGAAGCTCTGCCAATCGATCACCACCTTGGAGGTCGACTGGGTGATCGTGGTGTTGCCATTGGTCGTGGCGATGTTCGCAGTACCGTTCGTGACCACTCCGCCCACCGGGTCTGCGTGGGCAGCGGTGGCGATGGCGATCAACAGCGATGCCGAAAGCGTGTGGACGGCGAAACGTCGGCCGGCTGCGGGCGTCGACTGTTTGCCGGCGCTGCGTGCGGTTGCCCGCACGGCGTGCCGTGTCGCGGAGAAGACCAGGCTGCTGCTCGCATCGGAATTGGGCATGTTCATGGATGGATCCTCGATTGTTTTCTTGCGACCGAAGGTGGTCTGCTGACCGGCCCGGCTCAGAAAAACTTGATTGCCTGGATCCAGAAGCGCCCCGACTTGTCGGGTGCCGAGATCGCGTCTTCATTGCCGAGCTTGCGGGCGTAATAAGTCCTCACCGCAAAGTTGCCGGCCTCGCCCCAGGTGGCGCCCACGCCGGCACTGCTCAGGCTTCTGCTGTTGTCCCCGGCGAACCAGGGATCCTTGTTGATGGTGATGTGTCCTGCGTCGGCGAAGGCCAGCAGGTGCACATCCCCCGGCACGCGCGCCGACAGCCCGGCGAGCAGCCGGCTGATTTCCACGTTCGCCAGATAGCCTTCGTCTCCGAAGCCCTCGCCCTGCGGATACGCGCGGATACCGTCCATGCCGCCGAGCACCAGCTTCTCCGACGGATCCAGATTGCCCGACGCCCACTGTCCGGTGACCGACGCCTTGAGCGACACCAGATCGGTCACCCGCTGCAGTCGCGTCGCGTTGAGCCAGAGCTTGCTGTAGGAACCGTCGGTGCGTGGTCCTGCCGCATCCGCCACCAGCGCAGCGGGCGTGCGGATGTCGATGGAGCCCGACGACAGGCTCGCGAAGAACGTGGTCACGCCCCCGCCACCGATGCCGCCCTGATGATCGCCGTAGAGGTTCGCAGTCGCCACGCGCGCTTTCCTGTCGGTCACCGACCCGAACAGGTCGATCCGGTCCTGGAAAGTCCTGTCGTCGTAGCCCAGTCCGAAATAGAGATTGCTGTCGCGTGACCGGATCAGCGGATACGTGCCGAAGACGCTGGCCACTTCCACGGTGCCGTTGGCGCCGAGTTCCTCGAACTGCTCGCCCAGTTCGTACTCGAGCCTGCTGTAGGCAACGCCGGCCGTAGCGCGGCCGAATGGCATCTGGTAGGACGCGCGGCCGTACTGCAGCCCCGAACCGGAGGTCAGCGCACGCAACGTGGCCACGTCGCCGCGACCGAGCGGGTTGTTGAGGTTCACCGTCGCACCCACGCGGATTTCACCCGTGGAGGGATTGCCGGCGTTGTCGGCATCGATGCTGCCGGTCACCCGCCGTCCCGGAGCGATGTCCACGATCAGGTCGGAGCTTCCCGGCACGGTACCCCGCGCCAGCGTCGATGTGACATCCACACCGGGAAGGTCGGACAGCAGCAGCAAGCGGCTTTCGAGCGGAGCGATGGTGATCGCATCACCGCTGTCCAGGCCACGAAGCCGGCTTTGGGCCACGCCGTCGGAAAGCGTGCTCTGGTTGCGCAGCTTCACTTCGCCGTAGGTTCCCTCGCTGACCGCGATGACCACCACGTTGTCGGTGACGTCCTGAGCGGGAAGGTAGGCCCTGGCCACGAAGTAGCCGCGGCTGCGGTAGTACTCGGTGATGCGAACAGCCATCGCCTGCAGTTCCGACAGCGTCAGCGTGGATTCCGGTGCGAATTTTGCGACTGCAATCAGTTCGGCTTCGGGAAATGCAACCGCACCGGCTATCTCCAGTTCCTTGACCAGCACGCTCACCGAATCCGACTCGGGCGCCACTGGCGACGTGGCTTCCTCGATGCGGATTGCCGGAGCGGTCGTCTGCGGTACCGGAGCGGCCGGAATCTGCCGCAACTGGCTGCCACCACCGGGAATCTGCTGGGCAAGCAGGCCCTGGCTCAGTGTCATCAGCACCAGTGGCAATAATCTGGCTCGGGTCATCAAGGTAAGACTCCTGGTTTGATTCGGGTACAGGCCACATCGGGCCTTGTGCGGATGCGGTTCGTGCGTCGGCGTGTCTATCGGCACGGCGTTGGTATCCAGACGTAACTGCTGCCGCTGATCTGGTGGACATTGCCGCAGCGAGCGACGGCACCCGCGAAAGCGCGTGCACGTTTCTGCTGCGTTTCCTCTTTTCTCCTATGCCAGCCGCGCGACGAAACACCGCCAGCGACAATCCATATCGCGGTCGCGCGTAGCACGGGCGCTGTGGTCGACCGCGGTGTTCATCGCATCTGGCGCGCTCGTTCGGTCCCCTGGACGAAGAGCTCGTGGTGTCGAATGCGACTGTGGGTCGACCGTGACGCGATCTACCGAAGTCCGGCGCCGTCGTCTGGTTGGCTGCAGTAGGCGCCGAGCGTAATGATTTTGTTGTGAGTTGGTTCCGCCCGAACGGCCGATGCGTCCCGAAAACAGGGCGGCAGTCACACTACGGCCGCTACCGATGACTGGCAGATGAGCGGGCAGGCACGTGTTTTGACCAGGAACAAGGCGCACGAAGCCGTGCGCTGCAGTTCAACAGCCTCTTTCCTGCATCCCGCTTCGCTCGCTCCGCGAACTTCGCGGAGCAGTCTTCCTACGCCCAGGGGTCCTGCAGCACCATCGTGGCAGTACGGTCCGGGCCGGTGCTGACGATCGACAGCGGGCAACCGGCCAGTTCCTCCAGCGCACGCAGGTAGGCGCGCGCGGCCGGTGGCAGCTTGTCCCACTCGGTGATGCCGTGGGTGTTCTCGGTCCAGCCGGGGAACTCCAGGTACACCGGCTCGCACTCGTCCCAGCCCTGCGCATCCAGTGGCGCGTATTCGGTCTCCTTGCCGCGGTAGCGGTAGGCGATGCACATCTTCAGCTTCTCCATGCCGTCGAGCACGTCCAGCTTGGTGATGCACAGTCCGCTGATGCCGTTGATCGCCACCGCGCGCTTGAGCGCGACGATGTCGATCCAGCCGCAGCGCCGCGGCCGGCCGGTGGTGGCGCCGTATTCCTGGCCCTTATCGCGCAGGGCCTGGCCCACTTCATCATCCAGTTCGGTCGGGAACGGACCGCCGCCCACGCGCGTGGCGTAGGCCTTGGCGATGCCGAGCACGTAGTCGATCGCGTCGGCGCCGACGCCGGTGCCGGCGAGCGCTCCGCCCACCGTGGTGTTGCTGGAGGTGACGTACGGATAGGTGCCGTGGTCGATATCCAGCAGCGAGCCCTGCGCGCCCTCGAACAGCACGCGCTTGCCCTGCCTGCGCAGATCGTGAAGGATGCCGGACACGTCGGACTTCATCGGCTCGACGTACTCGCCAAATTCCAGCGCTTCATCGAGGGTCTGCTGGAAGTCGATCGCATCGCCGCCGAGATATTTCGTCAGCACGAAGTTGTGGTAATCCAGCGCGGTTCGCAGCAGTTCCGCCAGCTGCGTGGGGTAATGCAGATCGGCCACGCGGATGCCGCGACGCGCGACCTTGTCTTCGTAGGCAGGACCGATGCCGCGGCCGGTGGTGCCGATCGCCTTGCCACCAGCGGCACGCTCGCGCGCCTGGTCCAGGGCGATGTGGTACGGCATGATCAGCGGTGTCGCCGGGCTGATCTTGAGCCGCGAGCGCACTTCCACGCCGTTGGCTTCCAGTTCGCCGATTTCCTTGCGCAGTGCGGCCGGGCTGAGCACGACGCCGTTGCCGATCAGGCACAGCGCGTCGTCGCGCAGGATGCCGGATGGGATCAGGTGCAGGACGGTCTTCTTGCCGCCGATCACCAGCGTGTGGCCGGCATTGTGGCCGCCCTGGAAGCGCACCACCGCACCGATGTCCGTGGTCAGCAGGTCGACGATCTTGCCCTTGCCCTCGTCGCCCCATTGCGCGCCCAACACTACGACTGACTGACCCATTGCACAGCTCCTGAAGCGAGAGGGGGCGGCGATCTTCAGCCAGCCCGCGATGGTGTTGCGCACACGGAAAAAGCCGAAGGGGATCGCCCCTCCGGCTTTTGTGCATTATCCGGATTTTGTACCGCCGCGGCCACCCGGCAGCCGCGGCGCTAGTGGCGCAGGACCAGCAGCGAGACCAGCCCGATGCCGAGCACGATTGCGCCGAGCACGCGCAGGTGGAAGTCGCTCAAGGCGTAAAGCTGCGCTGCCGCGCGCTTCCAGCCGCCGGGGGCCGCGAACAGCAGCAGCCCCTCCAGCACCGCGACCAGGCACAGCGCCGACAGCAACTCCAGCCACACGGTCAGCGGTCGGACTTGAGGTATTGCAGGAAGGGATCGTCCTCGTTCATGACGATCACGCCCTGCCCGTCCTCAAAGGACTTGCGGTAGGCCTCCAGACTGCGCTGGAACGCGTAGAAGCCCGGATCGCGGCTGGCGGCGGTGCCGTAGATGCGCGTGGAGTCGGCGTCGCCCTCGCCTCGCAGTCGCTGCGCGTCGGCCTCGGCCTCGGCGATGATCACCGCCTGCTCGCGATCGGCCTGCGAGCGCACGGTCTGGGCCTGCTCGGCGCCTTCCGCGCGAAGCCGACTGGCGACCTGCTGGCGCTGGGCGCGCATGCGCCGGTAGACGTCCTGGATCACCTGGCTGTCGGTCGGAAGCTCGATGCGTTTGATCCGCAGGTCGACGATGTTGACGCCGATGGTGGCAGCGCCGCGGTTGATGGCCATCAGCTGCTGGCCGACGATCGCGGCGCGATCACCGGAAACCACCTGTTGCAGCGTGCGGGCGTTGATCTCGTTGCGCAGGGCATCCTTGATGATCGGCGCCAGTCGCGCGACTGCGACGCCTTCGTCGCCGCCGGTTGCCTGGAAGAACGCACGCGCGTCCTCGATCATGCCCACGGCGAAGAAGTCGACGCTGACGTCCTTGCGTTCGGAGGTGAGGTAGCGCTCCGGCTCGGCTTCGAGCACCTGCAGGCGCACATCGAACACCGGTGCGGTCTCCACCAGCGGCCACTTGAAGTGCAGGCCCGGCTCGAGCCCGGTCTTCACCACGCGGCCCAGGTTCAGCACCATGGCGGTCTGGCCTTCGCGCACGATGAACATGGAGCCCATCAGCGCCAGGATCACGGCCACGCCGGCCGCTACGATCAGGGGAAATTTCATCGTGTGGTCTCCTCACGGCCCAGCGGTCGCGAGGTGCGACCGACGCGCGCGTCGGCCTCCGAGGTGACCGGCGGGGAAATGATGTCGGGCGTCAGCATGGGCGCGCGGCCGTTGCCGCCGGTGCTGCCGTTACCCGGCTGCTCGGCCATCGGCACGTAGATCAGCTGGCGCGAATCGCCGCCGACGACCTTGCGGTTGCCGCTCAGCACATCCTGCACGGTCTCAAGCCACAGGCGCTTCCGGGTGACTTCGGGCGCGTTCTGGTAGGCATCCACGACCATCGTGAAGCGGTCGGCATCACCCTGGGCGCGGACCACGCTGGCGGTCTTGTAGCCTTCGGCGACGGTACGAACGCGCTGCGCCTGGCCGCGGGCTTCGGGGACCACCTGCGCCGCGTAGGCCTGGGCCTCGCTGATGAGGCGATCCTTGTCCTGCTGCGCGCTGTTGACGTCGTCGAACGCGGGCTTGACCTCCTCGGGCGGACGCGCATTGGCGAGGTTGAGTTCGGTCACGACCAGGCCGGTGCGGTAGGCATCCAGCGACTTCTGCAACTGCTCGCGTGCCGAAACGGCCAGCGCGTCGCGTGCGCCCAGCACCGTGTCCAGGGTCGAGCGACCGACCTGCTCGCGCACCGTGCTCAAGGCCGCCTGCTGCAGGAACGCATCGGCGTCGCGGGTACCGAACAGGAAGCGCTGCGGATCGTTGGTGCGGTACTGCACGTTGATCTCGACCTGGACGATGTTCTCGTCGCGGGTCAGCACCGGCACGTTGTCGCTGAAGGTCTTGATCTGGGTGGCGTTGATCTTGGTGACCGTCTCGATCGGCCACGGCGCCTTGAAGTGCGGTCCGGGCTGCAGCACGCGGGCGAACTGCCCAAAACGCAGGACCACCCCACGCTGCTGCTCGGTGACCAGCACGAAGGTGTTGAAGATCAGCCACAACACCAGCAGCAGTGCGATCCAGCGACCGATGTTGCCGCCGCCGTCGCTGCCGATGCCGGCACCGCTACCACCGCCGCTGCCAAAGACGCCACGCACGCGATCGAGCAACTCGTCGACCGGATTGTCGTTGCCGCGGCGCCGCCGGGGCGACCGGTCCGGATCACCGGAATTGTTACCGCCAGGGGTATTCCAGGCCATGCCTGCTCCAATGTGGGAATCGATGCCGGCCGGGTACGCGTCGGTTCAAAGCACGCGGCGACCCGGGGATTCTAGACAGAATGTGCCGCTAGATGGGGGTATGACGGGTTTCCGAAAGGGTCTGGTCCCGCAGCGCCTGTGCCTGCGATGCCTCCCGTTCGATCATGTCGACCAGCGGACGCAGCGTTTCGCCGTGCGGCAGGACGTACAGTCGCTGCGCGTCGGCTTCGGCCAGATCCACCTGCAGCAGCCATCCATGCTCGTCGCCGACTTCGCTGCAGACCGCGCCCAGTTCGTGCAGGCGCGCGCGCAGGCGCGCGGCTTCCGGCGGGATCCGCAACTCGCCGCGGACGTGGCGCAACTCGAGCGACTCGCCGACCAGCGTGCGCAAAAGCTCCAACCCAAGCCCGTCCTGCGCCGACAACCAGACGCGCGGATAGCCTTCGCCGGGCCGGTCGATCCGCGGCTGCATGGGCGCGCCGGTGCCGTTTTCGGCCGTTCCGTCGAGCTTGTCGATCTTGTTGAACACCAGGACCTGCGGAATGTCGCCCGCACCGATCTCCTCGAGCACCTCGTTCACCTGGGCGATCCGTTCGTCGCGCAGTGGATCCGCGGCATCGACCACGTGCAGCAGCAGGTCCGCTTCCCGCGCCTCCGAGAGGGTGGACCGGAATGCTGCGACAAGTTCATGCGGCAGGTCGCGCACGAAGCCCACCGTGTCGGCCAGAACCGCGCTGCCGCCGGAAAGCTCGACGCGGCGGACCGTGGGGTCCAGCGTCGCGAACAACTGGTCGGCGGCGTACGCTTCCGCGCCGGTGATCGTGTTGAACAGCGTGGACTTGCCGGCGTTGGTGTAACCCACCAGGGCTACCCGCGGCATTTCGCTGCGGGTGCGCGCCCGGCGCATCTGGGTGCGTTGCACCTCGACTTTCTCCAGCCGCTTCTGCAACTGTTCGAGCCGCTTCTGCAACAGCCGCCGGTCGGTTTCCAGCTGGGTTTCGCCCGGCCCACGCAGGCCGATCGAGCCGCCGCGCTGGCGCTCCAGATGGGTCCAGCCGCGGATCAACCGCGTCGACATGTGCTTGAGCTGCGCGAGCTCGACCTGCAGCTTGCCTTCCGAACTGCGCGCACGCTGCGAGAAGATGTCGAGGATCAACCCCGTTCGATCGACCACGCGTCGCTCGAGCAGGCGCTCCAGATTGCGCTCCTGGCTCGGCCGCAACGGGTGGTTGACGAGGATCAGGTCGGCGCCGCTCGCGTCTGCGGCCGCCTTGACCTCTTCGAGCTTGCCGCTGCCGATCAGCATCGCGGCATTGGGCTTGTCGACGCGCGCGGTCAGAACCGCGGCCACGGTCGCACCCGCAGAACGCGCCAGGTCGGCGAATTCCGCCATCAGGTCGTCGTCGGGTGGGCCACCGACGTGGGGCTGGATCAGCAGCGCGTGCTCGCCCTTCCGGGATCTATCGAACAAGAGCGGGGCGCTCCATCGGAGTACGGATGATTGTATTGGTCATGTCCGCCCGATATGCGGGAGCCGGCGTGGCAAATCAAGTCACTCCGTCATGTCGCCGTCATCATTGTCCGCATCGCCGCCCTCGCCCGGTTGAACGTAGCCTCCACCCGGACCGACCCGCACGTTGCGCGCAGGCACCACCGTGGAGATCGCGTGCTTGTAGACCATCTGACTGACGGTGTTGCGCAACAGCACCACGAACTGGTCGAAGGACTCAATGGTTCCCTGCAGCTTGATGCCGTTGACCAGATAGATCGAGACCGGTACCCGCTCACGGCGAAGTGCGTTCAGGAATGGATCCTGCAAAGACTGCCCTTTGGACATCGTAATTCCCCGTTTGTGCTGGTTTTTTGTTCTAGTTTTTTGGGCTCGGGTGACGCTGTTCATCGCGCGCTTTTCAGCACCTGCTGCAATCAGTCCGATGCGGATCGCCGGAACTGTCCCCACAGCGGCGATCCCGGATGTTAGCGCAACAGCGCAGGCGACTGCCCGCGGCGGCTGGATTTCCTGACCGGCGACACGGTTCAGCGCGCCATGAACGACTGCAATGCCGACTCCAGCGCTTCACGGTTCCGGGCGGGGTCGAACCAGCGGGTATCGAATTGTCCCCGCAGCCACGTCAGCTGCCGCTTCGCCAGTTGGCGCGTGGCATGGATCGACCGATCGCGGAATTCGTCCAGGCTGCTCTTCCCGTCGAGGTGTTCCCACGCCTGGCGGTAACCGACCGCGCGCAGCGCGGGCAGATCGCCTGGCTGCGGGTGTTCGCGGATTGGCGGCAAGGCGCGCAATCGGCGGACCTCGTGAAGAAAACCGGCGGCCAGCATCGCATCGAACCTCATGGCGATCCGTGCGTGCAGCACCGCGCGATCGGCCGGAGCAAGCACGAGCTTCAGCATGTGAAACGACGGTTCGGGCAGCACGGGAGGCTGACCTTGCCAGTCGCTGATCGTGCGGCCGGTCAGGCGATGGACCTCAATGGCGCGCTGTATGCGCTGCGCATCGTTGGGACGGATGCGTGCACCCGCAGCGGGGTCCAGGCCAGCGAGCATCGCGTGCATCGCTGGCCAGCCATGCACATCGGCTTCGGCCTGGATTCGTGACCGCGTCTCCGGGTCGGCCTGCGGCATTGCCGAAAGGCCGTGCAGCAATGCGTGAAAGTACAGTCCGGTGCCACCGGCAAGGATCGGCAGCTTGCCTCTCGCGGCGATATCGGCCATTGCCGCGCGCGCATCCGTGGCGAACTCCGCCGCCGAATAGGGTTGCCATGGCTCGCGTACGTCGATCAGGTGATGGCGGACGCGCAGGCGCTCGGTGGCGTCGGGCTTGGCCGCGCCGATGTCCAGTCCGCGATACACCAGCGCGGAATCCACGCTGACGACCTCACCACCGAGCCGCTGCGCCCAGTCGAGGGCGAGAGCGGTCTTGCCCGACGCGGTCGGCCCCATAAGCGCGAGCGCCAGTGGCCGTCGGTTCATCTGCGTCATGGGTGCAGTTCCGGGTGCGAAAAGTTGTGCACAGTTCCTGTGGACAAGTTGCGCGTGCAAGCTGTGGACAACCCACCGCAAGGCAGGTCAGGCAAGGGTGCAACCCAGATTGGCCAGTCTTTGACCATCGCTACTTTGTCGACGAACGGTGTCCGCAATCAAGCAGACACCGCGTTTTCTCAGTTGTCATCGTCTGGCCAGCGCACGGTCGTTGCAGCCCCGCAGTTCTTCGGCACGGGCGCGGTCGCGATCGCGTGCAGCACTTTCAACGCATCGACAGTCGCGCCCACGTCGTGCACTCGCAACAGCTTCGCGCCGCGCTGGGCGGCGATCAGGTGCGCGGCGATCGATCCATGCACGCGCTCGCGCGGGTCGGCACGGCCGGTGAGGTCGCCGATGGTGCGTTTGCGCGACAGGCCCGCAAGCAGCGGCACACCCAGCTCGGTGAAACGCTCCAGTTGTGCCAGCAGGGCGATGTTGTGAGCCGCCGTCTTGCCGAAGCCGAATCCGACGTCGACGACAATGTTCTTCTTCGCAATTCCGGCCATTTCCGCAGAAAAAATGCGCTCGGCGAGAAACCTGTGCACCTGTGCGACCACATCGTCGTATGCCGGCGCGGACTGCATGGAACGTGGCTCGCCGAGCATGTGCATCAGCACGACCGGCACTCCCAGGTCAGCGGCCGCAGCGAGCGCGCCATCGCGACGCAATGCCTGCACGTCGTTGATCATGCCGGCGCCTGCGGCCACCGCCGCGCGCATGACTTCAGGCTTGGAGGTGTCGACGCTGATCGGCAGCGAAGTCGCACGCACGAGGCGCTCGATCAGTGGAATTATCCGCCGCAATTCTTCGTCCACCGGAACCTCTTTGGCTCCGGGTCGAGTCGACTCGCCGCCGATATCCAACAGGTCCGCGCCCTCCTCCGCCAGCCGCAGGCCGTGGGCGACGGCCGCCTCCAGCGAATCGTTCTCGCCGCCGTCGGAAAACGAATCGGGCGTGGCATTGATGATGCCCATCACCCGCGGGCGGTCCAGCACCAGCGCGCGTCCGCCGCAGTCGAGCGTGGGAGTGATGTCGAACATGGCGTGTACTCACAGGCGGGGATACGCGAAGGTTAGCAACACCTGCAGCGGGATTGGCCTCGTGGACCGCGCTGCCGCCTGCTCCTGCAGCTCAGGCGTGTCGCGGCAAAGACCACGGTGCCGGCCCCTGCGCGCGATACAGCCTCACGGCCAGGAACAACGAGGCGAGGACAGCGGCCCGGCGAATGCCTCATCGCGAACGCAAGGCTACTCCGCGCAGCATCTGCGTGGCGCCGATCACCACCACCGCTCCCGGATACACAACGGCGAAGCACCGTCTCCAGAGTGCGACCGTGCGACGCCCATGGTGCCGATATTCCCCCACGCGGTTACATCGTGCGGAACACGCAAAGAAAAAGACGGCCGCAGCCGCCTTCTCCTTCGTGTATTCCGCAAGACTTTTATCAGGTCTGCGCGGCCGGTCCACCGATGACGCTGGGCGGGCGCGGACGATCGTCCTTCGACGAGCGACCGGACTTGATCCAGTCCTGCGGCGGCCGCGGCTCACGGCCTTCCATGATGTCGTCGATCTGCTTGGCGTCGATGGTTTCGTACTGCAGCAGCGCATCGGCCATCACGTGCAGTTTGTCGATGTTCTCCTTGAGCAACTGCGTGGTGCGCGTGTAGGCCTTCTCGAGGATCCCGTGCACGACCTCGTCGATCTTGCGTGCGGTCTCGTCGGACACGTTCTTGTGCTGCGTGACGGAGCGGCCGAGGAACACCTCGTCCTCTTCCTCGCCATAGGTCACCGGACCCAACTCGGACAGGCCCCACTTGGTGACCATGTTGCGCGCCATCTTGGTCGCCCGCTCGATGTCGTTGCTGGCACCGGTGGTCACCATCTCGGAGCCGAAGATCAACTCCTCGGCCACGCGCCCGCCGTACAGCGAGCACAGCTTGCTCTCGATGTTGATCTTGTTGTAGCTGTAACGGTCGCCCTCGGGCAGGTACATGGTGACGCCGAGCGCGCGCCCGCGCGGGATGATCGTGACCTTGTAGACCGGGTCGTGATCGGGCACCAGGCGACCGACGATCGCATGACCGGCTTCATGGAAAGCGGTGTTGCGCTTTTCCTCTTCGCTCATCGCCATGGAGCGGTTTTCGGTGCCCATCATGATTTTGTCGCGCGCCTTGTCGAAGTGCTCCATGCGCACATCCTTGCCGTTCTCGCGGGCAGCGAACAGCGCCGCCTCGTTCACGAGGTTGGCCAGGTCCGCGCCACTGAAGCCGGGCGTACCACGCGCGATGGTCATCGGCTCGACATCGTCCGACAGCGGGACCTTGCGCATGTGCACCTTGAGGATCTGCTCACGACCACGCACGTCGGGCAGGCCGACCACGACTTGGCGATCGAAACGGCCGGGACGCAGCAGCGCCGGATCGAGCACGTCGGGACGGTTGGTCGCGGCGATGACGATCACACCTTCGCCACCCTCGAAGCCGTCCATTTCGACCAGCAACTGGTTCAGGGTCTGCTCGCGCTCGTCGTGACCGCCACCCAACCCGGCACCGCGATGGCGCCCGACGGCGTCGATCTCGTCGATGAAGATGATGCAGGGCGCATGCTTCTTGGCCTGCTCGAACATGTCGCGCACGCGGCTGGCGCCGACGCCGACGAACATTTCGACGACACGCTTGCCGGCACGGGCGGCGAACAGCGACGCCTCGTTGACCAGGTTGGCCAGGTCCGCACCGGAAAAACCGGGAGTGCCACGGGCGATGACCATCGGCACGACGTCCTCGGCCAGCGGCACCTTGCGCATGTGCACCTTCAGTATCTGGTCGCGGCCGCGCACGTCGGGCAGGCCGACCACGACCTGGCGGTCGAAGCGCCCCGGGCGCAGCAGGGCCGGATCCAGGACATCGGGACGGTTGGTCGCGGCGACCACGATCACGCCCTCGCCGCCCTCGAAACCATCCATCTCGACCAGCAACTGGTTGAGGGTCTGCTCGCGCTCGTCATGGCCACCGCCGAGGCCGGCACCGCGATGGCGGCCCACGGCATCGATCTCGTCGATGAAGATGATGCAAGGCGCGTGCTTCTTGGCCTGCTCGAACATGTCGCGCACGCGCGATGCGCCGACACCGACGAACATCTCGACGAAATCTGAACCGGAGATCGAGAAGAACGGCACCTTGGCCTCGCCGGCAATGGCCTTCGCCAGCAGCGTCTTGCCGGTGCCTGGCGGGCCGACCATCAGCACACCGCGTGGGATCTTGCCGCCGAGCTTCTGGAACTTGCCCGGATCACGCAGGAACTCGACCAGCTCGCTGACTTCCTCCTTGGCCTCGTCGCAACCGGCGACATCGGCAAACGTGACCTTGGGCTGGTCATCACCCTGCAGCTTGGCACGCGAACGGCCGAAGCTCATCGCACCCTTGCTGCCTCCCTGCTGCATCTGACGCATGAAATAGATCCAGATGCCGATGAACAGCAGCCACGGCAGGATGTTGATCAGGATGTAAACCAGCGAGGGGCCGCTGGCCGGCGGCGTCTGCGTGATGGCGACATCGTGGTTGATGAGGTCGTTGACCAGATCCTTGTCGCCGGGGTTGTAAGTGGTGAACTTGCTGCCGTCCTTGCGTTCGCCGGTGATGGTGGTGCGGTCGTCGGCGATGGCCACGCTCTTGACGCGGTCGCCCTGCACCTGCTGCACGAACTGGTCGTAGGCGACCGACTCGGTGCCGGCCAGCTTGGGGCTGAAGCTCTGGAACACCACCATCAGCACGACGGCGACGACCACCCACAACAGCAAATTCTTGACCAAGTCGTTCATCCTTCACCCACCGCATCAAAGCGTTAATTTCATGAAGACCCTTGCGGGCCGGACGCGCAAAAAGATGCTACTTCATCTGCGCCAGCTTGCCTTGAGCCAGCGCGTAGACCTCCGGCGAGCGTTTGCGTGACGCCGCCGGCTTGCGGATCGAGACCTTCGCGTAACGCTTGCGCAGCTCCCGCACGTAATCGTCGAACCCGATGCCCTGGAACACCTTGATCAGGAACACGCCGCCTGTGCGCAGGTGCCGGTCGGCGAAGTCCATCGCCAGCTCTGCAAGATGCATGACGCGAGCCTGATCGACCGCATCCACTCCACTCATATTGGGGGCCATGTCCGACAGGACAAGGTCGACAGGTTGGTCTCCCAGCATCGTCTCCAGGGACGATAAGACGGCATCCTCCCTGAAATCACCATGAAGGAATTCGACGCCGGCCAGAGATGGCATCTCCAGGATGTCCGATGCGATCACGCGGCCGGGGTTTGCCTGATCCATGCTGCCCAGCGACTGCCGCACCCATTGCGACCAGCTGCCAGGAGCGGCGCCGAGGTCGACCACCACCATGCCCGGCTTGAGCAGGCGGTCGCGTGCCACCAACTCTTCGAGCTTGTACACGGCACGCGAACGCAGCCCCTCCGCTTGCGCCTTCTTGACGTAGGGGTCGGCGAAATGTTCGCGCAACCAGCGCTGGCTGCTCTTGCTGCGGGTGGCCATGTGGTGGCTTTTCTTGAGAGCCTGCACAGGGATGTGCGGGCTCTTGATCAGGAAGGATCATGTGATCGTCATGATACCCTGCGGCCCTCTCCGCCCTTGTTTCCGCCGCATGCCGACCGTACTCACCTCCGCCCAGACCCGTTTCCTGCGCGGCCAGGCGCACGGGCTCAAAGCCATGTTGCAGGTGGGAGG
>JALYOF010000033.1 GCA_030857025.1 Pseudomonadota bacterium | reverse complement strand
TCGCCCTGCTGGTCGACCGCGTCCACCCGGGACAGCCGGCGCTGCCAGCGGAGTTCCTGGGGCAGCCGGCCTGGTTTCCGTTGGCGCCCTGGTTGATCGCGTCGGTGCTGAAGGTGCCGGTCGTACTGGCGTTCGGGTTGTATCGTGGCGGTCGCCGATACGACCTGGAGTTCGAGGTGTTCAGCACCGGAATCTCGGTTCCCAGGGCGCAGCGCAACCTGATGCTGGCTGAACAGGTGCGGCGTTATGCCTCCCGATTGCAGCACCATGCACGCATGGCCCCGTACAACTGGTTCAATTTCTACGACTTCTGGCTGCCCCATGACCCTGCATCCCACGTCCCCGCCCCCCCTGCTACGGCGACTTCCGGCAGCGGGCTGGATCGCGGCGCTGCTGCTCGCGTCGACACTGCACGCGGCCCCGCCTGAGGCTGGCGCGGTCCAGACGGGGTGGATCCTGGAGAAACTCGCGCGTCCGGCACCTTCACGCACCGGATTCGTGGAACTGCGCGGCTCACCCCTGCTCAAGGAGCCGCTGCGTATCTCCGGCGAGTACCAGCGCCCCAGCGAGGGCGTCCTGGTGCGCGAGGTGAATGCTCCCTACGCGGAGACCACCACGATCACCGACAGCGAGGTCACCATCGCCCGGGCCGGCAAGCGCCCGCGCACGTTCGCGTTGTCGCGTGCACCGGAACTGGCTGGCCTGCAGGCCAGTTTCGGCGCCCTGCTGACCGGCGATCGCACGCAACTGGAACAGCACTACCGGGTCACCAGTTCCGGCTCGCGCGGCAACTGGACCATGACCTTGAAGCCGCGCCAGGCCGAGTTGGCCGCGAAGCTCGAGCGGGTGGCCCTGTACGGCCGCGGCGCCGAACTGCGCTGCATCGAGACCGTACCCGCGGGCAAGGGCGAACTTCAGCGCACGCTGATGGCAGGCGCGGCGCGCAGCGCCAGCGACATCAGGGACCCGGCCGCGCTGACAGCCCTGTGCAGGGGCCAGTCCGGAGGATGAGTCCGGATTTTCCGACCACCGCCCGGGTTCCGCGGATGAGTCCTTGAGCCCGCGATCTCGGCTGGGCCTGGCATTGCTGTGGCTGCTGGCGCTGCTGGTCGCCGGCTGGTGGATTGCGCCGCGCCTGCAGCTCAGTGGCGACCTGCGCAAGTTCATGCCCAGCGCGCAGACGCCGGCGCAGAAGCTGCTGATCGACGAGTTGGGCGAAGGCCCCGGTTCGCGGCTGCTGCTGATTTCGCTCGCCGGGGACGACCCCCGGGTGCTCGCGGCGCAATCCTCGGCGTTGGCCGGGGCACTGGCATCGCAGCCGCACTTCGAGCTGGTGGCCAACGGCGACGATGCCGGGCTGGAGGCGATCCCCGAGCGCCTGCGCCCCTACCGTTACCTGCTGTCGCCGACGCTCGACGACAACGATTTCGACGCGGCCTATCTTGGCGACGAGCTCGCCGCGCGCGTGCAGGATCTGGGCTCGCCGGCGGCAGCCCTGATCGAGCCGCTGCTCCCGAGCGACCCGACGCTGGAGACGCTGAAACTCGCCGAAGCCTGGGAGCCGGCGAATGCGCCGCAGCGCCTGCATGGGGTCTGGTTCGACCGCGCCGGGCGCGAGGCATTGCTGGTCGCCCAGACCGAATCGGCCGGTTTTGACCCGCGCGCGCAACAGGCGGCACTGGAAGCAGTCCAGGCTGCGTTCGCGCAGGCCCGAGGTGACAGCTCGTCGGAGTTGACGATCACCGGGCCGGGAGCATTCTCGGTCGAGATCGGCCGCCGCACCGAACGCGAGGCCAGCACGATCGGCGCGGTCGGCGGCGCGGTGTTCGTGCTGCTGCTGTGGCTGGCCTACCGCAGCTGGAAGGCGCCGTTGCTGGCGGCGCTGCCGCTGGCAAGCGCGGGACTGGCCGGGCTGGCAGCGGTCGCGCTGTGGTTCGACGGCGTCCACGGCATCACCCTGGCGTTCGGCGTAACCCTGATCGGCGTCGCCCAGGATTACCCGATCCACCTTTTCAGCCATCAGCGACCGGGCCTGTCGCCGTGGGCGAGCGTGCGTGCGCTGTGGCCGACCCTGGCGACCGGTGTCGCATCGACCTGCATTGCCTACGTGACCTTCATCGTGTCGGGCGTCGAAGGCCTGCAGCAGTTGGCGGCATTCACCATCGTCGGGCTCGCCACCGCCGCGCTGGCCACGCGCTTCGTACTGCCGGCGCTGATTGACCCCGCGCCGCGCGACACCGCCGATTCGCCGCGCATCGCGCGCTGGGGCGCGGCGCTGGACCGCTGGCCGCGGCCGAGGGCGCGCTGGTTCCTGCTGCTCGGCGTCGCCGCACTGGCCGTGGCCCTGCTCGCCCCCGGTTCGTTCTGGCAGAACGATCTGTCCAAGCTGACGCCGGTGCCGGCCGACGCGCTGGCGCGCGATGCGAAGTTGCGCGACGAACTCGGTGCACCCGATGTGCGCTACCTCATCTCGATCGACGGCGCCGACGTGGACACGGTGCTGCGGACGTCCGAAGCACTGCGGCCGGCGTTGTTGCGGCTGCAGGCGTCCGGTGCGCTCACGGGTTTCGACATGGCCGCCCATTACCTTCCCAGTGCCGCGACCCAGCGCCTGCGCCAGGCGCGACTTCCAGCCACGCCGCAGTTGCAGGCTTCGCTGGATGCCGCGGTGGCCGACAGCCCGTTCCGCAGCGACGCCTTCGACGCCTTCATCGAGGACGCGGCATTCGCGAAGCAGGCGCCGCCACTGACGACGCGCGATCTGCACGGCACGCCTCTGGCGGCCAGCGTCGGCGGTCTGCTGCTGCAGCGGGACGGCCACGCCACCGCGCTGGTCTCACTCAGCGGATTGAACGACCCGGCTGCAGTCGCCTCGGCGGCGCAGGCACAGGGCGCGCAGCTGCTGGACCTCAAGCAGGCATCGGAGTCGCTGGTCGCCGCCTACCGCGTGCGCGTGCTGTGGGCGCTGGCGATGGCCGCGGTGCTGCTCGCGGCCACGGTCTGGTTCGCATTGCGTGTGCCCGCGCGAGTGCTGCGCGTGCTCGCACCGATGGCGCTGACCACGCTGCTGGTGCTGGCGGTGCTGCGTGGCTTCGGCGTCGAACTGACGCTGTTCCATCTGGTCGCGCTGATCCTCGCCGCGGGACTGGGGCTGGATTACTCCCTGTTCTTCGATCATGCCGGCGACGACCCGGCCGACCAGCGTCGCACGCTGCACGCGGTGCTCGTCTGCAGCGTCACCACGCTGCTGGTGTTCTCGCTGCTGGCGATGTCATCGATTCCGGTGCTGCGCGCGATCGGCGCCACGGTGGCGCTCGGGGTCGCCTTCAACTTCGTGCTGGCGCTGCTGATCGTGCGCGCGCCCGCGCCGGCTTCGGGAAATCAGCATGCGCACGCGTGAGCAGATCGCGCAGTTGATCCCGCACCAGGGCCTGATGTGCCTGTGGGACGAGGTGGTCGCGTGGGACGAATCGAGCATCCACCTGCGCGCACAGGGCCACCGCGACGACCTCCATCCGCTGCGCAGCGGCGGTCGGCTGCACGCCGTGCACCTGTGCGAATACGGCGCGCAGGCGATGGCGGTGCATGGCGGATTGCGCGCGCGCGAGGCCGGGGGCGTCGCCCGACCGGGCCTGCTCGTCGCGCTGCGGGGCGTTCAACTGCACCTCATGCGCATCGACGACCTGGCCGGCGCGATCGAATGCCACGCCAACGTGCTGATCGACAGCGACAGTGGCTGGCAATACGACTTCCGCCTGCATCATGGCGACACCCTGCTGGCCGAGGGCCGCGCCGCGGTCATGCTGCAGGATTGAGGTTCACGGCCAGCCGCCCCGCTGCCGCCATCCACCGTCACGAGGACACCCGACGATGACCCAACCGACCCCACGCCGCGCGATCGTCACCGGCGGCAGCGGCGATCTCGGCAGCGCGATCTGCATGCGGCTCGCCATCGACGGGTTGCACGTGATCGTGCACGCGAATGGCAACGTCGATCGCGCCGAACAGGTGGTGGCCGCGATCCATCACGAAGGTGGCAGCGCGCAGGCCGTCGCGTTCGACGTCACCGACGGCGAGGCGTCGAAGACCGCGCTCGATGCATTGCTGGTCGATGGGCCGATCCAGGTGGTGGTGAATAACGCAGGCATCCATGACGATGCCCCGATGGCGGGCATGAACGATGCGCAGTGGAAGCGGGTCATCGACGTTTCCCTGCACGGCTTTTTCCACGTCACCCAGCCGCTGCTGCTGCCCATGGCGCGTGGGCGCTGGGGCCGGATCGTCAGCGTGTCCTCGGTCGCGGCGGTACTGGGCAATCGGGGCCAGTCGAACTACGCGGCAGCCAAGGCCGGCCTGCACGGCGCCTCGCGCTCGCTGTCGCGCGAGATGGCCAGCCGCGGCATCAGCGTGAATGTCGTGGCCCCGGGGGTGATCGCCGGACGCATGGCCGACGACACCTTCAGCCCTGAGATGATCAAGCAGACCGTGCCCGCCAATCGCGCCGGCCGCCCCGACGAGGTCGCCGCACTGGTGGCCTTCCTGTGCTCGGACGCAGCCGGCTACATCAACGGCCAGGTAATCGGAATCAATGGCGGGATGGGGTGAGCCAGAGCGCTTGCGAGCCAAAGGCTCGCGCTCTGGCGAACGCCACCGCCGCTGGCGGTGGCAGGGGCGTCCACGATCAGGTCGCAGGCATCTCCCCAAGCTGACGCCGTAGGCTCGCGCTCCTGCGAACGCCACGGCCGCTGGCCGTGGCAGGGGCGTACTCAATCAGGTCGCAAGCATCCACCCAAGCCGACGCCGAAGGCTCGTGCCCTTCGCGAACGCCACCGCCGCTGGCCGTGGCAGGCGCGTCCTCAATCAGGTCGCAAGCATCCACCCAAGCCGACGCCGAAGGCTCGTGCCCTTCGCGAACACCACCGCCGCTGACCGTGGCCGGGGCGCTGAAAAGGCTCAGTTGCGATTCCTGTGGAAGCCGCCCGATCATGAAGCTCGCCGTCTATCGCGCCTCTGGATTGGCGAAAGTCGACGGGGTTCACAGACAAAGGGGAGCTCACGCCCAGTGCTTGAGTGAAGAGTTGCTCCATCCGGCTACCGGGCGAACCGGAATCAGGCAAGCGAATTCCAAACGGATGGCGATTGAGCCCTGTACGGCATGCCACGCAGATCGCTCCGGTTCATGGTCGGTCGCAGGTTATTCTTCAAGCACGATTCGTCTTGCGCCTTGCGCGATCGATCCGCTCCAGTGTAGTGTCGCTTGCGGCTGGTCCGAAGGTAAGTGGGGGGCGCGCCAAGTGCAGTAACGCGGAACGACCGCTGGATGTCGTAAAAGTCTGGATGACTATGATACTGACCGGGACCGAGATAGAGAAACAAGTTTCGGCCGGCAATATTTGCCTCGCGCCGTTCGACCGGCGGCAACTTAACCCGAACAGCTATAATTATCGCCTGGGGCCGCTGCTGCGCCTGCCCCAGGTTGACGTCGAAACCGGAGCGGTCTCCTTCGAGACGACCCGCATTCCGGAAATGGGGTATGTCCTTCATCCCGGCACGATGATGCTCGGCCATACGCTGGAAAGCGTCGGCAGCAGGCGGTATGCAATGTCCCTGATCGGGCGTTCTTCGCTGGGGAGGCTCGGGCTCTTCCTTCAGGTGTCTGCCAATCTTGGACACACAACCAGTGACCATTGCTGGACCCTCGAACTGGTCGCTGCCCTCCCGATCAGGCTCTATGCGGGAATGATGATCGGCCAGGTATCTTTCTGGTCGAACCAAGGCGATGTGCTGTGCCTTGGAAAGACGTACGCAAACTACTCCATTCCCACCGAGAAAATCGAAGATGATTCTGACCGGACCTGAGATCGAGAAGATGGTTGCCGAACGTCGGATCAGGATAGATACGTTTCGCAAGGAACACGTAAATACAAATTCCTACGACGTCAGGCTTGGTGGTAAGTATCTGGTCTACTCCGATCAGATAATTGATCCGAGAGTCCCCGCGGAGCACCAGATCTTCGATATCCCGGCCGATGGCCTGTGCATGCAACCCGGGCAGTTTCTTCTTGCAGAAACCGAAGAGCGCGTCGGAAGCGATCACTTCGTCCCCATTCTCCACGCAAAGTCGGGGACGGCCCGTTCGGGACTTTTTGTCCACATCACAGCCGATCTCATCGACATAGGGTCGTTCGGGAAAATTACCCTGCAACTCTACGCCACGCTGCCCGTGAGGATCTTTCCCGGCCAGAGAATAGCGCAGGTATCTTTCTGGAAGCCGCATGGCGAAATCCGGCTGTATGCGGGCAAGTACCAGGGCTCAGATGGGCCTCGCCCCTCGCTCACCTACAAGGACTTCGAACCAGCGGCGCTCGCCGTCGCGAGCACCGAAAACGCCTGATGAGTCATCATCTGTCCAGGGGCGCGATGTTGAAGTCCGCTGCCCGGTGGTTGGTTCTGCATCGGCCAGCATCCCCGGAGGCCACCTTCCAGGAATAATCCGTTCCAGCGAACTGCTTGTGTATATCAGGATGATTCATGCACGCCGACCAGGGATCCGGTCGAGCCAGCTGGTACGGCCCGCAGGGCGCGAACCGGGGGCTTTTTCGATCTGCGCTGTCGGCTTCCCGAAGCCGAATGGAAACATCACATGATCCGAACCAACACGCCCGAGCTTGTGTCGACACTCAGGAACTGCTCATACACCGATTTCGTAGGACTCATCGCTCAGACGAATGTTCCTCCGGGCGCATTTTCCACGATCAACAGGTGGGTGCTCTACTCCCACATGACATCCGCCTCATACCTGTACGAGGCAGCTTGTACCACGGGATTTTCACTGCGAGAAGCGGCGCGGCTGGCTGGATGTGCCGGCGAGGGCGCAGATATCTCGGAGGCCTCGGTCCTGGCCGCCCGCCGCAGTGTGGAAGGCACCGGGCTCGGCGAGCATGTCTCCTACCATCACGCGAATGCCGTTGAGCACCAACCTGCGCGAAAGCCCACCCACATCATCGTGGGCGCTGCGTTGCGCTTCTTCCCCGACCCGGAGCGGATGGTCGCTCGATGTGCAGAGCTGTTCGGCGACGACGGTTACCTGCTGGCAGCGCCGTTCTATACCGTTCGCGACATTCCACAGGCGCTTCTGGATGAGGCCAAGGGAGTGCTTGGGATCGTTCCGACAACCGCGCGCTACAAGGAAGTGACGTGGCTGTACCGTGGGTTCCAGCTGCTCTTCGAGGACCGGGAACTCATCGAGATGGAGACGCGCGACGAGCTCGTGCATTACTGCGAATCAACAGCTTCCCGGGCGATCCACCTGCTGGATACGACCGACCGTGAGGTTTATCAGGCGATCTACGACCGCCTCTTCGAAATCAAGGATCTCTGCAACCGCCTCAGAGCGTACCAGGGCTACAGCACCATGGTGCTCCGCTATCGGGCTTCGGAGTTTCCGAACCGCTATGTCGAGCTGTTCTGATCCGGCCTGGAACGGCGCCGTCCGCGCAATCCCGCAGTCGCCTGCGTGGGAGAGCCTTTGCGCAGAGGTCGAGAGCGGCTTCCTGAACCACTTCGCGGCGCTGGGCTATCGGCTCTATCCAGAGGAGCCTCTGCTTCCAGCTACGGATCCGACGCTGCTGTTCACGAACTCGTTCATCGTGGCCCTCAAACCGCTGATCAGGCAGGGTCTGGTGCATGAGGGGGAACGCCTGGTCATGCGACAGGCATGCCTGCGGACCCAGAATCTGCATCGGCATCCACTTGATTGCTCGCCCATGGCTTACGGCAGCAGGTTCGAAATGGTGGGGGGCCTGGTTGGCGTCGCTCATCTGCCTGCGCTTCTGTTCCAGCTCTACTCGTTTCTGGAGCGGTCCGGTGTCGCCGGCCGATTGAGGATGAAGGCCTCGACGAGTACGGAATTCTTCCTGCTGAACTGCGCAGACACTCCCTGGCACGGGATCACCAGCATCGATGACGAACCAGAAAGCTACTATCGCTGGGGCTACGGCGAGCCCGGGTTATACGGACGCGGAGTCACTTTCGCACTGCCGTCGGAAGACCGGAGCGAAACCGGTGACTTCGGCAATATCGTGGAGCTGGTGTATGACGGGAGCACCATTGGCTACGAGTTCGGCTTCGGCGTCGAGACATTCGTTTCCCGAAAGCATGGCGTTCGAAACTCGATTGCGGTTGGTCCGCTTGCCGATCTACCAGGGCGCTGGAGCGCCCCACAATTCGACTACATGAAAGACCTCTTGAGAATAGCGCACACCCTGCATTGCCTGGGCATCACCGCTGGCAAGGGCGGGGTCCGCCAGATAATGCGCAAGACCTGCCGGGCTCTGGCGCAGCAACTGGACGCCGGCTTCGCCACTGAGGAAGAGCTGATCATTGCACTGGAACACCTCCGATTTCCCGACATCACCAGATTCATGCGCATGCTGCGCGGCCAGCAGCACCTTGTGCGCCAGCAAACGGAGGCAGCCGCCCCTTGAACGATCATTCCGCTTTTGAAAGAGTCCTCATCCTGGGCGATCCCCGGCTCGTCCCCACATCGCTGTGGCCGATGTCGCACAAGTGGTTCGCGGCAGCCAGAGTTGAGGAAGTCCAAGGCTGTTTGTTGCCGCTGCAGGCCGGTTTGCAGCTGCGTTTCCCCGAAGAGTTCAACATCGACGCCTACATGGATCAGAGGGAACTCCTGATCGAGTGGGCATCGGGCATCGCTGCAAGCCACGGCGCATTCGACCGCATCATCGCGCCGACGGAGTACACCATCGAAATTGGCGCTCTGTTGCGCGAGGCGCTCGGGGTTCCCGGCTGGATGCCTGGAGAGGCGGAACGGGTCCGGAACAAGGGCGTGATGAAGGCCCGGATGCGTGCTGCGAATGTGCACACCGCCGACTTCATCGACCTGGCCACCGTGTCCGACTTATCGGAAATCCGGCGGTGGGCCGACGGCAGACCGGGTCGTATCGTGTTGAAACCCAAGACGCAGGCGGGCAGCCGTGGCGTCCGGGTTGTGGACGACGGTGAAGCACTGGCGGCCTGCCTGGATTCGATGTCCGGCGAAGTGCGGCTTCAGCATCTTGTCGAGGATTTCATGCCATGGCCGCTGCTGCACATCGATGGGCTGGTTCGCGACGGGGAACTGCTGTTCCTTGCGGGCGCACGCTATCTGGACCCCTGCCTGTCCTGGCTCGCCGACGGCCGCGCCATGGGGTCGGTGCTCCTGACCGACAAGCCGTCTCTGCAGCGGGTCACGGATTTCGCACACGAAGTGGTCGAGGCAATGCAGCTCCGCGACATGGTTTTTCACCTGGAAGCCTTCGACGACGGCAACACACTGCACTTTCTTGAGATTGCGGGCAGGCCCGGCGGTGCGGCAATCGTTCCTCATCTACGCAGCCAATACGGTGTCGACCTCCAGGAGGAGATGATCCGCTGCGATCTTGGCTTGCTTCCAGGTTCCGACGCACAGGGCCAACTGGCTGCGGATGCCGTATCGACGCCGCGTTCGGGAGGGTGGATTGCCACGCCCATGCCGACCGGCGACCCGTGCCGTGTTGTAGGCATGCGCGGACTCGATGATCTCCCCGGCTCCGTGTTCGACGCAGACCTTCCACGGATCGGTTCCACCTTCAACCTGCGCGGAGACGAAGGGCTGGCAAGCGGACGGTTCCACGTGCGTACGCAGTCGGAGACGCAGTCGGAGGAGGCACTGCGGGCGATCGCGGATCGCTACGCGCTGCTGGTGTCGACCCCCGATGGCGATTCCAATTCAGGCGCCCCTGAGTGAGCACACCCTGCCTGGAGTTCAGTCACTCCAGGCAGGGCCGGTGCTTCATGCTGTCGCGAAATTGTAAAGCCTGTTCTTGACGTAGATTTCCCGAACGACTGTCTTGCCTTGCAGCCAGGATGAGGCTTCGCGAACGGCGGCTTCGCGCACCTCCGCCTCCGAAGACTCCAGAGGCATTTCGCAACGACCGCGCACCTTGCCGCTGACTTGGACGACGAGCTCGAAGGTGTCGTTCTTCAGCATCTGCCGGTCCAACGCAGGCCATGCCTCCGCGTCGATGAAGCCTGGGTGGCCGAGGCGCTCCCAGACTTCGGCCGCAAAATGCGGAGCAAACGGGGAGAGCATTTTCGTCAGGAACTCGGCCTGGGCACGCGTCGGCACGTGCCGACTCGCCGAAATCTCGTTGAGCATCTCCATCAGGCCGGCGACCGCCGTATTGAAGTTGAAGTTTTCGAAGGATCGGTCGACACGATCCAGGCAACGATGAAGCGACCGTTCGATGGCAATACTGCCTTCGTCGGACAGCCTCACCTTTCCGTCAGGCGCGATCAACATCGTCCACAGACGCTTGAGGAATTTCTCGCAGCCGCTGATGCCTTCTTCGGACCACGGCTTTTCGGCATCCAGCGGAGCCATGAACATCTCGTACATTCGGAATGCATCGCAGCCGCGAGCTGCGATCACGTCATCGGGGTTGACGACGTTCTTGAGTGACTTTGCCATTTTCGAGCCGAACCGCTCCAAAACTTTCCCAGTGGTGCGGTGGTGGTAGGACTCGCCCCTCCCCTCGACCTCGTCGACCGGAATCAATCGCCCGTCCGAATCCCGAAAGGCATGCGACGTCACCATGCCCTGGTTGAACAGCTTCTTGAAGGGTTCCGGAGTTGGCACCAGGCCCAGATCGAACAGAACCTTGTGCCAGAAGCGCGCATAGAGCAAATGCATTACCGCATGCGATGCGCCTCCCACATAGAGGTCCACCTGACCCCAGTAACGGACCGCGTCCTGCGAAAAAGGAGCGGTGGCGTTTTCCGTGTCCATGAACCGCAAGTAGTACCAGCACGAACCGGCCCAGCCTGGCATCGTGTCCATTACGCGCTCGTGCGTCTCCCCCGACTGCGGATCGACGACGTAGCGCCATTCGCCGGCCCGCGCGAGCGGCGAACTTCCGTCTGCGCTTGGCAGGAAGTCGTCTATCAATGGCAGTTCCACCGGGAGGTGGTCTTCCGGGACTGCGGTCAGTCCACCTTCCCGATCGATCAGCAGAGGTATCGGCTCGCCCCAGTAGCGCTGTCGCGAAAAGATCCAGTCGCGCAATCGGTAGGTCACCTGCCCGTGCCCGCTTTCGTCGAGCTCGAGACGCTCGATGATGCGCGCGCGTGCGGTTTCGGAATCCAGCCCGTTGAACTCGAACGACGCTGTCAAATATCCGTCTTCGATGTAGCAGCCCTCCGCGAGCGCTCCACCGGGTTCCGGCACGACGACATGCCGGACTTCCAAACCGACGCTCCTGGCGAGTTCATGGTCGCGCTCGTCATGCGCGGGCACTACCATCACCGCGCCAGTACCATATTCGAGCAGCACGTAATCTGCCACGTACACCGGGATCAACAGTTCATCCCGCAACGGATGCCGCACGAACCCGCCGGTCGCCTGCGCGGTGACCGCCTGGTTCCCGTCCGATTTTCGTTCGCGCTCGGATCGTGAGGCGGCACGCAGACAGTAGGCCTCCACCGCGGCGCGGTGCTCATCGGTCACGAAGGATTGGGTCTGCGGATGCTCGGGTGCAAGTGCCAGTGCCGTGACGCCGTATAGCGTGTCGGGCCGGGTGGTGAACACCTCAATGCGCTCGTCGCCACCGGCACGCTGGAAACCAACGCGAGCCCCGACAGAGCGCCCGACCCAGTCGCGCTGCATTTTCTTGACACTCTCCGGCCAGTCGAGACCTTCGAGGTCCTCCACGAGTCGGTCGGCATATTGCGTGATGCGCAGTAGCCACTGGCTGAGCATCCGCCGCTCGCAGTGGTGATTTCCACGTTCGGAGCGACCGTTGATCACTTCCTCGTTGGCAAGAACCGTCTTCAACTCCTCACACCACCAGACAGGCATGTCCTTCCGGTATACCAGGCCTCTTTCGAACAGCTTGAGGAATATCCACTGCGTCCACCGGTAGTAGCCGGGGCTGCTGGTGTCGATCTCCCGCGTCCAGTCATAGGACAAGCCGATCATCTTGAGCTGGCGCCGGAAATTGGCGGTATTGGTCTCCGTGGTTTCCCGCGGATGCTGGCCGGTCTGGATGGCGTACTGTTCGGCTGGCAATCCGAACGCATCCCAACCCATCGGATGCAGGACGTTGTAGCCTTCCATGCGCCTCTTGCGGGCGATCACGTCGGTCGCGATGTAGCCGCTCGCGTGCCCGACGTGCAGGCCCGAACCGGAGGGGTAGGGAAACATGTCCAGTACGTAGTAGGCGGGGCGCTCACTTCCGGCTTCACCGGGGTTGGCTGCACGGTACGGATTTTCGACTTCCCAACGGAGTTGCCACTTCTTTTCGAATTCGTGCGGCGTATAAGTCATGTCTCTTCCACAACAGATCATCCCGGCAGTGCGGGAAAAAAAGGCCCGTGATTATTGAGCCAGAGGAGGCGGATCGGTACACTCTTTTTTGCTGTTGCGCCCTCCTTGGACGGGTGCTCTCAATGACGAACGACAACAAGACGGATCTTGTATGCTGAGCAGAAGCCTGTATGACCGCTTTTTGAATTCATCCGAAAACTACCAGATTCTGCGGATTCCCGAGCTTCTACAGTCAGAAGACTGCCGCGAAATAGCCTACGCGCTGCCCAGCACCTTCGTCTTCCATTTCCTGCGCAAGGACTGGAGCGGGTTCGAGTCCTCGCTGACCAGGAAACTGCGCAAGGCGCTGGACACCGATGTTGACACAGACGGGCTTGTCGCCGAGACCAGCATGTGGGTTCGCGCAATAGCCGAATGCACCGGGGCGGATCAACCGCTCGCGTCGCTGCGCATCGTGACCCCCGAATATCTGGAACGCGAGAGCCCTTCCGTGTCCAGGTACTTCCATCGCGATTCTACGGCCGTCACCGTGACCAAGGTCTACTTCGGCGAAGGTGCGGTTTACGCCGAGAACGAGAACGTGCGACGCGAATACTTCTCGACGCGCTCGATCCAGAGCCCCGATGTTCCGGATGAGGAAATCCTCTTCGACCCCCACGACACACACGTGGTCGAGGATGGTGCCGCCGTGCTGCTGAAGGGCGAAGTGTATCCCGACATCGATGCCCGCAGCCGCGAGGTGATCGACATGTTCGTCCCGCCGGACCGGATACCCGACTTCAACCGGGGCAATGGTTTCATTCACAAGGGGGGAGGTTTCGGCATGGGGGACCGGAGGCTGGTCTTCACCGCAAGCATCTACTTCTGACCCGCCACTGATCCTGCTTTCGGAGCATTGAATGTCTTCTATCTATCTCGGCACATGGCAAGCCTCTTCCTCCAGCTGGTCGACTTCCGATATCGCGTCGGTTCGTGACGCCGTTGCCCATGCACTGGACTCCGGCTTGACGTGCTTCGACACGTCGCCCGGCTACGCAGACGGTGCGGCCGAAAGCCTGCTTGGCGAACTTCTTCCCCGCGTGTCTTCGGGCTTGGGGCGGGTGCTGACCAAGGTGCCTCCGGACATGCTTACAGCGCCGCTGGTTCGCAAGAGCGTGGAGGACTCGCTGCAACGTCTTCGCACCGACTGTGTGGATACGGTGTTCATCCATTGGCCAGCCGGCTCGATGGGAACCGATCTGGTGCCGGTGGACGAGACCCTCGATGCGTTGGATGCCTTGCGAGAGGAAGGCAAGATCGCGCATGTGGGCCTGTCGAATTTTTCGGCCGCCGAAGCGCGGCAGATTCTCGCACGCCGCCGGATCGACGCGTTCCAGCACTGCTATTCACTGCTTTGGCGTGCACCGGAGCATGGGCTTCTGGACCTTGCGCGCGAGTACGACGTCCGCTTCTACGCGTACTCGCCAGTGGCAACCGGGCTGTTGTTCCTGCGCAAGATCGACGATGTGCTCGCCGCCGAGTCCGACCATCGTAAGCATACGAAGTTGTTTGGCGCCCATGCGCAACACACCCGCGACACAGTGCAACAGCTTTCCGAACGCTACTGCGGAGATGGCGCTGCGCTCGCAGTGGCTTCGCTGCGATGGCTGCTGGCAAAGCAGGCCACCCCCATCCTCGGAATCAAGGACCGCAGGTCGGTGGAACTTGCCACGGCCGCAGTGCAGGCCGGGCCATTGCCGGAAGAAGATGTTGCTTGCCTCGATGCGTTGACTTGTCAATTGAAGGAGATCGTCGGTGAAGACTATTGCCTCTGGGGCTAAGGCCGTGGGCGCTGTACCGCAGCTTGGCCACATCGCCATCCGCACCGCAAAGCCAAAGGAAAGCATCCAGTTTTACGAGAACGTTTTTGGACTGACGATTTCCGACCAGCACGAAGATCCGGATGCGCGCTTCTCGATCTTCTTTTTAGGCGCGCAGCCCCCTTTCCACGCGATTGAGCTGGTCTGGAACTGGGACGAGGGCGAGATCCCAACCGGCAGGCAAGTGTCACACATAGCCTTCGAAATCGAAGACCTGCATGCGACCGCGCGCGCGGCACTTGAAAACCACGGCACCATGCTCGAGGAAGCCCACGCAAAGGGAGAAGGCCACTGGCGCTGCTATGTCTGTGATCCCAATGGTTTGGCAATCGAGCTCAATGAGGTCAAGGACTGCCTTCCAGCATGATGCTCAAGCGTAGCGTCGAGTAGCCGCCGGGCCATGTGAGGATGGCGATGTAGCCCTGCACGCCATGCCTGACGCTTCCCCGTACTCGGGGAAGCGGATACCGGCCGCCATCGCCGTCCAGCACGAGCACGGGCCCCATGGCGCCAGGCGTATCTCCGCTCGCTTCGATGGCGGCCGTGACATGAATCGGACGCGGCATGTTATCTGGCAACACCAGCACCACGCCTTCTTCTTCAGTTGCGTGCAGGATGGGGAGAGCCGGCAGTCTGGTGTCGATGTCCCCGACGACGCCGCAGCGACTGCATGTGTAATGTCGGCGAGTCCCGATCACCGCCGGATGAGGAAGGCTGTCGCTTGCCCACCAGCGGGCGCCGCAGACGTGCACACCGGCCGCCGCAACGTTGGGTTCGAACGTCAGACCGCCGGAGCCGCCGTGATGCTTCCAGAACGCTCCGCCGTGGCTGGCCGCATGCGCACCCATGAACTCCAGCAACTGCCGTGACGCCAATTCGCTGTCACCTGGCGACTCCAGCAAAGCGAGCACTTCGCGTGCCCCCGCCAGCTTCCCGCCCATCTGCTCAAGCATTCTTCTGACCAGGAACGTGCCGGCACCGACAGCGCCCCCTTCGGTCGCCGTGGTGTCCTGCAGTTCGTCGTCGCCTTCGTCCTCCAGTTCCGCATCGTCTTCGGCATCTTCTTCCCCAGCCGAAGGTTCGGCGATCCGCACTTCGGGATCGCCGATGCAGAGGTACTGACGAGTGCCCGGACTCAGCGTGTCGTTCAACGCCAGCGCCAATTGCCCGGCGGTGCCACCTTCGAGGAGGAAATCGCGCGCGGCGGAACCGTGAAACCATGACGAAACGGAAACGCCGAAAGGCGCGACGATCGAACGAGCTGACCGCCCTTTGAGAAGCGCATGGGCGAACGACATCCGCTGATCGATGTAGCCGTCGTGAGCCATCCAGCCCCAGCAAGTCATGAATACCAGCAAGTCCCCATTGAGTGCAGATGCACCTCGCTTGCGTTCGAGATTCCGCTGGAGGCAGGGACCGCCGGCCTGGCAAGGGAGCATTCTGGCCTCGGGAAGACCGACTTCCACGGCGGGGCGCAGATCGTCCGCAATGACGCACAAAGCGCTGGTACCAAGCTTGAAGCAGGCGCCGTTTCCGTGTCCGGCGAACACAATGGCATCCGCACCGGCACTCGCTCGATCGAAGAAATCGTCCCTGGAAGCGTCCCGGAACACCTCCTGGGGAAATTCCTCGGGAGTGCTCTCCGCGAAGAACAACAATTGAGACGGATGAGGCTCCCTCGCCATTGAAAGTGCCACCAGCCGCAGGGAAGCCGCGATGGCATGCTCGGGGTCCGCAGGCAAGGGGAGGAAACCGAGGGACAGCTGCGCATCGCACGCCGATTCGCTGAACTCGCTCAGCGCGTCGACGGTCAGCTGTTCCTCGGGCAGAAACACGAACGCTGAACACAACGCCATGGAAGAGGCCTCGTCCAGTACCTCCTGCCACTTCGAGATCTGTCGCAGCGGCCGGCCGCACGCCGATGCGTACGCGATTGCCGCCGGTATTGCACTGCTGCCCAGGGCGAACACCATGGCGTGCTGGCCAGCGGCGGGATTCAACGCCTGCTGCTCCATTGCCGTTGGCTCCACGGAGAGTGTCAACTCGTTCAACAGAGACAACCGGGCGGCTACACGCTCCACGCTGATCGACTCGGGGAGCAGTGCAGTGCGGCTGTCGCCGAAACGTTCAATTTTCAGGTTCATGGCGTCCGTCCAGGAAGTGCAGGTTCACGGGTGCGCAATGGCGAGGACCGCGCGCGATCGTGCGAATACGGTTGCCACGACTCGTTCGAGCGTGGGAGGGTCCAGGGCGGCGGTGCTTTCATCGAGGATCAGCACGTCGGCATGCTGCAGCAGTCCACGCGCGATGAACACACGACTACGCTCACCGTGCGAAAGTTGCCAGCCGGACTCGCCCACCACCTCGTCCAGTCCCGCCGGCATTCGGTCGATGAGGTCGCCAAGGCCAAGCTCGCGGCATATTTGTTCAGCCTCGATGAGCGCATCAGGGGTCGGCGGCCATTCGCCACCCAGCAACAGGTTGAAAGCCAGCGTTTCGCCGAAAACATGATTGTCATGAAACTGGGGCACATAGGCGATCCGGCGGCGCCAGCCGCGTGTGCCGAGCGACGCGAAATCAAGCCCGTTGGCGAGAACCACTCCGCGATCGAAAGCCTGAAGTGCCGCCAGCACCGATGCGAACGTGGACTTTCCCGAGCCGGACGCACCCTCCAGAAGAATGCGGTCGCCAGCCATCACCGTGAGCGAGCAGTCTTGCAGCACCCAGGCGCGCCCCGCTCCGTAACTGAAACCGAGACCCTTGAGGTCCAGCAGCGCCCCCCCCTTTGCGGAGCGAGGGGCGAGCGCGGGCAACGCACTCAGCGCAGTGGTAGGCCAGCGCTGCCGGGATGCGCCAAGCAAGTCCCGGAGTTCCGTCCAGGCGATATAGCCGCCAGCGACCTGCCCGCAGCCGTGAGAAAGCTTCCCGAAGCCAACGGCAGCCATCAACACGCCGGCAATCGAAGCGGCAAGCAGCGGCACGGAGGCGCTGCCTCCGAGCAGTGGCAGCAACAGGCCCGCGGTACCTACCACCAACCAGCCCCGCCCCAGGATGGACGTCATCCGGACGGCGTCGCGATCCAGCGCCTCGGACACGCCGACGTACTCGGCCAACGCGACGTCCTCCTCTTCGTGTTGGTCAGCACGCCTCTGCTGCGCGAGGCGGGTGCGATACCCCACCATTTTTTCGAGCATGTCGTCGGTCAGAGCGAGCCGTGAGCGTGTCCATGAACGTCGAGCGTGCGTATAGCGCAAGATCAACCACACGGACATGGCAAGCCACAGGAACAGGACCGAAACGTGCAAGGCAGCTGCCGCCCCCAGGGCGAGTACGCCCGCTGCGAGCAGTATCTCGACAAGCCCCTGAGCGGCGAAGAGCGTCCCCCTGATCGAGCGGATCTCCAGTGCTTCGGATTCCAGCACTATCCCCATGAGGCGTCCTACGCCCTGATTGCGCTTGGACCCCGGCGGGATACGGAGTGCGCCGACGAGCAGCTTCTGTTTCAGGCTTCCGCCGAACGTCCTGGCGATATGACCTGCCGTTGCGGTAGTGAGCATCCGCAGCGGGACGATGCCCAGCAACAGCATTGCCCACGGCAGCAGCTGTCCCGTGTTGACGTTGGAACCGAACGCCCACACGCCCAGGAACCACCACGCGACAATCCAACTGGCCATTTCCAGGCCGTGAAGTCCCGTGTAAAGCACGAGCCACGACGGAAGGTGGTGTTCGGCGAAGTGCCGCCGCAAACCCGCATGCACGGGGACAAGGAGCGTCCAGGCGTACGCAACCGCGCTCTTCGTATCTTCCGAGACCAGGCTTGCTGCATGGTGCATCGCCGCGGCGTCGAGGCCCGCGGCGGACAGGGTTCGCGCTACAGCCGGAGGCAGGTCACCGACAACGCGGCCAAAAAGTTCGGCTTGTATCAAATCGACCGACAGCGATGCTGTGCTTCCGTCTGGAAGAAGCACTTTGATCCGATTGAGGCCACCCGACAGCACCAGCAGCAATGCGGTTCGGCCCTCCCTGGGAACACGAAGTATCAAGGGCGGTCCCGAAGTGAACATCCGCCTGCTGTGGGCAGCAACTTCGGCGCTGGCCTCTATCTCTATGTCCAGCGCACCTGCCACCGCTTCCATCCAATCTTCCACAGCCCTCCAGTCTGCAAGATCCGGTGCCGGTTCGATTCGCCGCGACGCGGAGTGCCGGCCGCCGGTCGTCAAACCAGCCCGCCGCGCCAGCAACTCGATCGCTTCATCGAGCCGGGACATGGGCCATAGATACCTGTCTGGAATGGACCTGGTCATGGTGTCTGGGGCGCCGGTTCCAGGCGGCCCTTTTCGAGGCGCAGTCGTTTCCACGTCGTCGCCCCCCAAACACCACTGTTGACTTCACGTTCGCCCCGAAAGAGCAATCCGAAACGACTGTCAACGTCGGTGGCGAGATCCCGCGGAACCCCTTCCTCCACGATTTGTCCCTGGTCCATTACCAGTACCCGGTCGAACCCCATCGCGTCCGAAATGTCGTGCGAGACGAACAGCAGAGTCGCCTCGGGCCACCAAGCCCGTACGCGCAGCAGGAACGCTTGCCGTTGTTCCCGCTCAAGACCCCTGAATGGCTCGTCCAGTACCACCAGACGCGCATCCCGCCTGAGCAACGCACGACCGATGCGCAGGCGTTGCGCCTCCCCCCCGGACAGTCGGCCCCCGCTCTCCCCCATCTGTGTCTGCAGACCGTCCTCGAGGTCCTGCAACACCGCATGGAGTTGCGCGGTTTCCAGCACCGCGGCGATGTCCAGTGCGTCGTCCTCGGCGGCGCCATACACCAGGTTGTCCAGCAACGGACGGTTCCAGATCTGCGCTGCCGGATCGATCCAGGCAGTGCGATCACGCAGTCGCGATATGTCCTGTTTCCCGAGGCATACACCGTCCACCCACAATGTTTCCCCGGGTGCCGAATGCCAGCCCAGAAGCATGCCCACCAGCGTGGACTTTCCGGATCCCGACCTGCCTACGACAGCAACATGCTCTCCCGGGGAAATGCGGAGATTCAGATCATCGAGTACGACATGCCCACCCAACACGACGGTCATGTTCCGCATCTCGATGGCAACGCCGGCTTCTGCCACCGCGGCGACCGCGCCCGCGGCGCGAGATGCCGGCAAGTGCTCCGGCGCCTCGACCTCCGGGGCATGGCACGGCTCCAGAATGCGCATGATGGTGTTGCGGTGCGCGGGATATTCGCGCGCCCTCATTGCGATCGCCTGACCCTGGGCGGGCAACTGGAGAACCCAGTAAGCGAGCAGCAGTACCGTGGGATCGCCTTGCAACTGGGCAAGCGACACAGTGATGATCAGCGCGGCGCCGGCAAGTCCGACAAGCGTCTGGGCACCCTCGTCCAGGACTTCCAGGCGATTCAGGCGGCGCGAAGCATTGCTCCATGGCAGGATGCGGGAGTCGTGCTCCCGACGCAGGGTGCGCTCCGCATCGTGGGCACGGATGGCTGACATGCCGAGTAAGGCGTCGAGATAGCCTCGGCTCAGACTGGCATTATGTATTCGCATCCGCATCTCCCTTCCAACCAGGAAGGGGTGGAAGAGGCATGGCAGTACCAGCACCGCCATGCAAAGCAGGAGCGCCTCCATCGCCACCTGCGGGTACAGCCAGGCAATGGCGAGCACGATCATCAGCATCTTCGCTGTCGCTTCGACCACCTGCCCTGCCAGTGCGGGCAGGGTTCGCAGCACATCCACGGCGTGGCTTCGTTCCGCCATGTCCGACACCAGTCGGCTGTGGAAATAGTCGACGCCCAGTCGCGGAAGTTTCCGCAGCAACATCATGCGGAACCTGGATTCGAGCAGGCGACCCAGCCCCATCAAGCCGCGCATGTTCGATACTTCCAGAAGCAATGCAGCGCAGAGCAGAGCGACCACCGCGGCAAGCGCACCGGCACGCTGCCACGGTAGTGCCAATTCGACCTGTACGTCGAGCAGGGTCCGGAACAGCAACGCCTCCAAAGTGACGGCGAAGGCAGCCACCAGTATGCCCCCCAGGATCATGAGCGGCCTTCGCAGGCCTTCGTCCCTCAGAATCTTCCAAAGTTCCAGTGCCGGGTTTTCGAGCGGCTGCTCACGGGCCGCGCGCAGCTCCGAAGGCAGTTCGGGTACCGGAAGCGCGGCCGGCTGCCCCTCCGACGCCGAGGCCTTGGCCGTCATCAGCACGGCGCCGCGCATTACCAGGCAGTCACCTTCCTCGGCTGGCACAACCGACCAGAAGCGCGGAGAAATGATGGCGCTTGCGTGATCCGTGGTTGCGCAGGCCTGCGCGGCCAACTCCTGGGCGCAGGTGGCCGCCTGCGCTCCGCGTCGCATGATGCCCGCGTCGATCAGAGACTGAGTCATCCGCACGGCGGCATCCAGTGCGCCATGTCTGGACCAGCCTGGGTCTTCATCCGCCCAGTTCTGTGCTGAAGCCGTTTCCTTCGCTCCGAGCCGGAGCAGCCGCGCACCCAGTATCCGCCGCTGCTCTTCCTCCCCCATCCACTCACGCCAGTCGGCCTGAGGCAGCACGTGCTTGTGCTGATACAGCTCACCGACAAGCTCATCGATTCGCATCCAGCGTCCGCCCTGGGCAGGATCCATGATCTGAATCCAGTTGCCGACGTGCCGCCAAAGCACCACGAGATGGTTGCCATGGCCTTGCCGCAGGATTGCCAGCGCAGGCAGGTTGTTGGCCAGGTCCTCCACGATGTGCTCCGCAGGCGCGAGAATCTGCTCTGCGTCGAGGCCGAACATGCACGCGATCTCTTCCACGGAGTCGATCGAGGTGCCATCGACACTCGTGCTGCAGGCTTCCCGTATCCTGGCGTACTGCACGTGGACACCAAAGCCGGCCAGGAGGCACGTCAACGCGGCGGGCCCGCAATCCATTGCAGATGTCTGTATGACCTCCGGCGCGAACAGGGCGCGCCGCCGCCGCGCCTTCGTCAAGGTGTGGGCCCCGGTCCGGTTTCCCGCGATGGTGCGCCCGCGCCGATGAGCTTCTGCCCTGAGGTGCGCACGATGAAGTCCAAGGGCGTGATCCGCTCCACGCCGATTTCCACCTTGCCGGTCAGTCCATGCTGGACGGGAATGCCGGAAGTGTCCTCAATCGAGAGCTCTACACGCACGGTCCCGGAATGTGTCTCAGCGGAGGCGCGTTGCACCTTTGCGTCCAACGAGCCGAAGCGCATCCACGGAAAACTGTCCAGCCGGACCTTGGCGTTCTGCCCGGGGCGAATGCGGCCGAGCGCGGCGTCGGGGGGAAAGTGGGCCACCACCATCAGTCCGTCTTCGTGCCCGATGATTGCCCCGAGGTACTCGCCGGGACCAAGGCTCGTGCCGGGCCGCAGCATCTGGAGTTCGGCAAGAACCCCTTGCGTGGAAGCGCGAATCAGGCGGTCTTCGATGGCGCGCAGCAGGACTTCTCGCCGGGACCGGGATTCGGCCAGTTCTGTTTCCACGTCGGCGATCTCGCTTTGTCCCTGCGAGACGGATGTGTCTCCCCGTCCCCGGCCTGCTATGCCGCTGAAGGTAAGCCTGCGAACCTCCGATTCGGCAGCATCGACGACGGCTTTCGTCCGCAAGAGCTCAATGCCAGCCCGCTCCATCTCCGCTTTGGAAACCAGGCTGTCTGCCCCCAGGCGACGGAGTCGCGCGACATCATCGGCTGCCTGGCGGACCTGAGTAGTGGCGATCTCCCGCTGGGCGTTGGCGCGAGCCAGCTCGGCTCCAGCCGCACTGTCGTCTGCACGGATGACCAGACGCTCGGACTCGAGCTTCTCGCGCGTTGCCAGGAGCTTGGCTTCGAACGCACGTATCCTGCCGTCTTCCTGCCGCAGTTGCCGCCGTTCGGCGGTAGTGTCCAGCTCAACGATCAGATCGCCCTCACGAACGCGTTCGCCGAGGGTGGCATGGACTCTGGCGACCGTACCGCCAGACACGCTGTGGATCCGATGCGACGGGACGCTTGATTCCAATCGCGCGCTGTCGGATACGACATGCATCGCGACGGCGCCGAAGACCAGCCACGCGCCCCAAATGAATATCAGCCCCAGTGCCGAGGCAACCACCAAAGGAAATATATTGCTGGGATCCGCACGCAGAACGCGCAGAGTTCGAGAGAACTGCACGGCCATGATTTCAGCTCAATCGAGCGCGCCGCTTGCTGGGCTGCATCCGCAAAGCCGGCAAGGACACCTGCTGTCGCAGGAGCACTGATAAAATAAAGGCGCGCAGCAAATGCAAGCTGCGCGCCGAGGCAAGCTCTGATGCCCTTGGCTGACGCTGCGACATCCAGCGCTTACCTCAGGCAACAGACCGTTACCAGCAGCTGCGACCTGTCTTGACGCCAGACTTGATCTTGATCTTCTTCATGACATTCCTCCTTAAATGCGATTGACCACTAACAGTGGGTTTACCGTCCAGTTCCCCAGACGGCAAATCGAATATGCATGGCCGATCAGGAGCTTGTCAAGCGTCCCGTCTGGAGGTTTGGACAACGCGACCGGATAACGAAAAGTCCGCGCGCAAAGGCACAAACTGCCTTCAAAACGGCATCTTTGCCCGTAATCGGCGCGTTTTCCCGGGATTTTCCCTTTTTACAGACGCACCAACCACGTCGCCTCAGGAATCAAGTGCGACACGTTGTGAAAAAGTGGCCACTTCTTCAGCCATCGCTTCGTCAGGCGTTCGCCAGCCCCGCGTTTTCCTTGGCCGTCCATCGAGGAGCCGTGGATATCGTTGAGTTGAGACTGCGACACGTCCGACAGATTCATGCCTTTGGGCAGGAACTGACGCAGCAGTCCACTGGTGTTCTCGTTGCTGCCGCATTGCCAAGGGGCGCGCGAATCGCAGAACCGGCTGTCCAGCTGCAACCTCTTGGCCAGCGCCTGATGACACGCCATTTCGCTGCCGCAATCGCAGCTCAGGCTTTCGCGCAGGAACACCGGCAGCACTTTCATCTGCCGGGAGAAGCCCTCCAAAGCACTCTGCGACGTGCAGCCATCCATCCGGCACAGGACGACGAAACGGGTCTTGCGCTCGACCACGGTGCCCACGGCCGAACGGTTGAAGCTGCCCTTGACGAAGTCGCCCTCCCCTGTCCGGGCAGAAGTCGTTGTTCGATCCCCTCCGGACGGTGCACGATGCGCAGCGCTTCGAGGATCGTCTGGTTCTTGGCCCGCGTGGTTCGACGCAGGCCGCGACCGGGCTTGGTCTGGCTGAGAAGTCGCCTGGCTCGGCCTGATCGTGAAACGGCTTGCCCCGCCAATCACCAGGCTCTCCCTGGACCTTTGCTAATGTTCAGTGGCGGAAGTTGAAACTTCCACCTTCAGCCACCACGGGATCGTCGCCATGTCCTCACGTGCCGCTCTGTCCATCCTGCTGTCCGCCGCGCTTGCCGGCTCCGTCGGCTGCGCTTCCACCTCCAAGGTCCTGCTCTCGCAGCCACGACCGGCAGTCGCGCCCGAACAGGTGCGCGTCTATTACGCCCCGCCTCCGGGCCGTTATGTCGAGATCGCGCTGCTGGAAACCTCCAGTGGCGGGCTGACCTACGGCCAGCAGAACAAGATGAATTCGGTCATCGGCAAGCTGCGCGCGGAGGCGGCGAAGCTGGGAGCCAACGGCTTGCTGTTGACCGGCACCGAGCACGGCTACGGCGGAGGAGGCAACGTGGGCGTGGGAATCGGGGCCGGACGATTCGGTGGCCGGAGCCACGTCAGTGGAGGCGTCGGCGTCGACGTGACCCCTACGCCGCTGCACGGGCGCGGCGTGGCGATCCACGTGATCGATCCGCCTCCGGCGCAAGGCACCGCACCACTGCCGAACTGATTTCCGGATCGGTTCGGGCGACCGGATCAGGCTGCGACCGGCACCTGCGCGTACCAGTGCGACGAGAGGAGCGGCACCGCGCGCTCACCAGTCGCATTGGCGGTGCTGTCACTCAGCGCCGCGTCCATCGCGGCACCATCGATGCCCGGGTGCTCCACGCGGGCCTGCTCCAGCAATTCTGCCGCCAACGTCCGCAGCGTCGTGACGTTGGCGCGTAGCCGCAGCATCAGCGCGTCGTCGTCGAGTTCATCGTTGAGCGCGCGATTCATTTCGGCGAACCATCCGACCGCACGCTGGTCGAGTAGACGGCCATCGGTCCGCTGCGGATCGATACCGCCGGCTTCGCTGTTGCGACGCGACCATTCGCGCAGCAGCGGCTGCATGGCTGCATTCAGAGCGGAGGCGAGATCGAAGCTGTCGCGCAATCGACCGATGACACCGACATGCGTCAACCGGTCGGCGAAGAACAGCGGCGCCAGCAATGCCCAGTAGAAGGTGTAGTCCCACATGATCTTCAACGGCATCACCTGGGCGTCGCCGAACAGCATGTACTGGTCCTGGTAGAGGCTCAGGGTGTTCTCGTAGAACGAGAAATAGAGCTGCTGGTAGACCTCGACATACGGAGCGATGCGCTGTCCCGCGCGGTCCTTGAAGATGAGATCGCAGATGTAGCCGTTGCTGATCGCGATGAAGTCGCTGCCCGGCGAGTACAGCGGATCCAGGAACACCCCGGCCTCGCCGGTCAGCGCCCAGCGGTCGGCGGAGAACACCTGCCTGCAGCCGTAGGAGAAGTGGCGCAGGAACATGAAGTCCTTCAGCGCGTGACCTTCCTGCCCAAGCGACCGGGCCACGCGCGGCTGGTGCTCCTGCAGCCATCCCATCGCCTTGTCGTGCGTGTTCATGGTCTCCAGCGGGTGCATGTCCGCGTCGCAGACGATGCCCAGCGAGTGGGCGCCCGATGCCAGCGGAATCAGCCAGAACCAGTAGCCCGGACCGCACATGTGGTTGGTCGATCGCCAGCGGTCGGGTGGCGTTGTGCGTTGCAGCCACTGCGGATTGTCGGACCAGTCGTTGGCGTCGATGAGACCCTCCACGCGCCACCACACGGCATTGGCGTTGTGCGCGTTGGCCTGGGCCAGGCCAAGCTTGCGCTTGACCAGCCCTGCGCGGCCCGCGGCGTCGACCAGCCACTGCGCCTGCAGGACACGTGACTCGCCTTCGTGTTCGTAGCGGACGATGTGCGCCGCTCCGCCCTCGCCGAGATCGAAACCCCGCACCACCGCTTCGTTGCGGAAATCCACGCCGAGCGCCCGTGCGTGCTCGCCGAGAAAGTTCTCGAAGCGGCCGCGGTCGAGCTGCCACGATGGCGTGCTGAGAATCGCGCTCACGCCAAGTTCGGTGCACTGGTCGATATCGCTGCGGCCATCGCTGAAAAAGAAGCGGAACCCGAACTTGCTGATCTGCTCCGCATCCAGGTGCGCCCGTAACCCCAGCACATGGGAGAAATAATGCGCGCCGATCTCGACCGTCGATTCGCCCACCTTGAACGCGGCCTCGCGCACCGGATGCGCGTTGCGCTCCAGCACCACCACGTGCAGGCCCGGATCGCGCTGTCGCAACTGGATGGCCAGGCTGAGTCCCGCCAGCCCTCCGCCGAGTATCACGACATCCGCGGAGGAACCGGCAGGCGCCTGGTCGGTCATCGCAGCTTCACCCCGGCGGGCGAGCGTGGCGTGGAGACCGCGGCGAATTCCCCGCTGGGGTCATCGATCAACGGCGGATTGGCGCGGATGCGGCGGTACACCGACCACATGCCGCCGTGACGCAGCACCTGCAGCACGATGTGCACGGTGATGCCGCGGAAATCCCGCCACGGCTTGAAATGGCTGACGCGGAACTGCTCCAGCGAATCGGCACACTGGTAACGCGCCTGGATCGGCACCGAGACGCAGCGGACGCCAAGCTGGCGCGCGGCGGATATGAGGATCTGCGCTTCGAAAACAAAGTCGTCGCCGGCCACGTCCACCAGTGCCGCGACGGCGGCCGGGTACAGGCGCTGCCCGCTCTGGCTGTCGGCGATGCCGTAGCCCGTGCCCCAGGCCACGCCCCAGTCGCCGAAGGCGTTGGCCAGGCGGCGATAACCCGGTTGCAGGGAGCGCTTGCGCAGGCGTGCGCCGATCACGATGTGCCCCGGGTGGCGGTTGCCGGCGTCGATCAGCCGCGGAATGTCCGCAGCGGAATGCTGCCCGTCGCCATCCATCGTGAGGACACCGACAAAGCCCCGCCGCAACGCCTCGGCGAAACCATCGCGCAGGCTAGCGCCCTTGCCCATCCGGCGCGGATGGCGCAGCACGATCACCGGCAGGTCCGCGATGCGCTCCATCGTGTCGTCGTCGGAACCGTCGTCGATGACGATCACGTTCGGGCATTCGACGAGCGCACCCTCCACCACGCCGCGAATGCGCAGCGCCTCGTTCAAGGCCGGTATCACCACCGCCACGTTGGATCGTTCAAACATTCGCCGCCCCTGTCGATCCCAACAATTGCACACGCAACAGCCGCCCCGGACCGGCCTTGAGCAGCGCGCTGTCGCCGCCGGTCGCCAGCGCATCGAACAGCGGCAGCATCGGAGCGCTTGCGTTCCGCGCAGCGTAGCGCGCAAGCGCGGTGTCTGCCGATGGGCACTCGCCGTCAACCAGCGACAGCAGCAGGCGCGGACGATCCGCACGGTGCAGGCGCGACAGCACCAGCCCGCCGCCGAGCACGCCCTCGCTGCGCGAGACGTGCTCCAGCGGGCCGGCCGAATCGCCGTCGTAACACACCAGCAGAACCGCCTCGTCGCCCGCGTGCAGTTGCATCAGCGCCTCCAGCAGCCCCTGGGCGAACGTTGCGTCGAACGCGGAGATGGCGGTGGCCGCCTGCACCGCACCCGCGCCAATGGTCCAGTAGCCGGCCGCGGCGTTGTGCACCGAGTTGTGGAAGCGCGTAGGCGAGATCGCATCGGGCTGGACCGCCAGCGTCGCGCACATGTAGTCGGTGATCGAAAGCTCGCCGTGCATGGAGGCGAACACCGACGGCATCGAACAAGGCTCGCGCCCCGCCGCGCGGCATGCCTGCAGACCGACGTCCAGCGCGACTGCGACCGTGGAGGGCGCCCGCCGCCGTTCGTTGGGCGCCAGCAGTTGCGGCGAAGGCCGCGCAGGCGCGCCGTCCGGCAACGAACCATCGACGGCGTAGTGGCAGGCCGCCTGCCACGACGGTATTCCGCCGGCCCAGAAACCGATTCCCTCGATGGTCGCGGAGAGTGCGTTCATGCCGCGCCCGCCATGCACGCGACAGCCTGGGTCCGGGTGACGCGACGAACTCCGCGAGAGGCCTTGTCGTGGGCGGCGCTCATGCGGCCTTCCCGAAGACCAGCGAGCAGTTGTTGCCGCCGAACCCGAACGAGTTGTTCATCGCGTAACGCAGATCGTCGCAACGCGCATTGTCGAAGCGTATCTGCGGCCCGCAGGCCGGATCGGGCGAGTCGCTGTTGAGGATGCCCGGCAGCACGCCGTGCTCCAGCGCAATCAGTGCGATCACCGATTCCACGATGCCGGCGGCACCGAGCGTATGCCCGGTCCAGCCCTTGGTCGAACTGGCGTGCAGGCCCGCCGGGAACAGTCGCGCGACAGCCGCCGCTTCGATGCTGTCGTTGGCCGGCGTCGCGGTGCCGTGCAGGTTGAGGTATCCGACCTCGTCGGCCGCGATGCCCGCGCGTGCGAGCGCATCGCGCATCGCACTCTGCGCACCCACGCCCTGGGGATGCGGCGCCGACATGTGGTGGGCATCGCTGGACTCGCCATAGCCGCGCAGCGACAGCGGCGCGTCGCCATCCCCCTCCATCCGCTCGAGCACGGCAAATCCGCCCGCCTCGCCAAGCGACAGACCCACGCGCGCGGTGTCGAACGGACGGCAGGGTTCCGGCGCCACCAGTTGCAATGCGTTGAAGCCGAACAGCACGCTGCCGCATAGCGTATCGACACCCCCGACCAGGGCCGCGTCGACCACGCCCGCGTCGATCAGCCGCGCCGCTTGCGCAAATGCCTTGGCGCTGGACGAGCACGCGGTGGCCACCGTGATGCACGGGCCACGCAGACCCGTCGCGTGCTGCACGAAATCGCCCAGCGAGTGCGGTGTGTGGATGATGGGGCGGTCGAGGTCGTCGGGAAACACGTCGTGCATTGCCGAGTTGCGCTGCAGCCGCGAGTACGCTTCCTCGGTCGCCCCGATGCTTGCGGTCGAGGTGCCGATCACGACCGCGACACGCTCGGCCCCGTAGCGCCTGCTCATCGCCGCTGTGGCGTCGAGGATCCCATCGGATTGCAGTGCCATCCAGGCGAGCCGGTTGTTCCGACATTCCCAGCGCGCCAGCGTTTCAGGCAGCGCGGCGTCTTCCAGGCCTTCGACACGTCCGACCCAGCACGGCAAAGGCTGCCCCCCGGTCAGCGGACCGAAATCGTTGCGCCGCAGCCCGCCGCGACGGCTGGTGAGCGCCTCGACCTGAACCTTGACCCCGCGCCCCAGAGCCGTGGTTGCGCTGTAGGCACGAACTGCGACCGGCGACATGATCGATGGGGCGAGCGACGGCGAAACTGTCACGAAGTCTCCTGCAGCCGGGCAGTGCCAGTCAGACCGGCGAAAGGAGGCAAGTATAGCCAGCGGGTATGACCAGCGGGCCGTCGCGGGCGCTGCCGTCTAGACTGAACGGCCCGACATCAAACCTCGACACTTTCCGGAACAGCATGTCCACTCGCGCCGTTCATCGACTGCGACTCTTTGGCGATCACCACCTCTGGCACGCAATGGTGGTGGCAGCGACCGCGTGCGTGCTCAGTGCCGGACTCGTCTATGTCGGGTACTACGTCCACGTCCTGCGGGTGGCGCGCCGGGCACCGTGCCTGCCGCTGCACGGGCAATGCGTACTGCTGTTCGGAAAGCATGCGCCGCAGGGGCGCGTGGACCGGGACTTTGCCGCCCGCCTCGACCGCGCCGTATCGCTGTGGCAGGAACAGCCACCGGCAAGCGTGGTCCTGCTGGGCGGCGGCGGCCCGGGTGAACCCACCGAGGCGGAGGTCGCGCGCCTGGGCCTGTTCGCACGCGGCATGGCGGCCGACGCGCCGCTGCAACTCGAGGCGGCCTCGCGCGACACGCTGCAGAACCTGCGCAACGCCAGGCTGCTGTTGTTTGCCGCGGCCGCACAGGCGCCAGTTCCGGCCGATGCACCGGCGGTCGCCGCGGCGCCGATCCGCGTCACCCTGCTGAGCAATCGCTATCACCTGGCCCGCTGCGCGATGTTCGCGCGCCAGCTCGGCTTCGACGCGGAACTGTGCGCCGCCGAAACCCGCCTGCACTGGGGCCCGCGCACGCTGCTGCGCGTTGCAGGCGAGGCCGCCTACATGTGCCTGACCGACGTGGGCACGCGATGGGCGAGGTTGATCGGGTATCGGACGATGCTCGAAAGGGTTAGCTGATCGCCCTGCCCCGGGGGCGCGGCTGGTTCGGCGTCGATGGGATCTGATTCGCTGAACCTTGCCCTTGCTGCGCCTTCGCTCTGTGCTGCGCGTTTGCCCTGCTGAGGCTTTGACGTTGCGCTCGCCGCTGGGTTGGTGGAGCTCGCGTTGCGGTTGCGGTTGCGGTTGCGGTCGCGGTTGCGGTTGCGGTTGCGGTTGCGGTTGCGGTTGCGGTTGCGGTTGCCGTTGCCGTTGCCGTTGCCGTTGATCCTGCTCTTGATCCCTCCTCCCCAATCGCCTCCCATCGGTCTATGACCCGGAGGGCGCCGGGCATGGATGCCCGGCGGTTTCGGCCGAGCCATGGATGGCGAGTCCGAAACTCCCGCGCAGCTACTTCGCTTCAGGGCCTGTGATCTTGCGGGGAAAGCGTTT
>JALYOF010000010.1 GCA_030857025.1 Pseudomonadota bacterium | reverse complement strand
GTCCGGCGCTGAACGCCGGACGACGTCTGCCTCGTCAGTACTTCTTTTCCAGGTTGAACAGCAGCGACTGGTCGTCCTGGCCACCCAGCAGGCTGCGGAATTCAAGCCGCAGCGTGAGGTCGCGCTGCATGTAGAACGCAGCGCCCAGACCCAACATGAAGCGGTTGCGATCGAAGCCGTTGAGGTCGGCGCGGTAGAACGGGCCGGCCAGCAGGTCGGCGTAGCGCAGCGTCGTCGTGCCTTCGCCCTGGAAGTCGTGCTGGTATTCCAGCCGCAGTTCCGGCGCGAACACGCCCCAGTTCATCGTCTTGCGGTAATCGATGTCCAGCCCGAGGTTGCCGGTCGTGGTGTCGACGTCCTGCTGATCGATACGCAGGGCGAATACCGGATCGCCGTGCTCGGTGTAACCGTCGAGACGGGCACGCGAGATGTCCAGGCGCGCATAGGGCGAGACGCTGAGCGGTCCACGGTGGTGGTTCAGCCCGGTGGAGATCGACGCGAACCACTGGGTGCCGTCGCGCTCGCCCTGCACCGTGCCGCCGTTCGCGCCGACATACCGCTGGCTGTCGAACGACATCCACTGGTAGCCGAGCAGGCCGTCCAGGAAGAACGCATCGCCCGGATGCCAGCTCGCGTACACAGCCGCCGTGCGGTTGTCTGCATCGCTGCGGCTGCCGTTCTCGCCCACGTCGGTGCGGTCGCGGCCGTAGCCGACGCCGGCGCCGAATGCGAAGGCCTCGCTTACCCGGTAGTCCGCACCAGCACTCACGCCGCTGGTCTCGAAGGACAGCGAGCTGCTGCCGTTGCGACGATCGCGGTCGCCACTGCCCAGCGCGCCGCCGGTCCAGACGGTGAGCGCCGTCGCTTCGGCCGCCGATGGCGCCTGGTCGGAGCCTCCCGGCTGCGCGGAGACAGGTGCCTGCTCGTCGCCCGGCTGGGCCGATGCGCAGGTGCGACCCGTGCCCAGGTACATCGCTTCGTTGCAGCTGCGGTCGGTGACGAAGGTCAGCTGGTTGCTGAAGCGTGCGGCGTTGACGCCACCATCGTGCATGGCGCGCAGGCGTTGCTGAAAGTTGCCGATCTGTGCCGTGGCGAAACGCCGGGTGGCATCGGCCTGCGCGTTGAGGACGCCCAGCACCTCCGCATCCAGCGAAGGGTCCGGTCGGGCGGCGACATTCACCGTCACCGTCGCCGCCTGCGAAGTCGCAAACTGGTTGCTCAGATTGAACGACACGATCGCGGTGCCGGTGAAGTTCGGCGCGGGGGTGAAGGTCAGGCGGAACGTCGAACTACCTCCGCTGTCGCCCGGGGCGATGCTCGCGGTGCCCGAGGACGCCGGGGAAATCGACACGACGTCTGCGCCGATGAACGGCCCACCGGTGGCGCCGGTGGTCAGCTCGACCTGCGCCGGCACGCCGGCGACGGTGTTCACCTCAGTGGAGGCCGGCACCGGGAGAGGATTGACGGTGACGGTCGAGGTGATCAGCGCCGATGAACCGAACGCATTCTCCAGCGTGTAGCCGATCGAGACGGTCCCTGACGCGTCCGCGAACGGCGTGTACTGCAGATCGGTACCGGCGACGGTGATGGTGCCGGTGGCAGGTGCGCTCACCACGGTCATGCCGGTGAAAGGACCGCCACTGGCATTCAAGGCTGCGTACAGCGTCACGGCTTGTCCGGCGAGCGCGCTGATCGACTGCGGGAAGCCCTGTGGGACCGCGCCGGATTCGACCGTGATCGTCACCGTGGCATCGCCGGAGGTACCGCCCGGGCCGGTGGCGCGGTAACGGAAGCTGTCGGTGCCGAAGAAGCCGGCGGCTGGCGTGTAGACGATCGCCAGTCCAGAGACCGCGGCGGTGCCGTTGGCGGGCACGGTTGCCACGGCGACGCTGTCGATGTCGCCCTGGTCGTTTTCGGTGACCGCGACGGTGACCGCCTGCCCTGCGACGGTTTCGGCAATGTCGTCCTCCGCCACCGGCGCAGCCTCGATCACGCGCAGGGTGTACGTCGCGCTACCGCCGAAACCGAGGCTGTCGGTGGCTGTGACGTCGAAGCCGAAGTCGCCCGGCGCCGTGGGCGTGCCGGTGAGTTCGCCTGCAGCGGACAACCCCAGCCCGGCAGGCAGCGCTCCCGCGCTGATGGCGAAGGTATACGGCGCGGTGCCGCCGCTTGCGGTGATCGCCTGGCTGTAGGCGGTACCGACGGTGCCGTCGGCCAGCGTGGGGGGCGCAACGGCGATCACCGGCGCGCCGATGACCAGCACGTAGCCACGCGTCGTCGTCGACGGTGTGCCGGCGCTGTCGCTCACCGTGACATCGAAGTTGAAGGTGCCCGCGACGGTTGGGGTGCCCGACAGGGCGCCGGCCGCATCGAGTGCCAGTCCCGCAGGCAGGGCGCCGGCGGTGATCGCGAACGTGTAGGGAGCCACGCCGCCACTCGCACCGAACAACGCGTCGTATGCGACACCCGCGGTACCGCCGGGCAGCGTGTCAGGGTCCAGCAGCAACGTCGCCGAAATGATGCTCAGGCTGTAGGCGATCGAGCCAGGCTGCCCGTTGGCATCCTCGATGGCGACGGTGAAGTTGAACGATCCCGACGCGGTCGGCGTCCCCGCAAGATCACCCCCCCCCGACAGCGACAGTCCGGCTGGCAGTGCGCCCGCGGAAATGCTGAAGGCGTATGGCGCGACACCGCCGCTGGCTGCGAGGGCCTGGCTGTAGGCCGCACCCGTCGTGCCGTCCGGCAGCGTGGCCGGAGTGACGGCCAGTGTGGGCGCGGCGACCTCGAGCGTGTACGCGTTGGAGCTTGAGAACGGCGCTCCCGTGCCAGTGGAACTGTCGGTGACCGCAACGGAGATCGGGAAGCTGCCGGACTGGCTTGGCGTGCCCGACAGCGTGCTGCTGGCGGCGTCGAACACCAGTCCCGCGGGCAAGGCGCCGCTCAGCGTAAAGGTGTACGGCGCAACGCCGCCGCTGGCAGAGAAGACCTGGCTGTACGTGGTGGCATAGCCGGCCGTCAGGACACCCGCGGCCGGAGCGATGACCGGCGTCGCCGCCGTGACCTGCAACGAGAAGTTCCCGGTATGCGCGAACGGTCCCGTGCCGGTGCTGCTGTCGGTCGCGGTGGCCTCCAGCGCGAAGGTGCCAGCCTGCGTAGGCGTGCCGGAGACGGTCACGCTGGTGGTGGTGGAAGCGCTGATCGCAAGGCCCGTCGGCAACCCGGTAACCGTGTAGCCGCTGTAAGGCGCAGCGCCACCGGACCAGGTGAAGGTCTGGCTGTAGGGCGAGCCGATCGGAGTGGAAAGCGGATCGGCCGCGCTGGCGGTGATGATCGGCGCGTCCACGGTGATCGACACCGTGGCCGCGGCCGAAGTACCGGCGGAGTTGGTCGCCGTGTAGGTGAAGCTGTCGGCGCCGGCGAAACCGGCATCGGGCTGGTAGCTGATGCTCGTACCGGACACGGTGGTGGTGCCGCTGGAGGCTGCCGAAGCCACGGCAACCGAGGCCGGAGCACCGCCGCTGATGTCCAGGGTGATCGTGCTGGCCCCGCTGCCGTAGGCCACGGTCGCCGCAACCGGATTGGCTACTGGCGCCAACTCCGCAACGTTCACCGTGTAGGCCTGCGATCCGGCGAATGGCCCGGTGCCGCCGCTGCCGTCTGTGGCAGTGACCGTGAAACTGAAGGAACCCAGTGCCGTCGGCGTCCCCGACAGGCTGCCATCGGAGGCCAGGCTGAGGCCCGCCGGCAGGCTGCCTGCGCTGATCGCGAAGGCATACGGAGCGGTTCCCCCGCTTGCCGTCACGGTTTCGTTGTAGGCGTCACCGAGCATCGCATCGGGCAGCGTCGCCGGTGCCACGGTCACAGTGGGCGCCGCCACGGTGAACGCGTACGCCTGGCTGCCATTGAAGGGGCCGGTGCCGGTGCTGCTGTCGGTCGCGGTCACGGTGAAGTTGAAGCTTCCTCCAGCAGTCGCTGTGCCACTCAGGGTTCCATCGCCGGCCAGCGTCAGGCCTGCAGGCAGGGCGCCCGCGGTCACTGCGTAGGAATAAGGCGCGGTGCCGCCGCTTGCGGTGATCGCTTCGTTGTAGGCAGTTCCGATCGAAGCGGAAGGCAATGTCGCGGGCGCGACGCTCACGGTGGCCGCGGCCACCGTGAACACGTAGGCCCGGCTGCCGTTGTAGGGACCGGCTCCAGTGCTGCTGTCGGTTGCGGTCACGGTGAAGTTGAAGCTGCCTGCCTCGGTAGCGGTGCCGCTCAGGGTTCCGTTGCTGACCAGTGTCAGTCCCGCGGGCAACGCGCCGGCGGTCACCGCGTAGGAGTAAGGCGCGGTACCGCCACTGGCGGTGATCGCCTCGTTGTAGACGGCACCGATCGCAGCGGAAGGAAGTGTCGCGGGCGCGATGCTCACCGTCGCAGCGGCCACGGTGAACGCGTAGGCCTGGCTGCCGTTGTAGGGACCCGCTCCCGTGCTGCTGTCGGTTGCGGTGATCGTGAAGTTGAAGCTGCCGCCCGCCGTTGCGGTACCGCTCAGGGTTCCGTCGCCGGCCAGCGTCAGTCCCGAGGGCAACGCACCGGCGGTGACGGCATACGAGTACGGCGCGGTGCCGCCGCTGGCGGTGACTGCCTCGTTGTAGGAAGTGCCGATCGTCGCGGAGGGCAGTGTCGCGGGCGCGACGCTCACCGCTGCCGCGGTCACGGTGAATGCGTAGGCCTGGCTGCCGTCGAACGGGCCGCCGCCGGTGCTGCTGTCGGTGGCTGTCACGGTGAAGTTGAAGCTGCCCGACTCAGTCGCGGTGCCACTGAGGGTTCCATCGCCGGCCAGCACCAGACCCGCGGGCAAGGCACCTGCAGTGAGGGAATACGAATAGGGTGCGGTACCGCCGCTGGCAGTAATCGATTCGCTGTAGGCAGTGCCGATCGCGGCGGCAGGAAGAGTGGCGGGCGCGAGGCTCACCGTCGCCGCGGCCACGGTGAACGCATAAGCCTGGCTGCCATTGAACGGACCGGCGCCTGTGCTGCTGTCGGTCGCGGATATGGTGAAGTTGAAGGCACCAGACTCCGTCGGGGTGCCGCTGAGGACGCCGCCGGCTCCCATTGTCAGACCCGCTGGCAATACACCGGCGGTGACCGCGTACGAATACGGCGCGGTGCCGCCACTGGCAGTGATCGTCTCGTTGTACCCGCTGCCTACCGCAGCCGAGGGAAGCGTCGCCGGTGCCACGGTCACGGTCGGCGCGGCGACGGTGAACGCGTAGGCCTGGCTGCCCGCGTACGGACCGCTGCCGGTGCTGCTGTCGGTCGCGGTCACGGTGAAGTTGAAGCTGCCGCCGGCAGTTGCGGTTCCCGACAGCGATCCATTGCTGGCGAGCGTCAGGCCTGCGGGCAATGCGCCTGCGGTAACGGCGAACGAGTAAGGGGCAATGCCGCCGCTGGCGGTGATCGATTCGCTGTAGGCGGTGCCGACCGTCGCCGAGGGAAGCGTCGCCGGTGCGACGGTCACGATCGGCGCAGCCACCGTGAACGCATAGGCCTGGCTACCCGCGTACGGACCGCTGCCGGTGCTGCTGTCGGTCGCGGTCACGGTGAAGTTGAAGCTGCCGCCGGCAGTCGCGGTTCCCGACAGCGATCCATTGCTGGCGAGCGTCAGGCCTGCGGGCAATGCGCCTGCGGTGACGGCGAACGAGTAAGGGGC
>JALYOF010000001.1 GCA_030857025.1 Pseudomonadota bacterium | reverse complement strand
GTGCTGAGCAACGTCAAACGCGCTCTGGACGGCACCTACCATGCGTTCAAGTTCCCGGTCTATGCGCACCGCTATCTCGCCGAGGCGGCATGGCGATTCAACCGACGCTTCGACCTCAAGATTCTGGTGCCGCGCTTGCTGGTAGCCACAGCACGCTGCAAACCGTGGCCGGAATGGCGTTTGCGGGCAGTCACGGCGGTGTAGGCTGGCTGAACTTCGGCGCTAATTAGGTGGGCCTATGAGCGCGCGTGGAGATTGGTCGAAGGCAATCGAGCTCGCACCTTGTTCGATATTGCTCCGTCTCGCCTAGAGGGGATTGTATTCGGTGCCTGCTCGAGCGCGGAGACAAGAAAATTCATTCTTGACCTGATTGAGCGGCGTGCAGCGGCCGGGCTCCCCTCTCTTCTACTCTGCAAGGCAGAAGTGGGCCAAAGCTTCGACTTGGGTTTTTCCCACTGGGCCGGCAATGGCTGGAAGCCCATCCTGCTCACCTGACGAAGCGATGAGCACCATGGACCTATTCCCCAAAGGCTCCCCAAAAACAATTAGGGCCACCTCGCGGCAGCCCTAAGTGTTTGAATCTGGTGTCCCCAAGGGGATTCGAACCCCTGTCGCCGCCGTGAAAGGGCAGTGTCCTAGGCCTCTAGACGATGGGGACACATTTGAAACTTCTACCTTGAATCGTTTCGCAGATGGTGGAGCCAGGCGGGATCGAACCGCCGACCTCCTGCATGCCATGCAGGCGCTCTCCCAGCTGAGCTATGGCCCCACAGGGCTGGAAAGTCGACAAGCTTAGGGGCACTCCCCGAAGTCGTCAAGCAATCTTTCTGATGTCTTCACCCGAAGGCCGTGGCCACTGCAGCGTCGCGGTGCTGTGGCCGCGGCCGCCGAGGTATTCAAGCCATTTCCCCAGGAAGGTGTTCATTCGCAGCCGGTGCCCCATCACCTCGGCCGGTGGCGGGTACATGCCTATGACGTCCTGCCAGCGGCGGCCGACGTAGCAATGCGTGGCCTCCAGTTGTTGCGCGTCGTGGTACAGGCGCAGGAACGCCGAGGGATCGGGCTGCCCCGTCTCCGGGTCCTTCATGGCGTAGGTCAGGCGCAGTTCCGTGGTGTAACGGTGCTGCTCGATGACGTCCAGTTGCAGGTCCAGGCCGTCGCCGACGCTGGACACATGCGTTCCCAGCGGCAGGGACGCCGGCTGGAACAGGCGATCCATGCGCACGTGGTTCTCCGAGTACAGGGCCATCAGCCAGCCGAAACGGCTCAACTGCGGGACGCGGGATCTGCGGGTGGCAATGGAGTTCATGACCCGATCCTACACGCCGGGGACCGGGTGCGGCACCCACTGGAAGCCCGATCCGAGCAGCGCTGATTCATGATGCTGTCGGTTGGCTCGGGCAGCGCGCCGCCAGCGGCTGGTCAGAACATTTCGCGCTCGATTCCCAGCGTGGTCAGGACCTTGCTGGAGATCTCCTCGATCGAGGTGTGTGTGGTGCTCAGGGTCGGTATGCGCTCGGCCCGGAAAAGCGCTTCGGCCGCGGCGACCTCGCGCTTGCAGGTCTCCAGCAGTGCGTACTTCGAATTGGGCCGGCGCTCCTGCCGGATCTGCTGCAGTCGCACCGGATCAATGGTCAGGCCGAACAGTTTCTGGCGGCAACCGCGCAGCCGCTGCGGCAGACGGTCCTGTTCCAGGTCTTCCTCGGTCAGCGGGTAATTGGCCGCGCAGATCCCGTAGTGGAGCGCCAGGTAGACGCAGGTCGGGGTCTTGCCGGCGCGCGACACCGCCACCAGCACCACGTCGGCCTCGGAATAGTCCAGCGAGACGCCGTCGTCGTGCGTCAACGCGTAGTTCATTGCGTTGATGCGGCGATGGTAGTTGTCGAAGTCGAACATGCCATGCGCGCGTCCGACGTGGCGCTGGCGGGTCTCCTGCAGTTCGCGCTCCAGCGGTTCGATGAAGGGCGCGAAGACGTCCAGCATCAGCGCCCCGCTTTCAGCGAGGGTGTCGCTGACGGCGCCGTCCATGCATGAGTTGATGACCAGTGGCCGCACGCCATGGCGCTCCGCGGCGGCCTGGATGCTCTTCACGACCGCCTGCGCATGCTCGACGCTGTCCACGAAGGAAATCCGATGGCTGACGAACTGTGTGTCGGTGAACTGGGTCAGCAGACTGTGGCCGATCGTCTCGGCGGTGATGCCGGTGCCGTCGGACACGTAGAAAACCGGGCGTACTGGACTCATCACTCACCTCTATCGTGAAAACCGGAAAAGATCCGCCGCGAAAGCAAAAAGCCCGGCGAATCAAGCTTGTAAGCGCTAGATGCAAGCGCCATCATAGTGGTTTGGCCGCGTCCCCCGCGCCCGTCCCCCACGGAGATCGCCCAACTTGAACGAGTCTGCCCCGACAGAGAACATCCTCTGGCTGCACGCGCTGCGCCTCAACGACCTCGCCCAGGTCGGCGGCAAGAACTCCTCGCTTGGCGAGATGATCGGCAATCTGGCGAATCTCGGCGTGTCGGTTCCCGGCGGCTTTGCCACGACTTCCGATGCGTTCAAGGACTTCATCGCCTTCAACAACCTGCACCAGCGCATCTTCGACCGCTTGGCGCCGCTCGACGTGGAAGATGTTGCGGCATTGACCGCCGCCGGCGGCGAAATCCGCGGCTGGGTGATCGAAGCGCCGCTGCAGCCCGAACTGGAATCCTCGATCCGCAGCGCCTATCGGCAGCTGTGCGAGGAGAACGGCGGCGGCGATGTCGCGGTCGCAGTGCGCTCCTCGGCGACCGCCGAGGACCTTCCTGATGCCAGCTTCGCCGGGCAGCAGGAAACCTTCCTCAACGTGACCGGCGTCGACGACGTGCTGGTCAAGATCCGGGAAGTGTTCGCGAGCCTCTACAACGACCGCGCGATCGCCTACCGCGTGCATCACGGCTTCAAGCACGAGGACGTGTTCCTGTCGGCGGGCGTGCAACTGATGGTGCGTTCGGATGTCGGTGCGTCGGGCGTTCTGTTCACGATGGACACCGAGTCCGGCTTCCGCGAAGTGGTGTTCATCACCTCCAGCTATGGCCTGGGCGAAATGGTCGTGCAGGGCGCGGTGAATCCCGACGAGTTCTTCGTCTACAAGCCCACGCTGATGCAGGGCAAGCCGGCGATCCTGCGGCGTTCGATCGGCGCCAAGCAACTGCGCATGGTCTATTCGGACAATCCCGGCGAGCGCGTCCGCACCGAGGAAACGCCCGCGGAACTGCGCCACCGTTTTTCGCTGAGCGATGACGACGTGCACGAGCTTGCGAAGCAGGCGCTGGTGATCGAAAAGCATTACGGCCGCCCGATGGACATCGAATGGGCCAAGGACGGCGTCAGCGGCAAGCTGTTCATCGTGCAGGCACGGCCGGAGACGGTGAAGTCGAATGGCAAGTCGACCCAGGTCGAGCGCTACCAGCTTGGTGAGCGCGGCCCGGTGATCTGCGAAGGCCGCGCGATCGGCCAGAAGATCGGCAGCGGCGTCGCTCGCGTCGTGCGCAGCCTGGCCGACATGGGCCGCGTGCAGCCCGGCGACGTGCTGGTGGCCGACATGACCGATCCCGACTGGGAGCCGGTGATGAAACGCGCTGCGGCGATCGTCACCAATCGCGGCGGCCGCACCTGCCACGCGGCGATCATCGCCCGCGAGCTCGGTGTGCCGGCAGTCGTCGGCACCATCGACGCGCTGGACACGATCCAGGACGGCAGCGTAGTCACCATCAGCTGCGCCGAGGGCGACACCGGTTTCATCTACGACGGCGCCCTCGCCTTCGAATGCCACCGCGCCGACCTGCAGAAAATGCCGCCCGCGCCGCTCAAGGTGATGATGAACGTCGCCAACCCGGAGCGCGCATTCGACTTTGCGATGCTGCCGAATGCCGGTGTCGGCCTGGCGCGGCTGGAGATGATCATTGCCAGCCACATCGGCATCCATCCGAAGGCGCTGCTCGAATACGAGCGCCAGGACGCGGCGACGAAGGCCAAGATCGACGCGAAGATCCGGGGCTATGGCGATCCCGTGCAGTTCTACGTCGACCGGCTTGCCGAAGGCATCGCCACGATCACGGCATCGTTCGCGCCCAACCCGGTGATCGTGCGGCTGTCGGACTTCAAGACCAACGAATACGCGAACCTGATCGGCGGCTCGGCTTATGAGCCGCACGAGGAAAATCCGATGATCGGGTTCCGCGGCGCCAGCCGTTACGTGGATCCGAGCTTCGAGGACGCCTTCGCCCTGGAGTGCCAGGCGGTGCTCAAGGTCCGCGAGGAGATGGGCCTGGACAACTGCTGGGTGATGATTCCGTTCGTGCGCACCCTCGATGAAGGCCGCAAGGTGATCGAGGTGCTGGAGAAGCACGGCCTCAAGCGCGGCGACAGCACCGATGGAAAGCCGGGCCTGAAGATCATCATGATGTGCGAGTTGCCGTCGAACGCCTTGCTGGCAGACGAGTTCCTCGAGATCTTCGACGGCTTCTCGATCGGTTCCAACGACCTCACGCAGTTGACCCTCGGCCTGGACCGCGACTCGGCCACCGTCGCCCATCTGTTCGACGAGCGCGACCCGGCGGTGAAGAAGCTGCTGTCGATGGCGATCTCGTCCGCCCGCGCCAAGGGCAAGTACATCGGCATCTGCGGCCAAGGGCCAAGCGACCATCCCGATCTTGCCGAGTGGCTGATGGCGCAGGGAATCGAGTCGGTGTCGTTGAATCCGGACACGGTGGTCGACACCTGGCTGCGCCTGGCCAAGGTCGCTACGTCGAACCGGTCAGGCGACGGCAACACGACGCCCGCTGGCTGAGCCTGGCCTGCCAAGGAACGCGGTGGATCATCATCCGCCGCGCGTCCATCGGCCGTGCGCGCCCGGTTGAGGGCGCACGCCCTGCCCTCGCAGGGCTGACGACATCACCGACGGTACCCGGGAGTTTTCGATGCAATCTACGATAGACCAGGCCCTGATCCAGTTGCAGAAGATCGACTGGGCGAGCATCGCCCTGACGTGGCTGGGCGCGCTCGTGCTGTTCCTGATCGGAATGCGGGTGGCCAGATGGATTTCCGGCATCGCCGAGCGCGCACTCACGCGTGCGCAGGTGGAAGCCACGGCGGTGCTGTTCCTTCGCAAGGTCGCGTACGTGGTGCTGCTGGTTGTGCTGATCCTGGCCGTGCTGCAGGTGATCGGCGTGCCTATGACGTCGATGATCGCGGTGCTGGGTGCCGCAGGCCTGGCGATCGGACTGGCGCTCAAGGATTCGCTGTCGAACATCGCCTCGGGGGTGATGCTGGTATCGCTCAAGCCGTTCCGCGCCGGCGACATCGTCACCATCGCCGGCGAAACCGGGAGGGTCGAGGACGTGAGCATCTTCCAGACGCGCCTGCGCGGCGCCGACAACCAGACCATCGTGCTGCCCAACAGCCTCATCACCAACGATTCGATCGTCAATCTGACGCCGGACATCATGCGGCGCGTTGAAGTGTTGATCGGCATCGGCTACCGCGACGACATCACCGCCGCACGCGCCCTCGCGCTCGCCGAAATGCACTCGGACCCGCGCGTGCTCGAAGAACCCGCTCCCGACGTGCTGGTCTATTCGCTGGGCGACAACAGCGTGCAACTGGGCATCCGTTGCCACGTGCTCAACGCCGACTTCTTCATTACCAAGTGCGAATTGACCGAGCGCATCAAGCTGGCGTTCGACAACGGCGGAATCAGCATCCCGTTTCCGCAGCGCGATGTGCACATCTTCCACCACAAGGACGACGCCGCCGCGGCGGGCGCACAGGCGCAGATGGAACAGGATGCAGCGCATGTGTCCGTGGAGGATCCCGAGCATCGCCCGGAAGCCGATCCGCAGTAGGCGCTACATGCCGCCGAGCTTTCCCATGAAGTTGCGGTAATAACGCAGCTCGGCGATGGAATCGCGCACGTCGCTCAAGGCGGTGTGCGCCGACTCCTTGTAGATGCCTTCCAGCACGTCCGGCGCCCAGCGCCTGGCGAGCTCCTTGACGGTGCTCACGTCGAGGTTGCGGTAGTGGAAGAAATCCTCCAGCAGCGGCATCTGCCGGTGCAGGAAACGGCGGTCCTGGCAGATCGAGTTGCCGCAGATCGGCGACGTGTTCGGCTGCACCCACTGCTCCAGGAACCGCAGCGTCCGGTTTTCAGCTTCCTGCAGCGAAACGGTCGAGTCCAGCACGCGTTGCCACAGGCCCGAACTGCTGTGCTGGTTGCGATTCCAGTCGTCCATCGCCTGCAAGCGCTCCAGCGGATGTCGGATCGCCAGTTCCGGACCCTCGGAAAGGATGTTCAACTCGGCGTCGGTGACCACCGTGGCGATCTCGAGGATCGAGTCCTTGAGTGTGTCCAGTCCGGTCATTTCCAGATCGATCCAGATCAGCCGGAGATTGCCGCCGTTACCCTTGCCTGATTTCGAGCTCATGATTGGCCGTCTTGTCGTTGAAGCGGCATGATAGCCCACGTTGTCCGTAGCACTGAGCGCAGGCAGATGCCCGGTTTCCCCCATTACGCAATCCTCACCGCCATGCTGGCCCCGGCGTTCTTCCTGACCGCCACCGCGTCACTGCTGATGTCGGCCAACACCCGGTTGGCGCGCGTTGTGGACCGGTTGCGGATTCTCCTGATCGAACTCGACTCTGCGGATGCCGAGGGCGTGGAACGCGAACTGCTCGACCGCCGGATCGTCAAGCAGCGCCAGCGCACGCAGTTGATCCTGCGAGGAAGCCAGTTGCTTTATGTCGCCATCAGCTGCTTCGTCGCGACCAGCCTGTTCGTGGCGATCGACGGATTCCTCGGCCACCGGCTCGGCGTGCTACCTACGCTGTTCGCGGTGTTCGGAGTTCTGGCGATGTTCGCCGCCAGCCTCTACCTGTCGCGCGAGTCGACAATGGCGGTGCAGGCGATCAACGAAGAGATGGATCACGCGCACACCCGGGCCGCGCGCCGGCGCTAGCGCACCCCGATTCTAGACGGCAGGCCGGGCCCTCTTCGCGCGGAAATAAGCGCTCAGGCGCGACGCCGCCTCTTCGGCGAGCACCCCGCCCTGCACCGCCACGCGATGGTTGTGGCGGGGATCACCGAGCAGGTCGAACACGCTGCCGGCCGCGCCGGTCTTCGGATCGGTCGCGCCAAACACCACGCGCTGGATTCGCGCGTGCACCATGGCCATGGCGCACATCGCGCAGGGTTCCAGCGTCACGTACAGCGTGCAGCCCAGCAGCCGGTGGTTGCCGATCGACAGGCCGGCCCTGCGCATCGCGACGATCTCGGCATGCGCGCTGGGGTCGTGTTCGGTGATGTTGCGGTTCCAGCCCTCGCCAAGTACCACGCCATCCGCTGAGACCAGCACGGCGCCGACCGGGATCTCGTCGTCCTCGTCCTGCGCGCGCGTGGCCAGGGCGAGCGCATGGCGCATCCAGTGCTCGTCGACGGGGGTGTTCGGCGCAGCTTGCATGATCGGCGCCCGACCTACTCCCACTCGATCGTTGCGGGTGGCTTGCCGCTGATGTCATACACCACGCGAGAAACACCGCGTATCTCATTGATTATTCTGTTTGAAACAAGCCCGAGGAATTCGTAAGGCAGGTGCGCCCAGTGCGCCGTCATGAAGTCAATGGTCTCCACGGCCCGCAGCGCGATCACCCATTCGTAGGCACGTGCGTCACCCACCACGCCCACCGATTTGACCGGAAGGAACACCGCGAACGCCTGGCTGGTCTTGTCGTAGAGGCCGGCCTTGCGCAACTCGTCGATGAAGATCTGGTCGGCCTTGGCAAGAAGACGCGCGTACTCGGGCTTGACCTCGCCCAGGATGCGCACACCCAGGCCGGGCCCCGGAAACGGATGGCGGTAGACCATCGCCCTGGGCAGGCCGAGCTCGACGCCAAGCCGGCGGACCTCGTCCTTGAACAGCTCACGCAGGGGTTCCACCAGCCCCATGTTCATGATTTCCGGCAGCCCGCCGACATTGTGGTGGCTCTTGATCACGTGGGCCTTGCCGGTCTTGCTGCCGGCAGACTCGATCACGTCAGGGTAGATCGTGCCCTGCGCCAGCCACTTGGCATTCGTGAGCTTGTGCGATTCCTCGTCGAAGATCTCGATGAAGAGGTTGCCGATGATCTTGCGCTTGGCTTCGGGGTCGCTGACGCCTTCGAGCGCCTTGAAATAACGGTCGGCGGCGTTGATCCGCAGCACCTTGATGCCCATGCCGCCCTTCTCTGCCTCGCTGGCGAACATCGCCATGACCTGGTCGCCTTCCTGCCAGCGCATCAGGCCGGTGTCGACGAACACGCAGGTCAGTTTTTCGCCGAGCGCGCGGTGAAGCAGGGCCGCGACGACGGAAGAGTCCACGCCGCCCGACAGCCCCAGCACCACCTCGTCGTCGCCGACCTTCTCGCGCACGCGCGCGATCTGGTCCTCGATGATGTTGGCGGCGGTCCACAGGGTCCGGCAGCCGCAGATTCCGGTCACGAAGCGCTGCAATATCGCCTGGCCGGATTTGGTGTGGGTCACTTCCGGATGAAACTGCACGCCGTACCAGCGCCTGGCGTCATCGGCCATGGCCGCGACCGGGATGCGGTCGGTGCGCGCGGTGACGACAAAGCCCGGCGGGGCCTTGGACACATGGTCGCCGTGGCTCATCCAGACATCCAGCCGCGGCGGTGATCCCGCGTGGTCCTTCAGCCCGTCCAGCAAGGCGTCCTGTGCGGTGACCTCGACCTGCGCATGGCCGAACTCGCGCGCATCGGCGGCTTCGGTCGCGCCGCCCAACTGCGCGGCCAGGGTCTGCATCCCATAGCAGATGCCGAGGATCGGCAACCCCGAGTCGAAAACTTCCTGCGGCGCACGTGGGCAACCCAGCAGAGTCGTCGATTCCGGCCCGCCCGACAGGATGATGCCGCGGGCACCAAAGCCGGCGATTTCGGACGGATCGTGATCCCAGGCCCAGACCTCGCAATAGACGCCGATCTCACGAATCCTTCGGGCGATCAACTGCGTGTATTGCGCGCCGAAGTCGAGGATCAGGATCTTGTCGCTATGAATGTCGGTCATTGGGAAGCCGGAAATGGAAATTTGAAAATGGAAGTTGGGAGACCTGGGATTTTGCCTGGTGCGCCCGAGCACGTGGATCGGGCTTGGGTGCCTTCCACTGAACCGGCCTGCGGAACAGCGGCAAACCGGATTCCCGATCCCGTAGCTGGAAGAGGCGCATGGAAATCCTGGGATCCCGATCCCCACTCCCGCCCCGGAATCAGATCACCCCATGCGGTAGTTCGGTGGTTCCTTGGTGATCTGCACGTCGTGTACGTGGCTCTCCCGGCTGCCGGCGTTGGTGACGCGAACGAAGCTGGGCTTCTTTCGCATCTCCTCGATCGTGGCGGTGCCGACGTAGCCCATGGTCGCGCGCAGGCCGCCGGCGAGCTGGTGCACCACGCCGCTGAGCGGCCCGCGATACGGTACGCGGCCTTCGATGCCTTCCGGCACGAGCTTGTCGGCGTCGGAGGAATCCTGGAAGTAGCGGTCCTTGGAGCCCTGCTCCATCGCACCCAGGCTGCCCATGCCGCGGTAGCTCTTGTAGCTTCGGCCCTGGAACAGCTCGACTTCGCCGGGCGCTTCCTCGGTGCCGGCGAACAGGCCGCCCACCATGACCGAGGAGGCGCCGGCGACGATCGCCTTGCCAATGTCGCCCGAGTAGCGGATGCCGCCGTCGGCGATCAGCGGGATGCGGTCCTGCAGCGCTTCGGCGACCATGGCCACCGCGGTGATCTGCGGCACGCCGACGCCGGCGACGATGCGCGTGGTGCAGATCGAACCCGGGCCGACGCCGACCTTGACCGCGTCGGCACCGCTGTCCATCAGCGCGAGCGCCGCGTCTCCGGTGACAATGTTGCCGGCGATGATCTGCAACTGCGGGAACCGCTGCTTGGCCCATTTCACCCGGTCCAGCACGCCCTGCGAATGCCCGTGCGCGGTATCGATCACGATCACGTCCACACCGGCAACGGTCAGGGCCTCGATGCGCGCCTCGGTATCGCCACCGACACCGACAGCCGCGCCGACCAGCAAGCGCTCGGAGCTGTCGTAGGCCGCATTGGGGTTGTCGGACTTCTTCTGGATGTCCTTCACCGTGATCAGCCCGCGCAGCTCGAAGGCGTCGTTGACCACCAGCACCTTCTCGATGCGGTGCTTGTGCAGCAGTTGCACGACCTCATCGTCGGAGGCGCCTTCGCGGACCGTGACCAGCCGGTCCTTCTTGGTCATGATGTGGCGTACCGGATCGTCGAGTTTCTTCTCGAAACGCAGGTCGCGTGCTGTGACGATGCCGACCAGCAGCCCGGAATCCACCACCGGCACACCGGAGATGTTGCGGGCGCGCGTCAGCTTCAGCACGTCGGCAATGGTCGTTTCGGGGCCGACGGTAAACGGTTCCTTGATCACCCCCGCCTCGAACTTCTTGACCTGCGCCACGTGCGAGGCCTGCTGCTCGAGCGTCATGTTCTTGTGGACGATGCTGATGCCGCCCAGCTGGGCCATCGCGATCGCCAGCCGCGCCTCGCTGACCGTATCCATAGCCGCCGAAATGATCGGCAGCTTGATCGACAGGTCGCGGGTGAGGCGGGTTGAGAGCTGCACGTCCTTGGGCAGGACGCGCGAGTGCGCGGGGACGAGCGATACGTCGTCGAACGTCAGTGCTTCAGCCTGGATGCGCAGCATGAGCGGGCCTGGAATGCGAAGCGAGCCATTGTAACCGGTGGCGAGGCCTGGTGGCTTGCCGCTGTCGCACTGCCGTGTTCAGCGGCCGTCGGTGGCCTCGGCCGCCTCGAGGGTGTTCTGCATCAGGGTCGCGACCGTCATCGGCCCCACTCCGCCCGGGACCGGGGTGATCCAGCTCGCCCGCTCCGACGCCGCCTGGAAGCCGACGTCGCCGACCAGCCTCCCGTCTTCGAGTCGATTTATCCCCACGTCGATCACCACCGCACCCGGCTTCACCCACTCGCCAGGAATCAACTGCGGCCGGCCGACCGCAACCACCAGGATGTCGGCGCCGCGCACGGACGCTTCCAGCACATCCGCTGGAGTGAACTTGTGGCAGCAGGTCGTGGTGCAGCCGGCGATCAGCAGTTCCAGCATCATCGGGCGACCGACATGGTTGGAGACCCCTACTACAGTCGCGCTGGCGCCGCGCACGGGGCGGTCGGTATAGGCCAGGAGCGTCGTGATGCCTCGCGGGGTGCAGGGACGCAGCCCGAACTGGCGCAGCGCCAGGCGGCCCACGTTTTCAGGGTGAAACCCGTCGACGTCCTTGTCAGCATCGATCCGGTTGATCAGTTCCGTGGCATTGCGTCGGTCCGGCAGCGGCAACTGCACGAGGATGCCGTGCACTTTGGGATCTGCGTTCAGCTGGTCGATGAGGGCGAGCAGTTCGGCGTCGCCGGTCTCCTCCGGCAGGTCGTAGTCGATCGCCTGGATGCCGACCTTTTCGGCCGCGCGGCGCTTGTTGCGGACGTAGACAGCCGACGCCGGATCGTGGCCCACCAGGACCACCGCCAGGCCCGGACGCGACAAACCGGCGGTCACCCGCGCGTCGACGCGGGCCTTGAGATCGTCGAGCAGATCCTCGGCAATGCGCTTGCCGTCCAGTAGTCGTGCGGTGCTTGGGGTGGGCGTCATGCTGTGGCCGTGCGGGAGGCAGGCGCTATTATCGCCGATCACCCGGCTGCATCCGAGCGGTCGCCTGCTGGTCGATCCATGCAGATCCCAATTTCCGCCGAGGCGTCGATGCGAACCTCAGCAAGGCACACCGTTTTCGCCGTTGCGGCCCGACATCGATGACCATCCTCAAGACCGCCGCCGGCCTGTTGCTGCTGATCGCGCTGCTGTACCTGGCGTTGTCTGGCTGGTTGTATTTCAAGCAGCGCGAGCTGATCTACTACCCCCAGTTCACGCGCGCCGGCCTGCCGACCGCCGATCTGGAGCTGCCGGTGGATGGCGCCGTGCTGCGCGGCTGGGTAGCCAATCCGGGCCGTCGCGACGCAGTGGTCTACTTCGGAGGCAATGCCGAATCGGTCCACGCGCTACGGAATGAGCTGGCGCAGTGGTTTCCCGATCGGAGCGTCTACCTGCTGCCCTACCGCGGCTATGGCGCCAGTGGCGGGGAACCTTCTGAGCAGGCGCTGCTGGCCGACGCCCTGGTGCTGTACGACCATGTGCGATCCGCGCACCCGGACGGGTCCATCGCCGTGATCGGCCGGAGCCTCGGCAGTGGCGTCGCCAGCTACCTTGCCGCGCATCGCCCCGTATCCGCGCTGGTGCTGGTGACGCCGTTCGACAGCATGGCGCGCCTGGCGCAGTCGCACTATCCGTTCCTGCCCGCGCAATGGCTGATCCGCGAGCGATTCGAATCGGCACGGCATCTGCGGCAGTACCGGGGGCCGGTGCTGATCGTGCGCGCCAGCGAGGACGTGATCGTTCCGGCAGAGCGGACCCGGTCACTCATCCAGGCACTGCCGATGGAGCCGGAGGTGGTGGAAATCGCCGGATCCGACCACAACAACATTTCGGCGGTGCGGGAATACGGGCAGGCGATCGTGGAGTTCATCGACGCATCAACCCCCCAGCCCCGCGCGGTCGCCAGCCCCTAGCTTCCGGCGCAGAAACGTTCGTAATCCACGTACCCGGGGAATGGCCTGCCCGGAGAACACACGGCGCAGGCCGGATCGGCGACAAGCCGCGTCTCCCGGAACTTCAGCGAGAGCGCGTCGAAATGCAGGAGGCGTCCGATCAGTGGCTCGCCGATGCCGAGGATCAGCTTGATGACCTCGGTAGCCTGCAAGACGCCGATCACTCCGGGCAGCACGCCCAGCACACCCGACTCACTGCAGTTTGGCGCTGCTTCCGGTGGTGGCGGGCTGGGAAACAGACAGCGATAGCACGGCGCGCTGCCGCGCTGGCGACCAGCATCGAACACGCTCGCCTGCCCCTGGAAACGGTGCACGGCGCCATACACCAGGGGCTTGCCGAGCTTCACGCAGGCATCGTTAAGCAGATAGCGGGCCGGAAAATTGTCGGCCCCATCGAGTACCACGTCGACCCCTGCGATCAGCTCCTCGACGTTGCCGGAGGCAATCCTGTACTCGAAAGCCTCGACCGCGACGTGGGGATTCAGCGCCAGCAATGCGGTACGCGCAGAGGCCACCTTGTTCGTCCCGACCCGGGCGTCGGTGTGCAGTATCTGCCTTTGCAGATTGCTGCGATCGACGATGTCGTCATCGGCCAGAAGCAGGGTGCCCACGCCTGCGGCGGCCAGGTAGAACGCCGCGGGCGAGCCCAGCCCGCCCGCTCCGATGATCGCCACGCGCGCGTCCTGGAGCCTGCGCTGGCCGGCCTCGCCGACTTCAGGGAGGCGCATGTGGCGCGAGTAACGTTCGAGGAAATCCGCATCCGGCGATGCGTCGCCAGCGTTGGGTCGGGATGTCGGCAGCCCCTCCGCGCTCCACCTGGAAAAACCGCCGTCCACCGAAGCGACCCGCGCGTACCCCTGATCGAGCAGGGCCTGCGCGGCCTGCAGCGAACGCCCGCCCGCCTGGCAGATCAGGAGCAACTGCGCGTCACGTCCGGGCGCACCCTCGCGGGGCGCGGCTTCGAGGGCGGCTCTGGGCACGCGCAATGCCGATGACGGATACCCCGATGCATGCTCGAAGGGCTCGCGCACGTCGATCAGCACTGCGCCGGCGTCCTGGCGCCTCAAGGCTTCGGCAGGGGAGATTCGTTCGATCGGCATCGGCGCATTATCCCCTTCGTCGGCGACCCGACCAAGGCGAGCCGCGAACGTCAGGCGAAGCCGAGTACTTCCACCAAGGTACCCGCATCCAGACTCCTGAATTGCTCCGGCAGTCTGATCAGCGCGTTCGCTTCCACGAGCGACTGTTCCCGAGCCGCAGTCAGAATCGGTTGCGCGACCAATTCGCCACTCCGGGTCGCTGACACATGGGCGTGCAGGAATGCGCACTGTGCCTCATCCGGGTCAACGGCAACGCTGAGGCGGGCGTGCCAACTCGCACGTGCCTCGGTGCGGCCCTGCAGGCCGTCGATCAGCGGCCGAACCAGGCTCAGGTAGGCAACCTGCAGCGAACCAGCATCTCCAGACATCGCAAGCAGACGTGCTTCGTCAAGGCTCCCGAAGAGTGTCGCTGCGCCAGGCTGCATCCGCACTCCGCGGAAATGCAGTTCTCCAAATGCTTCGATTACGGCGGCCACCTTTTCGTTCGGCTGCGTCCTGGCGCTTTCGCAGACGATGATCAGGTCGAATGCGCAACCCGCGTCGCGCAGCGCGATTTCCACCTGCCGGGCATCGTCGCGCAGGAGTGGCCATCCGGTCGGCTCCAGACCGTCCGCGCGCAACAGCCCCATCAGGAGTTCGCGCTGGCCGTCGTGTTCCTGTCGCGGCGAGAGCTGCATTCCCGGTTCCACGAGGCCGTTGCCCACTATGAATACGGCGACCGTCGGCCTGCGCGCCACCAGCAGCGACCCCAGCCCAAGCGAGCCCGCCAGTGAGACCCGCTGCGGTGTCAGTATCCGGCCGGCGAGCAGCACCGGATCCCCGCGCACCGTTTCGTCGCGGAGTTCGTCGGTGGTGCCGACGTCGGATGCGGTTTCTGACCCGGGCTCGAAGACGTCCTCCGCCAACACTCGCCCGTGGGTGCGCGATAGTGCCAGTGACTCGTGCGACGTACGGTGGCCAGCGGCAACGCTGCCGATGGATCGCAGTGCATCAGCGAAGTCCACCACACCCCCTTTCGGATGCCGGCGCAGTTCGCCGTTCGCAGCGGAAGGCGCCAGATCACTGGTGCCGACTGCATCGGCATCGGAAGCGCCGGAACCCGGCCGCTCCGGATTCACTTGCCGCGCTTGACGTGCCGGATCAGGCGGCGCTTCTTTGCCACCTGCTTGTCGGTAAGCACGTTCTTCTTGCCCTCGTAGGGGTTGGCGCCTTCCTTGAAGAAGAACCGGATCGGCGTTCCCACCAGCTTGAAGCGTTTGCGGAAAAAGTTTTCCAGGTACCGCTTGTAGCTCTCGCTCAGCGTGCGCAGCCGATTGCCATGGACAACGAACGTGGGCGGATTGGTCCCGCTCGGGTGGGCAAAACGGAGCTTGGCAACGTGCCCGCGAACGACGGGCGGCGGGTTGGTCTCGTACGCGATCTCAATTGCCTTGGTGACTTCGCTGGTGCCGATCTCGATCGTCGCGGACGCGTGTGCCCGATGAATCGCCTTGAACAACTCGCCCAGGCCCGAACCGTGCAATGCGCTGATGCGGATCCGTTCGGCCCAGGGAACGAAAATGAGCTTTCGCTCGAGCAGCGATTCCGCCTGCTGGCGCTGGTAATCGCTCTGCCCGTCCCACTTGTTGACCGCAACTACCAGCGCGCGTCCGGCATCGAGGGCATAGCCGAGCACGCTCGCGTCCTGGTCGGTCACGCCCTCGCCGGCATCGAGCATCACCACCACCACCTGGCAGTGCTCGATCGTCTGCAGCGTCTTGATGATCGAGAACTTCTCGACGGCTTCCTCGACCTTGGCCTTGCGGCGCACCCCCGCGGTGTCGATCAGGCGGTACAGGCGACCGTCCCGCTCCATGTCGATCGCGACCGAGTCGCGCGTCGTGCCCGGAACTTCCGAAGCGATCATCCGCTCCTCGCCGAGCAGGCGATTGACCAGCGTGGACTTGCCGACGTTCGGACGGCCGATGAAGGCCACGCGAATGCGCGAGGGATCACTGTCCAGTTCGGCCGAAGTGCCCTCTTCCGGCAAGCGCACGAGTACCTGCTCCAGCAGCGTGTCGATGCCCTGCCGGTGCGCCGAGGAGATCGCAACCACTTCCTTGCAACCGTAATGCGCAAATTCGTTGATCGCCGCCTGCGCGTCGATACCGTCGGTCTTGTTGATGACCAGCAGGGTCGGTCGTGCCGCGCGGCGCAGCCAGGCGAGGATGTCGTCGTCCATTGTCGACGCGCCTTCACGGCCATCGACGATGAACAGCACCAGGTCGGCTTCCTCGGCGGCGGCTCGTGCCTGCCGTGCGGTGGCACCTACCAGCCCCTGGTCTTCGCCGGCAATGCCGCCGGTGTCGACTACCGCAAACGTGCGACCGCCATCCTCCGGGCGACAAACCCCGTAGTGCCGGTCACGCGTGACCCCTGGCTGGTCGTGGACCAGCGCATCACGGCTGCGCGTGAGCGCATTGAACAGCGTCGACTTTCCGACGTTGGGACGACCAACGAGCGCGACTAACGGAAGCATGGGGAACCTGCCCAGTATTGGAGTGGCCCCGCGTGGTGCGGGGCCCGGACCGGGCGCAATGCCGGCCGCTTATTGCCCGAGACGATACGCGCTCAGGTTGCCATCGGTGTTCTGGACCACGAGCGTGCCATCGGAGACCACCGGTGCGGCGCGCAGCGGATCCCGGCCGGCGCGGATCCGCGCAGCGAACTCGCCATTGTCCAGGTTGAGCCAGTGCAGGTAGCCTTCGAAATCACCTACCACCGCGAAATCGCCGTGAATGGCGGCTCCGGTGACCTGACGACGGACCAGCCCCGGCTGTTGCCAAAGTGCGGTGCCACCAGTCCTGTCCAGGCCAAACACAGCTCCGTCGCGACTCGTCACGACGACCACCGAAGGAGCCACGGCAACGCGCCCCGGCCCGCCGTTCGGGCTGGACCACAAAGGAGTGCCGCTGGGCGCTTCGATGGCCATGGACTGGCCCTTGAAGCTGGTGGCGTACAGGGTGGTGTCGACCAGGACCGGCGTCCCGTCGACGTCAGACATGCGGTCCAGCTCGGTCCTGCCTTCGGCCTGGGCGATCGGCTGGTCCCACAGCGGAGCCCCATCGGCCGCGGAAAGCGCGCTCACCGTGCCGTCGTCGTTGCCGACAAAGACCACGCCCGGGCCGAGCACAGGAGAAGCGTTGCCGCGGACAGAGAGCATCGGCGCATCCCGGGTCCAGAACCAGCGACGCTCACCGGTCGCGGCGTCGAACGCGGTGACGCGACCATCGTTGGACCGTACCAGGACCAGTCCGCCACCGATCGCCGGCGCCGCAATGACTTCGTTGAGGACCTGTGCCTGCCACTTCTCGGCACCGGTCTGCGCGTCGAGCGCGACGACTTCACCGTCCAGACCACCGACGACCACGAGTCCGTCGCCTGCGCCGGGGCCTCCGCTGAGCCGAAGCTTGCTCGGGTAATGCCACAGGCGTTTGCCGGTCTGCAGGTCGAGGGCCTGCACTCCACCTTTCACCGCGGATGCATAGACACGGCCATCGACGATGGCGGGAGCCTGGCGCAGGCCCAAGCGGCCCTCACCCTTGCCCACGTTCGCAGTCCACAAGCGGGCGACGTTGGCAGATGGCGTAATGGCGACAAGTTCGGCGGGTTCGGTGATGTCGGCGTCCTTGTTGCCGCCAAACCAGCCCCTCACGGTGGTACAGCCACCCAATGCGAAGACGCACACCAGCACGACTGCGGCTCGGCCCAGGCGCTTGCCAGAAGCGGTTCGATCGATCATTGCAGACTTCATCAAGACGTGGCCCCGGTCGTGGTCGTCGCCGGCGAACCGCCGACCTCCGTTAGTTTCAGTTCGAGCAGGCGACGCTGCGGCGAGCCTACCTCCAGCTTGCCCAAGGCCTCGACATACCGGGCCCGGGCGGCTTCGCGATCGCCTTTGGCCAGTTGTGCGTCGCCGAGGATCTCCAGCGCAGCAGGACTGTTGCTGTCGCCGAGCAGGCTGATTGCTTCGTCGGTCTGGCCGCCGGCGACCAGCAGGCGCGCGACCCGCTGCTCCACGATCGGCTCAAAAAGGTGTTCGGCGGATTCAACCGATCGCAGCGTTGCCAGAGCGGCGTCGCGCTGTCCCGCGTCCGCCTGCGCCTTGGCCAGTCGCAGCTTCGCCAGAGCGGCATACGCGTTGCTACCCAGCGCTTCGACCTTTGCGGCAGCTTGCGGATCGCCCGCTTCGATGGCGTCGACAGCGGCCTGGTATTGGTTGGCCGCTGCCACCTGCTGCTTTTGCTGCCGATCTTCCCAGAACTTCCATCCACCAATGGCTGCCATTCCCAGCACCACACCGGCAATCAGGCCGGCGCCGTTCCGGCGCAGCCACTCAAGAACGCGTTCGCTTTGTTCGTGCTCGTCGAGAATATCGTCGATCGCCATGCTTTCCCGCCCCGCCTCGCGGCTGGGGCCCAGTAGTTATCAAAGAGGCCCGTGCGGCGGGCTGGCCGTGAATCGGACCCGCGGCGCGGGTCAGTCTTCGACCGGCGCCAGGGAGCCGTCAGAGGATAGCCTAAAGCGGGCCACGTTCGCGCGGGTGAATGGCGCCAGATCGACGAGAGTTCCGCCTTTTCTCAGCTGCACGGCCGCCGAATTGCCCAGCACCACGCGCCCCACCTGCCCTGGTTCGTAGCTGCGCTTGCTGCCCGGGGAAAGCATTCCCTGCTCGATGGAACTGCCGTCATGCGCGAAAACCTCGAGCCAGGTCTCGTCCGTGCTCTGGAGCGACAGCCCTGGAGCCGCCATGGCGACCCGGGCGGCCGACATCGACGCCATCGAAGCAACCATGGGCGTCCGCTTCGGCGGCGTGTCCGTCTGCGTGGGCGGCCGCGAGGCTGCAGGCGTCGCCGGAAAATCCAGCGACGCAACCGGAAGATCGCTGCTCAGATGAGGTTTCATGCCCAGCCATGCGGGCAGCGCGATCGCGAGCGTCAGCACGATGTAAACCGCCCGTCTGGTTGTCTGCTCCAGCACGCGCCGGAAGCGCGGCGTGTGGCTGTGGCTGACCAGTTCCGGCGGGGTCACCACGGCCACCTCCGAGCGCGAGAGCTCGGTTTCGATGTCCAGGTCGAGCAGCCGGGCATAACTTCGCAGTTGGCCGCGCACGAACACCGGCGCACCAAGCACGGACGGGTCGTCCGCCTCGAGCGCGCGTACCACCCGTAGCGGCATCTTCAGCCTGGACGCGACATCCTCGGGAGCAAGTCCTGCAGCCTGCCGGGCATGGGCCAGCCGCGCACCACAGCCGACAACGACGGCGGGGGCAAATTCGGTGGACTGCTTCATTTGGTGCCGACTTCCCCTGTTTCCGTTACCGGCGCTGCCGGGAACTGTGCCCTGAGTTGCTGAACGTAGCCGGCCGCAGCCCGCTTGTCCCCGAGTTTTTCCTCAATCTGTGATGCAAGTATCAAGGAAGCTGCATCCGCAGGGGCCGCAGCGAGTCGGCGCTGGGAAAAAGCCCGCGCGCGAAACGCATTCCCCGACAGGTACTCGCGCTCCGCCAGCACTCCCAGTGCCAGCGGGTTGGTCGGGTCGATCTCGATCGACGCGGCCAGATACTGGTCCGCGTCCTCTCCCCTGCCGGCGCGATGCGCACAGGCACCGGCGTTGGCAAGGGCCACGGCGGGCGTGTCGTAGGTACGATCCGCAAGCGCCTTGCCAAACCAGTCGAGCGATTCCAGGTGCCGTCCCTGGGCACACAGCCAGGTGCCGTAGTTGTTGAGCACGCCACCTTCCATGGGCGCCAGTTCCGCAGCACGAAAGTAATGTTTGCCTGCATCCGCGGCGTCGCCGCGCCGGTCCTTCAGCAGTCCCAGCAGGGTATGCGCCCGGGCGGAATCCGGTGCGAGCTTTACCGCTTTCCGCGCCGCGTCTTCCGCAGCGGCCAGATCCCCGGCGGCCATCAACTGACCTCCGCGAGCGATGAGGAGACGGGCCGCATTGCCCCCGGACTTGCGATCATCGGTCCTGACGTTGACCTCGGGCGCCGTGCGTTCGAAACCTTTGCGGTCCATGTCCGGACGCACGAACGTCATCCGATTGCACCCTGCCACCGAAGCCAGAAGCGCCGTCATTACGACCAGTACGGCGACCTTCGTCGGCCGGGTCATGCGACGCTCACGCCGCATCGTCGACGCCACGTCGGTCCAGCGTTTTGCGGAAATCGGCCTGGCGGCGCGTCCGGTCCATCACCTGCCCCTTGAGCTGCCCGCAGGCGGCGTCGATGTCGTCGCCGCGAGTGCGTCGAACCATCGTGAGTACCTGCGCATCCAGCAGTATCTTCTGGAACGTCCGGATGTCGGACTCCTCGGAGCGCTCGTAGCGAGTGCCGGTGAATGGATTGAACGGGATCAGGTTGACCTTCGCGGCGTCCTTCATCTGCACTGCGTTGTCGAACTGACGCATCAGTCTCGCCAGTTGCCGTGCATGCATTGGCTGGTCATTGATGCCCTTCATCATGGTGTATTCGAAGGTGATGGAGCTGCGCGGCTTGCGCAGCACGTAGCGCTGGCACGCCTCCATCAGCTCTGCGATCGGGTACTTCTTGTTCAGCGGCACGAGTTCGGTACGCAGTTCGTCGTTCGCGGCGTGCAGCGAGACAGCCAGCGACACGTCGCTCTCGAGTGCCAGGCGGTCGATCATCGGCACCATTCCGGCGGTGGACAGGGTCACACGCTTGTTGGCCAACCCGTATCCGAGGTCGTCGCGCATGATGCTCATCGCGCGGACGACGTTGTCGAAATTCATGAGCGGCTCGCCCATGCCCATCATCACCACGTTGGTCAGCTTGCGCCGAAGGTGCGGGACGTTGCCCAGGTGACGCGCGGCGACCCAGACCTGACCGATGATCTCGGCCGTCGTGAGATTGCGGTTGAAGCCCTGCGTGGCGGTCGAGCAGAACGAGCAGTTCAGCGCGCAGCCCACCTGCGAGGACACGCACAACGTGCCGCGGCCCTTGTCGGGAATGAACACCGCCTCGATCGCGTTGCTGGTGTCCATGCCGAGCAGCCACTTGTGCGTCCCGTCGGTGGACGGCTTGTCGACGATGATCACGGGCGCACGCACCTGCGCGTGCTGCTCGAGCTTCGCGCGCAGCGCCTTGCCCAGGTCGGTCATCTCGCTGAAATCGGTCACGTGGCGATGATGGATCCACTTCATCACCTGGTGCGCGCGGAAGCGCTTCTCGCCCAGCGTGGTTTCGAAGAAATCCTCGAGCGAGACGCGGTCGAGATCGAAAAGATTGGTCCGCGAGCCGGCCGAAGCCGGCTCCGGAGTACCGACCGCCGGCGACATGCCCATGCTGCCCGCCGTCGCCGCCTCCGGGGAAGCGCCTGCCAGTGCGATGTCGATGGTGCGGCGGGGCTGGGTCATGTCGGTCGGCGTGCTCAAAGTCGGCGTATGGATCAGCGCTGGTAGACGTCGGTGCTTGGGAAGAAATACGCGATCTCGATCGCGGCGTTCTCGGCGCTGTCCGATCCGTGCACGGCGTTCGCATCGATGCTTTCGGCGAAATCGGCGCGAATGGTGCCCGGAGCTGCGTCCTTCGGATTCGTGGCACCCATCAGGTCACGGTGCGCGAGCACGGCGTTCTCGCCCTGCAGTGCCTGGATCATGACAGGTCCGCTGATCATGAACTCCACCAGTGCGCCGAAGAACGGACGCTCGCGATGCACGGCGTAGAAACCTTCGGCTTCCTGCCGCGACAGGTGCTTCATGCGCGCGGCCACGACCTTCAGGCCAGCCTTTTCGAAGCGGGAATAGATTTCGCCGATGACGTTCTTGGCAACGGCGTCGGGCTTGATGATGGAAAGGGTGCGCTCCAGCGCCATGGAAGTTCTCCGGGTAGGCGGGCCGCTAAACCCTGTGAGGTCTTCGCGCCCGAGAATAACAG
>JALYOF010000050.1 GCA_030857025.1 Pseudomonadota bacterium | reverse complement strand
GGGCGCCCGCCTGGGCGATGCGCCGACTCTCGTAACCGGACAGGTCGCCGGCCCCGTGGCGCCTTTCGGCCACGGCCGCGAGATCCTGCAGGTCGGCCGCCGTGCGCGCGTGCAGGTCGCCGAGGCGCTCGCCGATGACCACGTCCGAGTAGGCGCGCAGCACCTCCCCGCGGAGCCACGCCCGTTGCTGGTCGGCCGCCAGTTGCGCCGCGTGGACCCCGCGAGCGGCGGCGTCGATGCGCAGCCCTCGGCGGCCGCCCAGCTCGAACCCCTGCGACAGCACCGCGGTGGTTTCCCGCGCGGCGCCCGTGGGGCGCGCCTCGCCGCGCTCCTGCGACAGCTGGAGTTCCGGGTTCGGCCAGGCGCGCGCTGCGAGGACCTCGCTGCGGGCGATGTCGACATCGGCATCGAGCGCCTGGCGCACGTGGGTCTGCGACAGCGCCAGCGCGACGGCCTCGTCGGCGCTGATGCGTGATTGGGCGTGGCTGGACAACACCCAGCACGCAATCGACAACGCCAGCAGGCGCCGCGTGAAGCAACGATGAAAAAAAGACGACACGGAAGACCCTCCGTCAGGATCGGGCAGCAGGACACGCCAGTGCGGCCGCAACGCGGCCGCGATCAGCGCTACGCGATCGGTGGACGGAACGGAAGGTCGGGGGAGTCGCCCGGGAGTTGCCGTCGGGCGAATTCCGGCAGCAGCTGATCGGACGGGGGCGGGGCCGCGATGTCCAACGCGATGTCCGGCAGGGTGACCGAGACATGACTGGCCTGGTGCATCAGTCCGTGGGTGCCCGTCGCATGATCTGCCGCGGGATCGCCATGATCACCACCACCATGGTGACCGTCGCTGTGCCGATGGGCCTGCGGAGCGTGCGGGTGATCGTGCCCATCTGGGTGGTGCTCTGCGACGGCCGCATGTTGCACGCCGTGCAGATCGCCGACTGCGCCGAAAATGGGGCTGATCGCCATGCCCAGCACCAGCAGCACCAGCACGGCGGTGCGCAGGAGGCGACGTTGGCGGTGGAAGACGGGCATCACGGGGTAGCGTATAGCTCCGGGCTGTCCATCCGCAAATCAATAGCGTCACGGCCTTCTCGCCGATGTTGCCCGACGAACATCGGCGCGCCGGGGTCGGAGTTGCTTTCCGGCACCAAACGCAGGGCCATCGATGCGCCGCAGTGCCCGTTGCTCTCAGGATGAAGCGGCGGCAACGGCCTCGTCGAGCAGATCGCAGAACCCACAGGCAAATCGCTGCGGATCGGTAAGGCCCGCATCGGTGACACGCACGCGCAGGCTCTGGCGCAGATCGCTCCGGTACCCGGGATCGTTCGCCATTGCCACGGCGCGCGCGACGAAATCGTCGGCGTCGCTCGCGATGCACTCGTGCAGGCCCGCAGCACCCAGGATCGAGGCGCCGCTGCGCGCGGCCATGCGCTGGCCGGGCCAGGTGAGCACGGGCACGCCCTGCCACAGCGCCTGCAGGGTGGTGGTGCCGCCGTTGAACGGCAGTGGATCCAGGGCGATGTCGATGTCGTCGTACTGACGAATGAAGGCGGGCAGGTCGGTGTTCGGTGGGCGCAGATCGAGACGCTCGGCGCTTGTCCCGAGGGCTGCGAAGCGCTGCGCGACGCGCTCGCGCACACCCGCGTCGGCCAGGCCCATCGCGCACATCACCAGTCGCGAGCCGGGCGTGTGTTCCAGCACGCGCGCCCACAGCGCGACCGTGGCCGGCGACAGCTTCGCCAGATGATTGAAGCTGCCGAACGTCAGCGCAGCGCCGGCGGGGCGCGCCTGCACCGGCGGCGTGCCTTCCGGTGGCAGGTAGCACAGGAAGCAACCCGGAAGTCGCAGCGGGTTTCGCGCCGAGGCGGTGGCGGGGGGCAGGGTCGTCGCGTCTCCGATCACGCCGTCGCATCCAGCCAGTCCGGTGTCGAACAGATACCCCAGATAGCCCAGTTGCAACGGTGCGCAGCGGCTTGCGAGCAGGTGCGGGCGGCTGCCGTGGGTGTGTCCGCTGAGGTCGATCAGCACGTCGATGGCATCGTCCTGGACGCGCTGCATCACGCGCGTATCCGGCTCCCCGCGCACGTCGCGCCAGGCGTCGGCCTGCACGCGCAGGCTGGCGGTGGTCGCATCCGGGCTGCTGTCGCTGTAGCAGATGGTGGCAATACGGCTTGAATCGGAACCCGACAGCAGCGGCTCGATGAACCAGCCCACCGGATGCCGGCGGAAATCTGGCGACAGCAGGCCGACTCGCAGCGGTCGGGCGCCGGAGCGCCAGGGCGCGCGTGGACGCAGTGGCGGCGCCTTGATCGGCGCGATCGCGCGTCCCAGTTCCAGGTGTCGCTGCAGAACCAGCTTCGGTTCGAGCGCTTCCACGCCGGGCACGGACACGCCGGCATCGTCCATGTAAAGCAGGCTCATGCCCGCGGTCTGCCTGGCCTGCAGCGATGGCGAGGCCGCCACTGCAGCGCGGGCGTCGGCCTCGGCGGCGGCCGCATCGCCGGAAAACAGGTGCAGCCCCGCGCGGGCCAGGCGCGTGCCTGCGGCATCGGGCGAGAGTTCCAGGCAGCGGTCGGCAACCTGCATCGCTTCGCTGAAGCGCAGACGGTCGCGCAGGTGCTCGACGAGCAGTGCGGAGGCGATCGGGTTTCCCGGCTGGATCGCCAGGGCCTTGCGGGCGGCCGTTTCCAGCGCCTGGCCATCGCCGGAAATCTTCGCCGCCGCGGCGAGCAGCGCGTGCACTTCCGCATCGCCCGGCAGCAGCGTGGTGGCCAGATCGAGTGCCTGCCGCGCCAGTGGCATCTGCTGCTGGTACATGGCCAGCCGCGCCAGCAGCTTGACCGAATTGGGCGCGGGAGGGCGGGCATCGAGCGCGGGCAACAGGCCACGAACCGCCTCGGCCACGCGGCCGCGACGCATCAACTCCTGTGCCTGGCTGACGAGTCGTCGGTCCACCAGCAGAGTCTAACAATGCCCTGTGCATCCAACGGTTCCGGAATTTCGGAAGCTTCCGTCGGCGCGGAACCGGAGCCTTTGCAATACGATGGCGCGATGCTCCCCGTCGTGCCCATTGCGCCCGTTCCGCCCGAGATCGAGGCACTCACAACGCCGTTGGCATGGACCACGGCTGATGGCGCGATCGCCGGATGCAACCAGGCATTCGCGCGCTGGCTCGGCGTCGGCATGCGTCGTCTTCGGGGCCGCGATCTGGCGGAATTGGACGACGGCAACGGGCGTCTCGCCGCAGCGCTGGATGCGCTGACCACGAAAGACGCCAGCGCCAGGCTGCGGCGCATCTGCCTGCGCTATCCGGACGCGGAGGAACGCTTCGCCGATGCGTGGCTGACGCGACGCGAGGACGGCAGCTTTCTGCTGGAAGCACATCCTGTCGACGAGTTTCCCGGCGACGACCCCGCGGTGCTGCTGCCATCGGCGCTCTCGGCCTCGCTCAAGGGGCTCGCGCACGAACTGCGCAACCCGCTGGCGGGCGTCAAGGGCGCGGCGCAACTGCTCGCACGGCGCATCGACGGACTCGAAGACGGCGGCGCGGCGCGCGAGCTGCTCGGGTTGATCGAGGATGAGGTCGGCCGCCTGACCGGGTTGCTCGACCAGTTGCTGACGCCCACGCCGCCGCGCCCGCACGCGCCACTGAACATCCACGCGGTGCTCGAACGCGTGCTGCGCCTGGCCGAAAGCGACGCCGGCTGGGCCGTGCGGCTGCTGCGCGACTACGACCCCAGCCTCCCGGAGTTCGCCGGCGATGCCGACCGCCTGACCCAGGCGGTATGGAACCTCGCCCGCAATGCCATCGAAGCCGGCGCCACCCACGTCACCCTGCGCACGCGCGCAGAGCACGGCGCGCGCATCGGCGAACAGCTGCATTCGATCGCCTTGCGGCTGGAGATCGTGGACGATGGCCGCGGCGTCCCCGAGGAACTCGCCGAGCGCGTGTTCCTGCCGCTGGTGTCCGGTCGCGCGGAAGGCAGCGGGCTGGGCCTGGCGCTCGCCCAGCAGGTTGCGCGCGAACACCGTGGATCGCTGGCCTATCGCTCGCGCCCGGGACACACGGTTTTCAGCTTGTTGCTGCCGATACGGACTGACGAAGAGGGCGCGGGATGATGGTGCTGATGCGGCCACAGGGAACCGAAGCCCTGGTTCGAGCGGAGCGTCGCCGGTGAGCGCGCGGCTGTGGGTGGTCGACGACGACCGCAGCGTGCGCTTCGTGCTCGCCACCGCTCTGCGCGAGGCGGGCTACGACGTGGATGCGTTCGACAACGCCGCCGGTGTCCTGTCGGCATTGCAGGACCGCGGCGCGCCGGACCTGCTGTTTACCGATGTGCGGATGCCGGGCGATGACGGGCTGGTGCTGCTGGAGAAGCTCAAGCGTGTCGCACCAGCGCTTCCGGTGGTGGTGATGAGCGCCTACACCGATGTCGCCAGCACCGCCGGTGCGTTCCGCGGCGGCGCGCTGGAATTCCTCTCCAAGCCGTTCGACCTGGACGACGCGGTGGCTTTGGCAAGGCGCACGCTGGGTGCGACGCCGGAGTCCGCCGAGCGGACGCCGGAGCAACCGGACGCCGGGCAAGGGCTGCTGGGCTCCAGCCCCGCAATGCGCACCCTGTTCCGTGCGATCGGCCGCCTGGCGCAGGCGCCGCTGTCGGTGTTGATCACAGGCGAGACCGGCACCGGCAAGGAGCTCGTTGCGCGCGCCCTGCACCGCGAGTCGCCGCGCGCGGCGCAGCCGTTCGTCGCCCTCAACACGGCCGCGATCCCGGCCGAACTGCTGGAGTCGGAGCTGTTCGGGCACGAGGCCGGCGCATTCACCGGTGCCCAGCGCCGCCAACTGGGCAGGTTCGAACAGGCGCATCGCGGCACCCTGTTCCTCGACGAGATCGGCGACATGCCGCTGGGCCTGCAGACGCGCCTGCTGCGCGTGCTGGCCGAAGGCGAATTTTTCCGCGTCGGCGGTCGCGAACTGATCCGGGTCGACGTGCGCGTCATCGCCGCGACGCATCAGGAACTCGAAGCGCTGGTCGCCGATGGTCGTTTCCGCGCCGACCTGCTGCATCGGCTGGACGTGGTGCGTCTGCGCCTGCCGCCGCTTCGTGAGCGTCGCGAGGATGTTCCGCAACTGGCGGAGCGTTTCCTCGCCACCGCTGCGGCCCGGCTCCACGCGCGGCCCAAGCGGCTGGGGAAGGCGGCACTGGAGCGGCTGCTCGCGCACGACTGGCCCGGCAACGTGCGCGAACTGGAAAATCTGTGCTGGCGCGTGGCGGCACTGGCGCCCGGCGATGTCGTGGGCTGTGCCGACCTGGATGACGCGCTGGGCATCGCCACCGGCGCCACACCGATCGACGGTGACGACTGGGAGAGCCAGGTTTCGGCCTGGGCTCGTTCGCAGCTGGCGGCGGGCGCGCGCGGGCTGCACGCGCAGGCCCGCGACCGGCTCGACCGGGCGCTGCTGCAGGCCGCGCTGGAACACACCGGTGGCCGCCGCGCCGAAGCAGCGTCGCGGCTCGGACTCGGCCGCAACACGCTGACGCGCAAGCTCAAGACCGATCCGGATCGTTGACGCGCCGCCCCGCTTCACCGACGCTCAACCGGCTGCACGCTACGCTGGCGGGCCATTCCGAACGGAGCGACACGATGACCCACGCCTTTCGCACCGCCCGCTGGTCCGCCGCTTTTGCCGCGCTGGCACTGGCCGCCTGCAATTCGATGCCCGCAGGCGAGCCATCCGGCCGCAGCTCGGCATCGGCGAACGCCAACGCCAACGCCAGGTCCGCCAAACCGGTTCTCGCCAGCATGTCGACCGTGCGCGAGGCGACGGTGAACCTTGCGCCCGCCTCGGGAAGCCTCGTCAGCGGCCGCCTGACGCTGCGGCCGATGGGTGACGGTGTGCACCTGACTGGCGAAATCGGCGGACTGCCACGCAACTCCACGCATGCGATCCACATTCACGAGAAGGGCGACTGCACCGCGGCCGATGCCAGCAGCGCGGGCGGCCACTTCAACCCGACCGGCGAGCCGCACGGCCGGGTCGGCACGCCCACCCATCACGCCGGCGACATGAACAACATTCTCGCCAATACGTCGGGCGTGGCGAAGGTCGATGTCCATGCCGAAGGCGTGGTGCTCGGCGGCAGCGCCGCCAACGATGCGATCGGTCGCGCGGTGGTGGTGCACGCGCAGCCCGACGATTACACCAGCCAGCCGTCGGGCGATGCAGGCGCACGCATTGCCTGCGGCATGATCCGGGCCCAGGGCTAGACCGGCATGGCGCTGCGCGTCCGGGCGGCGAAAGCAGGCGATGGCGATCTGCTGAGCCAGTGGGCGATCGCAATGGCGATGGAAACCGAGCACAAGCAACTGGACCAGGCCACGGTCAGCGCGGGGGTCGCCGCCGGGCTGGAGGATCCCGCGCGTGCGCGGTACTTCGTCGCCATGCAGGAATCGACGATCGCGGGAGGGGAAACCCTCGCGCTGCCTGTGGGCACACTGATGCTGACGCGCGAATGGAGCGACTGGCGCAACGGCGACTGGTGGTGGATCCAGAGCGTCTACGTGCGGCCCGGGCATCGCCGGCAAGGTGTATTCGCCGCTCTATACCGGCACGTGGAAAGCCGCGCGCGGGAAACACCCGGCGTGATCGGGCTGCGGCTTTACGTGGAACGCGACAACGCCTCGGCGCAACGCACCTACGAGGCGCTGGGCATGAGTGACGCGGGTTACCGGATCTTCGAAGCGGAGTTCGGTACGAACTGACACCGGAAGGGAGCGGTGCCAGTCGCGCATGGCTCGCGTCAGCTCAGTTCCTCGCGGTGATCGGCATCGCGATCGCAGTGCACGAAGGTCACGGCCACGCCGTGCGCGCCCAGCACCGCCGCGAACTGGCGCTGTCGCGCTTCGAACTGCTGGTGCCGCCGGTTCAGGCGCTCGCGCTCGGTGGGCGATTCGCAGGGCGCATCGGTGGCATAGCGCGCGTGCCAGGCCTGCGCAGAAAACAGCGCGATCCGCGCTTCTTTCTGCGTGTAGTGCAGCAGCGGTTCGGGCGGGGCATTGAGCCACTCTTCCGCCTCCGGCTGCAGCAGTGCGGTTTCCAGCACCGGCCACAAGGCAGCCAGTCCCGCATGCTCGTACTGCATCGCGGTCATCGCGGTCAGATCGTGCACCGTCAGATAGCGGGCATGTTCGATCCGGACTCCAAATGCATCCTGAGCTGCCAGCGCGGTGCCGGCGCCGGCCATGCCGCGTTCGAGCAGTTCGCGTTCGAGCACCTCGCCCACCTCTGCCAGGGTGGCGGAATCGCCCGTCAGCACGAACGGCAACAGCCGCAACGGACCGCCGGTGAATTCCGCTGCGGGCATGAGCGATCCCGGCAGCCGGCCCTCGTGCGTACCGAACGCGATGACCCGTCCGGTGCCCGCGACGGTTGCATCTGCGGACTCCCCGGCCAAAGCGTCGATGGACGGGGCGCGCGCGGAAAGCTGATGGAGTTCCTGGTGTAGCGGCCAACCGGGTCGCAACACCTCGACCGGGTCGTAGTGCGCACCCACCAGCACGAGTTCCAGCCGGGCCGCATCGGCGACAAACCCGGCCAGATCGCGCGCGACGAGAGCCGCCAGTTCGCCCGAGCCGGCCTGGGTCAGGCTGTCGCGATCGACCGCGGCACCGCCGGCGAGTTCCAGCGCAAGGGCGCCGAAAATCAGCGGCGGCACCTCGCTGGCCGGATGGGTGTCGGTGGCGTTCATCGGTCCGCTCGGCAGTTTCAGGGCCATCAGGCGTTTGGTTGCGGTAAGGGGCAGCGCTACACTCGGTCCATTATGACGCGCAAGCGTTTGCCAGCCTTGCACAGGCCGGCCGGCATGCTTGTCGCACCGCAACCGCTGCCCTGAGGTGATCCCATGCGTCCTGTCCGCCCTGTTGCCATCCTCGGCGGCGTCCGAATCCCGTTCGTTCGGCAGAACACCGCCTACGCCGACGTCGGCAATCTGGGCATGTCGGTGCGCACCCTGGGCGCGCTGGTGGAAAAGTTCGGGCTGCACGGTCAGCAGTTGGGCGAAGTGGCGATGGGCGCGGTCATCAAGCATTCCAGCGACTGGAACCTGGGACGCGAAGCGGCCCTGTCCTCGGGGCTGTCGCCGCTGACGCCCGGCATCACCCTGCAACGTGCGTGCGGCACCTCGCTGGATTCGATCATCACCGTGGCCAACAAGATCTCGGTGGGCCAGATCGACGTCGGCATCGGCGGCGGATCGGACAGCACGTCCGACGTGCCGATCGTCTACGGCAAGAGTTTCCGCCGCCGCCTGCTCGCCGCGGCCGCATCCAAGACGCCCCGGGGCCGCATCGCGGCGTTCCGCGGCTTCCACCCTCGCGAACTCAAGCCCGATTTCCCCGGCGTTGGCGAACCGCGCACCGGCAAGTCGATGGGCGCTCACTGCGAGGACATGGCCAAGCAGTGGAACATCTCGCGCGATTCGCAGGACGAGTGGGCGCTGGGTTCCCATCGCAAGCTCGCCGCGGCCTACGAGCGCGGCTTCTTCGACGACCTGGTCGTGAGCTTCCGCGGCGTGTCGCGCGACAACAACCTGCGTGCGGACAGCTCGCTGGAAAAACTCGCTTCGCTCAAGCCCGCGTTCGACCGGACTTCCGGTCGTGGCACCCTGACCGCCGCCAACTCCACGCCGCTGACCGACGGCGCCGCCGCCTGCCTGCTCGCATCCGAGGAGTGGGCGCAGGCGCATGGACACGAGGTGCTTTGCCACCTGCGTGACGCGCAGGTGGCGGCGGTGGATTTCGTCCATGGCGAAGGCCTGCTCATGGCGCCGACCGTCGCGGTGCCCGAGATGCTGGCGCGAAACGGCCTGAGCCTGCAGGACTTCGATCTTTACGAGATCCACGAAGCCTTCGCCGCGCAGGTGCTGTGCACGTTGCGGGCCTGGGAGAGCGAGGAGTACTGCAAGCAACGGCTCGGTCTGTCGGCACCGCTGGGGCGCATCGATCCTGCGCGGATCAACGTCAACGGTTCGTCGCTCGCCACCGGCCACCCGTTCGCCGCAACCGGCGCCCGGGTGATCGCGACCGCGGCCAAAGAGCTGCAGCAACGCGGCGGTGGCCGTTGCCTGGTGTCGCTCTGCACCGCGGGCGGCATGGGCGTGGTCGCGATTCTCGAGCGCTGAAACGCGACCGACCCGCGAATTGAAGAGAACCGTCGTTTCGCCGCGGGGCTGAAAGCCTCAGGCCTGTAGCCGCAAGCCTGTAGCCGCAGCCGGGTCTTCCTTTTCAGCCGTTCTTTCGCGGCCTTTGCGCCCGGAGTCGGCGAGGCCGGCACTCACTCGCGCAGACGCGGCATTCCGTGCTCGTCGCGTTCTTCGATCACGGCCTCGTCGTGGATCTGCTGGCGCATGTCGCGACCGGGCAGAGGCGTCACCGCCTCGCCGCGGCTCGCGCGCAGGGCATTGGCGTAGCTGAGACTGGCGCGTGCCTCGTCGCCGTTCTGGGCGAAACCGTGGCCCAACTCCTCCCAGGCTTCCGGGTGCGCACCCTGGGCGAGTGCGCGGTGCAGGTAGGACTCGGCCTGCGGCCAGTGCCCCTGGGCACGGCTGAGCCGCGCGAGGGTGAGCAGCAGCCCCGGGCTTGCCGGATGCGACGGCAGCCAACGCTCCGCCTGGGTCGTTCGTGAGTCGATCAATCCGATTGGCAAGCGGCCATACAGGCCCGCCAATCCGTCGTCCCAGCGCGTATCGAGCGCTTCCTCGATGCTCCTGGCCGCCGCCTCCTCCCAGCGCAATGCGGCCGCGCGTTCGGCGTAGGCAGCTACGGCGGCCGGATCGCTTTTCAGCGACTTGGGCAAGGCCTGCCATCGGTCCGCGAGCAGGTTGGCGTCCTCCGCTTCTCGCAGCGCGGCTTCCGACCATTGCGCTTCGAGATCATCGAGCCTCTGCGGAGGCAGCGCGTTCTGCTGCCGCATCGCGCCGAGCATGCCGTAGGCATCACCGGCGCGGCCGCTCTGTGCAAGCGCCTCGGCACGCAGCGCGAGCCCACGCGGGGGCAGCGGCTGGGCGTTGGGTGCATTGAGCGCGACCAGCGCGTCGGTCGCACGGCCCTCCGCCAGCGCCAGTTCCGCCAGCGCCAGTGCGCGGGTGGTCGCGTGGTCGGCCGCGATCATGTCCAGTTGCTGGTGCGCCCCGGCACCGTCGCCGCGGGCGGCAGCGGCTCGCGCGGCACCGACCCGGGCAATCGTGCCGGCGTCGTCGTTCGCCGCCTGCTGGAGCAACTTCTCTGCCTGGGTCCAGTGGCCGCGGTTGAGCGCGTCCAGGCCGTCGGTCAAGCGGGCCCGGGAGACCCGCTCGCGCCGACGCCGCATCGCGGAGAACGGCAGGCTGAGCAGTTTCCACAGCAGCCAGAGGACGACCAGCGCGGCCACGGCCATCAGCAGGGCGTTGGCCAGCGAGGTGCTGTAGTCGGTGCCACGGTAGCGGACCAGCACATAGCCGGGGTCCTGCAGAAGCAGCTGCGCGACCAGCGCGCCGACCAGTGCCAGGACGATCAGGATCAACAGGTTGCGGAAAAGGTTCATCGGGGCTCCGTAATCGGGTCCATGGACGGTTGCAGGGTCTGCGCCGCGCGCGCCTGGCGAAGCTCGCGCAGTGTGCTGCCCAGAGTCGGGAGCGAGAGTGAAAGCGGGGCTTGGGCCAGTCGGGCGAGCCTGGTGCGATGGGTCTCGCGTTCAGGCGACGCAGGCCAGAGGCGCTCGACCCAGGCGTCGGCGCGCTGCAGGGCTTCGCGCCAGCCCTGCGGGTCGCGGCGCTCGGCGGCCGCGCGCGCCAGGCTGATCTCCAGCTGCAGGCCCGCGCGGGCCGCGGCGCGGTCGCCGGGCTGCGAGGCCACCGCGCCTTCGGTGGGGCGAACCTGCACCAGATCGGCCATGATGCGTCGCCACCACGGCAGGTCCTGCGCCGCAACGGTGGCCGGTGCGGTCTCCGGCACCGCCTCGAGCCGCGATGCCAATGCCTCCAGCTGCGCCAGCGCGCGCACGCGCGGTTCGATGTCGACTGCCTCCAGCGCTGCCCGCTCCTGCATGAGCGCCTGCCGCAGGTTCATGAATGCAGGGTCATCGACCCGTTGCAGCGCGCCCGCCGCCAGGGCGTACGCGCGCTGGGCGCCATTGAGATCGCCGGCAATCAGAAGGCGCTGCTCACCCATGCTGAGCAGCAGCTCCGCCTCGTCCAGACGCAGTGCCAGGGCGCTCGGCCGGTCGGGGTCGTTCTGGCGCGCAACGCTTTCCTCCAGCAATGCCGCCCGCTCCGAAAACCCGAGCAGTTCGTCGCGAAGTACGCGATTGGTCGCGTCGGCCTGCTGCAGCCGCTGCGATTGCCCGCGCTGATCGTCCCGGAGTGCGGAGAGGCGCTGGGCCAACGCTTCCAGCCGCTGGTCGGCGTGGATCGCGGCTTGGCGCTGCTGATCCTGCCACAGCAGCCAGCCCTGCCAGCCAGCCCAGCCGGCGGCTGCCAGCAGGACGAGCGCAAGCAGCCACGGCCACACACGGGCGCGACGGCGCGCGACCGGCACGGCTGGAGAATTGGAAACGGCAGTGGCTTCGGGAGCTTCGGAAGTCGGAGACACAATATGAATGCGCGCAATGGGGACCACCCCATGCTACCGGACCGCCCCGTTAAGCACCGTCGCGGCCACCGCGTTCCGGGCCGGTCATCTCGATCGCCGCGGCGACGAGATCAGCGGGCGATGCGCTGCGGGAAACCCCCACACGGGGGAATCCGCTCTGCCGCGCCTGCAACGCAAGGCGCTCGCTCGCGACGACCGCGGGCAACGACCGCAACTGCCTGGCGATGTCTTCCGGAGCGGCCTGCAGGACCCGTTGTAGCGCCTCGCCACTGGACACCGCCAGAACCGCCGGCCGCGAGAGCGCACGAAAGACGCGCAGTGGCTCCGCCGGCAGCGGCACCGGAACACGCTCGTACACATCGGCGCGCACCACGACTGCGCCGCGGGCCTCCATCGCCGGAGTGAGTGCACCACGACCGCCGGGCGCGGTGACGAGGCCGATCCGGACCCCGTGAACGTCCTGCAACTGCGGCATCGCCAGCAGCCCCTCGCTGTCCATGCGCGGCGGGCAGATTGCGTCCGCAAGCCCCAGCCGGAGCAGGGCCGAGCGCGTGCCGGTTCCGACACCAAGCCAGCAATAACCGTGGCCGGCCGCTGCGCGCAGCGGCAGCAGGCGATCGGCCGCGCGGACCGCCGCAGGGCTGGTGAACAGCACCCGCGACGCCACGAGCGCCCGCGACAGTGCCTCGCGGGCGCCCTCGTCGTGGCGGTCGCGCAACGCCCACGGCGACAACGCGATCAGGCCGCCTCCCTGCCGCGCCGCGGCGTGTCGCAAGCTCTGGTGCTCACCTCGCGGTCGCAACGAAATCACGTACCATCCGGGCGCTGACATCGGCATGAAGCCACTTTCGCACGGCCGCGATGCTCCCGCAGCCCTGGATTGCCTCCCAGTGCCGGCGAGCCGCGGAAACGGTCAGCCTCCCCCCGGCCTGAAGATCCCGAATGCACTCCAACGATCCGCTGCAACGTCTCTACGCCCACTACCAGTCGATGCCACCGGTGGCGGTGATGGACCTGAGCATCGCCGCCTTCGACGGCGCGCGACTGCAACTGCACGCGCCGCTGTCCCGCCACATCAACGACAAGGGCTGCGCCTTCGGCGGCAGTCTCGCCTCGATGATGACGCTGGCCTCGTGGGGACTGATGTGGCTTGAGCTGGAAGCCGCTTCGCTGGAGGCGGACATCTACGTCGCCGACAGCCAGATCCGCTATCTGGCTCCGCTGTACGACGACCTTCGCGTGCAATCCGAGCTCGCCGCCGGTGCCGACTGGCCGACCTTTTTTGCCACCCTGCGCCAGCGCGGTCGCGCCCGCGCAGGCATCGTGGCGAAGGCGGGCCTGCCAGGGGGAGGCGTGGCCTGCGATTTCACCGCCCGCTATGTCGCCATCGCACGCAACAATCGCACCGCCGCGCCGCGCCCGCTAGGATGATCGCCACTGAAACTCCGCGGAGCGAGCCGATGCGCCTGTTGAAGCTGATCCTGATGATGTGCGCACTGATGAGCGCGCTGCTGCTGGGAGGTTGCGCCAGCACCAGTCGCGAAGCCAATGAGCTTGATCGGATGCAGTACGCCTGGTCGGGCGCGATCCGCTGGGGTGATTTCGAGGGCGCACGCAACCTGGTCGACCCCGAATATCGCAAGGCGCATCCGCTGACGCCGTTACAACTGGCCCGCTACGAGCACGTGCAGATCTCCTCGTATCGGGACATCGGCTCGGATCGCAACCTCGATGCCGGAACCGCGGTGCGCGACATCGAGATCGGGGTGGTCAACCGCCACACGCTGACCGAGCGCACGGTGCGCTATCGCGAGAACTGGCGCTGGAACCCGGAGGCGAAGACCTGGTGGCTGCAGGGCGATCTGCCGGACCTGTGGGACGGGCAATAGTCGGCGAGTCGGCGGTGTTTTTGCGCCGCCACCGGCGCTGGGCGACAATCCCCGCCCCGCTTCCCGCACCGTGATCCCGTGACCCTAGAAGAACTGCTGGCCTTCGCCGGCCGCCACCCGTTGCTCTCGCTCGGCCTGGCGGCCGTCACCCTGGCTCTGATCGTCAACGAGATCGCGCGCCTGTTCCGCGGCTACAAGAGCCTGCGCCCGGCCGAACTTACCAACCTGATCAACCGCGAAAACGCGCTGGTCATCGACATGTCGCCCAGCGCCGAGTTCGAAAAGGGCCACATCGCCGGCAGCCGCTCGGTTGCTCCGAGCCAGTTCGATCCGGAGAGCAAGCTGCTGGCCAGCGCGAAGGCCCTGCCCGTGGTGGTGACCTGCCGGAGCGGGCACGCCTCTGCCGCTGCCGCACGCCGCCTGAAGAAGGCTGGCTTCGAGCAGGTGTTTTGGCTCGAGGGCGGCGTGCAGGCGTGGCAGCAGGCGGATCTGCCTCTGGTCAAGGGCCGCTGAGCCCCGCGGCTACCTGCGGCGCTTCAAAGAACCAGTCGATTCGGCTGCCCTTGCCCGCCCCGCGGCCGTCGCCCACCTGAAGGGACGGCCGGGTAGCGGTCGCATGGCATAATTGCCCTCTTTTTTTCCGCTTACCGGAGTACGGACATGTCCGAAGAGAACCTCAACGGCGCAACGGCGCCGAGCGAAACCCCCAGCGGCCCGGCCTTCACGATCGAAAAGATCTACGTCAAGGACGTGTCGTTCGAGGTTCCCGGCGGCGCCGCTTCCTTCAGCGAGACCGCGCAGCCGCAACTGCAGATGAATCTCAGCCAGAGCGTGCAGCGCCTGGGCGAGTCGGCCTACGAGGTCGTGCTGACGATCACCCTGAACTGCAACGCCGAAGAAAAGCCGATGTACCTGGTCGAGGTCAAGCAGGCCGGTGTGTTTACCCTGGAAGGCTTCGACGCGGCGACGCTGGACGGCATGCTGGGTGCGCATTGCCCCGGTGTGCTCTACCCGTATGCCCGCCAGCTGATCAGCACCCTGGTGCAGGCCGGCGGATTTCCGCCATTCTTCCTGCAGCCGATCAACTTCGAGGCGCTGTACGCCGAGGGACTGCGCCAGCGCGCGGCGCAGCAGGCCGATGGCCAGCTGGGCTCCGAGACCGCCGGTAACGCCTGAACACCTCAGTGACGGGGGTCACCTCGCAGGTCGCCGGCAACGGCGCCAGTCGCGTGGCGGTGCTGGGAGCAGGCTCCTGGGGCACCGCCCTGGCGGCACTGATCGCGCGGCATGGCCACGCTGTGTCGCTGTGGGGCCGCGACGCCGCGGTCATCGAGGCGATCGCCGCCCGCGGCGAGAACCCGCGCTATCTCCCCGGCATTCGGCTGCCCGTGGGAGTGCAGGCGACCACGTCGCTCGCGTCGGCGCTCGAGGGTGCCGATCTGGTCCTGGTGGTGGTGCCTTCCCACGCGTTTGCCGAAACCCTGCATTGCCTCGCGCCGCTGCGTCAGGCCGGCGCGGGCGTGGCATGGGCGACCAAGGGGTTCGAACCCGGTAGCGGCCGTCTGCTGCACGAGGTCGCTGCCGAGCTGCTGGGCCCCGACGTCCCGCTCGCGGTGGTCACCGGGCCGTCGTTCGCCAAGGAAGTCGCGCTGGGGCTTCCCACCGCGCTGACGGTTCACTCGGCACAGCACGCGTTCGCCCAGCAGCTTGCCGATGTACTGCACGGCCCCGCGTTCCGAGCCTACACCGGCAACGACATGCTCGGTGCTGAACTGGGCGGCGCGATGAAGAACGTGCTCGCGGTAGCCACCGGCGTGGCCGATGGCATGCAGCTCGGTCTCAACGCGCGCGCGGGGCTTATCACCCGCGGACTCAACGAAATGCTGCGGCTCAACCGCGAAGTCGGTGGCCAGCCCGAAACGCTGATGGGCCTGGCCGGGCTGGGCGATCTGGTGCTGACCTGCACCGGCGACCTGTCGCGCAACCGCCGTCTCGGCCTTGCTCTCGGACAGGGCCAGACCCTGGAAGAGGCGGTCCGGGCGATCGGTCAGGTGGTCGAGTCGGTGCAGACCGCAGACGAGGTCATGCGCCTGGCCGGGCGCCACGGCGTCGAGCTGCCGATTGCCGAGGCGGTCCACGCCGTGCTGCATGGGCGCCTGACCCCCGCCGAGGGGCTGAAGCAGTTGCTGGGGCGCGAGCAGAAGTCCGAGTATCCCAGCGCACTGTTCCGCTGAGGCCCCTGCTCCTCGTCCGGCGACCGCCGGCTCCCTGCAGCCCGCATCCAACAAAAAGCCCGGCCGGAGCCGGGCTGGTTCGCAATGCTTGAGAGAGAATCTGCAGGCAGCGTACGGCCGGCTCAGAACGTGATTCGCGGACCGATGAAGTACTGGGTGTCGCCATCGGCGAACTTCACGTCGCCACTGACGCCCCAGGTCTGGTTGAACTTCACCTGGCCGCCGACGCGGCCGTAGAAGTCGCCGTCGTAATCGCTGCCGTCTTCGTACCCGGCCAGCGCGTAGCCTTCGACCATCGGGGTGAACGCACTGCGCACACCGGCCTCGACGCTGTAGCCGTCGAAGGAGTCGTTGAATACCTCGGAGCGCTCGTAGGCAACGCGGGTCACCAGGTCGGTGTTGGCAGCCACTTCATGGTTGTAGCCGACGCCCAGGCGCCACTGGTCGACGTCCACGCCGCCGATGTCGACATCGATGCCATCGCCGAAATCGACGAATTGCCGATCGGTTTCCTGGCCGATGTATCCGCCGAAAATGTGGAAGTTCGGAGCGATGGCAGCCGAGCCGTTGATCGCGAAGCCGTCGGCATCGCCGAAGTCGGTATCGGTGGCGGCGTAACCGCCTTCCACGTAGGTGTAGGAGAGGCCTTCGGCCGCTGTCGCGGCAAACGGGAGGGCGGCGAGCAGGGTCAGGGCGAGCAGGGAACGCTTCATGGGATTGCCTCTTCTTGGTCGTTTTTGGGCCGGGATCGGGGCGGATCCCGGGGCGGCCAGCGCAGTATCCGTGTCGCGGCCGAATCTCCCCTGAAGCACTCAGAGCGGATAAATGCAGGTAAATGCCGTATTCAGGAGCGGCAGACGCGGGCCATGCCCCAAAGCAGACACCCGGCCTGGGCCGGGTGCGTTGTTACCGATCTGTGTTTCTGCCGATCGCTACCAGACGACCTCGGCCATCGAGCAGTTGAGGCCCGAGCCGATCCCGAGCAGGGCCACGCGATCGCCCTTCTTGAGCCGGCCCATTTCGCGCAGCTTGCTCAGCACGATCGGCACCGAGGCCGGGCCGATGTTGCCGTGCTCGGCGAAGATGGTCAGCACCTTCTTGGGGTCGATGCCGAAGGCCTTGATGAAGGCCTGGGTGTGCACCTGGCTGACCTGGTGGATCACGTATTCGTCCAGTTCCTCCACGACCCATCCGAGCGCGAGCTTGGCGGCGATGAAGGTCTTCTGCGCCAGGCGGATGCCCTCGGTCAGCAGTTGCTTGGTGTCGGTCACCATGCGGTCCAGGTTTCCGACGCACAGGCCATTCCACTGCGTCGCGGCGCGGGTCACGCCGCCGCGGTAGCGCGGGGCGCCGGGAGCGAGTTCAGCGCGCGCCATGACCATCGCCGCCGCGCCGCATCCAAGCGTCAGCGTGGCCATCTCGTTGCGCAGCTGCTCTTCCGTCACGTCGGGCGCGGACAGGCGCTCGAGGGTCTTCTCGTAGGCGAGATTGGCGGTCTCGCCGTCGACGATCAGCGCGTATTCGATCTCGCCGCGCTCGATCATCCGCGAAGCGATGTCCATGCCATTGATGAAGGCCAGGCAGGCATTGGCAACGTCGAAGTTCTGGCACATGTCGCCCAGGCGCAGGTTGCCGCAGACGATGCTTGCCGTCGATGGCTCCAGATAATCCCGGCTCACCGAGGTGCTGATCAGCAGGCCGACACGGTCCGGCTCGATGCCGGCGTCGGCCAGCGCCTTCACCCCGGCGAGCGTCGCGGCATCCGAGGCAAGCATCGGGCCGTCCCACAGGCGGCGCGCGTGAATGCCCGCAACGCCCTTGAGCATGTCCGAACGGATGCCCAGCCGGTCAAGTGTCGGCTGCAGCCGCGCCTTGATGTCATCGGAACTGAGTCGATGCGGCGCATCGATGTGGGCCAGGCCAGCGATGGCGACGTGTTGGAACAGCATGGGCGGCGCACCGGAGACGGAAACACCACAGGTTAGCGTTTTGTTGCGACAGGCGCACCAATAACATACCCAGGGCTGTCCACGCGTTCACATAATCGTGTCCGCTGTCTCAGTCGCCGATGGGGTACGTCTGTGCTCCGGTCGCACTGGCCGGGCCTGTAGCCGCCGCGCTGGCGCCGCAATGGTATGCGGCGAAGCGCTGCTCGCCTTCCAGCGGCTGGCCCAGCGGCTGGATCGTGTCGGCCTGAATGCCGGGCGCTTCGTTTCGCGCAAGCGTCTCCAGCTCCTCGCGCACGCGCAGTTCGTTGCGCTGGTAGAAGGCGACGCTGTCCTTGACCGACACCGCCACCTCGCCGCGGCGCTCGCAGCCCGACGGCGCACCGCCAGGACTGATCACCCGGACCGCCCCGGCTCCCGGCGCCATGTGCACCCAGGTGCACCCGCCAAGCAGGATGGTGATCAGGCCGGCAATCAGCAGTGGGCGCATGGGAACCTCGCAGGATGGGATGGGTCGATTGTGAACCCCGGGAGCGCCGATGGACGCTCCAGGGATGAACAGCCGTTGACCGCCTACTTCGCGCCGTCCTTCGGCTCGTCGCCCGCAGTGGCGCCAGCGACGGGTACGCCATCGACGTCAAGCACCCTCACCTCGCCAAGCCCCAGCGCGCGCACCGGCTGCTCGGTCTGCTTCAGGTCGCCGACGATCACCCAGGTCAGCGCGTCGGTATCGATGGCCTCGGCGGCCTTTGCGACCTGCTCGGGCGACAGCGATTCGATTTCCGCGGTGCGCCGGCTCACGTAATCGTCAGGCCGGTCGAAGCGCACGTTGCTGATGATCGTGTCGCCGATGGCGGCGGCGGTCTCGTAGGCTCCGGGCAGGCTCAGGATCTCGTTGGCCTTGATGCGGGTGATTTCCTCCTGCGTCGGCGGTGCCTTGCCGCTGGCGTATTCGTCGATTTCCCGCTGCATCTCCTTGAGCGCGTCGGCGGTCCTGTCGATCTGCACCGGCGCCACCGCCAGCCACGGGCGCTGCCCGACGGCGTTGCTCAGGCTGGTTCGTGCGCCGTAGGACCAGTGTTTGTCCTCGCGCAGGTTCATGTTGAGCCGCGCGGTGAAGGAGCCGCCGATGACCTCGTTGGCGATATCCAGGCGGGTGGCACCGTCGTCGCGCGTGGAGGGCATCAAATGGCCGGCGAAAATGTTCGCCTGCACCGCGCCGGGCTGGTCGATGAGGAAAACCCGCGGTGCCGCCGGCCGGGTCACCTGCGGCACATCGACTTGCGGCACGCCCTCGCCAGTCCCGCGCCAGTCACCCAGGTGCGTCTCCAGCAGCGGAACGATCTGCTCCAGCGTGGTGTCGCCGACGACGACCAAAGTCGCGCCTTCCGGTCGGACCCAGTCGCGGTGATAGGCCAGCAGGTCTTCGCGCTCCAGGGAGCCGATCGAAGCCTCGGTCCCGCTGCCGGTGAATGGAATGGCGTACGGATGGCCCTCACCGTAGAGCAGCGGCGGCAACACCCGCAGTGCGGCGGTGTTGGGCCGCGCCTTTTCCTGCCGGATGCCTGCGATCCAGCTCGCGCGCACGCGCTCGATCTCCGCCTCGTCGAAACGCGGCTCCCGCAGCATGGTCGCGAACAGCTCCAGCGACGGATCGAGCTGGTCGGTCAGCGCGGACAGGAACGCCGTGCCGCCGTCGAGCGAGACGCCCGCGCCAAGATTGGCGCCCAGCGCTTCGGCGCGGTTGCCAAAGGCCAGGGCGTCGTACTCGCCCGCGCCCTCGTCGAGCATGTTCATCGTGAAGCTCGAACTGCCCAGCTTGCCGCCCTGGTCGGCCTTGTAACCGCCGTCCAGGAGCAGATTGAACTGCACCACGGGGACGTCGTGCCGCCCGGCGAGGATGACCCGGGTGCCGTTGCTCAGGGTCGCGCGCTGGAGCTCGGGAAACTTCAGTTGCGGAAATTCCGTCGGTACCGGCACGCCGGCCTTGCGGTCGATGTCGCTGGGGGCCACCCGGTAGCGGGGATCCACGGCAGGCAGCGGCAGCGGCGTCGGGGTGACCGCGGGATCCTCGGCCAGCGCAGTGCGCTCGCCCGGCACGACGACCAGGGTGTGCTCGCCCGTGGCGAGCCACTTCCTGCCGACCGCCTTGAGATCGGCCGCACTGGCCTCGTCGATATTCTTCAAAGTTTCGCGGAAACAACCCGGATCGCCGACGAAGATCGCGCACTCGGCCAGCGCATCGGCCTTGCCGCCGAAGCCGCCGATGCGTTCGACCCCACGAACGAAGCTGGCGCGCAGCACCGCCCTGGCCTGGTCCAGTTCTGCTTCCGTGGGGCCCTCTGCGATCAGTCTTTCGAGCTCTTCCTCGATGATCGCTTCCACCTTCGCCGGGTCGCCGCCCTGCTTGACGTCGGCGGAGATCACGAAGTTGGAACCCAGCTGCGAGCCGTAAGCCCCCGCGCTCACGCGATCGACCAGCTTCTCCTCGTGAAGCAGGCGCTTGTCGAGACGCGAACTGCGGCTGCCGCCCAGGATCTGCGCAAGCACCTGCAACCGGTCGATGTCGGTGGTGCCGGTCTGGGCGACGTTCCAGAGCCGGTACACGCGCGCCTGCGGCACCTTGTCCTGCATCACTTCGCGCGTGGATTTCGTGCGGGCGGCGACGTCGACCTCCGGCTGGGCCATGGTCGGGGAGGCGGGGATGTCACCGAAGTAGCGCTGGACCTTGTCTTTCGCCGTGGCGACGTCGATGTCGCCCGCCAGCACCAGCACTGCGTTGTTGGGGCCGTACCAGGTGCGGAACCAGTTCCTGACGTCCTCGATCGAGGCGGCGTCCAGATCCGCCATCGAGCCGATCACGCTGTGGTGGTATGGATGGCCCGCCGGATACATCGCCTTCCCGAGCTTCTGCCAGACCTGGCCGTAAGGCTGGTTCTCGCCCTGGCGCTTTTCGTTCTGGACCACCCCACGCTGCTCGTTCAGGACTTTCTGGTCGATCGCGCCGAGCAGGTGGCCCATGCGGTCCGATTCCATCCACAGCGCCATGTCCAGGGCGGTCGTGGGCACGTTCTGGAAATAGTTCGTACGGTCGGAGTTGGTGGTGCCGTTCATGTCGGTGGCACCGACCATCTCGAAGGGCGCGAAGTACTCCCCGGGATGGTTTTCCGATCCGTTGAACATCAGGTGTTCGAACAGGTGCGCAAAGCCGCTGCGCCCGGCCGGCTCGTCCTTGCTGCCCACGTGGTACCAGAGGTTGACCGCGACGATCGGCGCCTTGCGGTCGGTGTGCACGATCACGCGCAGGCCGTTGGGCAGGGTGAACTGTTCGTAGGCGATGTCGACCGCCGCCTGCGGGGCGGCCAGCAGGGCGCCAGGAGCGAAGGCAAGACCGCCGGTGCCCGCGGCGAGGGCGACGGCGAGCAGGGCGGGACGCAGCTTGGCAGAGGTCAACATCGGGACTCCTTCGAATCGGCCCGGAGAGAGCGGGCAACAGGGCATCCTACCCAGCGCGCGGGGCGGCGGCACTAGGCCACAAGTCCTGTGACCGGCACGGAACGCATGCAGCACAGGCGTTACGCTGAACCTTTCCCTCACCAGGTGCACCGCGATGCTCAGTTCCGACCGCCCCCGCAACTGTCTGGTCACCGGCGCCAACCGCGGCCTGGGACTGGAGTTCGTCCGCCAGTTGCTGACCCGCGGCGACCGCGTGATCGCCACCGCCCGTCACCCCGGCCGCGCCAACGAGCTCAATCGACTGGTGGGGGAACACCCCGGCCGGCTGCACGTGTTGCCGTTGGACGTGGCCGCACCGCGCTCCCACGCAGAGCTGGCGCGCGAACTGCCGCTGCTGGGCGACGGCGTGGCCGGATCCATCGACCTGCTGATCAACAACGCCGGGGTGCTGCATTCGGGCGAGCGCTTCGGCAGCGTGAGCTTCGACAACCTGGACGACAGCCTGCGCACGAACGCGAGCGGTCCGTTCCTGTTGACCCAGACTCTGGCGGACAGCCTCGCCAAAGGCGCGACGGTGGCGAACCTGTCGTCGCGGCTGGGATCGATCGCCAGCACCGGCGGGTTCGGCACGCCGACCTACGCGATTTCCAAGGCCGCGCTGAACATGGCGACCGTGCTGCTCGCGCATGCGCTGGCCGAGCGCGACATCACCGTGATCGCACTGCACCCGGGATGGGTGCGCACCGGGATGGGAGGCCCTTCGGCCGAGATCGAGCCGGCCGACGCGGTGTCCTTGATGCTGGCGGTGATCGGCCGGGTCTCCCACGCCGACAGCGGGAGTTTCCTCGACCGCCACGGCGCCACCGTGCCCTGGTGATCCGATGCGCGGTCATCTACCTGCACTTCATGCGAAGGGCGTCGGCAGGACCACGGTGTCCTGCGCGTCCATGAAGTAGTCCTGCAGGTACTTCTCGCCCTCGTCGCAGAAGATCGTCACCACCGTGCGCAGTTGCGGGTGGCGCTCGCGCACGCGCCGCGCTGCCAGCCAGTGCGCGCCGGAACTCGGTCCGCACAACAGGCCGAAACGTCGCGCAAGTTGCCGCATCGCGGCGACGGCGTCATCGCTGTCCACGCTGGTGATTTCGTCGACCAGCGCGCCATGCCGCTGGAAAATTCCCGGGACGAAGCCATCGGCGATCCCTTCGATCTGGTGCAGTGCGACTTCCCCGCACAACAGCGTGCGCGATTCGGAGGGCTCCATCGCAAACAGCCGGACGTGCGGATTGACGTCACGAAAAGCCTGGCCGACGCCGATCAGCGTGCCGCCCGTGCCCACGCCCATGACCAGCGCATCGGGCCGCACGCCGCGCGGCAACTGAGCCAGAATCTCGGGCCCGAGGATCAGCCGGTTCTCCTCGACGTTCCATTCCGAATCGAACTGGCTGGGGCAGAAGTGCCCCGGCTGGCGGCCCAGTTCACGGGCTCTGGCCAGCGCGGCCCCGACGTGGAAATCCCCGACGAACAGGATCTGCGCCCCGTAAGCGCGCGAGATCGCCACCCGCTCGCTGGACAGGCCTTCGGGCATCACCACCAGCATCCGATAGCCCTTCACCGCCGCGACCATCGCCAGCGCGTTCCCGGTGTTTCCGCTGGTCGCTTCCACGATCGTGTCGCCTGGGCGAAGCAGCCCGGCCGCTTCGGCACGCTCGATCATGTACTTGGCGATCCGCGCCTTGATGGACCCGGATGGATTGAGGAACTCGCACTTGACGTGGATGCCGTCGAGTTCGAGCAGTGGCGTGTCGCCGACCGCGTCGAGGATGCTGGAGGACACGGAGGCATAGCGGGTCGGCATGGCGCTCGCAGTAATCGGAAGGGGTATGTCCGCGAACGGCAAGCCATGCGCGATCCGGCAGTCCCGCGCCCCCGCCGGCCCGCCGACGCCTAAACTGCGCCGATGTTCGATGTCATCCTCCACCAGCCCGAGATTCCCCCCAACACGGGCAACATCATCAGGTTGTGCGCCAATACGGGTGCGCGCCTGCATCTGGTCGGGCCGTTGGGTTTCTCTCTGGACGACCGGCAGCTGCGCCGCGCGGGGCTGGACTACCACGAGTACGCGGAGCTGAAACTGCACGCGTCGCTGGACGCCGCGCTCTCGGCAATTGCCCAGGCCAACGCTGCCCCGGTCCGCCTGTTCGCTCTGAGCACCCGCGGACACGCCCGTTTCGACGCGCCGCGCTACAGGGCCGGCGATGCATTCCTGTTCGGATCGGAAACCCGGGGCCTGCCGCAGGACGTGCTCGAGGCGGTGCCGCCCGCACAGCGCCTGCGGCTGCCGATGCGGCCGCACAACCGCAGCCTCAACCTTTCCAACGCGGTGGCGGTATTGGTATTCGAGGCTTGGCGGCAGTCGGATTTTTCGGGCGGCCGTTAAGCGTCGCGGTGTTGAGCGTCCCAGTTCCGGGTGCGGCGCGGCCGCGGAAACGTGGGCAGGGCGCCATCTGCGCCGATGATCACGTTCACCCGCAGCGTTGGATGCGATAACGGTAGGCGCGCCCTCGCCTCCGGCCTGGTCCACCCTCTCCCCCATCCATGTTCCGGACATTCCGGGAGGTCATCGCGTGACCGATCCACGCCTGCTTCATGACCCGGCCGCCCCCGCGGACCAGGGCCTCGCCGATGTTCCTGCGATCACGGCGGCCGCATGGTGTTCGATACACGCCTCAACCAGCGTCGAGTCCGGAGCAGCGATACTGCTTTCCGGGCTGAAAGGTCTTGGCTTGGCGGAGTGCACGCTGGTGTGGTCCAGGGACTGGCCGCACTCGATGGAGGTGCTCTCGCACGGCGGAGATCCAAGACCGGACGCGACGGTGGTTGCGTCGTTCGCCGTGGCGGCGCAGCGAACCGGGATGACCTTTCCGGCTGATGTGCGGATCCTGTGCGACCACGGCAACTCGGTCGCCGTCCTGGTTGCCTCCCGTGATCTGCCGTGGCCGCAGGGGCATCCTGCTGCTGCATGGGCCCAGGCAGCCGGCACCCGCCTGTGCGAGTTGATGCGGGCCGAGCGTCTGAAAACTTCCGTCGCGCAACTGGCGCACGCGGAAAAACTTCAGCGAGCGCTCTTTGCGATCGCCGACATGGCCGGCTCCGACCTGGACATGCCGCAGATGCTGCAGGGCCTGCACGGGATCGTCGGCAGCCTCATGTACGCGGAGAATTTCTATATCGCGATGTACGAACGCGACAGCGATACGATGCGTTTTTTGTACTTCGCCGACTCGGTCGACGAGATCGGCCCCCCCGACAGCGAAATGCCGATGGCGGCGTTCGAGCGCTGCCTGACCTGGTACCTGATCCGGGATCGACGACCTCTGATGGGTTCGATGCCACACCTGCTCAAGCAGGTGTCGGGTCCGCTCCGGGACATGGGCACCGACTGCCGCGACTGGCTTGGCGTGCCAATGATGCGCGACGGAGAGGCCTGCGGTGCGGTGGTGGTGCAAAGCTACGTAGAAGGAGTCCAGTACACCGACTCCGAGCAGTCGCTGCTGACCTTCGTCGCCGAGCACATCCTCAATGCGCTTGAGCGCAAGCGCGGCCAGTCCGAACTGGAACGGCTGGTGGACGAGCGCACCCAGCAACTGGCCCAGACCAACGTCCAGCTGCAGCAACAGGTCGCCGAGCGCCTGCGTGGCGAACACCTGCAGGCCACGCTGTACAGGATCGCCGGGCTCGCCAACGCTGACGAAAGCAGCGAACAGTTCTACCGCCAGGTTCATCTGGCCGTCGGCGAGCTTCTCAATGCCGAGAATTTCTACATCGCCCTGTTGTCCCCCGACGGCCAGGCACTGGAGTTTCCGTACTGGGTCGATGCGTCCGAAGGCCCGCAGCCTCCGCGCCCGCTCGGGCGCGGCCTGACCGAGTACGTGCTCCGCACCGGAGCACCATTGTTGAGCGACCTGACAATCGACCAGCAACTGGTGGACGCGGGTGAAATCGATCCGATTCCAGCCTCGGACGCGACGTCGCTTGTCTGGCTGGGAGTACCGCTGCTGGACAGTGGCAGGGTGATCGGCCTGGTCGCCGTGCAGAGTTACACGCCCGAGATCACGTACGGCGAGAGCGACATGGAGCTGCTTACGTTCGTCTCGTACCAGATCGCAAACAGCCTCCAGCGCCGCCGCAGCGCCGAGGCCCTGCGCCGGCTGAACGCCGAACTGGAGCAGCGGGTGGTGGAACGCACGTCCGAGCTGAGCGAGCAGATCAGGGTCCGGGAGCGGGTGGAGGCCCAGCTCAAGCATCAGGTCATGCACGATCCGCTGACCGGCCTGCCCAACCGGCTGTACCTGCGCGACCGACTGGACCGGGCGCTCGCGGGGCTGCGCAGAAACCCGTTGCGGCGTTTCGCGCTGCTGTACCTGGACATCGACAGATTCAAGCTGTTCAACGACAGCCTCGGCCATCTCGCCGGCGATGAGGTGCTGCGCGAGGTCGCCCGCCGGCTGGGTGACTGCATCCGCGAGCCCGACGTGGTCGCGCGACTGTCGGGTGACGAATTCGCGCTGCTGCTGGAAGACGCCCCGCTGCCGCACACGGCATGCAAGGTCGCCCAGCGCATACAGGAGGCACTGCAGGAACCGATGGTGATTGCGGGGCGTGAGCTGCAGACTTCCGCCAGCATCGGCATCGCGATCGGTGGCGAAGGCCATGAGTCGATCGACCAGCTTCTGCACGACGCGGATGTCGCGCTGTATCGCGCGAAAAGCGCCGGCCGACAACGATTCGTGCTGTTCGAGGACAGCCTCGAGAAGTCAGCGATGGACGTGCTCGAGATCGAGCGCGAACTGCGGGCCGCCTTGGTCAAGGGCGAATTCCGGCCATATTTCCAGCCCCTGGTCCGCCTCGACGACGCCAGCATCGTGGGCTACGAAGCGTTGATCCGCTGGCAGCATCCGCAACGCGGGCTGTTGTTGCCCGGTGATTTTCTCGGTGTTGCCGAGGACAGCGGCCTGATCGAAGCGATCGACTGGCAGATGTACCGGATGGCCTGCGAGGCTGGCCGCGCACTGGTGCGCAACGGCGGCTTCCTCACGCTCAACATTTCGCCGCGGCACTTCCAGAATGCCGATTTTGACGAGCGCCTGCTGCGCCTGGCGGAGGAGGCCGGCTATCCGGCGTCGCAGCTGCGCATCGAAGTCACCGAGGGCACCTTGCTGGGTGACCCGGAAGCCGTGGCAAGAATTCTCGAACGCCTGCGCGCGTCCTGCGTGGAGGCCGCGCTGGATGACTTCGGCACCGGATATTCCTCATTCGGGTATGTGCAGCGTTTCCCCCTGAAGATGATCAAGATCGATCGCTCCTTCGTCGAGCCGCTCGGTCGCGCCAGCTCGCAGCGCAGTTCCGCCATCGTCAGCGCAATTCTCGCACTGGCGCAGTCGCTTGGGCTGGAAGTCGTTGCGGAGGGAATCGAGACCGAAGCCCAGCGGCAGGCGCTGGCGGCCATGGGCTGCGTCCATGCGCAGGGTTACCTGTTCGGCCGTCCGCATCCGGCCGAACACTGGCTCCAGCAGGAATCGCCCGCGGCCTAGCTCCGGGCGGAAAGCGACGTGCTCGCCGGCGCGGCGGGCGCGAGCCGGTTGCGCGGCTTCCAGCGCCGGTCGAGCAACACCCTGGCCGCCACTGCAACGAACAGGGGCGCGAACCAGCCCGCGTAGTGCAGCGCTGTGCCATCCACACCCGGCAGCAGCCGCGGCAGCCCGAGCGACAGAAAGGCGATGTGGGTCGCGACGCCGTTGCCGATCATCGCGCCGTAGTGCTCGACCATCCACCAGCGCGGTTGTGAGGCCAGGCGCTTGCGGTGACGGCGCTTGCGCAGCATGTCGGCACCGATGACCAGGCCCACTGCCGAGAAGCCGATCAGCAACGGTGCGCCTTCGCGAAGCCCCAGCACCAGTACCGCCGCGCCGGAGATGATGGAAAGCGTCGCCAGCAGCTGGTAGATGACTCCGGTATAGCGGTCGACATCGTGCTTGTCGCGAATCGCGCGCCACGCGCCCCACACGCCGGTCGCGGTGATCACGACCAGGTACGCCAGGAATGCGGCGGTCACGGAATGCCCCTCGTGCAGCTTGAATCCGACCATCGGAACCGCGGTCACGATGATGCCCAGCATCGCCAGCAGATACGCCTGTCCGACGCGGCGGTGCAGTGGGCTGCCCTTGCGCAGCAGCGCGGCGGTCCAGAACGTTCCCAGGGCAAGTGCCCCGACCGCGACATGTGCGGCAACGATGATCGAGTACGGTGACATGCGCGGCAACTCCGGCGTGGATGGATGGCGTGCCCAGACTGCGTTGCCATCGCGGTGCTTCGCAGTGCCCGCGGTCATCGATCCGCCCTGCCGGAAGTCACTTTCGGTCCATGCGGGATTGCCCTCCCGCCGCGCCGGCCGCAGCATGGCCGCATGCCGCCGATCCTGCGCACCCTGCTGCAACCCATGAACCGCGCCGCGCTGCTGACCTGCCTGGCCGTGGCGCTCGCCCTGCGGGCGGAGCAGCTCTCCAACCTGCCACTGATGGCCACGCTGCTGCTGACCTACACGGCGGCGCTGATGGCCGTCGACCTGGTTCCACGACGCTGGCGCGAGACCGGGGTTGCGCTGCTGTTGGCAACGGAGGCTGCATGCGCGCTGACGCTGGTATGGCTGGCGCCACGCGGCGGAACCGCACCGGTGCTGACCGTCATCCTGGTCGCGCAGATCGTGATGCAATACCCGGTGCGCGTGGCCGTGCCGCTGGTACTGGCGCTCGACATCGCGCTGTACTTCGCGTTGCTCAAGGTGGGCTACAGCGAGCCACTGATCGTCACCCTGCTCTACGGCGGCTTCCAGGCATTTGCCGCACTCACCGCGCACTACGCGAAGACCGCAGAGGCCTCGCGCGATGCGCTGGCACTGGTCAATGCCGATCTGCTGGCCACACGCGCGTTGCTGGCCGACAGCGCGCGCGACGTGGAACGGCTGCGCGTCGCGCGCGAGCTGCACGACGTCGCAGGCCACAAGCTCACCGCGATGACGCTGAACCTTCGGGCGCTTGAAGCCGATCCTGCGTTTGCGGGTCGCGCCGAATTGACCGTCGCCCGGCAACTGTCCGGCGAACTGCTCGGTGACATCCGCAACGTGGTGCAGGCGCTGCGCGACGCGCGAGGACTGGATCTGGCCACTGCGCTGCGCGCGCTGGCCGCACCGCTGCCGAGGCCGCGCCTGCAGCTGGACATCGATCCGACACTGGAGATCACCGATCCGGGCCTGGCCGAAACCGTGCTCCGGATGGTCCAGGAAGCACTGACCAACAGCGCCCGGCACGGCGACGCGGCAAACCTGCACGTCGTCCTGCGGCGTCGCCCCGGCGGCGGACTGCACCTGCAGGTCGAAGACGACGGTCGCGCGCGCGCTCCGCTGCGGGAGGGCAACGGCCTGGCCGGAATGCGCGAACGGGTGGAGTCTGCGGGCGGCGAGCTGGCGCTCTCGATCGGCGCGCGGGGAGCACTCCGGCTCGACGCGAGCCTGCCGCTTTGACGCTTCCGCTGCGCATCGCCCTGGCCGACGACCAGGCGCTGGTCCGGGCGGGCCTTCGCGCCCTGCTGGAGCGGCATGGAATCGAGATCGCGTTCGAGGCCGATGGCGGGGAAGCCCTGCTCGCTCAACTCATCGAGTTCCGCGTGGACGTGGTGCTCAGCGATATCCGGATGCCGGGGCTCGACGGCATACAGGCCCTGCGCCAGCTGCGTGAGCGCGGTGACGAAACGCCGGTCCTGATGCTCACCACCTTCGACGACAGCGCGCTGCTGCTCCAGGCGAGCGAAGCTGGAGCGCAGGGGTTCCTGCTCAAGGATGCGGCACCCACGGACCTGCTGGATGCCATCGCTCGGCTGGCCCGGGGAGAGACCCTGTTGCAGCCGGTGAGCACCGATCCGGTGCGGGCGCGTTACCGATACCATGCCGATGACGCCCCTGAAACCCTGTTCAGCCAGCGCGAAGTCGCCGTGCTGCGGCTGATGGCCGGCGGCTATTCGAATCGCGAGATCGCCAAAGCCATGTTCCTGGCCGAGGGGACGATCAAGAACTACGTGTCGGCGGTGCTGGAGAAGCTGGATACCCGCGACCGCACCCGCGCAGTCTTGAAGGCGATCACACTTCGGGTCATCTGACGCCGTCGTTGCGGCCGGATCCGGCCGCCTGGCGCGCGGCAGTCCGTTGATACCTGAGCAACCCCCCGTGACCGGCTGGAACTGTCCCGCTGAACTCACTCCAGGGGCGGAACCGCCCGAAGCACCTCACCGGAACTTGACGACTGCCGCTACAGAATTTCCGCGATCCCAGTCTATGCGACTGCCATGGAAGACCCTGAAGCCATGACCATCTCCGCCAATGAACTTCAGCAGGAACTGGCCCGCACCGAGGCCACGATGATCCAGGTGGTGCGTCGCGCCGGGCGCGGCACGGACCCGGAGTTCGACCGCCGCCTCGACCGTCACGCACGCTGCCTCAGGGCGATGCTGGACGCCGATGGACTGGTGGTCGCGATGGACACCCTGGAGGCGGCACGCCGCGCCATGGACGCGGCCGACCCTGCCGCTCCGCTGCTGATGCTGGCCATGTCGCGGGAGAATCTTGCCGCGGTCGTCCGTCGGCAGGCCTCGCGCGCCTCGACCACCCCTCTCAGCTCCTGAGGGTCCTCGGGCGCGGCGACACCGGAGCGGGAGTGCGGAGATTCGCGATCCGCGGAGCGTCCCTGCCCCTCGCCCACGCCGCGGACCCACTCCACGCCCTCGCCGGCTTGCGTGTCCGGGTTCTGCACCAGGGTCCGCCGTGCGAGCATGCGCGCTGACCTCCCCGCCGACATCGCGCACCCATGACCAGCCCCCACGCAGAAAACGCCGACTCCGCACCTGGCGGCACATCAGGAGGGGGCGAGGATTTCATCGCTGTCTTCGACGACGTGCTCGACCACAAGCAGTGCGCGGAACTGGTCTCCCGGTTCACCGGAAGCGCGGATATCCGGCCGGGCCGCGTAGGCAGCGGCGTCTTCACCGACCTCAAGGACAGCAGCGACCTGACCCTGTCCGGCCGCGCCGAATGGAGCGACGCCGAGGCGATGCTCAACACCGCGGTGTTCAACGGCGTCATGGCGTACCTGCGGCGCTACCCGCACATGATCATCGCGCCGCTGATGCTGGAGATCCCCGGCGCCGACGGTGCACGCCACCGGCTGACGCCTGAGCGGCTGGCGAGTCTGGACGACGAGTCGCTCGCGCCCATCGTGCAGACGGTGCTTCGGCCCGGCGCGATCAATCTGCAGCGCTACACCGCCGGCCGCGGCGGGTATCCCTACTGGCATTGCGAGCTGTACCCGCGCGACCCCAACGCCGAGACCCTGCACCGCCACCTGCTCTGGACGATCTATCTCAACGACGGGTTCTCCGAGGGCGAAACCGAGTTCCTTTACCAGGGTCGCAAGGTCGCACCGCGCACCGGCAGCCTGCTGATCGCGCCGGCGGCCTTCACCCACACCCACCGGGGCAACCGTCCGCAGGGCGGCGACAAGATCATTGCCACCAGTTGGGTGTTGTTCCAGCGCGCAGAACAGCTCTTCGGCGCGCGCTAGGCGCCGCGCCTGCTCAGGCGGTCCGGGCCTGGTTGAGCACCAGCCAATACAGGCCGACCTGCTTGACCGCCCACACGAACTGCTCGAAGTCCACCGGCTTCTGGATGTAACTGTTGACGCCCAGTGCATAGCTGGCCTCCACGTCGAACGGCTCCGCGCTGGTGGTCAGCACCACCACAGGCAGCGTGCGGGTGGCCTCGTTGGCACGGATCGCCTGCAGCACCTCGCGGCCGTCGACCTTGGGCAGGTTGAGGTCCAGCAGCACGATCGAGGGCAGATGCGTGGGGTCGCGGTCGGCGTACTTGCCGCGGGCGAACAGATAGTCGAGCGCGGCAGCGCCGTCTGTCACCACCACCAGCTTGTTGCCGATCTTCGACTCCTCGAAGGCGAGCCGCGTGAGCTCGACATCGTCGGGGTTGTCTTCGACCAGCAGGATTTCCTTGTGGCTCATCGGGGCTCCGAAACAGTGTGCTCGCGCGGCGGCGGCGGGGCCGGCAGCTCCAACTCGAATCTGCTACCGCCCTCTTCAGGAGAATGCCCGCTCAACCTTCCCTGATGGCGCTCGGCGATCCGCTGCGCAACGGCCAGTCCGAGGCCATGGCCGCCGCCCTGATCCGGCCCGTGGAGGCGCTGGAAGGGTGCAAACAGCTTGTGAGCATATCGCATGTCGAAACCACAGCCTGCGTCTTCGACCGTCAGTCGAAGGGCTCCGCGGTCGTCGGTGTCGCCGCTGACGCGGATCCACACCTGCTCGCGATCGCGTGAAAATTTCCAGGAATTGCGCAGGAGGTGCGCCAGCAGCAGCTTGAGCAGGCGCTCGTCGCCGAATCCGACGATGCCATCCTGCACGGCTATGTCGGTGACCCGATCGGGTTCCGCCTCGCGCAACTCGGTCACCGCCCAGTCGGCCAGCAGGCTGATGTCCACCATCGCCGGCTTGAGTTCCGCGCGGGTCGCGTACGACAACTCCGCCAGCGCGGTCAGCAGGGTGCTCATGTGCGCCGCGGCGCCGCGGACCCGGCCGAGGTAGTCGCGGCTGATCTCGTCGATGTTGTCGTCGATCCGCTTGGCAAGCAGCCCGGCGAAGCTCTCGATGGATCGCAGCGGCGCACGCAGGTCGTGCGACACGGCATCGACGAACAGCTGAAGCTGGCGGTTCACTGCATCGATCGCAGCCGCGCTGGCTTCGTCGTTCTGCCGCAGGACTTCCGCGGCCGCGCGCTCGGCGCTCACGTCGCGCAACTGCGCCACCAGATACAGCGGCACGCCGGCGGGACTGCGCATCACCGCAATGTTCGCGTGCACCCAGACGTCTGCGCCGCACCGGCGTACAAGGCGAAAGCGATCGTCAATCAGCGGAAGCCGGCCCGAGGCCAGGTCGGTGAGCCGCGCCTGCAGGCGCGGGAGATCCTCCGGGTGTGCGAGGTCCTCCATCGCATGCCCGGGCAACTCATCGGCAGTTCCTCCCAACATCCGTTCCAGCGCGGCATTGACCTCGCGCCAGCGGCCGTCCATGTCGACGATCGCCATACCTATGCCCGAAGCTGCCATCGCAAGACGGAAGCAGGCGTCGGCGGTTGGAACTTCGTGCGCGAACGACATGGCGGGGCGGCGATACGGTTTGCCCGAGTCTACCGACTGGCGTCGTGACGGGTCAGTGCATGTCGGTAGACCTCTTGACGCCGCCTTGACGCACAATGCGCGAATGGACGCATTGCCGATTACCCTGGAACAAGGAACTTTCCTGCTGATACTCGTCGGCGGCCTCTACCTTTTCGTCAGCGAGCGGCTGCGCATCGACGTCACCGCGATGCTGATTCTGCTGGCGTTGGTGGTCACAGGGGTTCTCGACGAGAGCCAGGCGCTGTCGGGGTTCGCAAGCGATCCGGCGATCATCGTCGCGGCGGTGTTCGTGATTTCCGGTGGGCTTGCGGCCACCGGCATCACCGAGCGCATCGGCCAGTGGATCGGCCATGCGGCCGGCCGCAGCGAGCCGCGGGCAATTGCGGTGATGATGCCCGCCGTGGCCGCGATGTCCTCGTTCACCCACCACGTGATGGTGACGGCGATGATGCTGCCGATCGTCACCCGCTACGCCAAGTCGCGCGGAATGTCGGCGTCGCGCCTGCTGATGCCGATGTCCTTCGCGGCGTCCCTGGGCACCACCCTGACCCTGGTCAGCGCGCCTGCGTTCCTGCTGGCCAGCAACCTGCTTGAGCGTAGCGGCGCGGAAAGCCTCGGGATTTTTTCGATCACGCCGATTGGCCTGGCGCTGGTGGTGATCGGAGTGGTGTACGTCCTGCTGGCCCGCTGGATCCTGCCCAAGAGCGTCGGCGATTCCGGCGACGACGACTACCTCCGCCTGGACCGATATCGCACCGAACTGCTGGTGACCGAGGGTTCGCGCTGGAGCAACCGGCCGCTGACGGAACTGCAAAAGGCGCTGGGCGACAAATTCCACATGCGCGGTTGGTTGCGTGATGGCGTGCTGCGCACCGATCTGGGCGAGCACAGCAGGATGGCCAGCGGCGACGTGCTGATGGTGGAAGCGTCGGCGGACGCGCTGGCGTCGCTGCACGACGACCCTGGTCTGGACCTCTATGCGGTTGCGCGTTTCGGTCATACCGCGTCGGAGGACGCAGGAGAGACGCAACTGGTCCAGGCGCTGGTGGCGCCAGGATCCGAATTCATCGGACGCAGCATCCGCGAACTCGATTTTTCGCGGCAATTCAAGGCGGTCATCGCCGGACTCTGGCGCCGCGACGGCAGCCACAGCCTTCGCCTGACCGACGCGCGGCTTCGCGAAGGCGACCTGCTGGTGCTGTGGGGCAAGCCCACCCGCTTCGCGGAACTGGCTGCCCACCACGGCTTCCTGATGCTGGTGCCGTTCGTTGGCGAGGCCAAGCGCCGGATTCGCGCGCCGCTGGCGCTGCTGATCCTCGGGATCACCGTGCTGGCCGCGGCGACCGAATGGCTGCCGCCGGCGTTGGCGTTCCTGTTTGGCGCCGTGGCGATGGTGGGCACCCGCTGCGTCGACGTCGGACAGGCCTACCGTGCGATCGACGTGCGTGTGTTCGTGATGATTGCAGGGGTGATTCCCCTGGGCATCGCCATGGAGCAGACCGGGACCGCGCGGCTGATGGCGCACGGCCTGCTCAACGTGGTCGCGCAGTGGCCTGCGTTGGCGGTTCTGCTGGTGATGTTCGCGGTGGCCGGCCTGCTCACGCAGATCCTCTCCGACGCGGCGACGACGGTTCTTCTGGGGCCGGTTGCGGTGTCGCTGGCCGAATCGCTGCAACTTCCCGCGACACCGTTCGTCGTGTGCACGGCACTGGGTGCGGTCGCCGCGTTCCTGATCCCGATCGGGCACCACGGCAACCTGCTGGTGCTGGGGCCGGGCCGCTACAGGTTCCACGATTTTCTGCGACTCGGTCTGCCGCTGACGATCCTGATCGCGCTGGTCAGCGCCTGGATGGCCCGGTGGTTGTGGCTGGGAGGCCCGCTGCTGCCGGGTCTGGTCGGCTGAGTGCAGGCGCATTCCCGATCAGAACAGTTCCTGCTGCGGTGAAAGCGCACGCGGCGGCACGAAGCGGCTGCTGTCCAGTGGCGGCAGCCCGCCGAACCCGAGCTTGTCCCGGGCGCGTGCGAAGCGACGTGCGATGAGTTCCGCGAACGGGCCCTGGCCGCGCATGCGGGTTCCGAAAGCGCTGTCGTAATCCTTGCCGCCGTGCATCTGCCGTATCAGGCTCATCACGTGCGCCGCGCGCTCCGGGTAATGCAATTCAAGCCATTCGCGCCAGACCTGCCTGAGTTCATGCGGCAGGCGCAGCAGCACGTAGCCGGCCGAACGCGCACCGGACTGGTGCGAGGCTTCGAGGATCGCTTCGATCTCGTGGTCGGTGATCATCGGGATCAACGGAGCGATCATTATCCCGACCGGCACTCCGGCCGCGTGGAGCGCATGCATCGCCTGCAGCCTGCGGTGCGGCGCACTGGCGCGGGGCTCCATGCGCGCCGCGAGGTGATTGTCGAGCGTGGTGATCGAGAAGTGCACCTGCACCAGGTTGTCGCGCGCCATGTCCGCGAGCAGGTCTAGGTCGCGCTCGATCATCGCGCCCTTGGTGACGAACGTGACCGGATGGCGGCAGTCCGACAGGACCTGCAGGAGTTCGCGCGTGATGCGATAGCGGCGTTCGATCGGCTGGTAGGCATCGGTGTTGATGCCCAGCGTGATCGGCTCGGCCCGGTACGCGGGCCGGGCGAGTTCCGCACGCAGGCGTTCGGCCGCGTTGGTCTTGGCGTACAGCTTCGTTTCGAAGTCGAGCCCGGGCGAGAGGTCAAGGTAGGCATGCGAGGGTCGCGCAAAGCAGTACACGCAACCGTGCTCGCAGCCGCGGTACGGGTTGACCGACTGGTTGAAGCGGATGTCCGGCGAATCGTTGCGAGTGATCACGCGCCGCGCGCGCTCCTCGGTCACCCGCGTGGCGGGTCGCGGCGCCTCGGCGCTGTCTTCGTAGACGGAGCCCCAGCCATCGTCGGCCCCGACCGTCTGCGTCGTCGCAAACCGGCCGTCCACGTTCGAGGCGGCGCCTCGACCCTTGAGCGGCGAGCGGGCTTTGCGGGCGTCATCCATGCCGCCTAGGCTACCCTCGGCCGGTCGCACTCTACGCGATGGCGTTTTAACCATTCACCCTGGAGCGCTGATGCTCGACCAGCTGTACGGCCTGTGGCAGTCGATCCTGTCGATTCCCCATCTCACGACCTACCTTGTGATCGGCTGGATCGCCTACGTGGTCGGGCTGGGCGGCTGGATAGTGCTGCAGAAGCGAGAGCCGGCCGCCACGATCAGTTGGCTGATCAGCCTCGCCGCGTTGCCGTTGCTGGGCTTCCTCATCTATTACGTCTTCGGACCGCAGCGCGTCTACCGGCAGCGGCTGCGCCGTAGCCGCAGCCGCGCGGCGCTGCACCCGCTGCCCCGGGGGCTGGCACCGGATCCGGAAACGGTGGAGCTGGCGCTGCTCGCCCAGGCCACTTCCGGCCTGCCCCCGACCACGGCCAGCAGCGTGCGCTTCCTGGTCGACGGAGCCGCCAAGTACGACGCGTTGCTCGAAGCGGTCGCGCAGGCAAGCACGACGATCCACCTGGAGTACTACATCTTCGAACCCGACGTAACCGGAAAGCGGCTGCTGGACGCCCTCGCAGAGCGTGCGGCCGCGGGCGTGAAGGTGCGCTTGCTGCTGGATGCCGTTGGATCGTCCGGATTGACCAGGCCACTCCTGCGGCCGCTGGTGGAGGCAGGCGGCGAGGTCACATGGTTCCATCCGATGCGTTTCAGCGGCATTTTCAAGCGGCCGTGGCTCAACCTTCGAAGCCACCGCAAGATCGTGGTGATCGATGATCGCATCGCGTTTACCGGCGGCATGAATGTCAGCGACGAGCAGGACGAGCGGCTATGCAAGGAGGCCTATCGCGACCTGCACCTGCGCCTGGAGGGCGAGATCGTGCGCGAGCTGCAACTGGTGTTCATCGAGGACTGGGCCTACTCGACCAACGAGCCGCCGTTGCCGATCCCGTCTCAGAGTGCCGGCGACGGGCCCATCCGCGCGCAGGTGATCGTGTCCGGCCCTGATTCGAAATGGGAAGCCATCCACCGCATGAAGGTCGGTGCGATCCACGCCGCGAGACGGCGGGTGTGGCTGGTCACGCCTTATTTCGTGCCCGGGGAGGCTGCGCGCATGGCGCTCACCTCGGCAGCGTTCGGCGGGCTCGATGTGCGCCTGCTGGTTCCAAAGATGAGCGACAGCCGCCTGGTGACCTTCGCGGCACGCTCGTACTTCGACGAACTCCTCGGCGCCGGCGTGAAGATTTTCGAGTACGGACCTCGACTTCTGCACACCAAGGCTCTGCTGTGCGATGACGATCTTGCCTTCGTTGGCAGCGCGAACTTCGATCACCGCAGCTTCCGGCTCAATTTTGAGGTGTCGGTTCTGATGATGGATGCCGGGGTCGCCGGGGAGCTGGCCGATCTCCTGGAGGGCGAATGCAGCGCCTGCCAACAGGTGACACACGACCGCGACCGGCCGCTATGGCGGGTACGCCTGCCCGAGGCGGTGGCGCGGCTGCTGTCGCCGCTGTTGTAGCGTTAGCCGCCGCGCTGCGGAACGGAGGATGTGGAGGCGGCAGCGCCGACGGGTTCCGGCGTGGGCAGTCGCCCGGGTACACTCGACGTGCCTGCCTAATGGATCGGTATCGTGATGCCCTGGATTCTGTTTCTGTTGGCTCTGGCCGCATTGGCGGTTGCATTCATGACGGCGTCGATCGCGCTGATGGTTCTCTGCCTGCTCGCTGCATTCGGCCTTACGATTGCCGGCATGATGCAGCTGTTTGCGCAGCGCGTCAGCAGCCGCAGCCGCGATGAGACCCTGATGCTCGACCCTGAGGAGCTGCGGCGCCTGCGCGAGCAGGCCGATGCACGAAAGCTGGCGACCATGACCGACGATTCGCCGCAGTGAGCGGATCGTTCGATGCTGGATTGCACACGGCCGCCAGTGGTGCCAGGCCGTGACGGTATTGAGCGTCAACGTCAACAAGATCGCCGTCCTTCGCAATTCACGCGGCGGCGGCGAGCCCGATGTGGTTCTCGCGGCGCGGACCTGCCTCGACGCCGGTGCTCACGGGATCACCGTGCACCCGCGCCCGGATGCGCGCCATATCCGCGCTGACGATGTGCGGGCGCTGGCGCGGCTCACGCGCGCGCGCGCGGTGGAGTTCAATCTTGAGGGCAATCCGTTTGCACCGCCGCGCGCAGGCTATCCGGGATTCCTCGCACTGTGCGAGGAGGTCCGGCCCGCACAGGCGACATTGGTCCCCGACAACGACGGACAGTTGACCTCCGACCACGGCTTCGATTTCGTTCGGGACGGTGAGCGGCTCGAGCCGCTCATCGAACGCCTTCGGCGGATGGGCTGCCGCGTAAGCGTTTTCGTCGATGCACATCTTGATTCCGCGACGGAAGGCGCGCGTGGCGGCGTCGAACAGGCGGCGGTCCTGGGCGCTGATCGCGTGGAGTTGTTCACCGGACCTTTTGCCGAGTCCTTCGAGCAGGGCCACGCGACCGGCATGGCGGCGCGCTTCGCAGCCTGTGCGCGACGTGCGCAGGCGGCGGGGCTGGGGGTAAACGCCGGGCACGATCTGAATCAGCAGAACCTGACTGCTTTCCTTCGCGCGGTGCCGGGCGTGCTCGAGGTGTCGATTGGACACGCACTGATCTCCGACGCGCTACACGACGGGTTGTCGCCTACCGTGCAGGCTTATCTTGCGCTGCTGGAGCCGGGCGCAGCCTGATCCAGTTGGCGTAGCGCGGTCATTTCGGTCGCAAGCCCGATGCGCGGGAGAACTTGATGACGCGGGGATGCCCTCCCGCGAAACGCTGCCCCCACTGAAACGCGCCGTACCTGTTGAACCGCGCCCTTGCTCACAAGCGGCCATCCCCCGCCTTACGCTTGATCACGCAACCGACAGCGCAGCAGTGATGCTGACCACGTGGAACCCCGTGACCCAAACCGGGAACGCGAACCAAAAAAAACGCCGCCCAAGGGCGGCGTCTCAACACGACTTTGGTATTGCGTCAGTTCTGAACGAAACCGATCTTCTGCATACGTGCGTTCTTCGCGTTTGCCAGCACCCGGGCGAGCACGCCGTAGTTGGCGTCAGGGTTGGTGTCGATTTCCAGCACCGGCTGGTTGGTTGGATCACGCTGCACTTCCGCTTCCATCATGTCGGCGATGGTGGACAGCGGATACGGCGAGTCGTTCCAGTAGGTCTGTCCCGCAGCATCGATTCGCAGGCGGATCGGAGGCGGCGGGGGTTGCAGCTGCGGCGGCGGATCGAGAACCCGCTGTGGCAGATTGACCTCGATCGGGTAGGTAAGGGTGGGCGCGGTCACCATGAAGATGATCAGCAACACCAGCATGACGTCCACCAGGGGCGTCACGTTGATGTCGGCCATTGCGCCGCCACTGGAGTTTGAAGCGAATGCCATGTCTGGTGTCTCCGGTCAGCGTTCTTTGATCGACACGAAACCGACCTTGCGCATTCCCTGCGACTGCGCCGTCTGCACCACTTCCTGCACGACCCGGTACTTCGTGGTCGTGTCGGCGCGGATGTTCAACGGCGGCTGCGGAGTCTTCTGCGCCTCGATCGAGAGGCGGCTTTCCAGCTGCGCGGCAGTGATCGGCTCGTCGTTCCAGTAGATCTCGCCCGTTTCCTGCACCGAGAGCGTGATCGGCGGCGTCTTGGAGGCTTCTGCGATTTCCCTCAGCGTCGCCTCCGGCAACTTGATCGGAACGCGGTGCGTCATAAGCGGGGCCGTGATCATGAAGATGATCAGCAACACCAGCATCACGTCGACGAGCGGCGTGACGTTGATGTTGGCCATCGGCCCGCCGGTGTCATTGCCTGAACTGAAGGCCATTGCGAACTCCAACTACCCTAAAGTGACGACGAGGCTCAGCGGTTGCCCGGCAGCTCGCCGACGCGTGAACCGGTGGCGAAGAAGTCGTGCAGGTCGTGGGCAAAGGTGTCGAACTTGTTGTTCGTCACTCGGTTGAGGCGGACGAAGAAGTTGTACGCCAACACCGCCGGAATTGCGACGAACAGACCGATCGCGGTCATGATCAGCGCCTCGCCGACCGGGCCTGCAACCGCCTGGATCGAGGACTCACCGCTCATGCCCAGTCGAATCAGGGCGTGGTAGATGCCCCAGACGGTACCGAGCAGACCGACGAACGGCGCGGTCGAACCGACCGATGCCAGCAGCGTCAGGCCGCTTTCCAGACCCATCGACTCGCGGGTGACGGCCTGGCGCAGGGCCCGGTCGACGAACTCGGAGCGGTTGAGCGACTCGACCAGACGCGAACCTTCGTTGCGCTGGTGGTGGGCGGCTGCCTGGGCGGCGTCCAGGGCGATTTTCGAGAACGGCTCGCTGCGCGGCTGCTCTTCCATGTAGCGGATCGCGTCCTGGGCGTTGTTGGTTTCCCAGAATGTGCTGATCACGCGGTCGGAGTTGCGACGCAGACGCATGTTCTTGAAGAAGTTGATGACGATCCAGTAGATCGACAGGATGGACATCACCACGAGCGTGATCAGGACGATCCAGCCCAGCATGTCCAGATTCATCAACAGGTGGGAGAAGCTCATCTGCTGGAGGGCTTCAGCGTTGGAAGCCGAGGCAGATGCGGCGGCGGTAGTGGTTTCCTGCAGCATGACGCTTACCTTTAGATGTCGTGGAAAGGAAAGAAGTTACGAAAGTGTCGCT
>JALYOF010000054.1 GCA_030857025.1 Pseudomonadota bacterium | reverse complement strand
GCGCTTGCCGTACTCCTCCCAGATTTCCTTGCCTTCCTGGGCCGCAGCCGGACTGCAACAGACAGCCAGCGCGCACGCCAGCCCCCAGCGGATCGTATTCCCCATCATCTTGCCTTCCCCTGGCGCCCGTTGGGCTATTCGAATGTGCCCCAGCCACATCCATTGAATGACGTGGCGCACCGCGTGCTTTGTACAGGCCCGCCCCCGGTGCAGCAAGGCTTGTTTTCCGGCGAACCGGACAACACACGTGGCGCGGACTTCAGGGCCAGGTTCCCTCCCGCCGGGCTACCCTATGCCGATGAACTATCGCCACGCCTTCCATGCCGGCAACCATGCCGATGTCTTCAAGCACGTCGTGCTGCTTGCCTTGGCTGACGCCTTGACGGTCAAGCCGGGGCCGTTGTTCGCGCTCGATACCCATGCGGGCCGGGGGATCTACGCGCTCGACAGCAACTCGGCGCAGCGCACTGGGGAGGCAGAGGGCGGCATCGGCCGGCTGATGGCGGAAGCGCCGAAGCATCCGGCGATCAACCGCTACCTCAGCGCGGTTCGCGCATGCCGCGCGATTCACGGGCAGGCGAGCTATCCGGGGTCGCCCTGGCTGCTGGCGCATGCGCTGCGTGAGCAGGACCGGATCGCCGCCTGCGAACTGATCCCCGAGGAGGCCGAGCAGCTGAAGGCCAGCTTCGCCCGCGACGAGCGCGTTGCGGTGCATGCGCGCGACGGCTATGCCGCAGTCAAGGCGCTGCTGCCACCAAAGCTGATCATGGCCGGCGGCGAGGAACTCCGCTTCAGCCGCGGAATCGTGCTGATCGACCCGCCGTACGAGGCGCAGCTGGAAGAGTTCGACCACATCATTGCCGCGGTGCGCGAGGCGCTCTCACGCTGGCCGCAGGCGACCTTTGCCGTGTGGTACCCGATCAAGCGCCGGCGCTCCCTGCAGCCGTTCTTTCGCCGCGCGGCGACGCTGCCGGCGAAGTCCGCGTTGCTGGTCGAAATGCTGGTACACCCCGACGACTCTCCGCTGCGCATGAATGGCAGCGGCATGCTGCTGCTCAATACGCCGTGGCAGCTCGACAACACCCTGGCGCCGGCGCTGGCGAAACTTGCCACGGTGCTGGGCGAGTCTCCGGCGGCGGCGTCGCGCGTGGAATGGTTGAAGCAGCCTGCCTGAGGGCTGACCCGGTTGGTAAAGGACCGTTGCTGGAGCTTTTCGCTCGTTACGTTGTTGCCTGCATGCCGCAGGCGCCTTGAACGCGGCGCCCTTGTCGACTCGAGCGCGGGTGCACGGGCACTGGCACTGACACCGGCACTGGTGCTCAGAAAACCAGGCTCTCAGCCAGCAAGCCCAGCATGCCGGCCGCAGGAATCAACGCCCATACAGGCCAACGCCAGCGCGCGAGGGCCAGGTAGGCCAGCACCGCTATTGCCAGGCCCGTTGCGGTCAGCGGCCATGCTGCGTCGCCGAGCAGTCGCCAACCGAACCACAGGGCAAGATTGGCGATCACGCCAACTACTGCTGCGGTGACACCGGCGAGCATCGCCTCCGCCCAACGCCACTGCCCGATGCGTTCGATCGAGGGCGCGGCGGTAAGCACGAACAGGAAACAGGGGATGAAGGTGGTCCACAGGGTGATCGCCATTCCCAGCAGCGCCGAAAGCAGCGGTGATGCGAGGTCAGGGTTCTGCCACGCACCGATGAAACCGACGAACTGCAACACCAGGATCAGCGGCCCTGGCGTGGTTTCCGCCAGCCCGAGTCCGGCCATCATCTGCTCCGGCTGCAACCAGCCGTGGTGCATCACGGCCTGGTCGGCGACGTAGGGCAGCACCGCGTAGGCGCCACCGAGCGTCACCAGCGCCGCCTTGCTGAAGAACAACCCCATTGCGAAGGTCGTGCTTTCTGTCCCAAGCCACACTCCGACAGCCGCGACCGGCAGCCACCACAGCAGCAGGCAGGCCGCTGCGGTACGCAGGGCACGCGCGATCGAAGCGGGACTTTCCTGCAGACCTGCAGCAGATGCGCCACCTGCGTTCCCGTGCCCCGACTCCACCGGCAGTGCCGACGGCCGCCAGCGCCACAGCAACCATCCCAGCGCCGCAGCCGACAGCACGATCGCCGGAAACGGCACCCGCAGCACCGCGATGGCCAGCAGCGCGGCCGCCGCGATCGCCACCGCGAAAGGTGTCTTGAGCACACGCGATCCGATGCGCTGGACCGCGTGCACGATGATCCCCAGCACCGCGGCCTGCAGCCCGAACATCACGCCCGCCACTGCAGGGGCACCGCCGTAGAGAACGTACAACCAGCTCAACAACGCCAGTACCAACGCACCCGGCAACACGAACAGCACGCCGGCGGCGATGCCGCCGCGCAGCCCGTGCATGCGCCAGCCGAGCCACGTCGCCAGTTGCATGGCCTCGGGGCCGGGCAGCAGCATGCAGAAGTTGAGCCCGCGAAGGAATGATGCGTCGCTTACCCACCGGCGCTTGTCGACGAGGTCGGCATGCATGATTGATATCTGCCCCGCCGGTCCGCCGAAGCTGATCCAGCCGAGCAGGAACCAGTAACGTAGCGCTTGGTGGAACCCGGGGCTCCTCAGCGGACTTCGATTTTCCGACGCGTCGGAGGCGCCATCGCCTGGCCCGGGCGAAGTGGGAGTGATCTTCATCCAGTGCAGTGTGCCACCGCGTCATACGCGACCGTGGCATACGTTCGCCCCGCTCGCAGGCATCACCAGGTCGGGCCCGGAACGCCTCGATTCTCCGCGCGCAGAAATGAATTTTTTTACGGGTCTTCACGGGGATTGAACGCGAGGGTGAACACGTTGCCAATGTGATAACCCCATGAAGGATCGGCCCCGGACCGTGTGCCAGAATCCAGCCCATGAATGTGCACGAACGCCTTCCCCCGTGGCATGAGCGCCAGCGTTTGCCGAATGGTCGCGACATCCTGATCCGGCCGATCCGGCCAGAGGATGCCGAGCCACTGCGCGCCGGCTTCGACCTGCTGCAGCCCGACGAAGTCCGGCAGCGATTCCTGTACGCGATGAAGCAGCTGACGCCGGAGATGGCCGAGCGCTTCACCCGTCTCAATCCCAAAAACGAGTTTGCCCTCGTCGCCACCGAGCCACTCCCACCTGGCGAAGCGCTGGTCGGTGCGGTCGCGCGCATCTCCATCGACGAAAGCGGCCAGGACGCGGAGTTCGCGATCCTGGTCAGTCACTTCGTCGCGGACATGGGCCTGGGCCGCTACCTCGTGACGCGCCTGGTCAAATGGGCGCGCGGAAAGAAGGTTCAGCGTATCCACGGCGATGTATTCGCAAACAACGAGTCGATGCTTTCACTCGTCGAGTCGCTCGGCTTCCAGCGCGACCCGCAGCGGGATGAGACCGGGCTCGTGCGCGTGACCCTGGACCTGAGCCCGACACGGCACTGAGTGCCATGTCCCGGCGACCGGTTACTGCGTCCCAAACGACGTCCAGCGAACCGATGCTCCGCGAGCATGCGCTCCAGGGCGGCTTCGCGGCCAACCGCATTCCCAAGGTGGCGCGGCACATGGATCCGAGTACCGCGGCCTGTTGAATAATCGCGGCTCTGAATGCCGACCCGGTCCGCTCCAGTCCCACGCGTTAAACTGCGCGCCCCCTCACGCACCGGGCGCTGTTGCTCCCGGTCGCCGTCATGGCGCGCATGAACGACCACTCCGCACTACCGCAGACCCTCCCCACTCCGCCGCTGCCGCGCCCAGGCCAGCAGCGCGCCTGGTGGCGCGCGCCCACGTCGCCCTCGGCGCTGGCCTTCCACATCGCCGCCGCAGCCAACGCGCACGACGGGCCGCTGCTGGTGATCGCGCGCGACAACCACGGCGCCCATCAACTCGAGACCGATCTCCATACCCTGCTCGGCCGCGATCCCGCTCGCAGCGGCAGCAGCGCGCTCACGGTGCAGGCGTTTCCCGACTGGGAGACCCTGCCGTACGACGTATTCAGCCCGCACCCCGACATCGTCAGCCAGCGCCTCGCCGCGTTGCACCGCATGCCCGCGCTGGCGCGCGGCATCGTCGTCGTCCCCGTGCAGACCCTGCTGCAGCGGCTGGCCCCGTTGCGGCACGTGGTCGGCGGCAGCTTCGACGTGCGCGTCGGCCAGCGGCTGGACATGGATGCGGAAAAGCGCCGGCTGCAGTCGGCCGGCTATCGCCATGTGCCGCAGGTGCTGGACCCGGGCGACTTCGCGGTGCGCGGCGGCCTGCTCGACGTGTATCCGATGGGCGCGCAGATGCCGTACCGCGTCGAACTGCTCGACGACGAGATAGACACGATCCGCGGCTTCGACCCCGAGTCGCAGCGCTCGCAGGAAAAGATCGACTCGGTGCACCTGCTGCCAGGACGCGAGGTGCCGCTGGATGAAGTCGCGCTCAAGCGAGCACTCGAAGCGCTTCGCGAGCGCTTCGACCTGGACACCCGCCGCAGCGTCCTCTATCAGGATTTGAAAGCCGGCGTCGCGCCGGCCGGAATCGAGTACTACCTGCCGCTGTTTTTCGAAAGCACGGCGACCCTGTTCGATTATCTTGCTCCCAACATGCTGCCGGTGCTGTGCGAAGGCGCGCTCGAGGCGGCCGAGCAGTTCTGGACGCACACCGCCGAGCGCTACGAACAGCGCCGCCACGACGTCGAACGGCCGCTGCTCCCGCCCGGAGACCTGTATCTGTCCGCCGAAGCCCTTCGCGTCCGCCTCAACCAGGGCGACCGCATCGAAGTGTGCGGCGAAGGGCACCCGCAACGCGAGCGGGCGCTGCCGCTGGGCAGCCAGCCCGCGCCGTTGGTGCCGATCACCGCGCGCGAGGCGGCACCCGCCGATGCGCTGAAGTCGTTCCTGCGCAGCTATCCAGGGCGCGTGCTGGTGGCAGCCGATTCGCCGGGCCGACGCGAGGCGCTGCTCGAGGTGCTGCAGGCCGCAGGCCTCCAGCCGGAGCTGGTCGCCGACTGGCCGGCATTCGTCGGACGGGGTTCTGCTGCAGACGGTGATCCCGCGCCGCGTTTTGCAATTGCCGCCGCCGCGTTCGAAGACGGCTTCGCGGTCGACGCGCCGCCTCTGGTGGTGCTCACCGAACGCCAATTGTTCCCGGAGCGCGCCTCGCAGCCGCGGCGGCGCAAGCGCGCCGGCCGCGAGCCCGAAGCGATCATCCGCGACCTCGGCGAGCTGTCCGAGGGCGCGCCGATCGTGCACGAGGACCATGGCGTCGGCCGCTACCGCGGCCTGGTGACGCTGGAGGCCGGCGGCGAAAAAGCCGAATACCTCGAGATCGAGTACGCCAAGGGCGACCGCCTGTACGTGCCGGTGGCGCAGCTGCACCTGATCAATCGCTACTCGGGAGCATCGGTCGAAACCGCGCCGCTGCATTCGCTCGGTGGCGAGCAGTGGACCAGGGCCAAGCGCAAGGCCGCCGAAAAGGTTCGCGACGTGGCCGCCGAACTGCTGGAGATCCAGGCGAAGCGGCAGGCGCGTGTCGGGCTCGCGATCGATGTCGAGCGCTCGATGTACGAGCCGTTTGCCGCGACCTTCCCGTTCGAGGAAACGCCCGACCAGCACGCCGCGATCGAAACCGTGATCCGCGATCTGTCCAGCAGCCAGCCGATGGACCGCGTGGTGTGCGGCGATGTCGGTTTCGGCAAGACCGAGGTCGCGGTACGCGCGGCGTTCGTCGCCGCCATCGCCGGGAAGCAGGTGGCGGTGCTCGTGCCGACCACGCTGCTGGCCGAGCAGCACTACCGCAATTTCCGCGACCGCTTCGCCGACTGGCCGCTCAGGGTCGAGGTGCTGTCGAGATTCAAGACCAGCAAGGAGATCAAGGCCGAGATCGGCAACATCGCCGAGGGCAAGATCGACGTGGTGGTCGGCACCCACCGGCTGCTGCAGAAGGACGTGGCGTTCAAGGACCTCGGCCTCGTGATCGTCGACGAGGAGCAGCGCTTCGGCGTGCGCCAGAAGGAAGCGCTGAAGGCATTGCGCGCGAACGTGCACCTGCTGACCCTGACCGCCACGCCGATACCACGCACGCTCAACATGGCGATGGCCGGCCTGCGCGACCTGTCGATCATCGCCACGCCGCCCGCGCATCGCATGGCCGTGCAGACCTTCGTGGTGCCCTGGGACGACGCGCAGTTGCGCGAGGCTTTCGAACGCGAGTTGTCGCGGGGCGGCCAGGTGTACTTCCTGCACAACGACGTCGAGAGCATCGGACGCATGCAGCGCGAGCTGGAGGCGCTGGTTCCCGAAGCGCGGATCGGCGTTGCCCACGGGCAGATGCCGGAGCGCGAGCTGGAAAGAGTGATGCTCGAGTTCCACAAGCACCGGTTCAACGTGCTGCTGTGCACGACAATCATCGAGTCGGGCATCGACATCCCCAACGCGAACACCATCATCATGAACCGCGCCGACAAGTTCGGGCTCGCCCAGCTGCACCAGCTGCGCGGCCGCGTCGGCCGTTCGCATCGGCGCGCCTATGCCTACCTGCTGGTGCCCGACAACCGCAGCATCACCGCCGATGCGCGCAAGCGCCTGGACGCCATCGGCGCCATGGACGAACTGGGTGCTGGCTTCACGCTGGCGACCCACGACCTGGAAATCCGCGGCGCCGGCGAACTGCTCGGCGAGGACCAGAGCGGGCAAATGGCCGAGGTCGGCTTCAGTCTCTATACCGAGCTACTGGAACGTGCCGTCCGCTCGATCAAGCGCGGCGAACTGCCCGACCTGGACGGCACGCAGGCGCGTGGTGCCGAGATCGAGTTGCACATCCCGGCGCTGATCCCCGAGGATTACCTGCCCGATGTGCACACGCGCCTGACCCTGTACAAGCGCATCAGCGGTGCACGCGATCCTGCCGAACTGCGCGAGTTGCAGGTCGAGATGATCGATCGCTTCGGTCTGCTGCCCGACCCGGCCAAACATCTGTTCGCCATCGCTGAACTCAAGCTGCAGGCGACCGGACTGGGGCTGCGCAAGCTCGACCTCGGCGAGAAGGGTGGCCGTGTGCAGTTCGTCGAGAAACCGAACGTCGATCCGATGGCGATCATCAAGATGATCCAGGGCCAGCCGAAGCTCTATCAGATGGACGGCCCGGACCGGCTCAAGCTGAAGCTCGACCTTCCCGACGCTGCCGCGCGCCTGGCGGCTGCGCGCGGATTGATGTCATTGCTCGGACGCGGCTGATCGCGTCCTCCCGAGGCAGCATGCAGGACGGCACTCGCGACGAGCCGATTTACCGGCGACACTGCAGCTTCGCCCTGGATCGAGGACACCTGCATGTCGCGTCCCTACCGCTTGTTGGCACCGGTGTTGTTGCTGATCGCGCTGACCGCCTGCGCTTCGTTTCGCGAGCCTCCGGCACTGACGTTCGTCGTGGTGCGCCACGCCGAAAAGGCGACGGATGATCCCCGCGATCCATCTCTCACCGCGGCGGGCGAGGCGCGCGCGCAACGGATCGCCGAGTCATTGGAGTCAGCGCCGGTGGTGGCGGTCTACTCGACGGCGTACAGGCGCACCCAGCAGACCGCCGCGCCCACGGCGCAGGCCCATGCCGTTCCCGTGACCACCTACGACACGCAGGCATCCGCAGAAATATTTGCTGCACTCTTGCGGAAAAACCACCGGGATGGACATGTGCTGGTGGTCGCGCACAGCAACACCGCGCCAGCAATTGCCTCCGCGCTCTGCGCCTGCGATGTCGAGCCCATGCCAGAGACGGAGTATGACCGCCGCATGACCGTGCATGTTCCACCGGAGGGGCCGGTGATTCTTATCACTGCATCCATGCAGTAGCCGTTCTACCGTGGGCTGGTTGCCGCTACAGGTGCGACCCATGGGCTTGCAGGCTGTCCCGATTCGCAAAGCCACGTTCGGAATCCCCGGACTGGCGCTGAGTGTCGTTTTGACCACGTTGACTGCATGCGCCAGCCATGGCGATGCGTCGCCCATGGGGCAGCCACTCGTGCTGGTTCCCGGTCAGCAGGTGAAACTGCCGGACTCGAGCTTGCTGCGCTTTATCGGCATCAGCGCGGATTCGCGCTGCCCGCCCGACGTGCAGTGCGTGCGCGCCGGCGACGCCGATGTCGTCGTCGGACTTGCCGCGCACGGTGCACCGACGCGGTCGACCACCATCAACACGCAGAGGCCGGAAGCGGACATCGGTCGCTGGCATGTTCGGGTGCTTTCACTGCAGCACGGCGCGATGCCGCAACTGACGCTGCAGGTGGACGAACGCCAGCGCTGACCGAACCGCTCCGCTCGTGGGGCGACGCAACGGACTGTTGCGCGAAGACGGCCTCGACCCGGCGAATTCTTGCGCACCCTCGGTGGACACGTTTTCGCCCCACCCGCAGGAGCCATCCATGATCACCATCATCTCCCCGCGCGTGCACGACCTTGGAGGATTCCAGGTCCGCCGCGCCGTTCCCACGAGCAAGGCCAGCAGCATCGGGCCGTTCGTGTTCGTTGACCAGATGGGACCCGCGGTGTTCCAGCCCGGCCAAGGGGTCGATGTCCGCCCACATCCGCACATCGGACTGGCAACGGTGACCTTCCTGTGGTCCGGAGTCATCCACCACCGCGACAGCCTCGGCAGCGCGCAGGACATCGAGGCCGGCGACGTCAACTGGATGACCGCCGGCCGCGGCATCACCCATTCCGAGCGCACGCCTTCGCGCCTGCGCGGGCAGGAGCACCCTTTGCACGGCATGCAGACCTGGGTCGCCCTGCCGCGCTCGGCCGAGGAGACCGGACCGGCGTTCCACCACCACGCCGCCGCAGCCCTGCCGGAACAACGCCATGGCGGCTGCCGTCTGCGCGTCATCGCCGGACGCGGGTTCGGCGAGGAATCGCCCGTGCGCGTATTCAGCGACACCCTCTGCGTGGCGATCGATATGGACGCAGGCGCAGAAGTGATGCTCGATGGCGGGCACGCCGAGCGCGCGCTGTACCTGCTGGAAGGCAGTGCCCGCCTAGAGGGGTCCGATCTGCCGACAATGCACCTGATCATCCTGGAACCCGGATCCCGACCACGCCTCAGTGCCACATCCCCGCTCAAAGCGATGCTGCTGGGAGGCGAGCCGCTGGACGGGCCACGGCATGTCTGGTGGAACTTCGTGTCGTCCTCGCAGGAGCGAATCGAGCAGGCGCGCCAGGACTGGGTCGAGGGCAGGTTCGATGCCGTGCCGGGCGACGCGGAGTTCATCCCGCTGCCTGGGGACGCACCCTCGCCTCCTGTGTACCCCGGTCCGAACTGACCAGCGAGTTTGCCGAATCGCGCGCCAGATCACATCTGACCAGGGCTAAACGCATTTGCAGGGGTTTGTCAACGCGACCGATCTGGTCTATGTTGAAAGGGCAGCCAAGCCATGAACGAGACGGCTGCGCAACGGGGGATTATTAGATGATGAAGCCGGCATTGTTGGTGCCTGTCCTACTTGTAATGGCCGCAGCGGCCCAGGCGCAAAACCCGGCAGCGTGTCCGCAACTGCCTGCCAATGCGGAACTGACCTGGGAACATCGCGCTGTCGCCGGGAATTCGGACTTCTGCCGAGCCCTGCGCAGTGATGGATCCGAGGCTTTGGGGGTTTACATCGCCGCCGATTCGCCGTTCTCGCCCAAGCGCGTGAACCGGGACCGGGAAGGAACCGTCGACGGGCGCCAGATCCACTGGTACCGCGCGCAGATCGCGCAGAACCCAAACATCACCGCTTTGGAAACGCTGATCGAACTGGCTGACGGCCGTGTCGCACATGTGTGGCTGCAGTCGGACTCACAGGAGCAACTGGAGGAGGTCCTTGGCGTAACACGGGACCTGCGGTTCGCGCCTGATCGACGCGGGCTCGCTGGCGGGCAATAGCCTCCCGCGTCGCCGTTGGGCCGCGCCGCAAGGCGTGGCCCGCCGATTCGCCACGTGGTCACCCGAACTACTTTCAGAACCTGCCCTGCTGGTAGTCGACGAAGGCCTGCATCACCTCCTCGCGGGTGTTCATCACGAACGGACCGTGCCGAACCACCGGCTCGCGCAATGGCTTCCCCGCCACCAGGATCAGCCGCAGCCCCTGCTCGCCCGCTTCCATACGCACCATTGGCCCCCCGGCGAGCACTGCCAGTTCCTGCACCGTTAGCGGCCGCGCATCCTCACCCTCGCCCAGCTTTCCGCCGCCTTCGAACGCGTAGGCGAATGCGTTGTGTCCCTCGGGGAGCGCGACCTCCCACGCAACGTGGGGTGACAGGGCGATGTCCAGATAGACGGGCTCCGTTGCCGGCTGGCTGATCCGGCCACTGACCTCGCCCACGCGCCCGGCAATCACCTTCACCGCCACCCCGTCGGCAGGCCGGACCTGCGGAATCAGCGCGGGCGCGAATTCCTGATAGCCGGGCTCGCCCATCTTGTCGCGCGACGGCAGATTGACCCACAGCTGGAATCCGCGCATGCGACCTTCCACCTGCTCGGGCATCTCCGAGTGCACCAGCCCGCGCGCAGCGGTCATCCACTGCACGCTGCCGGGTACCAGCACGCCCTGGTTGCCGCGGTTGTCCCGATGGCGCATGCGGCCGTCGAGCATGTAGGTGACGGTCTCGAATCCGCGATGCGGGTGGTTCGGAAATCCCGCGAGATAGTCTTCGGGCCGATCGGTGCCGAACTCGTCGAGCAGCAGGAACGGATCCAGGTCCGGCAGCGCGTCGCCGCCGATGACCCGGGTAAGTCGCACACCGGCGCCGTCGGATGCGGCCTGGCCGCGGACGAGCCGTCCGACGCGTGCGAAGCATTCGGCAGGGGAAGTCGAAGTGGCGTTCATGTTGCGGGGTCCTCCGGGCATGCCTGGTCTGACAGCATCCAGACAATGGCGCTGTCGAGTTGGAACACCACCCATACGCCCGCAAACCAGTGTTCCGCGGCCGCGCACAATCGCCGATGCGCGGCTTGGCAAAATTCATCGCCGGGATCAGCGGTGGCGCAGGATCCAGCAGCGATGGATGCGCGGATCGCGCGAGAAGTCCGGCGGTATGGTCTGCGGGCTGATCTCGATGAACTCGGCGAACCCGGCGACGGCCAGCTCGTCCAGTTTGAAGCGCCGGAAGTTGTTGGAGAAATACAGCGTGCCGCCTTCGGCCAGACGCGCCATGGCGGCCCTGAGCAGGCGCACATGCTCGGCCTGCACGTCGAAATCCTCGGCGCGCTTGGAGTTGGAGAACGTCGGGGGGTCGCAGAAGATCAGGTCGAACTGCCCGGTTTCGTTTTCGAGCCAGTTCACGGCATCGGCCTGCACCAGCCTGTGGCGAGCGCCGCCGAATCCGTTCTCGCGCAGGTTGTCCGCGCACCACTGCAGGTAGGTCGCCGACAGGTCGACGGTCGTGGTCTGCCGTGCGCGCCCGACCGCCGCGTGCACCGTCGCCGCGCCGGTATAACCGAACAGGTTGAGGAAGCGTGTGTCCTCGGCTTCCGCTGCGATGCCGAGCCTCAACGGCCGGTGATCGAGGAACAGGCCCGTATCGAGGTAATCGAACAGGTTCACCCGCAGGCGTGCATCGCCCTCGCGAATTACCAGAAATTCGCCGCGCTGGTCCATGCGGCCGTACTTCGCCCCTCCCTTGCCCTTGGCGCGGGTCTTCAATGCGACCTGTTCCTGCGGCACCGCGAACACATCGCGCACCGCGGCGAGCAATTCGTTCAAACGCCGGCGCTGGTCGGTTTCGGGGATGTCGGAAGGCGCGGCGTATTCCTGGACATGCAGGAAGGTGCGCGGCTCGGGAGCAGTCGTCGTGGGCTCGGTGACGTAGACATCCACTGCCGCCGAATACTCGGGCAGGTCGGCGTCGTAGGCACGGAAGCAGGTGACCCCCTCGCGCTCGCGCCAGGCCTTGAGCTTGCGCAGGTTCTTGCGCAGGCGATTGGCCACCATCTGCGATCCCTCGCTCAGCACGGGCGCCTGCCCCGCGGGCAGCGGATCACGCCGGGGCACCGCCACCGGATCGCACACAATCAGCGTGCACTCGATCGCACCGTTGAATATCTGGTACTTCTTCGCCGCGCGCAGGCCGGTGGCGTAGGCGAGCTCGGCATCCCCGCACAGCAAACTCGCACGCCACAGCGGTGTCGCGCGCTGCAGCGCGGTTCCCAATGCGCGATACAGCGAGGGGTCGGCGGCCAGCCGCGCGTCGTAGGGCGGATTGCTGGCGACCAGGCCACGCGGGTTTTCCTGTACCGCGATGTCCTCGACCGATCTTATGGTGAACGAAATCGCATCGGCGACCCGCGCGACCGCCGCATTCTCACGCGCCGACCGGACCGCATGCGGGTCGACGTCGCTGCCGTGGAACGCGGGCCGAAGCGCCGCACGGCCTACCGCCTCGCGCGCCAGTGCTACCTCGACGGACGCCTGCCAGGCTTCCTGGTCGAACCCGCGCCAGCGCGTCGGCGGCCTGCGCCCGTTGCGTTGCAGGCCCGGCGCGACATCGGCCGCCATCAGCGCGCCTTCGATCAGCAGCGTGCCGCTGCCGCACATCGGGTCGAGCAGATCGCCTCCCTGCGCGTACAACTGCGGCCAGCCGCCGCGCATCAGCACGGCGGCGGCGAGATTTTCCTTCAGCGGCGCCTCGCCCTGCGACTGCCGCCAGCCGCGGCGGTGCAGCGGTCCGCCGCCCAGATCGATCGAGACGATCGCACGGCCCTTGCGCACCACCAGGTTGATGCGCAGGTCGGGCGCGTCGACATCCACGTCCGGGCGCGCACCGGTCAAATCGCGCATCACGTCGACCACCGCGTCCTTGACGCGCTGCGCGGCGTAGCGCGCGTGGGTGATGCCCGTGCCAGACACATGCGCATCGACGGCGATCGTGTGGTGGCTCTCGACGTGCTCCGGCCATGGCAGCGCGGCCACGCCTGCATACAGCGCGTGCTCGTCGGGGCAATCGAATTCGGCGATGGGCCACAGCACGCGGCTGGCCAGGCGCGACCACAGCACCGCGCGCTGCGCGTCGGCAAGGCTGCCTTCGACGTTGGCACCGGCCAGCGCCGCAGTGGCGCGTGCGCAGCCCAGCGCAACCATTTCCTCGGCCAACAGGTATTCCAGACCCTTGCCGCAACTGGCATAGAACTTCATGCCGGCAACCCCGCCAGAAGCTCGGCGAAGGCATTGCCGCTGGCCTCCACGTGCGCCGACAGGCGATGGCCGTCGTCCACCATCAGCAGGCGCGCGCGTCGCGTGAACGCCCAATCCACCACCTGCGTGGCGGGAATCAGTTCGTCGTCCCAGCCATGGATGATCGAGGTCGGCACGTGCGAGGCCTGCAAGGGATTGTCCTGGTCCATGCGGATCGGCGGTGCCATCAGGAACAAGCCGGCGATGGGCACCTGCAGCGACGCCAGGCCCGAGATATAGGCGCCCAGGCTGGACCCCGCCAGGACCACGGGGCCGCGCGACGCGGCGGCGCGCGCCAGACCCAGCAGGCGCTCCAGTCGCGCATGCACGTCGCCCATCGCGCTGACGTGCCGGCATGCATCCAGATCGGTGTAGTCGGGGCGCTCGGAGGTCCAGCCCAGGCGTGTCGCCGCTTCGGCCAGCGCGGTGACCTTGGTCGCGTCGGGGCCGCTCTCGAAACCGTGGGAAAGAATGCAGTGACCGCGCATGGGGGCTCCGGATAGCGGCGGCAGCGCAGGCTGCGGCGGGCGACGATGCTAGCATCCGGCCGATGCCGACCGATCCCGAACTGCCGCAGATGCATGTCGATCCGCTGCCCTACGAGGGTCGCCTGGCGTCCCGGAAGGACGCGCGGATCGACCTGGTGGTGATCCACTGTACCGAGCTGCCGGACCTGGCCACGGCGCGCCACTACGGCGAGCAGGTGCTCTACAACGACTCGGGAACAGGCAACAGCGGGCACTTCTACATCGACCGCGACGGCAGCGTGCACCGTTACGTGGCACCCGAGCACGTCGCGCACCACACCCGCGGTTACAACGACCGCTCGATCGGGATCGAACTGATCAACACCGGGCGATACCCCGAATGGCTGGACTCGCGCCGGCAGTCGATGACCGAACCGTACCCGCAGGCACAGATCGACGCACTGGTGGTCCTGCTGCAGGCGCTGCAGGCGCGGCACCGATCGCTGCGCCACATCGCCGGCCACGAAGACCTGGACACCACCGAAGTACCCGCGACCGACGACGCGACCGTCCAGGTCCGGCGAAAGCGCGATCCCGGTCCCTTGTTCCCGTGGGCCGCAGTCCTGGCGGCGGTCCCGCTTCAGCGGCTTTCCGCCTGAATGCATCTGCGCGCTTGCGGCAGGCCCTCGGGGCCGCCGTGCCCGCGCCGCTATAATTGCGGGCCGTTCGTTCCCGGCCCAGCGCATGTCGCCTTTCGATCCAGCCTCCACCCTTGATGGACCTGCCGAGTGCGAGCCGGTCGTGCATGAACTGGTGGAACTGCTGTCGCTGGAACGGCTGGAGAACAACCTGTTCCGCGGCCAGAGCCGCGACATCGGAACCAAGTACGTCTTCGGCGGTCAGGTGCTCGGCCAGGCACTCTCGGCCGCCCAGGCCACCATCGACTCGCAGCGCGACGCCCATTCGTTGCATGCGTATTTCCTCCGCGCAGGCGACACCAACGCACCCATCGTCTACCAGGTCGACCGCACCCGCGACGGCGGCAGCTTCTCGGTGCGCCGGGTCACCGCGATCCAGCACGGGCAACCGATCTTCTTCCTGGCCGGCTCTTTCCAGGAAGCGCAGGAAGGCGCCGAACACCAGCTGACCATGCCGGAGGTGCCGAAACCAGAAGATATCGAACCGTCCCCATCGGTCCCCGATGCGGTCCGAAACAGGCTGCCGATCAAGGTCCAGCGCTGGTTGTCGCGGCGGGGTCCGTTCGAGTTCCGCCACGTGTATCCGCGCGACGAACTCGATCCGCCCAAACGCCCGCCGTACCAGCAGGTCTGGTTCCGCCTTTGCGAGCGGGTCGGCGATGCACCGGAACTGCACCGCGCGCTGCTGGCCTACGCTTCCGACTTCCATCTCCTCGGCACGACCACGTTCCCGCACGGCATCAGTTACTACCAGCCGAACGTGCAGATGGCCTCGCTGGACCACGCGCTGTGGTTCCATCGTCCGTTCCGTGCCGACGAATGGCTGCTGTATTCGATCGACAGCCCCAGCGCGCAGGGCGCACGCGGACTGGCGCGCGGGCAGATCTTCGACCACAACGGCGTGCTGGTCGCGAGCACCGCGCAGGAAGGCATGATCCGCGTGCTCGACGACGCGCCCCGCCCACCCGTTCCCACAGCAGGCGACGAGTAAACGATGAGACAGGTCTTCAGCAGTCCCCGACTGGAGAACGTCGAAGGCGTCGCGCAACTGCTGCGCGACGCAGGCATCGAGGTGCGCATCGTCGACGGCCGTTCGTACAAGAGCCATCTGCGCGGCAATTTCAGCTATCTGGACAATGAAGCCACCCGACCCGCCGTGTGGGTGGTGCGCTCGGAGCAGCAACTTCCCGCGCGCGAACTGCTGCGCGAAGCGGGGCTGATGGACAGCACCCGCGGCCAGAGTTCGTACACGATGCCGGTCTTCCGGAGCGAGGCGCGCACCCCGGCCGGCAATGCAGCGCGACGCCGCGCGATGTTGATGAAAGTCGGGTTGCTGGCGGTGATCGCGGTGGTGATGGTGCTGGGGATGATCCTGACCTTCAACCGCCCTCCCGCGGCGCAACTGCAGGCTTCCGCTTCGCCGCCGTTCGACGGCACCGTCGCGACGACCCTCTCACCGGTTGCGCGTGCGGTGTTCGCCAGCGAACTCGGCAATGTCGACACTCCGGTGGTCTGCCTCTCGGTGGATCGCCGGGATGCGCTACCGGGGCTGGTCCGATCGCTGATGTCGAATGCCACGCAGGCGCTGGTTCCCGCTTCGGAATGCCAGCGCGTGGCCGAAGAGGACCAGGGCAGTTTCCACCGCGACACCGGCGCCGAGGCGACGCTGCTGGAGATCAGCGCCTTCAGGCCGAGCGCACCTGACGTTGCCCAGGTGGAAATCAGCGCCTATCACCATCGGATGTGGGCAAGCTACAAGACCCTGGAAGTGCGACGGGTCGACGGGACATGGCAGGTGGTGGACGTCATCAAGCACGTGCGCACCTGATCGCGCACGTCGTGCCCGGCTACTACGGTCTGTGACAGCCCTAGCACGCCATCGTCCCCAGGATTTTCACGCCACGTCCACAAGCGGCCCGCCATCTTGTTGGCCCCCATTCACGAACCGGCACAATGCCCCCTTCAAGGTCCATGGACGAACTCGCCAGCCGACGCGTCCGTGAAAGAGCTGAACGCGAGGTTTTCTCGATCCTTGTCGTAATCTGCTTCGTCTGCATGCTCGGCATTCTTACGGTCAGCAGCCTGGACTTCTGACGCGGGACAACGTTCCAGCGCAAGCGCGTCGCGTGTCAGCCACGAGGCTGGAGACTGGAGCAGGTCGCTGATGAGCGGACCAGCCGCCCGGGTGTCGGCCAATCACCTCGACCGCTCATGGTTGCGCGGTTTCACGCCTATCGTTGTTCTTGATCTTGATTCGTTAACTGCCCGAACAATGGCCGACCCGGTGCCGGCACTTTGCACATGCACGGTGCCCTGATGCAGTTGCACCAGAATGTTCACCAGGGTCAGGCCGATGCCGAGGGCCACCCTGCGACCTGCTCGTGGCCTGGTCCACCTGCACGACAGTCCTGACACCTGCGGCAGCATCTCCGGTGCGATGCCGATCCCGTTGTCCGCGAAGCGGAGTAGCGCCTCGTTTGCGGCGTCGTCTCAGGGCTACAGAAAAAGCTCGCCCGGGATCAGGAAACCGTCACGATCCTCGTCCAGAAATGCGAATGCGACGGCGAGTTCCGGTAGCGCCGTCTCGACTTCGACCCGACTGAGCTTTCCGTCGCGATCGACGTCGGCGTCGGTGAACCAGCCACGCTCCCGCTGCCGCCGCTGGGCTGTGCGCTCGCCGCGATGCCGTGCGCCCTGGCGTCGCAGTTCACTCGCGACCAGGTAGCCATCGCGGTTGCGATCCAACTCGTCGAAGCGGTCACGCATCCGTGAATCCGCGGCTTCGCTCCTGCTCAGGCGACCATCGGCGTCCCTGTCGAGCCTGATCGCGCCCATCAGTGGCCCGAGCAGGCGGCTGTCGTGTCTTGCTGGTGCCCGCGGCACTTCGCTCGCATCGAGTCTGCCGTCGCCATTCCTGTCCAGGCGGTCGAACAGGGCGGACATGCGGGGATGTGCCGCCGCTTCGGTGCGATCGATCGCGCCGTCCTTGTTCGCATCCATTTTCTCCAGGGTCGCGCGGGCTCGTTGCGCATGCGAATCGGTGACCTGCGGCGCAGGGACCGCCAGGCCGCCCATGAACATGCCCGCGCAGGCAGCGAAGCTGGTCACCGACGAACGAATGGGCATGGCAGCGGTCCTGCACGATGGCGCCAGTGGGGCACCGATATGGACTTGAACGTACGACCCGGCACGAAATTGACGCACGCCGCAGCCCGTGGCCGTGTATTCGCACGATTCCGTTCAGCTTGCCTGCGGCCATGGCGATGGACTAACAACCCATGGGGCTATTCTTGCAGCATGGGTACCGAGCCAGTCCACGACAGCGACGATCTGCGTCTTTTCCATACCGGCGAGCACGCATGCGGCTACTGGCCCGAGCGCCCGGCGCGCGATCTGGTGCTTGATCCTCGCGATCCACGGTTGTCGAAGTGGTATCCGCTGGCGCTGGGCTGGGGATTTCGCCGCTCCGGCGACATCGTCTACCGCCCCCACTGCGGCGGCTGCCGTGCGTGCGTGGCGGTACGCATCCCGGTGGACCGCTTCGTGCCGGACCGCAGCCAGCGCCGGTGCCTGGCGCGGAATGGCGACGTGCAACTTCGGGTGCTGCCGGCGCAGCGCACAGAGGAGCAACTGGAGCTGTATCGCCACTACCTCCGCGCACGCCACACCGGTGGCGGAATGGAAGGGCACGGCGCGAGCGAGTTCGACCAGTTCCTGATCGGCAGCTGGAGCGAGGGACGCTTCCTTGAGCTGCGCGTCGACCAGCGACTGGTTGCCGTCGCCGTGACCGATGTGACCGATTCCGCGCTGTCGGCGGTCTACACGTTCTACGATCCCGCCGAGTCCAGCCGCGGCCTGGGCACGCTGGCGATCCTGAAGCAGTTGGAGTGGGCGAAGCGGATGCACCGCAGCCACCTGTATCTGGGCTACTGGATCGGCGGCCACCGCAAGATGGACTACAAGCGCCGGTTTCGTCCGCTGGAAGCTTTCGACGGCCGCGGCTGGCACGATCTGCCGCAGGGCGAAGCGCCAGCAGAGGCGACCGATCGCAGCACCGATACGCCCTGACGCGAGGCTCAGCCCTTCGGCGTCGCGTCTCCTGCTTTTCCCGACGCCTTCGAATCGGCGAGGATCACTTCCGGAGCTGGCGAGGGGGCCTCCGCAGCAATCACGGGGCTGGGCGCGATCTGCGCAGCCACCGGCCCAACCCGCGGGCCGAAGCCGAAGGTCTCGTCGCTTCTCGCGGAAACGATCATGCGCACCATGTTCGTTGGCACCATCAGCTCGACCTGCACCGGCTCGCCCGAGCCGCGACCATCCAGCGTCATTTCGATCAGCGCGCCGCCGGTGTCGATCTCCCGGCACAGCACGTGCGAGCCTTTCGGACCCTCCACGAGATAGGGCTTGATCGCGTCACCAAGCGCTTCCAGTGCCGGCGGAAAGAAATACACCGCATAGCCGTTCTTGTCGTCCATACCCGTCCCCTGCAGCGCCCTTCAGCGCAGATCGATGTGGATGGCGGCGGCCGCGTCGCGGGCCGAGGCCCGTGCGCCATCGACGTCCTCGCCGATTGCGAGCGCGACGCCGACCCGGCGCTGACCTTCCACGCGCGGTTTGCCGAACAGGCGCAATTGTGTGCCCGGCTGTGCGAGCGCAGTGTCGACGCCGCCGAATACCGGCACGCCATGACCCTGCGCGAGGATCGCGCAGGAAGCCGCGGAGCCGCGCTGGGGCACCGTGCCGCTCGCATCGGCATGGACCGGCAAGCCGAGGATCGCGCGAGCGTGCAGCGCGAACTGGCTGAGATCCTGGCCGACCAGCGTCACCAGACCGGTGTCGTGCGGCCGCGGCGAGACCTCGCTGAACCAGACCGAGTCGCCTTTCACGAAAAACTCCATGCCGAACACACCCCAGCCGCCGAGGTCGTCGGCCACCGCGGCGGCGGCCTCCTGCGCACGCTGGAGCGCCACTGCCGACATCGCCTGCGGCTGCCAACTCTCGCGGTAGTCGCCGTCCCGCTGAAGGTGTCCGATCGGCGCACAGAAGGTGGTCCCGCCGGCGTGACGCACGGTCAGCAGCGTGATCTCGTAGTCGAAGTCGATGAAGCCCTCCACGATCGCCCTGCCCGCCCCGGCGCGCCCGCCCGACTGCGCGTAGTCCCAGGCGGCATCCACGTCCGCCTGCGTCCGCACCAGCGACTGGCCCTTGCCCGAGGACGACATCACCGGCTTCACCACGCACGGCAGGCCGATTTCGGCAACCGCTTCGCGATACTCGTCCAGGGTGTCGACAAACCGGTACTGCGAGGTAGGCAACCCCAGTGTCTCGGCGGCCAGTCGGCGGATGCCCTCGCGGTCCATGGTCAGGCGCGCGGCGCGGGCGGTGGGGATCACCCGGACCTCGCTGCCGCGGTCGGCGAACTCGCGCTCCAGCTCGATCAGCGTCGCGGTGTGGATCGCCTCGATCTCCGGAACGATCAGGTGCGGCCGCTCGGCCGCGACCAGCGCCCGGATCGCGGCGCCGTCCAGCATGTCGAGCACGTGACTGCGATGCGCGACCTGCATTGCCGGCGCATCGGCGTAGCGATCGGCGGCGATTACCTCTACTCCCAGCCGCTGCAGTTCGATCGCCACTTCCTTGCCCAGCTCACCCGATCCGAGCAGCAGGACGCGACAGGCGTGCGGGGACAGCGGCGTGCCAAGGGTGACCATGCGTGACTCCAGAAATGCGATGAGCGCAGTCTAGCGTTCGCATGCATGCCGGTACTGCGCGGCGATGGTGCAGGAGCACTCACCTTGGACTTTGGTCAGACCCCACACCCATGCGATGCTGCCGACGATGCCTGCCTGCCCCCCCGCCCGTTCGCGTTTCGCGCTGCTCGCCTGCCTGCTCGCCACTGCGCTGGGCGGATGCGGGCGGGGGCGCGACGAAGCCGCGGTCGAAGTGCCTTCGATAAAGGTGGCCGGAATGATGCTCGACCCGCAGATGGGCGAGACAAGCGGGCTGGCCAGTTCCACGCGCCACCGCGACATCCTGTGGATGCACAACGATGGTGGCGAAGGGCGACTGTTCGCCACCAGCACCAGCGGCGGGCGAACTGCGACTTTTCGCATCGAGGATGTCACCCGCACCGACTGGGAGGACATCGCCGCCTTCGAGCTCGACGGCCGCCACTATCTGCTGATTGCCGATACCGGCGACAACGGCGGCCTGCGCAGGACGCTGCAGCTGCATGTAGTGGAGGAGCCGTCGGAGCTGCGCAACGCCAGGCTGACGTCGGCATGGTCGATCGTGTTCCGCTGGCCCGACGGCGCGCGCGACTGCGAGGCGGTTGCGGTGGATGCGGCGCGTGGGCAGATCCTGCTGGTGTCCAAGAAGCGCTCCCCACCGGAGTTGTTCTCGCTGCCATTGCGGCCTCAGGGAACGGCGGTGGTCACCGCCAGACCGGTGGCCACGCTGGCCGGCGTTCCGGTCACCGACGCGCAACGGCTTCGACAGTCGCCCAAGCGCGCACGCGTTGACGCGCATGTCACCGCCGCGGCGGTGTCGCCCGATGGCAACACGCTCGCGGTCATGACCTACCGCTACCTGTTGCTGTATCCGCGCCAGACAGGCGAACGTTGGGCTGCCGCCATCTCCCGTCCTCCGCGCGTCAGCAACCTGCCCTGGCTGCCGCAGGCCGAAGCGCTGGACTTCAGCGCCGACGGCAACAGCCTCTACGCGACCGGCGAGTTCATACCGGCGCCGCTGTATCGGATTACTCCCTAGGTCGGGCTCGGCAATCGGGACGGACCTGCCGACATTGGGCACTGGCGCTCTTCTTTCCAAGTGGAAGCACCTGCGAGTCAGCTGCGCTCCGTTCGTCTCTCGGCTCGTCCCAAGCCTGGGTCATTTTTGGCGGCGACCGAGACCCAACTATTGCCAATGTGATATCAGACTGATATCAATATACGCACGTCATTCATCCAAGGGGGCACCATGAAAGAGAATCCAACACGCTCGCTGCCGGGCATCCTCACTCTGATGGGGCTGGTGACGGTGGCCCTGCTCGCCATCTGGCTGTTCATCTCCGGAGCGCGGTCGCAGGAGGCCACTTGGGCGGTTTCGGCAATGCTGATCGGCGTGTTTGCGGTGTTCGGCATGATCGGCCTGTACATGGTCGAGCCCAACCAGGCCGCGGTGCTGAGCCTGTTCGGCAAGTACGTCGGCACGGTCAAGGACAACGGCCTGCGCTGGAACAACCCGTTTTTCACCAAACGCAAGGTTTCGCTGCGAGTGCGCAATTTCGAGAGCGGCAAGCTCAAGGTCAATGAACTGGACGGCAGTCCGATCGAGATCGCCGCGGTGATCGTATGGAAAGTCGTTGACTCGGCCGAAGCCGTGTTCAATGTCGACGATTACGAGAGCTTCGTGCACATCCAGTCCGAGGCGGCGCTGCGGGCCATGGCCACCAGCTACCCGTACGACAGCCACGAGGACGGGCAGATTTCCCTGCGCAGCCATGCCGCCGAGATTTCCGCGCACCTGAAGGTCCAGCTCGACGAGCGCCTGAGCACGGCCGGCGTCGACGTGCTGGACGCGCGCATCAGCCATCTCGCCTACGCGCCGGAAATCGCCCACGCGATGCTGCAGCGGCAACAGGCGAACGCGGTCATCGCCGCACGCACGCGCATCGTCGCCGGCGCGGTGGGCATGGTCGAGATGGCACTGGAAGAACTGGAGAAGAACGGCGTGGTGCGGCTCGACGAGGAGCGCAAGGCGGCGATGGTCAGCAACCTGCTGGTGGTCCTGTGCAGCGACCGCAGCACCCAGCCGATCGTCAACACCGGAAGCCTGTACTGACCGTGGCGGAAAAAAAAGCCTACCCGCTGCGCATCAACGCCGAGGTCATCGCGGCGGCGCAGCGGTGGGCGGATGACGAACTGCGCAGCCTCAACGCGCAGATCGAATACGTGTTGCGCGACGCGTTGCGCAAGGCGGGGCGATTGCCGCCGGCAGGCGAGCAGACCGATAAGGATGAAAAATCATGAGTACGCGCTGGAGCTACAAGATCGTGGACATGAAAGCGACTCTCCTGGGCCTGAAGGCGGAAGCGGTGCAGCAGACACTGAACAACCTGGGCGCGCAGGGCTGGGAACTGGTGAACATCCAGGACGTGGGATTCAACCTGCGGCTGTTCCTGAAGCGCGGCGAGTGACGTGGGGACGGCTTCGATTACGCAACCCCGCCCTTGCCGCGGGATTGCCGCACGGCCGCGGCCGGAAGCGCGTTGGTGTCGGCATGCAGATGGCGATGCCTGCGCACTTCAGCGCCGTTGCGGCATAGCGCACGCCATCCACTGACCGGAGGAATCACCATGTTGCATGTCGTCAGAATGCTCGAGCGCCGTTATCCGCAGCACGCACGCTGGCTCGCACCAGCACTGGTGCTGACATCGATGCTGGTCCTGCTGGGCGGCATCAGCCTGTTCTTCGCGCGCTGAGACCGACCGTGGCGCCGCACCAGCCCGTCGAACTGGCGGCCCTGCCCGCCCGCGGCTAACCTGCACGGATGCGCGGGCAGCCGAAAATCCTGGTCAACACACCTGACATCGAGCTGTGGCCCGCAGGCCTGCTGCGCGGACGCAGCAATGCCGATGCGCGAATCCTGTCATGCGCACGACACGTGCTGCGTCGCAAGCGCGACGGCCGCTATCTGGCGGCCGAACTGCCGCACGGCCTGGTCCCACTGATCGCGAGGTTCGAACACGAAGTCGGACTGGACGACGCGCTGCGAGCCTTGCAGGCGCGGCAACCTCATGGTCGCGCTGCGGGCGTGGAGCGAATCGGACACCTGCCGCTGGACCGGCTGCAGGAGCGGCTGGACGCGATAGGACTGGACGGGGCCTACGCGGAACGGACCGGGCTGGTGCTGGTGCCCGAACCCGATCGGCTCGCGTTCGCCGGCCTCGACCGCTACCGTCGGCCGCTGTGGCTGCGCGGCGATGCCGCGCGCGCCTGGGAGCACATGCGACAGGCGGCATGGCGCGACGACATCGTTCTGGAAGCGATTTCCGGCTATCGCAGCCACGTCTACCAGCTCGGAATCTTCGAACGGAAGCTGGCGCGCGGCCTCGATGTGCCCGCCATCCTGCGGGTCAATGCCGCTCCGGGCTACAGCGAGCACCACAGTGGCCGTGCGCTCGACATCGGAGCCCCCGGAGAGCCGCCTGCGGAGGAGTCCTTCGAGAACACGAACGCGTTCGCCTGGCTGCGCGACAACGCGGCCGGCCATGGTTTCGTCATGAGTTACCCGCGCGACAACCCGCACGGCATCACGTACGAACCCTGGCACTGGCGCCACGGCTGAGGTGGCAGGCATCCGCTAGTCCTGCGAGCGCCTGATCGGGGCCTTCGCGGCGTCGGTCCAGTCGGCGATCCGCCACAGGTACAGGGCTGCGTAGGTGCGGTACGGACCCCAGCGCTCCCCGCGCGATTGCAGTTGCTTTGGCCGCAACATCTCGTCGCTCCTGTCGACCCGCTGCGCGCCCTTGCGGACACCCAGATCGTCCACCGGCAGGACGTCTGGACGGCCGAGACGGAACATCAGCATCATCTCGACGGTCCAGCGGCCGATGCCGCGCACCGGCACCAGTGCGGCGATCAGGGCCTCGTTGTCCATCGTCGCCATTTGCCGCAGGTCGGGAATTTCGCCGCGCGACTCGCGCAGCGCCAGGTCACGCAGCGCCAGAAGTTTATTGCCCGATACCCCGCACGCGCGGATGGTCGCGTCGTCGCAGCGAGCGAGCGTGTCGCAATGGAAGCGGTCGTCGCCGATCGCTGCCTCCACGCGGCCCACGATCGTGGCCGCCGCCTTGCCACTGAGCTGCTGGTAGAGAATGGCGCGGGCAAGCGCATCGACCGGGTCGAATGACTGGTTCCAGCGTGGATCGGGGCCGATCGGCCCGATGCGCTTCATCCATGCGGCGAGCTTGCGGTCGCGCTTCGCAAGATGGATGTAAGCCGCCCCTGTGTCGAAACCACGCGGGTGTCGCAGCAGTGCCATGTCAACCACGGACCGCATCGGCCGCCCACAAGAGCCAGCCTCCTATCAACAGCATGCCGCCTGCAGGCGCCAGCGTCGTCGGCCACTGCGAAATGACGTTCATCACGAGGCTGCCGGAAAACAGCAGCACACCGGCGGCAAGGGCCAGCACCGCGCAGCGGGCCAGGCGCCGCCACCCCGCGCCCGCCAGCAAGGCGATCGCCGCTCCGTGCACCAGCGAGATGGTACCGGCGGTCTGCAACCGGTCCTGGCCCCCGCCGTCGCCGGCGTGGGACGCGTACGCGAGCAGGGCGATGGATGCAGCTGCGATCACTGCGCCGCTCGCTGACAACAGGCCTGCAACAGGCGATCGGGCTGGCGCGTTTTCCATGGGCAGGGTTTGCAGCGGCATTGGGCGAACACGATAGCAGGGGGCGCACACGGCAAAAAAAAGCGCCGCATTGCTGCGGCGCTTCTTGAGGAGCTTCGTGCTGCTGGTGCCTTACTTGAGGGTCCAGTACACGCGGAACCCGCCCTTGGGGGTGAAGCCGGCGTCGATGCCTTCGAGCCACTCGTCGTACGGGCGACCGATGGTTTCGTAGCCGCGGGTCATGGACCAGGCGCGCAGTGCGTCGCGCACGTTCGGCAGATTCGCCATGTGGCCGGTGTACGGCAGCACGGCGACGCGCGACGGCTCGGTGAACTCGGCGGTCACGGGCCCTTCCAGCTCGATTTCGAGCTTTTCGACCGGACCGGCGTTGGCTGCGGTAGCCGGGGCTTCGCCTTCGCCCTCTGCATCGGCAACTGCCTCGTCACCCGCCTGCTCCTCCGCCTCGGCCGACGAGTCCTTCTTGCGGACCGGCTGGGCGACGTCGAACGAATACGACTCCACGCCGAGCTCGTTGGTGATGATCCGCACCGGACCGGCAGGCTCCAGATCGTTGGCAGCCATGACCTTTTCGATCCACTGCATGTTGTTCTTCATCGTGGTGCGCACGACTTCGTTGTTGCGCTCCACCGCCGCGGTGACCACCAGCAGGTTCTCAACACCGCGCTCTTCGATCTGCGGGACCATGTCGGGATTGGTCTTGGCCAGTTCGGAGTAGTCGATGTTCGGCACGGAGGCGAGCATGTCGGTCAGGCGCGACAGTCCCATCTTCATGTCCTCGCCGATGCTGCTGCGCACGTACAGACCGGCGTAGCGCCCCAGCAGGTTCCATCCGTAATCGACATCGTAGGTCTGGGTGACTTCGACGTTGCGGTTGTTGCGGCCGGTGGGCCGCAGGATGAATTCGCTGCGCTTGTTCTCGCCGCGCTCTTCGTTGTTGATCGCGTAGGCGACGCGCTGGTTCGGGTCGTTGGCGACGATCTCCCAGCTGCCTTCACCGAGGCCCCGCTCGTCGGAATCGTACTCGACGCGGGCGCCGACGCCCTGCGGCGCACCGACCACCTGGATCTTCATGTTCGGATCCTTGGCGGCAATCGGGTTCCACTCCGGCCAGCGGCGAACGCTGTTCAGGGTGTCATAGACGATGGTCAGCTTGCGGTTGGTCTCGACCGAATGTTCCAGGTGACGACTCGACGGCAGGATCACACCAATAATCAGGAACAGCGCGGCGACGATCGCCAGGGAAATCAGAAGCTCGATCAGACGGGTCATTCAGGGTTCTCCAGGGCCGGGCCCGGTGTGGGCCGGGGCGCAGACCGGCAATGCTAGCAAGGAAGGACGTGCGGGCGCAGCTACCCCCGCATGTCCGGGTTTCCGCGAAGGGTACCCGGATTCAGGTTTTGGCCGGCGAGCCGGCCGTTCCTGCCGCACTGCCGCTCGAAGCTGATGGGCGTGCAGGGCGCCACGGCTTGCGCCCGCCGCCGCAGCAAAGCCGGCGCCAGGGCGAAACCTGCGCGAATTCAGACCAGTTGCAGTTCAAAGGCCTTCAGCACGGCCCGCGTGCGGTCGCGGACGCCGAGCTTGGACAGGATATTCGACACGTGGTTCTTGATCGTGCCCTCCGCAACCCCCAGTGAGTTGGCGATTTCCTTGTTCGAGAAGCCGCCGGCCATCAGCCGCAGAATCTCTGTTTCGCGCTCTGTCAGCGGGTCGGGACGGTCCAGGCTCACGAAATTGTTGCGCATGTGCTCCAGGCCGGACAGCAGGCGCTGGCTCATCGCCGGCTGCACGAGCGATCCGCCCGCGGCAACGGTCTGGATCGCGCCGACCAGTTGCTGCAGGGAGACATCCTTGAGCAGGTAGCCCCGTGCCCCGGCCTTGATCCCTGCCAGTACCAGCTGGTCGTCGTCGAACGTGGTGAGAATGATCGTCGGGGGCAGCGTTCCCAGCCGTGCCAGTGCCTGCAGCGCTTCCAGCCCGGACATGATGGGCATGCGCATGTCCATCAGGACGACATCCGGATTCAACTGCGGAATGACTTCCATCGCCTGGCGACCATCGCTGGCCTCGCCAACCACCTCGATGCCTTCGGCCAGTGAAAGCAGCGAACGTACTCCCTGGCGCACCAGGGTCTGGTCGTCCACCAACAGCACGCGTATCGGGCTGGTGCTCATACAATGATTCCTTCGCTGGGGGCGGCCATCGGCGCCGAGGTGGGCAACGTCAGGCAAAGGCTGAATCCGGCGTGCGGCCGGGTCTTGATCTTCAGCTCGCCGCCATACTGGGCAAGACGTTCGCGGATGCCACGCAATCCGTGACCGGCGACGAGCTGATCCGCGCCACGGCCGTCGTCACGCGCATCCATGACGATGCAGTCGCTTTGGCGGCGGGCGGTGATCCAAAGGTTGCGGGCGCCGGCATGGCGCACCGCGTTGGTGATGATTTCCTGCGTGCATCGCAACAGCAGGTGCGCGCGGTCGGGATCCTCGAGCGTCAGTGGCGTCTCGATGTCCATGTGGATGTCGAGCGCGGGCACGTTGTCTGCCAGCGGCTGCAGCGCGCCTGCAAGGTCGATGGCACCGTTGTCACGCAGATGGCTCACCGCTTCGCGCACGTCGGTCAGCAGCAGGCGGGCCAGGGTATGCGCCTGCTGCACGTGCTCCTTGACCCGGCCCTCCGAGAGATGGCCGGCGACTTCCAGGTTCAGGCTCAGTGCGGTCAGGTGGTGGCCGAGCAGGTCGTGCAGTTCGCGCGATATCCGCGTGCGCTCGTTGATCCGCACGCTCTCGGCCAGCAGAAGCCGGGTCGCGCGCAGTTCCGCGTTCAGGCGCCGCTGTTCCTCGCGAGCCTGACCCTGCTGCTTGGCGACGAGCGCCGTGACGAACACCAGGCTGGAAAAGCCCACATAGGCCAGCGACTGCACCAGCGCCAGCAAGGGCGAGGTATCCAGGGCGATGAACACCGGGGTGATCGCCAGGTTGCCGCCCACCAGCCAGGCCACCCCGATCCGCAACGACAACAGCCACGGCAACAGGCCCGCAGCGACCATCAGCAGGATGCTGCCCAGGCCGGTGCTGGAAAAATAACTGACGCCGATCGCGCAGCCCGTGAGTACCAGCAGCAGCGCATGATCCACGTGGCCGGGGCTGCGCCGGCCCAGGTCGCGGGTGATCCACCAGTACACGGCGCCGAAACTCAGGTACAGCGCCACCCAGCGCGCGACCAGCAGCCGGAAGGGGTGCTCGCTGGCGCCGGGCAGGAACTCGATGCCGCGCGGGTCCAGCCACAGGTTCAACAGCCAGAACCCCACCATGCCCCAGGTGAACAACCCGGCATAGCGAAGCAGGCGACTGTGGCTGATCCGGCTGAACATGCGGCCATGCTAGCGGCATTGCCTCGGACGCGAGCCGCCCGGAAGTAATGCCTGAACCCGCCGCCCGTTCACGGGACGACGCAGGGTGCGCCTCGTGGCCTGCCCGGCGTGGGTCATGCGATAATCCGCCGCCGCTCCGCAGGAGCCGGTACCGAAAAATGGAGCCCGGAATGACGATCGTTGTCCGCGACGTGCGTGAGCACGAGCTGGATTCCGTCCTTGCCCTGAACAATGCCGCCGGTCCCGCGATCCTGCCCCTGGATGCCGCGCGATTGCGGCATTTCTACGAGTCGGCCGAGTATTTCCGCGTGGCGGAACGTGGAGGCACCCTCGCCGGATTCCTGATCGGAGTGGGGCCTGAAGCGAACCACGAGAGCAGCAACTACCGCTGGTTCTGCAAGCGCTACCGGGACTTCTTCTACATCGACCGCATCGTCGTGGCGAGCCGACGCCGTGGCGGCGGCGTCGGGCGCGCCTTCTATGCCGACGCCCAGAGCTACGCCGAACTGCGCTACCCGCAGATGGCCTGCGAGGTGTTCCTGGAAGACAGCAACGACCCGGTGCTGCTGTTTCACGGCAGTTTCGGCTTCCGGGAGGTCGGCCAGCACGTCATGCCCGAGAGCACCACGCGCGCCGCGATGCTGATGAAACCACTGTGCAGCTACGCCTGGGTGCACGAGACCTATGGCAGCAAGTTGCCGGAGGTACCCTGGATCACCGCCCCGCGCGCGTCCACGCTGCCGCAGCGGCCCACCGGCACCTGCGCATGAGGGCGGCACGTTGAGCGCCGCGGCAGCCGATTACGAGCAGGCGGGCGAACTGAAAATTGGCCAGGTAGGCATCGCCAACCTGCGCATCCGGACGCTCGACGTGGCACGACTGACCGCGGAGATGCGCGGCCGCGTGCAGAGGGCACCGAAGCTGTTCGCGCGGGCTGCGGTCGTGCTCGACTTCGGCGGCCTGTCGCAGGCCCCCGACGTGGCGACCGCACGCGCCCTGCTCGACGGATTGCGTGAAGCCGGCGTGCTGCCCGTCGCGCTCGCCTACGGCAGCAGCGACACGCAGCAGCTCTCCGAGGCGCTGGGGCTGCCGCTGCTGGCCAAGTTCCGCGCCCAGTACGAGCGTTCCGACGAAGCGCCGACCGATACGGCACGGCAGGCCGCGGACGCAACGCGAAGCGAAGTGGCGGCGCCGAACAGGCCGGCGGCAGTGGCGGCAACGCCCGCTCCCGGTGGCCCCGGAATGGTCCACGCGGGGCTGGTACGCTCCGGCCAGCAGCTCTACGCCGACAACCGCGACCTGACGGTCCTGACGGGCGTGGGCGCCGGCGCCGAAGTCATTGCCGATGGTTCGGTGCACATCTACGGTCCCCTCCGGGGACGTGCGCTGGCCGGCGCGCAGGGGAACCAGCAGGCGCGTATCTTCTGCCGGGAATTCCACGCCGAACTCGTCGCGATCGCCGGGCACTACAAGGTGCTCGAGGAGATTCCCAGGAACCTGCGCGGGAAGGCAGTGCAGGTCTGGCTGGAAGACGAGCAGATCCACATCGCGCCCCAGTCCCCCGCATGAGCCCGAAAGCGGGCATGCTGCCTTGGTTCGCTGCACGACCGGGCACCACTGACACCCTTTTTTGCTGCCGCGCCCCCGCGTTGGCGGCCGCGGCCCCGCCTTCGATCCGGCGGCGCCTCGTCAACGACATCTGGAGGATTTGAACTTGGCCGAAATCATCGTAGTCACCTCGGGCAAGGGCGGCGTGGGCAAGACCACGACCAGCGCCAGCCTCGCCTGCGGACTCGCCCGACGCGGCCACAAGGTCGCTGTCATCGACTTCGACGTCGGCCTGCGCAATCTCGACCTGATCATGGGCTGCGAGCGCCGGGTGGTGTACGACTTCGTCAACGTCGTCAACGGCGAGGCGTCGCTCAAGCAGTCGCTGATCCGCGACAAGCGCTTCGACAACCTCTACGTGCTGGCCGCCTCGCAGACGCGCGACAAGGACGCACTGACCACCGAGGGCGTGCAGAAGGTCCTGGAGGATCTGGCGGCGGACGGGTTCGACTACATCGTGTGCGACTCCCCGGCCGGCATCGAAAAAGGCGCTTACCTTGCGATGTACTTCGCCGACCAGGCCGTGGTGGTGGTGAACCCGGAGGTGTCCTCGGTACGCGACTCCGACCGCATCCTCGGGCTGCTCGCATCCAAGACCCGCCGCGCCGAGCAGGGCGAGCGCGTCAAGGAGCACCTGCTGCTGACGCGCTACAGCCCCAAGCGCGTGGAAACCGGGGAAATGCTCAGCGTCGGTGATGTCGAGGAGATCCTCGGCCTCAAGACCGTGGGCGTGATCCCCGAGTCGGGCGACGTGCTGCATGCGTCCAACAAGGGCGAGCCGGTGATCCTCGAGACCCAGTCCGACGCCGCCCAGGCGTACGACGATGCCGTCGCACGGCTGCTGGGCGACACCCGGCCGATGCGCTTCGTCGCCGTCGAGAAGAAGGGCTTCTTCAGCAAGATGTTCGGAGGTTGATGATGGGACTTTTCGACTTCCTGCTGGTCAAGAAGCAGACCGCCTCGGTCGCCAAGGACCGCCTGCGCATCATCGTCGCCCACGAGCGTGCCACCCGCGGCGGGCCCGACTACCTGCCGATGCTGCAGCGCGAGTTGCTCGAGGTGATCCGCAAGTACGTCAACGTCGACTCCGAAGCGGTCAAGGTGGATCTGCTCGGAGAGGGCGACAACAAGGTCCTGGACATCTCCGTCGCCTTGCCCGAGCGGGCGCAGAACGACCCGCGGGCGGCAGCCGCCAACCGGTGAGGCACGCCGCAATGGACTGCAGCCGCGCGGCGCGCAATGCGTCGCGCGCGCTGATGCGGTCCTGACATGCTTACCCTCGCCGACACCGGCTTTCAGGCGCCTGCCGCGCTGCTGCAGCGCTACGGAATCGTCCTGCTGCAGGTGCCGGACGGAACGCCGATCCCGGGCAGCTACTGGGGCGAGCCCGAAGCGGGGGTGATCGGAAACTGCGTGCATGCGCGCGCGGATACGCCGCTGCACTCGCTGTTGCACGAAGCCGCGCACTTGATCGTGCTGCCGCCGGAACGCCGTGCCGAAGTACACACCGACGCCACCGACTCGGTCGAGGAAGAAGACGCGGTGTGCGTCCTGCAGGCGCTGCTCGGCGACGCACTGGAGGGCGTGGGCCGCGCCCGCATTCTTTCCGACATGGATGCCTGGGGCTACACGTTTCGGTTGGGATCGGCGCAGGCCTACATCGATGGCGATGCGGAAACTTCGTGGCGGTGGCTGGCTGCACGCGGGCTCGTCGACCTGCACAAGCGTGCGCTGCTGGTCGCCGGGCAATAGGTCGGTCCCGTTCTGCCCGCGCGAGCGGGGCGACTCGATCCGCTTGGATGTCCATCGCCGCCATTCCCGTGACCGCCATTCCGTGCAGCAGCGGCCACGCTGCATGAACACGCCTGCGCCTATGCTGTCGAGTCTGTCCCAGTCGCGCGTCGGCGCAAGGACCCTGCCCAACCGATGGTCGCCTTTACCCTGCTAACGCTGAACATCCACCAGGGCGTCAGTGCGTTCAGCAGCCGCTCCATCCTCGGCGAGCTTCGCGAAGCGGTGCGCACCGTTTCCGCCGATGTGCTGTGCCTGCAGGAGGTGCGGGGCGCCCACGAGCCGCGAACCCTGTTGCACCCCGGCCGCAAGGACGAGCCGCACTACGAGTTCATCGCAGACACGCTATGGCCGCAGTTCGCGTACGGCCGCAACGCGGTGTATCCGGAGGGCCACCACGGCAACGCGATCCTGTCCAAGTTTCCGATCACGCGTTTCCGCAACCACGATGTCTCGGTGCTCAATTCGGAAAAACGCGGGATGTTGTGGTGCGAGCTCGACGTTCCTGGCCGGCCCGAGCAGATCCACACCATCTGCGTTCACCTGGGTCTGCTCGAGTCGCACCGCCGCCAGCAGATGGAGGCGCTTTGTGAGCTGATCCAGGAGGAAATCCCTCCCGACGCGCCGTTGATCGTCGCCGGTGACTTCAATGACTGGCGCAGGCGTGCCGACGGAATTCTGGCGCGCTGCGACCTCGAGGAGGTCTTCGTTGCCGCGACCGGCCAAGCCGCCAGAACCTTCCCCGCACGCTGGCCCGTGCTGACGCTCGATCGCATCTACACGCGCAACCTGCGCATCGGCCGCTCGCGCGTGCTCTCGGGGCGGCCATGGTCGCACCTCTCCGACCATGCGCCGCTGATCGTGGATGTCGCCACGTGAAGGACGAATGGATCGAGGGCAACCGCGTGGCGCTGCTCGAAAACGGCGAGGCGTTTTTTCCGCGCGTGCTCGCCGCGATCGATGCGGCCAGCGAAGAGGTGCTGATCGAAACCTTTATTCTGTTCGAGGACAAGCTCGGCACGCGCCTGCACGCCTGCCTCGTCGCTGCGGCGCGGCGCGGCGTCCGCGTCGAGATCACGGTGGACGGCTACGGCTCGCCGGACCTGTCGGTGGAATTCATCGCATCGCTGGCCGAAGCCGGCGCACGACTGCGGGTGTTCGATCCCAAGCCGCGCCTGTTCGGGTTCCGCACCAATTTCTTTCGGCGCCTCCATCGCAAGATCGCGGTGATCGACGGCCGCTGCGCCTTCGTCGGCGGGATCAACTACTCCGATGACCACCTTGGCGACTTCGGACCCGAAGCCAAGCAGGACTACGCAGTGCAGATCGAAGGCCCGGCGGTTGCGATGATCCACGCGTTCGCGCGCGCCGCGATGGAATCGCCAGCCGAGCCGCGCGGATGGCGCGAAGCCGGCGCCGCCGAAGCTGCCCGCCGCCCGAACCTGGGCGATGCGAAGCTGCGGTTCGTCACCCGCGACAACTCACGGCACCTCACCGACATCGAAGAGCAGTACCTCGAAGCCATACGCAGTGCATCCCGCGAGGTGCTGATCGCCAATGCCTACTTCCTGCCCGGATACCGCCTGCTGCACGAACTGCACAAGGCCGCCGGCCGCGGCGTCGAGGTGTCGCTGATCATGCAGGGTGCTCCCGACATACCGATGGTCGCCGATGCCGCGCGCCGGTTGTATCCGTACCTGCTCGGCGGCGGCATGCGCGTTTACGAGTATTTCGAACGGCCCCTGCACGGCAAGCTGGCGCTGGTGGACGAGGAATGGGCGACGGTGGGTTCCAGCAACCTGGATCCGCTCAGCCTCTCGTTGAACCTGGAAGCCAACGTGCTGATCCGCGATCGTGCGTTCAACCAGGAAGTCCGCCGTCGAATGCAACGGCTGATGCAGGACCACTGCACCGAAGTCACCAAGGCCGATCTTCCGCCGCGCACGCCATTGCGCACGCTGTGGAGCGTGCTGGTTTTCCACGTCCTGCGGCACCTTCCCGCGTGGGCCGGTCTGTGGCCGGCGCATACGCCCCGGGTCACGCTGGCGCAGCCAGGCAAGAGCGACGCGCGATGAGTTGGCGTGAGTGGTGGCCGACCTTGCGCAAAGTGCTGTTCGGCATATTCCTGATTGCGGCGGCAGGTCTGCTCTGGCGCTATGCGAGCGCGGTGCGCTGGAGCGAGGTGGGGGCGGCGATCGCCGACTATCCCGGACCCCGGCTGGCACTCGCCGCTGCCGTTTCGCTGACGGCGTATGTCGTCTACTGCAGCCTGGAACTGCTGGCCCGGCGCTCGACGGGGCACTGCCTGCCACCCTTGCAGGTACTGGCCATTGCCCTGGTCTGCTACGCGTTCAACCTCAACCTCGGCGGCATGGTGGGTGGAATCGGGTTCCGCTATCGGCTGTATTCGCGATCGGGCCTGGGAATGTCGACGATCTCGCGCATCGTCGCCTTCGTCGTCGGCGGCAACTGGTCGGGCTTCCTGCTGCTGGCCGGGCTCGCGCTGGCACTCAATCCCCTGCCGCTGCCACCGGACTGGGAGATGGGCGCGCGCGCGCTGCGTTTCGTCGGCGGCGCGATGGTGGCCGCCGAACTGGCATGGCTGGCGTTGTGCGCGTTCTCGCCGCGGCGTTCGTGGACGCTGCGCGGGCACGAGATCGAGCTGCCATCGATCGACATGGCGTTCTGGCAACTGGCGGTCGCTTCGGCAAGCTGGCTGGCGATCGCGTCGATTCTCTACGTACTGTTGCCTCCGCAGATCGACTTCCTCACCGTGGCGGGCGCGCTGGCGCTCAGCGTGGTCGCCAACGTGATCACCCATATTCCCGGCAACATCGGCGTGCTGGAAGCCGTGTTCGTTGCGATGCTCGGCACCCAGGCGCCGCCGGAGCAGATCATCGCCGCGCTGCTGGTCTACCGCGCCGTCTTTTACATCGGGCCGCTGCTTCTCGCGCTGGCGGCGTACCCGTTGCTCGAACTCCAGATCCGTCGCGGCCGCTGATCAGACGATGATGCGGTCCCAACTGCCGTAACTCGACTTGATCCTGCCTCTCGGCAGGCTCAGCAGCACCAGCGCGACGCCGGCGATCACGCCCGCGACCATCTGCACGGATGTTGCATCGAACACAAACGGTGCCGCGACCAGGGCCAAGCCCAGCAAGACGTTGAACAGGCGCAGCGGGCGACCGACATTCGCCAGAGCGGACACCGACGTGGTGACCACCAGCGCGCCGATCAGGTGGTCTGCATCTGCCATGCCGCCGCTGGCGTCCAGGGTGAGCCGGGTGAACATCAGCCAGACACCGATCGCGATGCACAGCGCCAGATTCCACGGCAGCCCGATGCCGCCGGTGAAGAAATCCGCGACGACCTCGCGCGGCGGACGCGCGAATTCCGGCGGGGATTTCTCGTACTCGCCCTCGTCGGTATCGCCGGTGAAGAACACCCGCAGCAGGCTCTTGCCGGCGCGCTTTCGCCGCAGCAGGAACTGTCCGCTGGCGACCAGTTCGTCCAGTGCGTAGGGAATCTGCAGGACCATCGCCGCGGCACCAATCAGGCACAAGGTGCACCAGGTGCCCAGCACGATCGGCTGGATGATGATGAAGGTGATCGACACCACGCCCAGCGGCACGATCATCACCCCGAACGCGACCACCACCCACGGCATGGTCCGCCAGCGCCGCGTCGATCCGAGCATGCCGGTGATGATCTCCAGCACGTACACCAGGGCGCCGAGTCCGGCGTCGGGCACCGGCCAGGCTTCCGAGACCGACGAGGTGATGATCTCCTCGGTGCCGTTGCGTGGATTGGCCGCCGAACCCATGAAGAACGGTTCCCAGACCGCATCGATGTGGCCCAATTGGTAAGCCGCCATGTAGCGCGAAACGTACAGGCCGACGAAGGCGAGCAGGATGATTGGCAGTCGCTGCGACCAGCTCGACGGCGAATACGACCAGCCCTTGGGAATCGACGGCCCGGTCAGACGCGCCACCCGGTCGACCCCTGGCGCCGGCCGTACCAGCAGCGCGAAACCGATCGCGAGCGTACCGACCAGCGTGTCGTTGAGGTAGGCCGCCGCGTTCCCGGTCCAGAACACCAGCGGCGCCAACAGCAGCCACAGCCCGACCGTGGCGCTGGCGTAGCGCAGCAATGCCATCGTCGGCGAAAGCGACAACAGCCCGAGCACGAGCAGGGCCAACCCGCTGATGATGTCGCTCCAGCCGAGCAGGGTTCCGGCGTAGCCCATCATCGGCGGCGACGTGATCAGCCACGTGCCCAGCGCCGCGGTGGCGAACGGCGCCCAGGCGTTGCGATGATGCTCCTGACGGTACTCGCGGTCGGCCCGCGTGCGTAGCGCATCGGGGTCGTCGACCTTCTCCGCGGCCGTGCGCAGCCACGCCGGCGGCACGATCTTGTGCGCCTGGTACCACGCCAGCGGATCGCGTTTCAGTGCGGTCACTACGGACGGGAGGCTGTCGCGGATGTCGTGGCGCGGCAGCCAGCCGAGCAGGTCACGTGCCTTCGCGGTGTCCAGTGCGTAGTGGTCGCTGGCCATCTCGATCATGAAGGGCCGGATGAAGGGCTTCCTGCCCTGGTCGAGCTTGTCGGGCACCAGCGGCTCCGCCTTGACGCCGGCCCATGCACCCAGCTTCGCCACCGGCGCCGGAACCCTGATGGTCTTCCAGTCGTCTTTGCCGTGGATCAGTTCACCGAGTTCCTCCTGCAGCGGCTGGTAGCCGACGCCCTCGTTCTCGCCGACCAGCAGCGCCAGCGCAGGCGGGAGCCGGTCGCGGCGGTCGATGCAGCGCACGAACGCATCGATCATGTCGGTCTTGTGCAGCATCGCCTGCCCGGCCAGCAGATCGCCGGCGTAGAGATGGCTCTGCAGGTCGCGCTCGTAGATGCGCGCGATCTGCTGCCCAAGCGTCGGCACAACGCTCTCGTCGTCGTACACGCCCGCCATGCGCAGCAGCACGTATGGAAAAGTCGCGTGCCGGGCGATGACCTCCTCGGCCGCTGCCTTGGACTCGGGGTAAGCCCATTTCGGCGCAACAGGCGCGGTTTCGTCGATACGCTGGCCGGGCCCCACTGGCGCATGCACGAGCATCGTGCCCGCGTAGATGAACTGCTCGACCTCGAGCGCCTTCAGTGCCTCCAGCAGACGACGTGTGCCCTCGACGTTCAGGTCTTGGTACAGCGCATTGTCCTCGCCGCTGAAGTCGAAGTACGCCGCCAGGTGCACCACCGAGGCGATGCGCGAGCCATGCGCACCTGCAATCTCCCGTATCGCAGCTTGCACCGACGCATCGTCGGTCAAGTCGGCCTCCAGGAACGCGTAGTCGTGCCCGCCGCCCTCGGGCGCCTTGCGGTCGAGCCCGATCACCCGGAAGTCACGCTTCAGGACGCCGGCGAGTGCGGTACCGATGTCGCCGGCGATACCTGTGATGAGGACGATGGGCTTGTCTTGCGCCATGAGGTCGCTTCCGGTGCGGCAGCGCGAGCCTGCTGCCGGAGATCAGGGGCCATGCCCCGGGACACGGCTGCAACCGGGCTCGCGTCGAGGTCGACTGGACCGTATCACGCGTGCTTTTCGCTCCCCGTCACGACGTCTACGCATCGTCGGCAAGCACCATGGGGCCGCGGCCGCGGGCCAGGGCCGCTCGCCCGTCCACTTGCACCCTACCCCGCGGCCCCTCTAGCCTTGCCCCACGCACACATACTTCGCGCGCACCTGCGCGCGACGTCACCGGAGAGCGTCCCACCATGAAACCCGTTCGCACGCTGCTCGCCCTCAGCATCACCGCCGCCGTGCTGGCCACGGCCGCATGCACGAAGGAGCCGTCACCTGCCGAGACCAGTCCGGCCAGCACCACCACCTCCGCGGACACGGAAACCGCCGACCAGTTCGTTGCCCGGGTCAATGCCGAGATCAAGGAGATGTACCCGGAGCTGACGTCCGCGCAGTGGCTGTCTTCGACCTACATCAGCGAGGACAGCCAGAGGCTGGCGGCCAAGGCGAACGAGCGCTACCTCAGCCGCCTCAACGACTGGATCGCGCAGGCCAAGCGCTTCGAGGGTCAGCAGATGTCGCCGGAAACGGCGCGCGCCATCCAGTTGCTGAAACTGTCCACGTCGATGCCCGCTCCAACCGATCCGGCCAAGCTCAAGGAGCTGACCGAGATCGCGACGAAGATGGAAGGCATGTACGGATCGGGCGAGTACTGCACCGGCGAAGGCCAGGCACGGACCTGCCGCCAGTTGGGGCAGTTGGAAGACGTGCTGCGCAACAGCCGCGACTATGACCAGCAACTGGAGGCATGGCGTGGCTGGCACGAGATCGCCAAGCCGATGCGCGACGACTACACCCGCTTCGTCGATCTGGTGAACACCGGTGCGAGCGAGATGGGTTTCACCGATGCCGGCGAGATGTGGCGTTCGGGCTATGACATGAGTCCGGTGGAGATCGCCGCCGAGACCGACCGCCTCTGGGGCCAGGTCAAGCCGCTGTACGAGCAGTTGCACTGTTACACCCGCACCCGCCTGGGCACGCGCTATGGCGACCGCGCGCAGGTCGAAGGCGGCATGCTGCCCGCGCACCTGATGGGCAACATGTGGCAGCAGGACTGGGGCAACCTGTGGGGCGTCGTGGCGCCGTACCAGAACGCCGGCAGCCTCGACATCAATGCCGCGCTGGAATCCAATTACCAGCAACTGCACGCGCAGAAGATGGTCCAGCACACCGGACCTCGCGCACCGTCCGACCTGGCCCAGATCGAATACGAGGCGCAGGAAGCCAACGCGCGGCAGATGACCGAGCGCGCGCAGGATTTCTATGTATCGCTCGGCATGCCCAAGCTGCCGGAGAGCTACTGGACCAAGACCCAGTTCATCAAGCCGCGCGACCGCAACGTGGTCTGCCACGCCAGCGCTTGGGACATGAACCTGGAAGGCGACGTGCGCACCAAGATGTGCATCAAGCCGAACGAGGAAGAGTTCACGACGATCTACCACGAGCTCGGCCACGTCTATTACTACCTGGCGTACAACGACAAGCCGCCGTTGTTCCAGACCGGCGCGCATGACGGATTCCACGAGGCGATCGGCGACACCATCGTGCTGGCGATGACGCCGGAATACCTGCAGTCGGTCGGCCTGGTCGGAGAACAACAGCAGAGCAACGAGGCGCTGATCAACGCGCAGATGCGCATGGCGCTGGCGAAGGTCGCCTTCATGCCGTTCGGCCTGATGATCGATCGCTGGCGCTGGGGCGTGTTCGACGGAACCATCACCCCGGCCAACTACAACCAGGCGTGGTGGGACCTGAAAGCGCAGTACCAGGGCGTCGCCCCGGTGCAACCGCGTGGCGAGGAGTACTTCGATCCGGGCGCGAAGTACCACGTGCCGGGCAACACGCCCTACACGCGCTACTTCCTCTCGCACGTGCTGCAGTTCCAGTTCTACAAGGCGCTGTGCGACGCGTCCGGGCATACCGGTCCGCTGCACGAGTGCAGCTTCTACGGCAACAAGGAAGCCGGCGCGAAGCTGCAGGCGATGCTGGGCAAGGGCGCGAGCCAGACCTGGCAGCAGACCATGAAGGAACTCACCGGCAACGAGCGCATGGAAGCGACCGCCGTGCTGGAGTACTTCGCACCGCTGCAGTCCTGGCTGGTCGAGCAGAACGAAGGCCAGACCTGCGGATGGCAGGCATCGGCCGCCGCGGAACCAGGCACGGCGGCAAGTCGGCCTGCCGCAGCCACGCCCGCGGCGGGAACCGGGACGCAGCCCGCGGCACCGGCGCAGAAGCCCGCTGCGACGGAGACCCCGAAACCGGCACCAGCGAAGAAGCCGGCCGAACCGGCGACGCCGCCCCAAGGCTGATCGACCGCAACGAAAGAAAGCCGGCGAAAGCCGGCTTTTCTTTGTTCGACCACGGGAGTACGCGCTTCAGCCGCTCTCCCCTCGGGAGAGGGTTGGAGTGAGGGTCCGAACCACGGTGCCTGTCGAAGTGAAGCCATTGTCCGGACAGTCCCCACCTACACCCGGATTTTCCCGGGCATCGCAACGCGCGATACTCACTGGATGACACCGACGACACCCGACGAGACCACACCCGACGACCTGATCCCGCAGCCGCCCGATCGCGCCACCGCCTTGGCCGCGCGCCATTACGTGGATCCGGCGATGCCTGCGCGTGATCGACGCCTGATCTTCGACAGGGCCTGGCAACTGGTTGCGCACGTCTGCCAACTGCAGCACGCAGGCGACCACGTCGTCGCCGACCTGGCCGGGCTGCCAGTGATCGCGGTCCGCGGCAGCGACGACGCGATCCGGGTCATGCACAACGTCTGTCGGCATCGCGCCGCGCCGATCGCCAGCTGCGACGGACTGGCGACGCGCTCGCTTCGCTGTCGCTACCACGGCTGGACCTATGGACTCGACGGTGTGTTGCAATCGGCGCCGGAAATGGCGTCCGCGCCGGACTTCGACGTGGCCGAGGTTTCATTGCCACAGCTGGCGGTGCGCGTGTGGCAGGGGATGGTGTTCGCGGCCGTCGATGAGGCCGGCGCGCCTCCATTCGAGGCCTTCGTGGCCGGTATCGATGCACGCCTGGGCACCGGGCGAGGACTCGCCGACTACGGCCACCACCAGCGGGTCGGTTACGACGTGGCATGCAACTGGAAGGTGTACGTCGACAACTACCTGGAGGGTTATCACGTCCCGCACATCCATCCTGGGCTCAACAAGCTGCTGGACTACCGCAGCTACGTCACCGAAACCGCCCAGTGGTACTCGTTCCAGTTCAGTCCACTGGAGAGCCAGGACGGGCTCTACGGCGACGGCGATGCGCTGTACTACTGGCTCTGGCCCAACACCATGCTGAACATCCTGCCCGGCCGGCTGCAGACCAATCGCGTGGTGCCACTGGGGGTGGACCGGTGCCGCGTCGAGTTCGACTTCTACTACAGCCGCGACGAGTCCGGCGCAGCGCGAGCGCGCCGCGAGGCCGATCTGGCCTTCAGCGACGAAGTGCAACTGGAAGACCTGACGATCTGCCAGGACGTGCAGCGCGGCCTGGCCTCGGGTTCCTACCAGCCGGGCCGGCTCAACCCGCTGCGCGAGAACGCCGTGCACCACTTCCACGAACTGCTGCGTGCGGTCTATCGGCAACCGGCCGGCGCCGAGTGAGCATGAGCTTCGTCCGGCACGCCTGATCGGGTACGCGCCACCAGTGGGCGCCCTATTGCAGCCGGTCCGTCAGCGCCCGCGTCCGCCGCGCTTCGAGGCCGCGCGCAGAAGCGCCCAGTTCCCAGCGCCAGAACGACCAGCCCAGCACCATCAGTACCGTCGCTCCCAAGGCCAGCGCCATCGGTCTGCCGCTGATCGCCGGCGAAACGATGCCGGCGATCACCGCGGCGACCACCAGGCTTGTGAATGCCTGCAGCGAGGCCGCCGTGCCGCGCTGACGCGGGTACATGTCGAGGATCGCCAGGGTCACGATCGGGGACACCAGCGCGATGCCGAACGCGTTGAGCGTCATCGGCATCACCGCCCACGGCAGCTGGGGCACATCGGTCCACGCGTTGTAGCCCAGATTGAACGCCATGGCCACGGCCGAGCACGCGAACCCCGCTCCGACCAGTTGCACCCCGGTGATCCGCCCCGCGGCGCGCCCCGACACGAATGCACCCAGCACCATGCCGCCAATGGTCGGCACGAAGAACCAGCCGAAGTCATGCTCCCCGAGGGACCGGCCGTTCAGCCGCAGGTGCTCGAGCACGAACACCGGCGCCGAGGCGATGTAGAGGAACAGCGCCGAGAAATTGAAAGCGCCCGCCGCGGCCAGGCGCTGGAAGCGGCGGTTGAAGAAGATCGCCAGGTAATTGCGCAGCAGCAGCCGCGGCTTGACCTTCATGCGTGCGTCGGCGGGATGGGTTTCCGGCAGCATCCGCCAGGTGCCCACCAGCAGCAGCAACGAGAAGCCGACCAGGAACCAGAAGATTGCCGGCCAGTTGCTCCAGCCCAGTATCCAGCCACCGATGATCGGCGCGATCGCCGGCGCGATGCCGAAGATCATCGATACCTGGCTCATGAGCCGCTGGGCATCGTCGCCGTGCAGCACGTCGCGGATCATCGCGCGCCCGACGATCATTCCGACGCCCGCTGAAAGCCCCTGCACCGCCCGGAACACCAGCAGCGTCGACAGGTCGGTCGACATCGCGCAGCCAGCCGAGGCCAGCGTGAACACTACCAGCCCGCCGAGGATGACCTTGCGCCGGCCGATCGCATCCGACAGCGGGCCGTGCACCAGGCTCATCAGCGCGTAGGCGATCAGGTACGCACTGATCGTCTGCTGCATCGCCAGATTGTTCGCGCCAAACTCCTCGCCCATCACCGCGAACGCGGGGAAGATGGTGTCGATCGAGAACGGTCCGAACATCGCCAGGCCGCCCAGCAGCATCGCCAGCCGCCGGTTGGAAGGTGCAGCCACCGGATCACGCATCAGCCCGGCGTCCCTGCATCGTGCGCCCGCGGTACCGGCGCATCGGGTGGACCCTTGAGCTCCACCAGGTTGCCTTCGGGATCGAACAGATACTGGGACGGACCCTCGCCATCGGCGCCATAGCGGGAACCGAACTCGCCGATACGGACGCCGTGCGCCTGCAGGTAGCCGAGCAGCACCTGGCGATTGAACGGGTGCACGCGCAGGCACAGGTGATCCATGTTGTGTCCGTCCGCGTCCGGCGCGCGGCCGCCCTTCCTGCCGATCTCGCCGCCGGCGTCCACCAGATCGATCAGCGACTGGCCGGCACGTAGTTGCACCAGTCCGATCGGCTCCTGCCGTCGCTCGACGGTACAGCCGAGCACGTCGCAGTAGAACGCCTGCATGGCCGGGAGGTCCCGCACCCGCAGCACCACGTGGTCGAGCTGCAGCAGGTCGAACGGCGGACGGGCGCTCATGTCGAAGGCTTCGGGTGGCGGCACGGAAGGATAGCAACCCGCCACGAGTCACCGTGCCAGGCGTTCGCCGCGCGAGGCGATCAGGCGCTGGCACGGCTGTCGGCTCACCGTCACCTTACGCATTGCGTGGAAGACTGGTTTGGGGCCTCGTCTGTAAGGAGGCGGAATGGACGCCAGCGAACTGCTCCAGGCGGTGATCGACAGTCCGACCCAGCACGGAATCGTCGTGACCGATGCCGAAGGCATCATCCGCCTGTGGAACACCGGTGCCGCGCGGATCTTCCAGTATTCGGAGGACGAGATCCTCGGCCGCAATGCGCGGGTCCTGTTCACACCCCACGACCGGGACCGCCACCTCCCCGAGAGGGAGATGGCACGAGCATTGCGCAACGGCTGCACGGGCGATTTCCGATGGCATACGCGAAGCGATGGCGGACTCTTCTGGGCAGACGGCATGATCTACCCGTTGCGCAGCAGGTCTGGCCACCACGTGGGCTTCGTCAAGGTGCTGCGCGATGCCACGCGACAGAAGCAGAGCGACGAAGCAACATCGCGGCTGGCGCTGCAGGACAGCCTCACCGGGCTGCCCAACCGATTGGAGTTCCGCAACCGCTTTGTGGACATGGCGGCCTCTGCCAAGCGTCGGCACCAGGTGCTGATCATGCTGCTGCTGGACCTCGACGACTTCAAGCCGGTCAACGATGAACTAGGCCATTCGGCCGGTGACCTGGTGCTGCAGCAGGTCGCCCGCAGGATGCGGCGGGCGGTCAGGGACACCGACTTCGTCGCGCGACTGGGGGGCGATGAGTTCGCGGTGCTGCTCCCCGATGCCGGGCGGATGGACGCGGGCGCGGCAGCGGCAGAGAAGCTGATTGCCGCCCTATCACGCCCGTTCGCCGTCGGTGAGCGCCATGTGCTGATGGGCGCCAGCGTGGGCATCAGCGTCTATCCGCACGACGAAGTCGAGTTTGACGCGCTGTTCCGCAAGGCCGACCTCGCACTGTACCGGGCGAAATTCGGAGGCCGGGGCACCTACCGTTTCTATGCGGCACAGATGGACACCGCGGTTCACCAGCGTGCACAGGAACAAAGCCAATTGCGGCGCGCGGTCAAGGATCGGGCGTTCCACCTGGAGTACCTGCCGCAGGTCGACGCGGACGGCCGGGTACTCGCCATGGAGGCTTTGCTGCGCTGCTCCAGTGACTTCTTCGCAGGCTACGGCGCCGACCGGCTGGTCGGGCTTGCGGCCGAGACCGGCCGCCTTCGCCGCCTCGGACTGTGGGCCGCTTCGGAGGGTTTCAGGCAGATCCGCAAATGGCAGGGCGAAGGCTGGCGCGACCTGCACCTGATCATGAACTTCAGCGATGCAGAGCTGACCGACCCGCGTTTCCTGAATCGCCTCAAGGACCTGATGACGAAAATCGAGCTGTCCCCGGCGCATCTGGAGATCGACGTGCCCGAATGCGCGCTGGGCGGAGGCGTAAACCTCGACACCCTGGAGCGTCTGCAGGCCTGTGGTCTCTCGATCACCATCGACGACCTCGGATCCGGCGGACTCTCGCTCAAGCACCTGCTCGATCTCCCGATCCGCACGGTCAAGCTGGACCTGGGCCTGTTCCCCGGCCTGCCCGACGCGCAGCGCAGCCGCGACGTCTGCAGGGCCGTCACCGGCATGTGCCGCACGATCGGCATGCGGGTGGTGGCCGAGAGCGTGGAGACCCAGGCGCAGGCGGACTTCATCCGTCCCCTGTGCGACGCGATGCAGGGCTTCCACATCGTCCCACCGATGTCGGCCCACGAAACCACCGCCTGGCTGCAGTCGCAGACATCCGGCCATACGCTCGCCGCGAAGATGCAGCGGCGCCTGGAGCGGGTGTTCGGGCATCAGGCGGCAGGCGGAGGGGACGATCGGCGCGGGATGCGTCATTGAGGCGCGATACGCGGCACTGGCGCGGACTTCATGTTCTGGCGCAGCAGACGGTTCGATTTCGCTGCGGGTTGGCATGGCGTCGGGCCATCTCCGATTAGAAATCCGCCGTTCGCAGACAACGACCAGGCGGCAACGACCGATCCGCTCAGGAGTGGCTGTTGACGAAGTTGACCTGAAGCTCGAAATAGACGAGTTCGATCTTCAACCGTGACGCTTCAGCCTCGACGGACGATGCGACCCTCCTCGATCCGCCATGGACAATCATTGCCCGGGGCTCCGGATAGTCCGGCAACTCGTTGCGCAGATGCTGGCGATAGCCGTCGACCTGTCGCAGTGCTGCCTCCGAGGGTGCGCCCTGCTTGCACTCGACCACGACGATTTTACCCTCCCTGTCCTGCAGTACCACGTCGGCGCGGGTGCCGTCGGGGAATCTCAGTTCTGTCGCCTGCAGAGAAGGATGTCCGAGCATCCCGTCCTCGAGGCGATGCGGATGCACGGCGATGTAGCCGGACAATGCGGTCTCCAGTTGAATGCGGCCGCCAGGGAAACCCAGTTCGACTCGTCGTTCATCGCATCGCGCACGATGTCCAGCCTTTCGATCGGAATCGAGCGGATCGTGCCTCTTATCTCGCCTGCGTTGAACCGCGCGGACGGCGGCAGCAGCACCACGCGCGAGGGATCGCTGGGTCCGGTGGTCAATTCCCAGCGGACCAGGATTCTCCTGCCGTTCTCGCCGAAACCCGCATCCGTGGTGGGACGAACGATCGGATTCCAGTCCTCGTCCTCGACCGCCAGCTCGACGATGCGGCCCAGCCGGCCCACCCGATGGCCCGGCAGCGTCGCCACGATCCAGTCGTCGCGTCGCATGCGCCTCAGAGAATTCATGGTCGTCGTGAAGTCCTTCTCGCCCGGGTAATGGGCATCGATGGACCAGCCATCCTGTTTCCGGCCATTCCACTCGGAAGGCGGCCATCCCACTGCGCAGCACTGCTCGCGGAACCAGAACTGCCACTGCCCGGGATGGTGGCCGATGTGGCAATGGATTCGCCAGAAGGCCGGTGGGTCCTTGCGCATTTCACTTCCTTGCGGGCTTGCAGAATGGGGCCTCGGACATCTTCCATTTGCCGATCAGATGGCGGGTTCCAGTGCCTCCGCAGCGTGAGCTTTCTCGAACACGGCCGGGTCGGCCGATGATTCGAGGATGTCGAGCTTCGGCAGGGCGCGCACGATCTCCATGGTCTCCAGGCTCACCGTGATCACGCGCAGGAAAAGTTCCAGCGGGTAGCGCGGGTTCTGCATCGTCTCGATCGCCCAGTCGTTGGCGTCGTTGACGATGCCACTGGCCTTGTCGAACTTCACGCACTGGCGCTCCACCACCCAGTCGAGCGCGGGCTTGCCGTTGACCACGTAGGCGTAGGCGTCCAGCGGGATGCCGGTGACGGTGATCCTGCTGTTGTAGATCAGTGTCTTAAGGTCCTTGTCCTTGCCGCGCTTGCCGTACTTCATCTTCTCCACGCGATAGTCGGCGTCGGCCAGTGTCTTGCCGCCGGTATCGATGACGACACCTGGATGCATCGGCACGGTCTCGTAGTTCAGATGCAGTTCGGCGAGATCGCGGCCGGCCTGGCTGAAGGCACGGAAGTCCGCAGCCGTCTTGACGCGGGGAATACGAGGAAGTTCCTTGCTGAGGTTGTCGGCGTAGCGCTCCCGGTACTCGGGCGAGTGCAGCAGGCCGTACACGTAATAGAAGATGTCTTCTTTGGTGATCGTTTCGTCGGGATAGGCAGCCAGAAAGTGCGATAGGCCTTCGTCAGTAAGCGAGTCGCGGCGCGCTCCGTTTGCCTGCGCAGCATTCGCGGCGAACATCTCACCCTGCGTCTCCAACGGATCGACCTCATCCGCTGCTTCGTAGAGATAAAGTGGGAAAACCTGGCCGGTATCCATGGTATGGAAGTTGGGAATGGCGGCAGTGATCAGCGCGGAGAAACCGCTCTTGATACCGGCTCCCGACACGCAAATCACGCGATTTTCGGCCGATGCACACGGAAAGATGCGCGGCACCTGGTACACCACCTCATTGAATCGGCGATTGAAATACAGCCATTGTTTCGTGAAAGGGCGATACAGCCCAGCAACCAAGGAATTCGAATCGAAAGTGAAACGACGGTCCTTTATCAGTTCCTGCTTAAGCGCGCGACTCCAACTGATTCTTCCTGAATCAGCATCGACAAACCCGTCCACTACTGCATCGCGGTCCTTCTTGGCCGAACCACCGAAGGAGCGGGAGAACCGCTCCGCTTCGGAGTTGTAAAACGCAATCATCCGCGCCATGTTGCCTGCCAATTTTGAGCGATCTGCGTTGTAGCACCAGGCATCGCGAGCGGTCAGCACGCCCTGCGAAAAGTTATCGAAAAGCTTGATCGCGTCACCCTTTTTGTCGCCCAAGGCTATGAATTCGCCAAAGCCATCGTTCCGCTGGTCGAGCCAGTCGCCGTGCGCATCCGGTTCAATTACCTGCCAGGAATCCGACTCGGTGATACCGGCGATGCTGCGGAGAGTGCTGATCTTCTCCAGCTTGTCCTCGCGGCTTAAATAGTCCCCGATATCGTGAAAGTAGATGTGCCCTCGTTGCGCCACGTCAGCTTTCTTGACCAGCAACGAGATCGCAATTGGCGCGCGACTTCCGCTGCCAAAAATCTTGCCCCCTTCCTTGCGCGATAGCTCCCCGGATGTGCGCTGGTTTCCGCGCAAATGGAAGACGTAAACGCTGCTGAACTCCTCCGCGAGGCATTGGCGCAGCCCGTCGGCTGTGTTGGCATCAAGGAAGCCAGCGTTGGTTACAAACCCAACGACCCCACTCTCGCCAACCCGATCGCTGGCCCAGCGGATGGCTCGGATGTAGCTGTCGTACAACCCTTTCGCGAGCGTCGCGTTGGAGCGCGCGACGTAGGTACCACGGATACGGCTGTCGAGATGCGGGTACGCGACGTTGTCGGCGTTGTCGTTCTCGCTCTTCTGCCCCGCCGAATACGGCGGATTCCCAACGATCACCCGGATATCCAGCTCCTTCTGCCGCTTGCGCCGCGCGCTGTTGTCTTCCAGCAGCGCGTCGACCATGTCTTCCTTCTCGTACATCTGGAAGGTGTCGGTCAGGCAGATGCCCTCGAACGGCACGTAGTCGCCGCCGACGATGTCGTGGTACGTGGCCTCGATGTTGATCGCGGCGATGTAGTACGCCAGTAGCACGATCTCGTTGGCGTGTATCTCGTGTTTGTACTTGTGCTTGAGCTGCTCGGCGCTGATCAGTCCGCTCTGCATCAGCCGGGTGATGAACGTGCCGGTGCCGGTGAACGGGTCGATGATGTGCACGCCCTTGCTGCCAAGCGTTTCGCCGAACTCGGTCTTCAGGATGTGGTTGACGCTGTGGATGATGAAGTCCACCACTTCGACCGGCGTATAGACGATTCCGAGTTTGTCGCGAAGCCGAGGAAAGGCCTTGGCGAAGAACTTGTCGTACAGCTCCACGACGATCTTCTGCTTGCCGGCGGCGCTGTCGATCCCCTGCGCGCGCAGCTTCACGCTGTCGTAGAAGCGCTGCAGCGTGTCGGCCTCCTTGTCCAGGTGGTGCTCGTTGAGCGCGTCGAGCACGCCCTGCATCGCCTGCGACATTGGATTGTGCTTGGCGAAGCTGTAGCTTTCGAAGAGCGCATCGAACACCGGCCTGGTGATCAGGTGCTGGGCCAGCATCTCGATGATCTCGGCGTCGCTGATGCTGTCGTTGAGGTCGTCGCGCAGTTCGGCGGCGAAACTTGCGAATGCTTCGATCTCGCGGGTGTTCGCCTTGTCTTCGACGATCGCGGTGATGCGGTCGATGTGGGTGTGCGCGATCCGGGCGATGTCGTTGGCCCAGTCTTCCCAGTGATGGCGGTTGCCGACCTTCTGAACCAGCTTGGCGTAGATCGCGCGCTCGATGTCGCCGATCTCGAATTCCAGCGCTGCCGTGCCTTTCTCGCCCATTTGGGGCATGGCTTCACCGATCGAACGGCCATGGCGGGCCTCGTTCTTCTGCCTGTCGGCCTTGCTGGCCGGCTTTGACTTGCGCTGGAGCTTGTCGGTGACGGCGATGACCTCCATCTTGCTGGTGTCCTTGCCGATCAGGTCCAGCTTGTTGACCATCGCGTCAAAGCGGTCATCGTGCGAGCGAAGCGCCTGCAGCACCTGCCAGACGACCTTGTAGGTCTTGTTGTCGTTGAGCGCCGCGTGCGGTTCCACATCCGCGGGTATCACCACCGGCAACACGATGTAGCCGCGCTGTTTTCCCGGCGCGTTGCGCATCACCCGCCCGACCGACTGCACCACGTCGACCTGCGAGTTGCGCGGCGTCAGGAACAGCACGGCGTCCAATGCGGGTACGTCCACGCCTTCCGAGAGGCAGCGCACGTTGCTGAGGATGCGGCAGGTATCTTCGGGCGTGGCCGCCTTCAACCAGTCGAGCTTCTCCTCCTTCTTCGTGGCATTCATGCTGCCGTCGACATGCTCGGCCTCGCAGCGCAGAAGGGATGCGGGTTCGTCGGAGTCGTCGCTTTTCTGATACGCATCGACCACCGCCTGGAACATGCCGGCGATGTTCTTCGAGCTGACCTTGTGGGTCTTGGCGCCCTTCTGCACTTCGATGACCTGGCAGAAGGCCACGGCGCGCTTCATCGCCGCGCCGTCGCCTTCCAGCGATTCGTCGAGATCCTGCTTGGACAGCGCTTTCCAGCAGCCGATGATCCTGGCCGCATCGTCGACCTTGAGCTGGTTGTTCTCGTCCTTCCACAGGCTTTGCAGGCGGCGGTTGACGTGGGCTTCCTCGACGGCCAGCACGATGACCTTGTAATCGACCAGAAGCCCGCGCTTGACCGCCTCGGAAAAACTGATGAGGTAGAGCTGCTTGCCGTACCAGGCGTCGTTGTCCATCGAGTACAGGGCAACGTTGTCCTGCTCGGCCACGGCCTTGGCGACTTCGCCGTAGATCCGCGGCGTGGCGGTCATGTAGAGCCGCCTGGCCGCGCGCAGGAAGCTGGCGTCATGCACCTTGACGAAGTTGCTTTCATCCGCGCCGTCGAAGGTGGCACCTGTGGTGCGGTGTGCTTCGTCGCAGATTATCAGGTCGAAGTCCGGCAGGCCGTGTTGCTTCTGTGCCTGGCTCACCACATCGATGGAGTGGTAGGTGCTGTACACGACGCTCATGTGCCGATCGTCGTGGCGCTGGGCCATCTCGGCCGCCAGCCGCGCCGGTTGTGTCGTGGCGGGATAGCGGAGTTCGTGAGTGAAGGTCTGGACGGTGTCGTCGTCCTTCCTGCGCTTCTTGCCGACGTCGCTGTCAGAGCAGACGGCGAAGTTGTGAAGCAGGGTCTCGCTTTCCTGTGTCCACTCCGTCAGCGTCTGCGACAGCAGCGCCAGGCTGGGAACCAGGAACAGCACCCGCTTACCGCTGCCGGCCATCGCTTCGGCGATCTTCAGACTGGTGAAGGTCTTGCCGGTACCGCAGGCCATGATGAGCTTGCCGCGCTCGGCGGTGCTCAAACCCGCCAGCACGGCCGAGATTGCCGACTTCTGGTGGTCGTACGGCGTCTTCTTCGGCTTCAGCACGGGTGGTGCGCTGGGCTGGTATCTGGCCCAGTCGATCTGGCTGGACTCCAGGTCGTGCAGATCGATCTTGCTGACCGGCGGCTGCTGATCCCGCATCGCCTCTTCGGCGTGCTCGCTCCAGTTGCTGGTCGTGGTGACGATGAACCGACGCGTGAACGGCTTCTTGCCGGAAGCCGTAAAGAAGCTGTCGATGTCGCCTTTGCTGACGCGGTGGCTCTCCGCATAGAGCTTGCACTGGAACGCGTGGTATTCGTTGGTGCCGCGAGTTTTGGCGACCAGGTCGATGCCGGTGTCCCGCTGATCCAGCCCTTCCGACGCGGCCCATTGCGCGTAGGTCCAGACGTCGCTGTAGAGATCCCGATAGGCGGCTTCATTGCGCAGATAGCAGCAGATCAACTCCTCGAAATAGGTACCCTTCTCGCGCTCGGAAGCCGAGGCACTGCGATAGGCATCCAGCAGGTTCGAGAGCGCGGACATCGGGTGTTTCCTCTGGCAGTTGATCGGGTTGGCTGCTTCTGGCGGGCAGCTTTCGCGCCATGACGCGGCGACAAGACAGTCGATAGCCGGGAATCATCGCACTGGTGTGGAGCCTGGTGAACGGAAAAGAGCCCTGCCACCTGAACGGGGCGCCGTAACTTACCGCCACGTGCGGGTACCAAGCCCCGGCCCGCTCGGTTCGCCATGCCGCAGCGCATCATGCCCTTATGTACAGCGGTGACCGCCGCCCGTCAGGCGTAGCTTCCATGGCAGCCGGAACCGGGAGCCTGGTAATCCATCGGGTGGTTGTCGGCGGGAGCAAGGGAATGAACATCCGCCATGCCGGGGTCTGCCTGGTCGCCGTGCTTTGCCTGGGATTCGCATCCAACGCCTGGTCTGCCTGCCGCGATGCGGTGGTGATGGTCCACGGAAACACCGGCAAGCCCACCGATTTCGACAAGACGTACAACGAGCTGCGCTCGCGCGGGTATGCCGCAGGCGAGTTGTTCCGCCCGAACTGGGGCAGCAAGACCTGCGCCTCGTGCAACGACCACTACGGCAGCGAGGAAACGCCGGTCCTGAATGCGCTGGTGGATGCGCTCGCGGTTTCGTGCACCGGCAAGGTTGACGTGCTCGGTCACTCGATGGGCGCGACGCTCGCCGCACGTGAGATTTCGCGTTACGGGCTGGCCGGTGACGTCGACGCGTTCGTCGGCATCGCAGGTGCGTTCCGCGGGCTGCGCTCCTGCGGCACCTACCCGTACAACGTCGCCAACAACACCTGCGGCTACTGGGGGCTGTCGATCAGCAGCCCGTTCCTCGACGGCATCAAGGGCAAGCGCTTCGGACAGCGCATGTACTCGATCAAGTCGTACTACGACCAGGTGATCTGCCTGACCGGGGTCTGCACTGTCGGCGGCATTCATTCGTCATCGATCTGGAACGAGAACGCCAGCTACACCTACACCTACGGCCACTTCGGGCTGCTCACCTACACACCAGTACGGCAGGCGAATCTGATCCAGTAACGATGTCCGCGAGAGAAGCAGCGACGGCGCTTCGCAACTGCAGTTCTCGCGTCCATCTTCAACGCTTTTCGTATTCGCGTACCGCTTGCGCACAATACCGCCGCAGCATCGCCGGTCGTGGATGCTGCGGCTTGCAGACCTGCTCTCCCGAGCAACATGCCCGTGAGGACAACACCGGGCGCTGCTTTCCACGGTGCAACGTCACCCGCTACCTTTGCACCGTTATATCCGCGGGGATGTCGTACGAGCCGAAGAATTCGCGGGCAGTGCTCATTTCCGGAAGGATGTAGACGATGCCGCCGCTGCTAGTGAACGCAGGGCTGACGACCTCCTCGTAGAAGCTCACCGGAACATTGATGCAGCCATAGGAAATCCGGTTGTCGTCGGAGGTGGCACTTTCCAGTCGCTGCGCGCGCCGTTCACTGGGCTGGCCCTTTGCGACACGATGCAGCGCGAGCGCGTCGTCGTAGTCGATCCACAGGATCTCCCTGCCCCGCAGGTCGCGGTCCAGCGATGCCACGAAACGACCTGCCGGCGTGGTGCGATCCTGGGGGCGGATCGCGGCGAGCTTGAGCTCGCCTATGCCTTCGGAGCTGCTGTCCCCGCGAACCATGCCAAGCAGCGCGGGTTGCACTCCCTGCAGGTCTCCGTCGGCATCGAACACGAACACCCGTGCGTTGACCTTGTCCACGAGCATGTACGGCATGCCGGCGTTGTCCCCCGAGTGGACGACCCAGTTCGCAACGTGTCGCACCTCGGTCGAGGCGGACTCGCCGTGGAAGTTCGCCAGCTTTGCATTGCGCGTGACCGCGGGTGCAGCATCGATGGCGAAAGACCCGGATGATGACTGCACCGGGCCTGACGCGACCGCCGGGACGGAATACGAGGCGAAAACGAACCCCAGGGCGATACCGCGGACCAGGGTCGCGCACTTGCCCGGCAGGGCGCGGGACAGCAGCGGCATCTGGCTTATCCTCGTTCTAGTAACGGTAAGGCTTGGGCGCGCGGACCGGCGGCACGTAAGGAGGGATGTCCTCCACCACGGGTTCCGGCGGAGTCACCGTCAGCGTCATCGGCGGCTGCGACTCCGGAGCGACCGTCACCAGAACCTCGGGCGGCGGCACGAAGACCACTCCGGTGGGCGGTATGCCAAGCAGCGGCT
>JALYOF010000097.1 GCA_030857025.1 Pseudomonadota bacterium | reverse complement strand
CGTAGCCGTTCGGACCGGCCAGACGCGCGGCGTCGACGCCGTTGCTGGTCAGGTAGTCGTACACGGTGCGGGCGCGACGCTCGGACAGGTTCTGGTTGTACGCGTCGGAACCACACAGATCGGTGTGCCCGGCAACCTCGACCCGCAGTTCCGGGTAGCGGCGCAGGATCTCGGCGGCTTCGCTCAGGGTCGCGACCGCGTCGGGACGCAGGGTGGCCCTGTCGAAGTCGAAGTTCACGCCCTTCAGGTCGATCGACACCGCCACCGGGCAGCCATCCGGACCAATGGTCTGGCCGGGCTGGGAATCGGGGCACTTGTCGATGCAATCGTTCACGCCGTCGCCATCGCTGTCCAGATCGGCACAACTCGGCTGCGCGACCGGCGCCGGCGCGACCGGGGCCATCGGCTCCGGTCCCAGCGGGACCACGATGCCGACCGAAGCCAGCACGTCGCCAAACCAGTCGGCACCATCGTCGCGCGGCACATCATCGTTGAGGTAGGCGCCGACGCTGTCGTCGTCGGTGACAACCCGATAGGCCAATTCGGTACGGATGCCGACGCGTCCCAGGTCGCCCTGCAGGCCGATGCCGAACTTGCCGGTCACGCTGTCGTCTTCACGCTCGCTTGGGGCGCCATTGCGCTCGAAGCGTGCGGGAATCAGCGGATTGGAGGGATCGAACTCCTCTTCCGCGCGCTGGTAACCGATACCGGCGACCACATACGGATTCCAGTTGCGGCCTTCCGCGATGAAGTGACGACGGACATCGAACGATATGCCGTACTGGCTCCAGTTGAGGTCCTGATTGCGGTCAGCCTGCGCATTCTGGTAGTTCAGTTCGCCGTCCACGGACCACTGCGGATTGATGAACTTGCCCAGGCCCAGCGTGCCGAACACGGCATCGCGCGTGCCGCGCTCGTTGTCCTGGAGGTTGAAACCGGTGGAGCCAGTGATGTACCAGCGGTCGTCGAAGTCTTGCGCACTGGCTGCCTGGGCCAGGCTCAGGCCGCCAATAAGGGCGGCGCAGAGAAGTTTCTTATTCATTGGGTGTCTCTCCTTGTTGCATTGAAATTTGGAAACCGCGTCTGCGAGGTTTCTTTCCGTTCGGGACAGCCGCCTGAACGACGCCATCCCGCGCAGGTTAGGTTCGACCCGGTGAAGACCGTGTTAACGGTCATCTAACATTTCTGGGACGGGTGTCTCGCGGCGATCTCCCGTGCCGATCAGAATTCAGCGGCGGAACATGCCCAGGAAATCCGTGACCGACGTGGCTTCCAGCGTCTCCGGGTTGGCCACCAGCGCCATCATCTGATCGGCGCGCGCTGCAGGCAGCTTGGCGCGGACAGCCGATTCGAACTTCGCCATCAGTACCGGGATGCCCTCGGCCCGGCGCTTCCGGTGTCCGATCGGGAAGTCGATCGAGACCTTTTCGGTCGCACTGCCGTCCTTGAAGAACACCTGCACCGAATTTCCGATGTAGCGCTTGTCCGGATCGAAGTAGTCGGCGGTGAACTGCGGGTTCTCGCTCACGACCATCTTCTCGCGCAACGCGTCGATGCGCGGGTCCGAGGCGACGGCATCGCCGTAGTCCTCGGCGGTGAGGCGTCCAAAGATCAACGGCACGGCGACCATGTACTGCAGGCAATGGTCGCGGTCGGCGTAGTTCGCCAGCGGTCCGGTCTTGTCGATGATGCGCACGCCTGCTTCCTGCGTCTGCAGTTCGATGCGTTCGATCTCGTCGATGCGATCCTTGACGTCCGCGTGCAACTGCATGGCGCATTCGACCGCGGTCTGGGCGTGGAACTCGGCCGGGAAACTGATCTTGAAGAGGACGTTCTCCATCACGTAGCTGCCGAACGGCCGCTCGAACTCAAACGTGTTGCCCTTGAACGCGATGTCGTAGAAACCCCAGGTCTTCACAGACAGCGCGCTGGGGTAACCCACGACGCCCTTGACTGCATTCAATGCGTGGGTGACGGCGCGACGGCAGGCGTCGCCGGCAGCCCAGCTCTTGCGCGGCCCGGTGTTGGGCGCATGCCGGTAGGTTCGCAGCACGCCGTTGTCGACCCACGAGTGCGACACGGCCGTCCAGATCGCTTCCTTGTCGCCTCCGAGCATCTGCGTGGTCACCGCGGTCGACGCCAGGCGCACCAGGATCACATGGTCGAGGCCGACGCGATTGAACGAGTTCTTGATCGCATAGCCGCCCTGGATCTCGTGCGCCTTGATCGCGTGCCCGAGCACATCACGCACGGTCAGCGCCTTGCCGCCATCAGCCTCGGCCTTGCGGCCGAGGTAGTCGGCCACCGCGAGGATCGCACCCAGGTTGTCCGACGGGTGGCCCCATTCGGCCGCCAGCCAGGTGTCGTTGAAGTCGAGCCAGCGGATCTGCACGCCGATGTTGTAGGCGGCCTGCACCGGATCGAGCTCATGGTCGGTGTAGGGCACGCGCGCGCCGCCCTTCATGTCGGCCCCGGGGACCAGCGGCCCGAGGTGCTTCACGCACTCGGGGTGGTCCATCGCCATCGCGGCGCACGCCAGCGAGTCCAGCAGCATGTATCGCGCGGTGTCGTAGGCCTCTTGGGATTCGATGCGGTAGTCGGCGACGTAATCGGCGACATCCATCATCGGCTGGTCGGGCTTGGGACGGACGGTGGAGCGGATGTCGAAGTGACTCATGGACAGTGCGCCTGCTGCGGGAGAGCCGGCTATTTTGCCAGAAGCTGAATTCGGGGTTGGTCGCGGACTGCGACCTGGACCGGGCAAGTCAAGGGGGAACTGGCCGGCGGCGCCGGGGCATGGCGTCTTCCGGATCACACATCGGACCGCACGCGGCAGCTTCGTCATGCGCAGAGCAAATGCTTCGCAATCCGGATGCAAGGATGCCTGGACCACCGTCGGCGGCGCACGGGCCTCCGGGCGATCTGCCATGCCGGCGCCCGCCCGGTGTTCGTGGACATCCGGCCGGACACCTTCAACCTCGATCCGGACCTCATCGAATCGGCCCTGTCGCCGAGCACGCGCGCAATCCTTCCGGTGCATCTGTTCGGCCAGCCCGCTGCCATGGGCCGATCCGCGCGATTGCGCAGGAGCACGGCCTGGCAGTGATCGAGGACTGCGCCCAGTCGTTTGGCGCCCGCTGCGGCACCCGCCTGTGCGGAACAATGGCGACGCGGGCTGCTTCAGCTTCTTCCCGACCAAGAACCTTGAGGCCTGCGGCGATGCGGGACTGGCGGGTTTCCGCAGCGGCTGCACGAGATCGACTATCCGGTGCCGGGTGCACCTGATCTTGCCGAACAGGTCTGCAAGCGAATGGCCGATGCCGGATTCGACCCGGTGATCCTTGATGACAACGGCCTCGACCACGGCGCGTCGGATCGGGCGGGCTCGTACACAACCTCGGCGAGATCGACTGGCGTCAGTCCGACGCTGCGCCTGCGCCGTGGACAAGCGTATTCTCCGCGTGGATGCACGAGCGCATCGCGGCATCCGACTGGCCCGCACTGCTGGCATGGCGGGAACAGGCGCCGAATGCGACCCGCGCGCATCCGACGACGGAGCATCTGTTCCCCTTTTTCTTTGCGCTCGAAGCAGCCGCCATCGCCACCAAGGCGCGCGTAATCCATCGCTCCATCCAGTTCGGCTCGCTGGCGCTGGATGCCCTCGCCTTCGACTGAGGCACGGTAACGACCAGCAGCGGCGCGCCGCTTGCCGCGCGGCGGCTTTAACGGCATCGTGCCGGATCACATACGCAAGCGTATCTCCGCATGTCGGCTCTCCCGTCTGATCTCTCCGTTCCCCACCCCGTCTTTCCACATCTGTTCGCACCCTTGGACCTAGGCTTCTGCAGCCTGCCAAACCGGGTGCTGATGGGTTCGATGCATACCGGCCTGGAGGACAAAGCCTCGGATTTCCCGAAGCTGGCCGCGTATTTCGGCGAGCGGGCCGCGGGCGGTGTCGGGCTCATCGTGACCGGGGGCTTTTCGCCCAATGTCGTGGGATGGCTGAAGCCGTTCGGCGGCAAGCTCAGCTGGCCCTGGGAGGTCGCCAAGCACCGGCAGGTCACACGCGCGGTCCAGTCGCACGGGTCGCGCATCTGCCTGCAGATCCTTCACGCCGGCCGGTACGGGTACCACCCGCTGCAGGTCGCGCCTTCGCGGCTCAAGGCACCGATCAACCCTTTCAAGCCAAGGGCGCTCTCGTCCCGCGGCGTGGAACGGCAGGTACAGGCCTTCGTCAACACTGCACGCCTGGCGCGCGAGGCCGGCTACGACGGCGTCGAGGTGATGGGATCGGAAGGTTACCTGCTGAACCAGTTCACCGCTCCGCGAACCAACCAGCGGACCGACTCCTGGGGCGGCGATGCCGCAGGACGCATGCGCTTCGCGATCGAGATCGTGCGCCGCATCCGCGAGGCATGCGGTCCCGACTTCATCCTCGTCTATCGCCTGTCGATGATCGATCTCGTGGACGGCGGGCTGAACTGGGAGGAAGTGGTGGCGCAGGCGCGAGCCGTGGAAGCGGCAGGAGCCACCCTGATCAACACCGGCATCGGCTGGCATGAGGCGCGGGTTCCCACGATCTCCACTTCGGTCCCGCGGGGTGCGTTCGCCGGCATCACCGCACGCCTCAAGCGCGAGGTGAACCTGCCGCTGATCACCACCAACCGCATCAACATGCCGGAAGTCGCCGAACGCATCCTCGCCGATGGCGACGCCGACATGGTCTCCATGGCGCGCCCGCTGCTCGCCGATCCCGACTGGGTTGTCAAGGCGCGCAATGCACGCGTGGACGAAATCAACACCTGCATCGCCTGCAACCAGGCCTGCCTGGACCATGTATTCGAGAACAAGCGCGCCAGTTGCCTGGTCAATCCACGCGCGTGTTCGGAGACCGAACTCAACTACTTCCCCACCAGGACGCCCTTGCGCGTTGCGGTCGTCGGCGCCGGCCCCGCCGGGCTGGCCTGCGCCACGGTCGCCGCCGAGCGTGGTCATCGGGTCACGCTGTTCGATTCCGCGGAAGAAATCGGCGGGCAGTTCAACCTCGCCAAGCGAATCCCCGGCAAGGAGGAGTTTTACGAAACGCTGCGCTACTTCGCACGCAGGCTGGAACTGCTCGGGGTCGATGTGCGGCTGCGCACGCGCGCGGATGCCTCGGCACTCGTCGATTTCGATCATGTCGTCCTGGCCACCGGCATCGTTCCGCGGGATGTGGACATCCCCGGCATCGATCACCCAAAGGTCTGCAGCTATATAGATGTGCTGACCGGGCGGGTCATGCCGGGCAACAAAGTGGCGATCATCGGCGCAGGTGGCATCGGGTTCGACGTGGCGGAGTTCCTGGTGCACGCCCCAGCCGGTGCTGAAGGCCGGCGGTCGACGGACCCCGCGCAATGGCGCGCCGAATGGGGCGTGGACCTGCAGTACACCGACAACCGCGGCGGACTGGCGGTTGCGCATCCGGAGACACCGGCACGCGAAGTCTGGCTGCTGCAACGCAGTGCCGGCAGGCCCGGGGCGCGCCTGGGCAAGACCACCGGCTGGATCCACCGGGCCACGCTCAAGGCCAAGCGCGTGAAGATGCTGGGCGACGTGACCTATCTGGGAATCGACGACCGCGGCCTGCGCATCAGTATCGGCGACGGCGAGCAGATCCTTCCGGTCGATCACGTGGTGATATGCGCGGGCCAGCAGCCGTTCAAACCGCTGCTTTCCGAGTTGGCCGGGGCGCGCCCGGACGTGCATGTCATAGGTGGAGCCGACGTGGCAGCGGAACTGGACGCCAAGCGGGCCATCGAGCAGGGCAGCCGCCTGGCGGCCGCGCTGTAGCCCGGATTTCGGCGCCTTCAGCCGCCGCCTTCGAAAACTGAACAGGCGACTCATTGCTGCCCGTCATTCAGCAGCAAGAGCCAGGCCCCGCCTGAACTCGGGCGCTATCCCCCAAACTGAACGGGGCAACCCGAGCGCCCACGGGTAGATAGCCGTTCACGTTCTGTTTATCCAGCGGCGGCTACCGTGCGCCAACTTTACCGGCCACCACCCAGGTGGCACCCATCGCCGCCCCCGATTGTTCGGGGAACGGCCAAGGGGCAAAGCGCGCCAAAGAGCCGCCGCCCTCCCCATTTCGCCATGCCGGACAGCACCTTGTTGGACGCGTCTTCCGAGAGGAAGCGTTGCCGAAGTGCGGTTGGCGCAACGGAGCAAGGAGCTGGACCGATGAAGCTGGACTGGATCTTGTGGTTGTCCTCGGCGCTCACGCCGCAGGCGGCCGACTCACTCTGCCTGAGCACGACCTTGTACCTGGAAGCCCGCGACCAGTCAGTCCTCGGCCAGCAGGCAGTGGCCGAGGTGGCGCTGCGACGCCGTGACAGTGGCCTGTGGGGCGACACCACCTGCGACGTGGTCACTGCACGGAAGCAGTTCGCTCCCACGATCGTTTCTCCCAACACGCGGATCAGCAACGTGCAGGCCTGGTCCGACGTTGTGTCGGTGGCGCTGGAGGCCGAACGCAATTGGGCCCTGCCGCTCGGCGAGCGCAAGGAGATAGTGCCGGGCGCCAGCCATTTTCTGGCGCATGCCATCGCCGCGCCGAGCTGGCGCAATGCTTATCAGGTAGCGATGATCGGCGATCACACCTTCCTGCGCGTGCAGAAGCTGACGCCCCGGAAGATCTGAACATAACTCCGCGGGAACCGCTCCCTCGCCTGTGCTACCCATGCGTGCGGACACAAGAAACCTTTGCGCCTATCCCTGATGCCATGATCGTCAGTGCTATGCCCGGCCTGTCTTCTGCGCGCTGCGCGGAATCGCCGATCAAAGGCGGTCGCGCCAGTTACGGCTGATTTCCACATACGTGAAGGAAGCCGACCAGGCGATCAGCATGAACCCGACAAGGGCGACCATGCCTGACAGGAAGCGGATCGGACCTACCGGTGTGAGATCGCCAATTCCCAGGGTGACGTAGGTGGTCGCCAAAAAGTACACCGCGTCCAGCAGACCGGTGGGTGCAGAGCCCGAGATGTTTCCCGTGCCGGGCAGCAACAGAAGGCCCGCAGCGGCGAAGCCGAAAACCCATATCTCCAGTACGCGCAGCATCAGGGCGCCGAAGATTCCGTACATTGCCCTGCGTCGCCGCTGGCTGTTCGGCTGGTGGGCCAGCCAGCGCGACAGCAGGTTCAAGCCTTCGTAGTGCACCAGTACCACCAGCGCCACCGCCAGCACGGTGGCGAGCACGACGATCGCGTTGGCGCCCCATGGCTGGTACATGCCTGTGCTACGTGCTGCCCGCGCACCAACGGCCGCGGCCGGGTGGCCGCGGCGGGAGAAATCAGCGTTCGCCCACTTCCACGTAGTCGCGGTCGTCTGGCCCGACGTAGGTGGCGCTCGGGCGAATGATCTTGCCATCCTGGCGCTGCTCGATCACGTGCGCGCTCCAGCCGGTGGTGCGCGCGATCACGAACAAAGGCGTGAACATCGGCGTCGGAATCCCCATCATGTGGTACGCCGAAGCGCTGTACCAATCAAGGTTGGGAAACATCTTCTTGCGTTCCATCATCAGGCTCTCGATGCGCTCGCTGACGTCGAACAACACCTGGTTGCCACCGTCGGCGCACAGCTGGCGCGAGAGTTCCTTGATGATCGGATTGCGCGGATCGCCAACCGTATATACAGGATGGCCGAAGCCGATCACGATTTCCTTGCGCTCGATCCGGGCGAGGATGTCGGCCTCGGCTTCGTCGGCGCTCGAATAGCGCGAGATGATGTCCATCGCCACTTCGTTCGCGCCGCCATGCTTGGGGCCGCGAAGCGCACCGATCGCACCCGTCAGGCACGAGTGCAGGTCCGATCCGGTTCCGGCAATGACACGTGCCGCGAAGGTCGATGCGTTGAATTCGTGCTCGGCGTACAGCACCAGCGACTTGTCGAGCGAGTCGGCGTGAAGGTGACTCGGCGGATGTCCGTGCAGCAGGTGCAGGAAGTGCGCGGCGACGCTGTCGTCGTCGGTTTCGACATCGATGCGGCGGCCGTTGCGGGTGAAGTGCCACCAGTACAGCAGCATTGAACCGAAGCTGGCAATCAGCTTGTCGGCGATGTCGCGGGCTTCTGCCGGCGGATGTCCTTCGCGCTCTGGCAGCACCGTGCCCATCATGGAACAGCCGGTACGCAGCACGTCCATGGGATGCGCGCTGGCGGGCACCAGCTCCAGCGCCTCCGTTACCAGCGCCGGCAGGCCGCGCAGACGCTTGAGCTTGAGCTTGTAGGCCTCCAGCCGCGATTGTGTCGGCAGTTCGCCATGCACCAGCAGGTGCGCGACTTCCTCGAAGCTCGATCGGGTGGCGAGATCGTGGATGTCGTAGCCGCGATAGTGCAGATCGTTGCCGCTGCGGCCGACGGTGCACAGGGCAGTGTTACCCGCAGGCGTACCGCTCAGGGCGACGGACTTCTTCGGCTTCGGCTTGGTGGTGCTGGTGTCGCTCATTCGAACTCTCCTTCGTCCGGGCGTGCCCGGTGGTCAACTGCACGCGGGTCGGTCCGGGGACCGCCTCGTTCTCCAGTACTGATCAGTGATGCAGGTGCGGCGACCGCATTGGCAAGTCGCCGAGCATGGTCCCCTGGTCCCTTCCTACTGCCCGCCGCCCGACTTCGCGAACAGCTCGTCGAGCTTCTCCTCGTAGCTGTTGTAGCCAAGAAAGTCGTAGAGCTCCGCGCGCGTCTGCAGCGTGTCGACGATGTTCTTCTGGGTGCCTTCGCGCCGCACGGTCTCGTAGAAGTTCAGCGCCGCCTTGTTCATGGCGCGATAGGCGCCACAGCAGTACAGGGCGATGTCGACGCCGGCGTCGCGCAGTTCGTCTGTGGTGAAGAACGGCGTGGACCCGAACTCGGTTAGATTGGCCAGAATCGGCACCTTGACCGCCTGCTTGAACCGGCGGTAATCCTCGAGACTCTGCATTGCCTCAGGGAAGATCATGTCGGCGCCAGCTTCGACGTAGGCGCAGGCGCGCTCGATGGCCGAGTCGATGCCCTCCACCGCCGCCGCATCGGTGCGGGCCATGATCACGAACCCGTCGTCGCTGCGCGCGTCCACCGCGGTGCGGACCCGATCGACCATCTCCGACAACGACACGACTTCCTTGCCCGGGCGGTGGCCGCAACGCTTCTGCCCGACCTGGTCCTCCATGTGCACGGCCGCTACGCCGGCGCGTTCGAAGGAGCGGACCGTGCGCGCGATGTTGAATGCCCCGCCCCAGCCGGTGTCGATGTCCACCAGCAAGGGCATCTGCGTGGCTTCCACGATGCGGCGCGCATCGGTCAGCACGTCTTCCATCGTGCTGATGCCCAGGTCGGGCATGCCGAGCGAATTGGCGGCAACGCCGCCGCCGGAGAGATACAGCGCCTTGTAGCCCACGCGGCGCGCCATCAGGCCGGCGTACGCGGTGATGGCGCCCATGACCTGGAGCGGGGATTCTTCCTCTACCGCGGCGCGAAAACGCGCGCCGCTGGACTCATTCGACATGCCTCACCTCGATGATGCGGTAGCGGACCTGAAAAATTCCGGTCCGCAAAGGTCGCGAAAGGAACGCAAAAAGAAACAGGAAAAGAACAGCACCGGGTCCCAGGCAACACCGGCCCGTCGACGATGGAACGTTGGTAACTTCCTTCAGCTCTTCTTCGCGGCTTTCGCGCCATTTGCGGACAACCAGACAATCAACCCAGAAGATGCGCCACGCCCGCGCGCTCTTCCTCCAGCTCGGCCAGCGTGCGGTCCATGCGCTCGCGGCTGAAATTGTCGATCGCCAGGCCTTCGACGCGCTTGTACTGGCCGTTCGAGGTGATCACCGGAACGCCGTAGATCACGCCTTCGGGAATGCCATAGCTGCCGTCCGACGGCACGCCCATGGTGACCCACCGGCCGTCGCTGCCCAGCACCCAGTCGCGGATGTGGTCGATGGCGGCGTTGGCCGCCGATGCCGCCGACGAAAGGCCGCGTGCCTCGATGATTGCCGCTCCACGCTTGGCCACGGTCGGGATGAAGGCATCGGTGTTCCAGGCGGCGTCGCCGACCCTGTCCTTCAGCGACTCGCCATCAACGGTCGCGAAGCGGTAATCGGGATACATGGTCGGACTGTGATTGCCCCAGACGATCAGGTTCTGGATGTCGCCGACGGGCACGCCGGCCTTTCCTGCAAGCTGGCTCAGCGCGCGGTTGTGGTCCAGGCGCAGCATCGCGGTGAAGTTGGCGGCCTTCAAGTCGGGGGCCGACTTCATCGCAATGTAGGCGTTGGTGTTGGCAGGGTTGCCGACGACCAGCACCTTTACGTCGCGGCTGGCGACCTTGTTCAGTGCGGCACCCTGGGCGGTGAATATCTTGGCGTTCTCTAGCAGCAGATCCTTGCGCTCCATGCCCGGCCCGCGCGGCCGCGCACCGACCAGCATCGCGATGTCGGCATCCTTGAACGCGACCTCGGCGTCGTCGGTGCCGAGCATGCCCGCCAGCAGCGGGAATGCGCAGTCTTCCAGCTCCATCATCACACCCGTCAGCGCCGCCTGCGCCTTCTCCATCGGCAACTCGAGCAGTTGCAGGATGACGGGCTGGTCCTTGCCGAGCATTTCGCCCGAAGCAATGCGGAACAGCAGCGAATAGCCGATCTGGCCGGCAGCACCGGTAACGGCAACGCGGACGGGGGTCTTCATGGGAGATTCCTTTGGCACGAACGAAATGGAAAGGTGGGTCTGCCGCCGGCCGTCAGTAGATGTCGTAGCCCAGCGGAGTGAGTTGTTGATCGAGTGCGGCGGTGTCGTATCCGCGCACCAGATGCTGTCCGATGACGGTCGCGGGGACGCTGCGCACACCCAGCGCCTGCGCGACGCGCTCGCCTTCCGCCGTGTCGAAATCGATGGTGCGATAGCGCACGTTCGCGCGTTCGAAGTCGAACATCTGCTTCCGGCAATAGCCACACCAGTCCGCCGTCAGCATCACGACGCGCGTATCCCCGGTGCGCACCCGGGGATCGTCGGGATGCAGCGCCGCGGGCTCCTCACGCTGCTTCCAGGAATGGAGACCGCCGATCACACCAATGATCATCAGTAACCAGAGCGTGCGCATGTCGGTCGTTCCCCAGGTGAGGTGGTGCAAGCTCAGGCAAGTTCGGCGAAAAATTCCCGGATTCGCTGCATGCCCGGCTCCAGTTGCGGGGTCGGACAGGTGTAGCTGATCCGCAGCGCTCGGGGCTCACCAAACGCGGAACCCGGAACGCAGGCGACGCCCTTGGTCTCCAGCAAGGCGTTGCAGAACTCGATGTCGTTGCCGACCGCCATGCCGCTGGGGCCGTGGGTCTTGCCGAAAGCGACACTGATGTCGGGGAACACGTAGAACGCGCCCTGCGGTCGCGGGCAGACCACGCCCGGGATCTCCGCGAGCACGGCCATGACGCGGTCGCGCTTGGCGGCGAACTCGGCGCACTTCTGCTCGGGGACGTCCTGGGGCCCTGATAACGCGGCCGCGGCAGCGGCGCTCACGACTTCCGGGAGGTTGGTGATGTGGTTGGAGTTCATCGTCACCACTGCCTGCGCGACGACTTCTGGTCCGGCCATGAATCCAACGCGCCAGCCGGGCATGCCATAGGTCTTGGAAACAGAGTCGAGGAAGATCACGCGATCGCGCAGTTCAGGCCGGGAGTGCACGAAATTGTGGTACCCCACGCCGTCGAAGATCATCTGGTTATAGATGTCGTCGGTAATGATCCATGTGTCCGTGTACTTGACCAGCACGTCGGCCAGCGCTTCGATCTCATGCTTCGAATAGACCATGCCCGTTGGGTTTGACGGGTTGTTGAACAGGAACACGCGCGGCTTTTTCGCCAGCGCGGCGTCCAGCTGGGCCGGGGTGAGCTTGTAGTCCTGCTCGGCAGGACAGGGCAGCAGGTCGATTTTCGCGTTGAGGATCTCGGCGATGTCGACGTAGCTCGTCCAGTACGGCGTCGGGAACGCGATCGTGTCGCCCTCGTCCAGCAGGGCCTCGCACAGGTTGTAGATCATGTGCTTGGCGCCGACGCCGGTGGCGACGTTGGCCCGGGTGTAGCCGGTCAGCCCGATTTTCCCGATGTGATCCAGGAACGCGTCAAGCATCGCGTCACTGCCGCGGTTGCTGCCGTATTGGCCGCTGTCGTTGGCGATCGCTTCGCGTGCGGCGGCGTAGACATGCGGGCCTGGCAGGAAGTTCGGCACGCCGATCGAGAAGCTGATGATGTCGCGGCCTGCGGCCTTGAGCCGCTTTGCGTTATCCGCGACCTGCATGATCGCGCTGGGCTTGGCGCGGCCGATGCGCTGTGCGAGCTGGGGCATCGTAGTTCCTGGAAAGTGCAGGGAATCGGCCGGGCAACCGGCCGGCAATTCAGCCGCAAAATGTTAGCACGGCCGCGCAACCGCCCTGCCCCGGCTCTATGGCTTCAGTTCCGGCCGGCGGGTGGGCGGGATGCGATCACGCCCGGCACCGGAGACGATGGCGGGCGCGCGGAACCCGTGGCTCAGGCGCGGGCGCTGGCGTCGAGAATCCTGTTCCAGTCGGCCACACGGTCGGCCCTGGCTTCGAGCGCAGCATCCGCATCGCCGTCGATCTTCACCGACTTGATGGTGTCGCCCTGCTTGATTTTGTCGACCACGTCCATGCCGTCGGTGACCTTGCCGAAGACGGTGTGCTTGCCGTCCAGCCAGGGGCATGCGACATGCGTGATGAAGAATTGGCTGCCGTTGGTGCCCGGACCGGCATTGGCCATCGACAGGACGCCGCGCTCGTGCGACAAGCCGTTCTTGGTCTCGTCCTCGAAGCGGTAGCCGGGGCCTCCGGTGCCGCTGCCCTGCGGGCAGCCGCCCTGAACCATGAAGTCGGGAATCACCCGGTGGAAGCTGAGCCCGTCGTAGTAGCCACGCTTGGCCAGGTTCACGAAATTGGCGACGGTCAGCGGCGCCTTCTCGGGCTGCAGCTCAATCTGCACGTTGCCCTGGTCGGTTTCAAAAGTTGCGGTCAGGCTCATGGTTGGGGGTTCCTGAAGGATGGGATTGGGCTCGCGTCAGGAGGTGCGTCTGAACGAGCAGACCCCAAGGATAACGCAGCCGGGCACGGTGAACGGGCAGCGGCCGCCCGGGACCGGTATAGTGGCCGGCTTCTTCCCCGCCTCGAGCGCCGGTTTGCCGGCCTTTTCCGCATGTCTATCGAACGCCTGCGCAACATCGCCATCGTCGCCCACGTCGACCACGGCAAGACCACCCTCGTCGACTGCCTCCTGAAGCAGTCCGGCACCTTCAGCGAACGCACGGTCACCACCGAGCGGATGATGGACAGCAACGATCAGGAAAAGGAACGTGGCATCACGATCCTGTCCAAGAACACCGCCATCAACTGGAACGGCAACCGCATCAACATCGTCGACACCCCAGGCCATGCCGACTTCGGTGGCGAGGTCGAGCGCGTGCTGTCGATGGTCGATTCCGTGCTGATCCTGGTCGACGCGATGGACGGCCCGATGCCGCAGACGCGCTTCGTGACCCAGAAAGCGTTCGCAATGGGCTTCAACCCGATCGTGGTGGTCAACAAGATCGACCGACCGGGCGCGCGTCCGGACTGGGTCATCGACCAGGTGTTCGACCTGTTCGACAAGCTTGGTGCAACCAACGAGCAGCTCGACTTCCCGATCGTGTATGCATCCGCGCTGCACGGTTATGCCAGCCTCGATGACAGCGCGCGCGACGGCGACATGACCCCGCTCTACGAAGCGATCATGAAGCACGTGCCAGCGCCGACCGTCGATCCGGATGGTCCGTTCCAGATGCGCGTGAGCCAGTTGGACTACAACAACTTCGTCGGCCTGATCGGCGTCGGCCGCATCCAACGCGGCAAGGTACGCACGAACATGCCCGTCAGCGTCGTCGACCGCGAAGGCAAGAAGCGCCAGGGCAAGGTGCTGCAGGTGCTCGGCTTCCTGGGCCTGGAGCGCGTCGAGGTCGAGGAGGCCGAGGCCGGCGACATCGTTGCCATCTCCGGCGTCGCCGACCTCAGCATCTCGGACACCATCTGCGCGCTCGATACCCCGGAAGCGCTGCCGGCGTTGACCGTGGACGAGCCGACCATCTCGATGACCTTCCAGGTCAACAATTCGCCGTTCGCCGGCAACAAGGATCGCAGCGGTGGCAAGTTCATCACCAGCCGGCAGATCCGCGAGCGCCTCGAGCGCGAGACGCTGCACAACGTGGCGCTGAAGGTCGAGGAAGGTTCCGACCCCGACAAGTTCCTGGTGTCCGGCCGTGGCGAGCTGCACCTGTCGGTGCTGATCGAGAACATGCGCCGCGAGGGCTTTGAGCTCGCCGTATCCCGCCCGGAAGTCATCATCAAGGAAATCGACGGCCAGCAGATGGAGCCGGTCGAGCAACTCGTCGTGGACATCGAGGAGCAGCACCAGGGTGGTGTCATGGAGAAGCTCGGCACCCGCAAGGCCCACCTGAAGAACATGGAGTCCGACGGCAAGGGTCGCGTGCGTCTGGACTACATGATCCCGGCGCGCGGCCTGATCGGCTTCCAGAACGAGTTTCGCACCCTGACCCAGGGTTCCGGCCTGCTGTTCCACGTGTTCGATCACTACGGCCCGCGCGAAGTCGGTGCGATCGCCAAGCGCCAGAACGGCGTCATGATCGCAAACGCGGCTGGCGCCACGCCGGCCTACTCGCTCGGACCGCTGGAAGAGCGCGGCAAGCTGTTCGCCGCCGAAGGCGACAACGTGTACGAGGGCCAGCTGATCGGCATCCATTCCAAGGACAACGATTTGACGGTCAATGCCATCAAGACCAAGCCGCTGACCAACATGCGCGCTTCGGGCAAGGACGACGCGATCAAGCTGACGCCGGCGATCAAGTACACGCTCGAACAGGCGCTGGACTTCATCGAGGATGACGAGCTGGTCGAAGTCACCCCGAAGGAAATCCGCCTGCGCAAGAAGCACCTCGGCGAAAGCGACCGCAAACGCTTCAACCGCGGTAACTGATTGCTGCTGGCGGGCAGATACTGCCCGCCCAGATGCTTCCGTCCTGCACGGAAGCGTCGGCTGAACCGGCGGATTTCATCCATCCGCTTCGGTCCACCTGCGACACGAAGAATCAGGCCCGGTTTTCGACCTGCTGGTGCTTGCGGACGATCAGCATCGCCACCTCGAGCGCCTGCTCATAGTTGAGGCGCGGATCCACCGTCGAGTGGTATGCGCGCTCCAGGTCCGTCTCGGTCAATTCGCGGGCGCCGCCCAGGCACTCGGTCACGTCCTCTCCCGTCAACTCCAGGTGCACACCGCCCAGCCGGGTGCCCGCAGCCGCGTGAAGTTCGAACGACTGCTCCAGCTCACTGCCGATGTTGGCGAAACGCCGGGTCTTGTACCCGTTCGCGGTGGACTCGGTGTTGCCGTGCATCGGATCGCAGATCCACAGCACGCGACGGCCATCGCGGCGCACCGCATCGAGTATCGGGGGTAGCTTTGCGCCGATGTTCGCGGCACCCATCCTGTGGATGAAAGTGAGCCGGCCAGGCTCGTCCTCCGGGTTGAGCACGTCGATCAATCGCAGCAACTGGTCCGGGGCGACCGATGGCCCCACCTTGATCGCAATCGGATTGCGGATGCCGCGGAAGTACTCCACGTGTGCACCATCCACGGCGGCGGTACGCATCCCGATCCACGGGAAATGGGTGCTGAGATTGAACCAGCCCTGGTGGCGTGGCACGCGCCTGCTCAGGGATTCCTCGTACGGCAGCAGCAGCGCCTCGTGCGAAGTGTAGAAGTCCACGCGATTGAGGTTGTGCAACTCCGCGCCTGACAGGGTTTCCATGAAGCGTACGGCGTTGCCTATCGCATCGACCATGCGCCGGTACTCGTCGGCCAACGGAGAGTGCCCGACCCAGTTCAGGTTCCAGTATTCGGGGTGGTGCAGATCGGCGAACCCACCGTCGATCAGCGCTCGAACGAAATTCATCGTCATCGCCGAGCGCGCATGCGCCTTGATCATCCGGCGCGGGTCCGGATTACGGGACTCAGCAGTGAAAGCCGCGCCGTTGACCATGTCGCCGCGGTAGCTGGGCAGGGTCACGCCGCCAATCGTTTCGGTGTCGGTCGAGCGCGGCTTGGCGTATTGCCCGGCGAACCGGCCCACGCGCACAACAGGCGTGCGCAAGCCGTGCACCATCACCAGGCTCATCTGCAGCAGCACCTTCAGCCGGTTGGAGATGAGCTCTGAGGAGCAGGCGTCAAAACTTTCGGCGCAGTCGCCGCCCTGCAGCACGAAGCGCGTCCCCTCCTGGGCCTCGGCAAGCTGCTGCTTCAGCGCCAGGATCTCCCACGAGGTCACCAGGGGCGGTAGCGCGCGCAGCTCCCCCAGCGCGGATTCCAGCGCGGCCTGGTCGGGATACTGCGGCAACTGCAGGGCCAGGCGATCACGCCACGAGGTAGCGGACCATGCCTCGGGTGAGGCCACAGCGCGGAGGTGGTTGCAGTCGGAGGACATCATGAGCAGATCATCACGGAAAAAGTCGAGGCGGTCGTGGGTCGATCAGCGGCCGCGAAATACAGCGTACCCCACCAGCACCGCAAGCCCCACGAACCAGAGCAGGCTCCACACGGGCATCGAAAGACCCAGGAAGCTCCAGTCGACCTTCGCGCATTCCCCGGAGCCGGTCATCACCTTGCGGATGACGCCCGTTACAGGCATCACTTCCATCATGTATCCCAGCCCCGGGCCGCACGACGGAATCTCGTCCGCGGGCAGATTCTGCAGCCGTACGTGATTACCCGCGACTGCGATCCCGACCAGAGCGGCCATTCCGGCCAGCACGCCATAGGTGCGCTTGCCCACGTTTCCCTTGGGCGCATGCAGCGCGCCGATCAGGAACACCAGCCCGAGCGCTGCGAACGCGACCCGCTGAAAGATGCAAAGGGGGCAAGGCTCCAGACCGGCATGCAATTGCGTATAGATCGCATACGCCAACAGCCCCGCACAGGCGAGAAAGCCGAACAGGAACAAGTTCCGAAACGAGATTGATTCATGAGCCATGGCGACACCTTACGGGGTTGGTGACCCGGTGCAAAGAAGTGACGAAAGCTGCTCCCGACATAATGCAAAAACCCCGGCGCAAGGCCAGGGCTCAGCAAAGCGAACGCAGCAACGCCCTGCGGCGTTTATTCCGCAGCAGCCTCGGGCCTGTCGACCAGTTCCACATACGCCATGGGCGCATTGTCACCAGCACGGAAGCCGCACTTGAGGATGCGCAGGTAACCACCCGGGCGGGCGGTGTAGCGCGGACCCAGTTCGACGAACAGCTTGCCGACAGCCTGCTTGTCGCGCAGACGCGAGAAAGCAAGACGGCGATTTGCCACTCCATCCACTTTCGCCAGGGTGATCAACGGCTCCGCGACGCGGCGCAGCTCCTTGGCCTTGGGAAGCGTGGTGCGGATCAATTCGTGGTTGAACAAAGACGCGGCCATATTGGTGAACATCGCATCGCGATGGGCACTGGTACGGTTGAATTTACGTCCGGCTTTCTTGTGGCGCATGGTCGTGTTTCCTTGGCTACTTCAATCGTCCTGATCAAGACCCCGGCCATCCCTGGCCGGACTGTTCAATTCAGCCCATCATGCCGTGCGAGGCAACGCCGGCGGGGGGCCAGTTTTCCAGCTTCATGCCGAGGGAAAGGCCGCGCTGGGCAAGCACTTCCTTGATTTCGGTGAGCGATTTCTTGCCGAGGTTCGGCGTCTTGAGCAGTTCGACTTCGGTCTTCTGGATCAGATCGCCGACGTAGTAGATGCTCTCGGCCTTGAGGCAGTTGGCCGAGCGGACGGTGAGCTCGAGGTCATCGATCGGGCGCAGCAGGATCGGGTCGACACCGCTGGTCGCCGGCTTCGCCGCACCGCGATCGCGGTGGGTGAAATCGCCGAACACCGACAGCTGGTCGCTGAGGATGTCAGCCGCAGTACGCACGGCTTCCTCGGCATCGATCGTGCCGTTGGTCTCGATGTCCAGCACCAGCTTGTCCAGGTCGGTGCGCTGTTCGACGCGAGCGGCCTCAACCGCATACGCGACGCGGCGGACAGGGCTGAAGCTCGCATCCAGCATCAGGCGACCGATGGTGCGGGTCTCCTCGTCGGGACGACGGCGGGCGGCGGCCGGCTGGTAGCCGTAACCGCGCTCGATGCGCAGTCGCATGTTGAGCGTGGTGTCCTTGGTCAGATGAGCGATCACGTGGTCGGGGTTTACGATCTCGACGTTGTGGTCGGTCTTGATGTCCGCGGCGGTAACGATGCCTGGGCCCTGCTTGGCCAGCGAAAGCGTCGAGGAGTCGCCGGTGTGCATCCGGATGGCGACGTCCTTGAGATTGAGAAGGACTTCGAGCACATCCTCCTCGAGTCCTTCCATCGTGGTGTACTCATGCAGCACGCCGTCGATTTCGACTTCCGTGATGGCAAAACCCGGAATCGAAGACAACAGCACGCGGCGCAGTGCGTTCCCGAGCGTGTGCCCGTAGCCGCGCTCAAGCGGTTCGATCACGACCTTCGCGCGATTGCCTGCGAGCCGTTCGATCTGGGGGCCGCGCGGACGCAGCACCTGGTTTGCGGTAACCGTCATTTGGGGGTCTCCTGCGAACCTCCGGAGGACCGGAGGCTCATCAAAACATTACTTCGAGTACAGCTCGACGATCAGCGCTTCATTGATGTCGGCCGGCAGGTCGGCACGGTCCGGAACAGCCTTGAACACGCCGGCGAACTTCTTGCTGTCGACTTCGATCCACGACGGCGAGAGATCCATCTGCGACGACACGGTCAGGGATTCCTGCA
>JALYOF010000082.1 GCA_030857025.1 Pseudomonadota bacterium | reverse complement strand
AAACGCTTTCCCCGCAAGATCACAGGCCCTGAAGCGAAGTAGCTGCGCGGGAGTTTCGGACTCGCCATCCATGGCTCGGCCGAAACCGCCGGGCATCCATGCCCGGCGCCCTCCGGGTCATAGACCGCCTACGGGCGTTTGGATATGAGGGATCAATGGCAAGGGCAACTGCGCCCAGCGGGGCGTGGCGTGGCGATGGCGGTACACGTCGCAGAACAACCAAAAAAAGGCACTGCAGCCACGCATGCCGGGGCTGCAGTGCCTCAGATGCACAGCGAAACAAAATCTACTTGGCGAGCTGATTCCACAGGAACGTGTACGCCAGCGCACTCATGTGCGCCGCCTGCTTGTTGTTCGCCGACCCACCGTGGCCGCCCTCGATGTTCTCGTAATAGCGCACGTCGTGCCCCATGTCGCTCATCTTCGCCATCATCTTGCGGGCATGGCCCGGATGCACCCGGTCGTCGCGCGTCGATGTCATGAACAGCGTCGCCGGATAGTCGGCGTCGGATTCGACCAGATGGTAGGGCGAGAACGTCTTGATGAACTCCCATTCTTCCGGCTTGTCGGGATCGCCGTATTCGGCCATCCACGAGGCTCCCGCCAAAAGCCTGTGGTAACGCTGCATGTCGAGCAGCGGAACCTGTACCACCACCGCTCCGAAGAGTTCGGGCTCGCGCACCAGCATGTTGCCGGTGAGCAGACCGCCATTGCTGCCGCCCTGGATGCCCAGGTGCTCAGGCGAGGTAACACCGCGCGCGATCAGGTCCCTGGCGACGGCGCCGAAGTCCTCGTAGGCCTTGTGCCGGTTGGCCTTCAGCGCAGCCTGGTGCCAGCGCGGGCCGTACTCGCCGCCGCCACGGATGTTCGCCACCGCATAGACGCCGCCCTTTTCGAGCCAGCCCTTGCCAACGGTGCCCGAGTAACCGGGTGTCAACGCGATCTCGAAGCCGCCGTAGCCGTACAGCAGCGTCGGCGCGGAGCCGTCCAGCACCAATCCCTTCGGCTTGACCAGGAAGTAGGGGATGCGGGTGCCGTCCTTGCTGTTGGTGAAGTGCTGCTGGATCTCGTGAGTGGAGGCATCGAAGAAGGTCGGCATGGTCTTGAGCACTTCGGGCTGCTCGCCTATCTCCGCCAGCGCCAGTGTGCTTGGCGTGAGGTAGTCGGCAGCCGTCAGCCAGACCTCGTCGCTGTTGTCTTCGTCGACCGCCGATACGCCCAGCGTGCCAAAGTCCGGTGCGCCCACGAATTCGCTGCGGGTCCACTCGCGATTGTCAGACCCTGCTGCAGGCGGGGTCAGCACGCTCAGCCTGCTTTTGACATCGTCGAGCACATTGAGAATGAGATGACTGGCCGTCCAGTCGATGCCCGACAGGGAGGCGGTGCCACTGGGTTCGAACAGCACGGTGAAGTCACGACCGCCGGCCATGTGGGCGTCGAAGTCGTTGGCGATCAGGCTGCCTGCGGGATAGGTCTTGCCACCGGCTTCGTAGGGCTCGCGGAGTTCGAGCAGCAGCCAGTCGCGATGCACCGACTTGTTCGCCGAATTGGGCGCGTCGATCTTCTCCAGCGCGATGCCTTCCGGTGAATCGGTCCGCAGGTGGAGTTCCTCGTTGTAGAACGCAATCGTGCGGCTGACGAAATCCCGCTCATGTCCGGGCGTGTGATCGTGGAACGCCGCGATGTACATGTCTTCCGGCGTGCCCTCGTACACGAGCTTCGCCTGCTCCATCGGCGTGCCGCGGGTCCACTGCTTCACGATTCGGGGATAACCCGAATCGGTCATCGTGCCGTCGCCGAAGTCGGTGAATACGTAGACGTTGTCGCGGTCGATCCAGCCCAGCCCGCCCTTGGCCTCGGGTCGGAAGAACCCATCCGTCACCCAGGCCCTGCTCGGCAGGTCGAACTCCCTGGTCACGTCTGCGTCCGCGCCGCCGCGCGACAGGGCGATCAGGCATCGCTCGTAGTCGGGCTTCAGGCACTCGGCGTCGTGCCAGACCCAGTTCTCCCCTTCCGCCGCGTTCAGCGCATCCAGGTCGATCACCGTTTCCCACGCCGGATCGTCCTTGCGGTACTCGGCCAGCGTCGTGCGGCGCCAGACACCGCGCTGGTGCTGGGCGTCCTTCCAGAAGTTGTAGTAGTAGTCGCCGATCTTCTCGACTGCGGGAATCTTGGCGTCGGAGTCGAGGATCTCCAGTATCTCCGCCTCGAGAGCCTTGAACTCCGGCGTGGACGCCAGCGCGGCCTCGGCCTTCGCGTTCTTCGACCTCACCCAGTCCAGCGCCTTTTCGCTGGTCACGTCTTCAAGCCAGAGGTAGGGATCGGGTTGGGCTGGGCTCACGGTAGTGGATTCCTGGGCGCGGGCAGCGCCGGTGGTGATCACGCCTGCGGACAGCAGCAGCAAGGCCTGGCAGGCCTTCGACAGCATGGACATTGGTGCTCCGGGGTGGCTCGTTCGAGGGCTGGAACGCTAGCACAGGCCCGCCATTCAGCCGTCGCTTCGCGCCCGCGCGGACAGCCTCCGATCAGCGACGCGGCGAGGCTCTGGATTTGACTTTGCGCCGCCAGAGCGCCACGGTGGCCCTATACGGAAGTTGGAGCGATGATGACTGCCGATAAGGCGATGTTCGACGAAATGGGCTGGCCAGACGAGGTTCGCGCTCCCTACGCTCTGGTCGATTCGTGGCTCAAATCCCTGCCCGCCGAACAACTCGCGCTCAAGCGTCGAGAGGCCGAGGTGCTGTTCCGGCGGATCGGCATCACCTTCGCGGTCTACACCGAGGGCGGAGACGCCGAACGACTGATTCCCTTCGACCTCATCCCGCGCGTGCTCGCCCAGGCGGAGTGGCAGCGACTTCGGCTGGGTCTGGAGCAGCGCGCCAAGGCCCTGAATGCCTTTCTCCACGACATCTATCACGACCGCGAGATCATCCAGGCCGGCAAGGTCCCGGAGCGCCTGATCCTGCACAACTCCGAGTTCCGCGCCGAGATGGCCGGGCTGGACTTGCCGGGACACATCTACTCGCATATCTCCGGCATCGACATGGTCCGCACCGGCCCGGACGACTACTACGTGCTGGAGGACAACTGCCGCACCCCGTCGGGCGTGTCCTACATGGTCGAGAACCGCGAGGTCATGCTGCGGCTGTTTCCCGACCTGTTCCGGCGCAACCAGGTCGCGCCGGTCGCGCACTACCCGGACGAACTGCTGGCGACGCTGCGCTCGGTGGCACCGCCGAACTGCCAGGGCGAACCGACCGTGGTGCTGCTGACGCCGGGCATCCACAACAGCGCCTACTACGAGCATGCGTTCCTCGCCGATGAGATGGGTATCGATCTCGTCGAGGGTGCCGACCTGATCGTCAGCCACGATGTCTGCTATCAGCGCACCACCGCGGGGCTGGAACGGGTGGACGTGATCTACCGCAGGATCGACGACGACTACCTCGATCCGCTGGTGTTCCGTGCGGAATCGATGCTTGGCGCGGCCGGGCTGCACTTCGCCAACCGCGCCGGCAACCTGACGATCACGAATGCGGTCGGTGCGGGCATAGCCGACGACAAGGCCGTGTACATCCATGTGCCGGAGATGGTCCGCTTCTACCTCGGGGAGGAACCATTGCTGAAGAACGTACCGACCCACGACTGCAGCAAGCCCGACGAGTTGCGCTACGTGCTCGATCATCTGGACCAACTGGTGGTCAAGGCCGTTCACGGCTCCGGAGGCTACGGAATGCTGGTCGGACCGCACGCCAGCGCGAAGGAGCTTGCGTCGTTCCGCCACCTGCTGAAGGCCAGGCCGGCCGACTACATTGCACAACCCACACTGGCGCTGTCGACGGTTCCCACGTTCGTCGAGTCGGGCGTTGCACCGCGCCACGTCGATCTGCGCCCATTCGTGCTGTCGGGCAGCGACAAGATACGCGTCGTCCCCGGTGGACTCACGCGGGTCGCGCTCAAGGAAGGTTCCCTGGTCGTCAACTCCTCGCAGGGAGGCGGCACCAAGGACACCTGGGTGCTGGAAAACTGATGCTGGCCCGGACTGCAGGCAATCTGTTCTGGCTGGCGCGCTACATGGAGCGTGCCGACTACGTCGCGCGGCTGTTACAGGTCGCCGGACAAATGAGCGCGGTGCGCGTGGACAGCGATCGCGACAGCGAATGGGAGTCCGCGCTCGTCGCGGCGGGAAGTGAGGACGACTTCTTCGCCGGCCACGAGCGTGCCGACGAGGCCTCCGTCATCCACTTCCTCGCGTTCGACAAGGACAACCCCTCGTCGATCGCCTGCTGCCTGGAAACCGCCCGCCGCAACGCGCGCGCGGTCCGCACCGCGTTGACCGCCGACATGTGGGAAGCGGTGAACGCGACATGGCAGGAACTGGCGGAATTCACCGACCAGGCCTCCATGCCGATGAACGGCGACCGGCTCGCGGAATTCCTGGAGTGGGTCAAGTCGCGCGTGGGCCTGTTCCACGGCGTCACTTCCAACGGCATGCTGCGCCGCGACGGCTTCGGCTTCGTGCGCATCGGCCAGTTCCTGGAGCGTGCCGACAACACGGCGCGGCTGCTGGACGTGAAGTACCACGTGCGGCTGCCCAGCGTGAACGACGTCGGCGGCGTGGTGGACTACTACCAGTGGCTGGCGATCCTGCGCGTGGTAGGCGCACGCCGCGCCTATCGCGTGCTGTTCAAGGGCCAGGTCGAACCGGCGCACGTTGCCGAACTGCTGGTCAGCCGCAGCGAATTTCCCCGCTCGCTGGCGTTCTGCTACCAGCAGATCACCCAGCATCTGGATTCCATCCGCAGCCAGGACCCGCACCGCGCCGCCGAAGCCAAGCGGCAGGCGCATTCACTGTATGCGGACCTGCGCTTCGCGAGCATGGGACCTGTGATCGAAGGCGGCCTGCACGAGTACCTCACCGATCTGATCAAGCGCACCGAGGAACTCGGTACCCGGATCGCCAGCGGACACCTTTTCTGACATGCACCTGACCATCATCCACGACACCCAATACCGCTACGACGAAGCCGCGACCCTGATCGTGCAGGCGCTGCGCATGTGGCCTTCGGCCAGCCCGGGACAGACCGTGAAGAGCTGGCAGGTGCAGGTGGACGGCCGTCCGATCCAGCCGACGTGTGTCGACGGTTTCGGCAATCCCGTGGCCACGCATGCCGTCGACAAGGACGTCGTCGCCGTGCGGCTGTCCGTTCGTGGCCAGGTCGTCACCGAGGACCGCCATGGCGTCCACGGCGATCCGGCCGAGCCTCTGCCTCCAATGTATTTTCTCGCCGGCACCGACCTGACCGCCGAAACGGCGCAGATCCGCGACCTTGCTGAGGGAACTGCCGGCGAGGGCAGCGATCTGGAGCGTCTGCACCGGCTGTCCAATGCGGTTCGCGATCATGTCGACTACCGCAGCGAGAGCACCGATTCGTGCACCACCGCCGGCGAAGCCTTCGCCGCGGGCGCCGGCGTGTGCCAGGACCACGCCCATGTTCTGATCAGCGCCGCGCGCAGCCTCGGCTATCCGGCGCGCTACGTCAGCGGATACCTGTGCCCGCTGGACGCCAGCACGCCCGCGGCAAGCCATGCGTGGGCCGAGGTTTTCGTCGAGGACCTGGGATGGGTCGGCTTCGATGCGGCCAATCGCCTCTCCCCCGATGAGCGCTACGTGCGCATCGCCTCAGGACGCGACTACCGCGATGCCGCGCCGGTGCGGGGTGTGCGCCTGGGCGGCATCGCCGAGACCCTGGATGTCACGGTCGACATCACCGAGACCGCGCAGCGTGGACAGCGCAATGGCAGTAGTCAAAGCCAGAGCCAGAGCGCAAAATAGCGCCCCGACCCCGGCGTCATCGCAATGCGCCACGGTCTTTCAACCGAAGTAATTGTGTGACGTACTGCGTGGGTCTTTACCTGGACGAAGGGCTGGTGATGCTGGCCGACACTCGCACCAACGCGGGCTTCGACAACATCTCCTGCTTCGCCAAGCTGCAGCAGTTCAACGTGCCCGGCGAGCGGATGATCGCGCTGATGACCGCGGGCAACCTGGCGATTTCGCAGGCGGTGGTGAACCTGATCCAGGACGGGCTACCCGATCCTGAGACGGGAGAGATCGAGACGATCTACACGGTGCCGACCATGTTCCGTGCGGCTGCCCTCATCGGCGAGGCAGTCCGGCGCGTGCACCGGACCCACGGCAAGGCCATGCGCGAGCAGAACGTCAGCTTCGACGTCTCCATCCTGCTGGGCGGTCAACTCGCCGGGCGCACGATGCGTCTGTTCAACATCTACGCGGCGGGCAACTTCATCGAGGCCACCTGCGACACGCCGTTCCTGCAGGTGGGCGAGCACAAATACGGCAAACCAATTCTCGACCGCGCGGTCACCAGCGACACGTCGCTGGCCGAGGGTGTCAAGCTGGCACTGATTTCGATGGACTCCACCCTGCGCTCCAACCTGAGCGTGGGCATGCCGCTGGACGTGCTGGTCTACCGCAACGACAGCATCGACGGAATCAGCACCCATCGAATCACCGAACAGGATCCCTATTTCGCCATGGTCCGCGAACACTGGGCGGCAGCGCTCAACGCCGCCCTGCAGGACATCGGCGCGCCCGAATGGCTCGAGGGCGGATCCGTAGTCCCGCCCGAGGCTGGCTAGAAGCGGGCAGAAGGCTGTTGCGGTGGACGATCATCCGCAACATCCAGTTTTTCCGATTTCGCTGACCATCTCCACCCGTGCGCCCCTGATGGCGTCACAGGCGCGCAAGCAGGCTCAAACCAGAACCTGTGCCGTTGCCGTTGCCGTTGCCGTTGCCGTTGCCGTTGCCGTTGCCGTTGATCTTGCTTTTGCCTGTCACATTACCCGCGCCGTAAAGCTCGCCGAGCACCGGAGCTGGAAAGGGGCGAAGAGGCGCCCATGTTTGAGAGCAACGAAGTGGAGCGAGTTTGGGCGCCGTCCCCTTTCTGGCGAGGAGCGCAGGGGACTGGGCGGCCTCATCGCCCAGCGAGCGTCCGGCGCTGATGGTTTTGGTTACTTTTCCCGAAACAAAAGTAACCCGCCGCCAGGCGGAAGCTCTAGATCCAGCTCCGCACCTGATCCAGCTCCGCACTTGATCAGCTCCGCACTTGATCCAACTACGAAAGCTCTTGACCCAGCTCTGGAAGACCTCATCCAGCGTTGAGGCGTCCTGCTGCGGCTTCGCCGTTCGCAACGAAGGATGGCATTACAAGCTCCCGCGAAAATACGACACGCGACGACGCGCAAAGTTGCTGGGCGCTCGCGTTACCGCATCTGCCGGAGCCGAGCGCCTGGGTTGAGGCGGTACGACTTGGAGACCTTCTGCTGATGGCCTGACCGCCTGCAGAGGGTCGCCGCAGCGAAGCCGACCGCACCGGCCGACCAGAACACCCCGGCATCGCGAAACAATGCAGCGCCCACCACGCCACCATCGGCATTCCCAACAGCCAAAGCGGCAGCCAGCCCATCAGCGCATGTTCGCCGCGCGCGCCGGGCAACATCAGCACGACCACCGCGCCGACCGCGACCAGGTGGCGCAACAACACGTCCAGGCGGGGATCCACAGGGTCTGATGGCGTGCGCGGTGGCAGGTCGAAACGGTTCATGGCGGACTCCTGGTCGGAAAGCCCGAGCATCGGCCCGGGCCATCTCACCGGCTGCGACCTGCGTGTCCCGTCAACGAATGCCACTCAACTCAACTCAACTCAATATCCGCCCGCATCGAGCACCTTGTCCGCTTCGGCGCGACCGACCTCGATCAGTTCCCGCGCGCGCCAGAACTCATAGAACTGACAGGCGTCGCGAGGAATCCGGATCACCAGTTCCGGCGGATCCAGCGCCAGATGCACCCGCGCGATCTGCGCCTGCATCGTGTCCAGCGACCGCGCCATCAGCTCCGTGAACCCGATCTTCTGCTCGACGCTGTCGGCATCGCCGCCAATGCCGGCGCGCCGCTGCAGCCAGCGCAGCCACCGCGACGACTCCCCGCTCTGGGCGCCGTCCGCCTGTGGTGCGGATCGCTCCGGGGAGGCAGGCGTTCCGGGCGGGCGCTGCGGCCAACCGTGCATGTCCACCGCGATCAGGCGGTGCGCATCCGACAATCGCGTGGCGGCGATCGGAAGCGGCGCCAGCAGTCCGCCGTCGACGAGTTCGCGCCCGTGGACGACGTGCGGAGTGAAGACGCCGGGAATGGCGATCGAGGCGCGGATCGCATCCCACAGGTCGCCCTCTCGCAGCCACACCTCCCTCTGGCGCAGCAGGTCGACTGCCACCGCGGTGAAATCGATCGGCAGGTCCTCGATCCTCGGCGAGCCCATGCTTTCGCGAAGGGTACGGATCAGGCGCTCACCGCCGAAAAATGCCGGCTTGCCGAACACCGGGTCCAACAGTCGCAGCATGTCGTTGCGGCTCATCGACAGCAGCCATTCGCGGAATACCGGCAACTGGCCGCTGGCGTACAGGCCGCCGACCAGCGCCCCCACCGAGGAGCCCGCGACCGCTACGATCTCCAGCCCGCGTTCCTGCAGCGCTTCGATCACCCCGATCTGGGCAAATCCACGCGCGCCTCCGGCTCCCAACACGAGCGCAACCGGTTCGCCTGACTCGATGCGCGGCCCCTCGGCAACGACCATCAGTGGCAGACCCTCATTGGTCGTACTGCGCGAGCGCCAGCGAGAGCAGGCTTCGGGCCTGTTCGCGCAGGATGACCGGCTCGATGATCTCCGCGTCGCTGCCGTAATGCATGACGTCCATCAGCAACTCGCGTCCGGTGCTGTAGGGAAGCTTCAGTTCGTAGCGGCCATCGGTAAGGAAGCGGCCCTGCTGCTGCGAATGCCAGTGCTCGTCGGCCACCCAACGTGCAGCCTTGGGGCTGAACACGATCGTGGCCCAGCCTTTGGGCGTTCCGGAGAAGATGCCGTAGCTGGAGGCAAGCTGGTGGTCGAGTTCATCGTCGGGCACATCGTGCGCGGCTTCGTCCAGGACTCGTGCGGTGCTGATCCGGTCCACGGCGAAGGATCGCAGTGCGTCGCGATCGATGTCCCAGGCGTCGAGGTACCAGTTTTCCCGGTAGTGGGTCAGGCGCTGCGGAGCCACCGTGCGCCGCGTGCGCTGGTCCGTGGAGCGCGCCCGGTATTCGAATGCGAGGCGTTTGCGATCGAGCACTGCGGTCGCGACGTGGCGAAAAGCGGCCTCGTCGAGCTTGCGGGTCCGGTGCGGCAGGACGCGCACGCGTTCGACCGGCACCCGCCGTCCACCCGCGTGCTCGTCCAGCAGTTTTTCGATGCGTTGCTGCAGCGGCGCCAGCGCATTGGACAACACCCCACCGGCACTGCGCATCAACAACTGCTGCGCGGCCAGCAGCGAGTACAACTCTTCCGAACTGAGCCAGAGGCCCGGGAGTTCGAAGCGCCCGGCTTCGTCCGGATCGTAGCGGAATCCCGCCTCGCCGTTGCCGATCACCGGTGCCATGAGTTGATCGCGCAGGTAGGCGAGATCGCGGTAGACCGTCGCCCTTGAGCACTCGAGTTCGTCCTGCAGTCGCTGCACGGTCACCGGATACCGTGCGGCAGTGAGCGTGCGATGCAGTGCGTGGATTCGTTCTATGCGTTCCATGGCGGTGCCGGCGAGTGGTTTGCCCAAGCATGGCATTGGGCCCCTGCCTGCCGCCACTGTCGCCGGATCGCTATTTCCAGAAGCGGTACTCCACGAGCAGGAGTGTCTCCCCCCCGTTGCGCCCCCCGGTACCCGCGTTCGACAGGTGTCGGAGCGAGAGCGTCGCCGGCCCGACGTCACGCCCGATGCCGGTGATGAACTGGCCGTGGCCCGAGAGTACGTGGTTGTCGACATTGACCCAGGCCAGACCGCCGCTGACAAACCACTGCCGCCAATAGAATTGTCTGCTGCCTGCGACCAACCATGAGCGCTCGACCTTGCTGTCGTCGCGATCGCCGATATACCCCACCATCAGCTCCCAGGGATTGCGACGTTCGCCGCGTCAGGCGATGGTGCCAGCAGGCGCGCGTTCGCCGTGGTGTTCGTCCGCCGCGCCGAGTCCGACATGGATGCCGGCCGAGGCCGGAATACAGAACGCCGAAGCAATTGCAATAACTGCAGTCGCCACGGATGCATCGATACCGCTGGTCTTCATCTGAATGTCCTTCTTTCACCCCGGAACGGACCCGACCTGCGCTTCCGGGCATTGCTGTGTACTTGCTGCCCCGATGTGCGGCGCAGTCCTCGGTGACGCAGTGACGCTCCGCCGGAGTCGATGCGGGTGACCAGCTGTGTGAACAACGCAATCAGGCCAGGTGCGCAAAGCCGCTGAATCTGGGGCACCGGTCGCACACCGGGGGCTGTGCGGGCACAATGCCGGGGATGCGAATGCCTGCTGAGAAGTACTCCGCCCGCATGCCCGATGCGTGGGAGATCCCGCTCCGGGCGAAGGGTTTTCCGGTTGCAGCTTGCGATTCCAGCCGGACGCCGGCTGCGCCGCTGCGACTACCACTGTTGCCGGTCGGCCACGCTGACGTGGAAAGACGCTGATGGGGATGGAGTTGTGGCTGACGCTGGCGGTGCTCGTCGGCGCGGTGTACCTGTTCGTCACCGAAAAGCTGCGGGTCGATATCGTCGCGCTGCTGGTGCTGGCCAGCCTGCTCGTGCTCGGACTCGTCTCTCCGGCCGAAGCGCTGTCGGGGTTCTCCAGCCAGGCCACGATCACGGTCGCGGCGATGTTCGTGCTCAGCGCGGGGTTGCAGCGCAGTGGCGCGTTGCAGGGCATGGGCGAGGCGCTGGCAAGGATTCGATCGAGCTGGATGTTCGTGCTGGTGATGATGGTGGTGATCGCGACCATCTCAGCATTTACCAACAACACCGCAGCAGTGGCGGTGTTCCTGCCTCTGGTGATCGCCGCGGCCATCGCCAACCGCCAGGCGCCCTCCAAGTACCTCATCCCGCTGTCGTATGCAGCGCAGTTTGGTGGCGTGTGCACCCTGGTAGGCACGTCGACGAACCTGCTGGTGAACTCGCTTGCGGTGAGCTCGGGCCGCGAAGGTTTCACCCTGTTCGAGTTCGCCCCTCTGGGCGTGATCTTCGTGGCCGTCGGCGTGGCGTACCTGATGATCGTGCGTAATTTCCTGCTGCCCGACCTGGGCATCCCCAAGGACGATCGGGAGGGGCACGGCGGCCGCTATCTCAGTGAACTGTTCGTCACGAACTCGTCCCCGGCGATCGAGAAGCTGGCCGGCGACCTGCTCAAACCCGAAAAGAAGACCGAGACAAAGGAAGGCGAGCAGGCGCAGGCTGACACGCCCGCGCCGGTCGAGTTGATCGACGTGCTCCGGCGCGGCGGAAAGACCACGCCGGCGTCGCAGACCACGGTGAAGGCTGGCGACAGGCTGCTGATCAACGGCGAGTGGGAGCAGATCGAGGCGCTGCGGAAGCGCCACAAGCTCGATTACGATCGTGTTGCGCCCGAACTCGACCCGGAAGAGGCCAGCGACAACAAGCACGCCGACGTAATGGTGGCACCCGGCTCGTGGATGATCGGGCACACCCTGTCAGCGATGCGCTTTGGCCATGCGTATCGTGTTCGCGTCCATGGCCTGCAACGGCCCGGCGCGGTTCTGCGCCGGCCGGTCGATCAGGTCCCGCTGGCGCTGGGTGACATCCTGCTGCTGGATGCGCCGGAAAGCGCACTCGATGCCCTGCGCGAGGACCCCGGCGTGGTGGTGCTGGGCGAGCGCGAGCAGAAGCGGCTCAACGTGCGTCGGGCGTGGACGTCGCTGGCCGTTGTCGTCGCGGTCATCGCGACCGCCGCCGCAGGGTGGCTGCCGATCGTCGCCTCGGCGATCCTGGGCTGTATCGCGCTGGTGGTGTTGCGGTGCCTTGAGCCCGACGAGGCCTACGAAGCCGTCGATTGGCGCGTGGTCATGCTGTTGGCCGGCGTGCTGCCACTGGGCATCGCCCTGGACCACTCCGGCGGCGCATCCTGGCTGGCCCAGAACACCATCGGACTGGTCGGGCAATTCGGCCCTGTGGCGACGCTCGCCGCGATTTACCTGTTGTCAGCGGTGATGACCGAAGTGATGAGCAACAACGCGGCCGCGGTGCTCGTGGTCCCCGTGGCCATCGCCACGGCCGAGTCGCTTGGCGTGGACGCCAAGCCTTTCCTGGTGGCGGTCGCGTTTGCGGCCTCTACCGCATTCGCCACGCCCGTGGGCTACCAGACCAACGCGATGGTCCACGCTGCGGGCGGATACAGGTTTTCGGACTTCACCCGGATCGGGCTGCCACTGAACTTCATCTTCTGGATCATGGCGACGCTGCTGATCCCGCGGTTCTTTCCATTCTGATCTGTAGCCGCAGTGCTCCAGACGCGCGCATCAGGTCCCGTGGCCTGGCCTTCGTCGCTATCTGGCGCCGCTGGCGGCGATCAGCGCTTCCGCACCCCGACCCAGCAGTTCGCGGCCGACCTGCCGTCCCAATGCATCCGCCTGGTCCGCGTCTGCTTCGCCGTACGCGCGCACCGACGCTCCGTCGCTCGCCGATCCCACCATGCCGTGCAGGCACAGGCGTTCACCGTGCAGGCGTGCATGGGCGGCGACCGGCACCTGGCAGCTGCCGTGGAGGGTGCGGTTCATCGCCCGCTCGGCCTCCACGCATACTCGTGTGGGCAGGTGGTCGAGCGCCGCGCAGAGCCGTTCGACGTCGGGGCTGTCGTTGCGTGTTTCTATCGCTATCGCGCCCTGCGCTGGCGCCGGGAGCCAGGCCGGCGCCAGGAGCCTGTGGCGGATGCGACCTTCGAAGCCCAGGCGTTGCAGCCCGGCAGCCGCGAGAATGATGGCGTCGTAGTCGCCACCGTCGAGCCTCGCCAGCCGAGTGTTGACGTTCCCGCGCAGGTCGCGCAATCGCAGATCAGGACGCGTAGCCCGAAGCTGCGCCTGCCGTCGCAACGATGACGTGCCGACGCGGGCGCCTTGCGGAAGTGCATCGATATCGGCGAAATGGTTGCTGACGAACGCATCAGCGTAATCGGCGCGCATCAGAATTGCCGGAAGGGAGAAACCCGGTTCCAGTTCCATGGGCACGTCCTTCAGGGAATGCACTGCGCAATCGGCTCGGCCGTGCAGCATCGCGACTTCGAGCTCCTTCAGGAACAGGCCCTTGCCGCCGATTGCCGACAGCGGCCGGTCCTGGATCTGGTCACCACGGGTGGTCATCGGCACCAATTCGACCGTCAAGCCCGGATGGGCGCGGCGCAGGCCGTCGGCCACGTGTTCACTTTGCCAGAGGGCCAACGGGCTTTTTCGGGTGGCAATGCGCAATGTCGTCATCGCAGCATTATCGCACCGCCGCTGCGACCGCCACGCGGCCTCTGGTGCTGGTCCCTCAAAGGTTTTTCAGTACGTCACGTAGGCCGGGGACGCAGCGACGACTCACTTCCAGCGGCTGCCCTACATGCAACAGCACCAGTTGGACGTGGCCATCGGGGCATCGCCGCAGTTCCGCGATCTCATGTCGAGCCACCAGGCAGTTGCGATGGATGCGGATGAATCGTTCGCCGAATTCGTCCTCGAGCGACTTGAGCGACTCCTCTATGAGGTCTTCGCCACGCGCGTGGTGAACGATGACGTACTTCTCCTCGGCGTGGAGGTAGTGCACCTCCTCTATCGGAATCAGGCGAAGGCTACCGCGCAGTCGCGCGCACAGATGGCTGCGCCGCTGGTCTCCGCCAGCGACGGTTGCTGCTCGTTCTCGTCCAGCAGCGAAGGTACGCACACGCTCCAGTGCGGCCGCGAGCCGCTCGGGGCGGACCGGTTTGACCAGGTAGTCAATCGCCTCGGCGTCGAATGCGGACAGGGCATGCGCGTCGTAGGCGGTGCAGAACACCACCGCAGGTCGAGGCTCGAAGGCGGCCAGGTGCCTTGCCGTCTCCAGTCCGTCGATGCCGGGCATGGCGATGTCCAGCACCACCAGATCCGGGGAATGCTCGGCGCAGGCGTGCAGCGCGGTTCGTCCATCTGACGCTTCGGCAACTACCTCGACGCCGTTGATCGCGGAGAGAAGCGCGCGAAGGCGATCGCGCGCCAGCGGCTCGTCGTCAGCAATCACAACCTTCACTGATTCGCGACTCCCGTCGTGCCATTCGGCTGCAGAGGGTGTCCACCGCCGTCCGCGCCGCCACCGTCTTGTCGGCGCAGGAACACCTTACTCCGTGAACCGCGCAGTCATCCAGTCGCCCAAGTCGCTGATCTGCTGCGCCGATACCTGATGCGCCATGGGATAGGCGTGCCAGTCAAGCTTGATTCCAAGCGAGGCTATCCGCTTCGCACTGGCAGCTCCGGCCTGGTACGGCACAACAGGATCGTGTTGACCGTGGGCCATGAACACAGGCTGCTTTCGTGCGGCTTGGGGCGTGGCTTCGTCCAGGGCGGCCAGTGCAGTGGGTCCCAGCGGAAGATAGGCGGAGAGGACGATCAGGCCTGCCAGCGGCACCTGTCGCTGCAGCCCGGCCGCGAGGGTCATCGCTCCTCCCTGGGAAAACCCGGCCAGTAGAACTCGATGAGGTGGGATGCCTCGTTCGCCCTCGCGCACAATCAAGGCCTCGACCTGCGAAACGGACTCGATCACTCCGGCCTCGTCCGCCCTGTTCGCCAGATCGAATTCACGGATGTCGTACCACGCGCGCATCAGCGCCCCGTTGTTGACGGTCACCGCTCGAAAGGGGGCGTGGGGAAACACGAACCTCAGGGCAGGCCACCCGCTGCGAACCAGCTCTGGGGCGATGGGAACGAAGTCGTTGCCATCGGCACCGAGTCCGTGCAGCCAAATGACGCTCCACTGCGGGGAGTCGACGGATTCCAGTTCGACCACGTCGAGCATGCCGTCGAGATTGCTGTAGTTGATGGTTTTCATACTGCAATTGTCGCCGCTGCAGTCCGGCATGTCATTGAGCTTGGGTGGTCGAGGGGCAAGCACGGCCCATCCCTAGGATCAGCGCATTGGCAGGACGTCTGCACAGGATCCTTTCCGCACGATTGCTGGCATGGCCACAGGTCGGATTCGGATTCGGGCATCTCTGCATGCTCCCATGCTCCGGTCGACCCTCGGGTGCGGCAATTCCGAAGCGCCCAGGCAAAGAAAAACCCCCAACCTTTCGGCTGGGGGTTTTGGGGTAAAGCCCCTGGCGATGACCTACTCTTGCATGGCTTAGGCCACACTACCATCGGCGCATGTGCGTTTCACT
>JALYOF010000081.1 GCA_030857025.1 Pseudomonadota bacterium | reverse complement strand
GCCTGCGGCAGCTGCTGGTCGAGCGGCAGGTAGAAGCGCGGCGAACCCGTGCCGACGTAGGCCACGTAATTGACCAGGTCCTTGCGCGTCTTGAGCGCGTCCTCGAACCGGCGCGTCGCCGCCTCGGTGGCCAGCAGCGAGGAGCCCTCGGCCAGTTCCAGGTCCACCACCAGCTCGAGCCGGGTCGAGGAGGGAAAAAACTGCTGCGGCACGAAGCGGAACAGTGCGATCGACAGCACGAAGGCCAGCGCGGTCACTCCGATCACCAGCCAGCGCCGGCACAGGCAGGCGTCGAGCAGCCGGCGGAAGCGGCGGTAGAACGCGCGTTGATAGGGGTCGGCGTCATGTGCCGTTCGCGCCTGCGGCGCCAGCCAGCGCTCGAACGCCGGGTGCCGGTCAGCCAGGCGCAGGCGCAGCGCGCGCCAGCGTGCCGCCACTGAGCCGGGGCGCGGCACGGCGTGACGCTGCTGCAGGTCCGGCAGCATCCGGTCGCCCAGATAGGGAATGAAAAGCACCGCCACGATCCACGACACCACCAGGGCGATGGTCACCACCTGGAACAGGGAGCGCGTGTATTCGCCGGTGCCCGACGCCGCGGTGGCGATGGGAAGGAATCCTGCAGCGGTGACCAGGGTGCCGGTGAGCATCGGAAACGCGGTGCTCTCCCACGCGAAGGCGGCCGCCTTCAACCGGTCGTAGCCCTGCTCCATCTTGATCGCCATCATCTCCACCGCGATGATCGCGTCGTCGACCAGCAACCCCAGCGCGAGCACCAGCGCGCCCAGCGATATCTTGTGCAGGCCGACACCAAAGAAATGCATCGCCGCGAAGGTCATCGCCAGCACCAGCGGAATCGACAGCGCGACCACCAGCCCGGTGCGCCATCCCAGCGAAAGGAAGCAGACCAGCAGCACGATGCCGACCGCTTCCGACAGCACTTGGATGAACTCGCCGATCGAGTCCTCGACCGCCGCCGGCTGATTGGCGACCTGCCGCAACTGCATGCCGGCCGGCAGGTTCGCCTGCAGATCCCGCACGTGCGTTTCCAGGCGCTTGCCCAGCGCCAGCACGTCCCCGCCATCGCGCATGGCGATGCCGATACCGACCGCATCCTCGCCCATGAAGCGCATCAGCGGCGCCGGAGGGTCGGCGAAGCCGCGACGCACACCGGCCAGATCGCCCAGGCGGAAGCTGCGGTCGCCGATGCGGATCGGGAACTCGCGAATCTGCTCGACCGAAGTGAACCGGCCCTCGACGCGCAGCGGCACGCGATAAGCCGAGGTTTCGTAGAAACCCGCGGGAACAATCGCGTTCTGCGCCTCCAACGCCTTCTGCACCGCGGATGCCGACACGCCCAGCGTCGCGAGCTTCACGTTCGACATCTCGATCCAGATTTTTTCGTCCTGGACGCCGAACAACTCGATTTTCCCGGTGTCATCCAGGTGCTGCAGCGAGAGCTGGATGCGTTCGGCATGATCCTTGAGGATCGCGTGGTCGAAGCCCTTGCCGGTCAGGGCGTAGATGTTGCCGAAGGTTTCGCCGAATTCGTCGTTGAAGAATGGACCGATCGCCCCTTCGGGCAGCAGCGGCTTGATGTCTCCGACTTTCTTGCGCACCTGGTACCACAGCGGCTTGATCTCGCTGGACCGCATCGAATCGCGCGCGACGAACATCACCTGCGATTCGCCCGCGCGCGAGAACGAACGGATGAACTGGTCGTCCCCGGTTTCCAGCAGCTTCTTTTCGATGCGTTCGGTGATCTGGCTTGCGACCTCCTCGGCGGTGGCACCGGGCCACTGCGTGCGGACGACCATCACCTTGAACGTGAAGTCCGGGTCTTCGCTGCGACCGAGTCGGAAGTACGAGATCGATCCGACGATCGCGATCACCAGCATCGCGTAGACGACCAGGCTGCGGTTCCGCAGCGCCCATTCGGAAAGATTGAAGCGCATCGTCAGGTCGCGGACGCGTCTTGGAAAATGCTGTGCGCCAGAAGCAGCCTGGCCCGCAACCTGGACGTCGCGCGACTCACTTCAGCGCCACGGGCCGGTTTTCCCGATCCACCGGCCGGACCTTCTGCCCGGCTCGCAACAGGTGCCCGCCTGCGGAGACGACCCAGTCGCGCGGCCCCACGCCTTCGAGCACGGTCACCTGCTCACTTGCGTACTTGCCGACCCGCACCGGCTGCAGCTTGAGCGTGGACGTCGCAGGGTCGACGACGAACACCGCAGTGCGCTCGCCGGCGCGCTGCAGCGCGGTCATCGGCAAGCGCAACGGCGCCTTCCCGTCGGCCGGGAGGTGGACGCGCGCGCTCTGTCCGATCTGCAGCGCGGCGTCGGGTGCGTCGACCGTGGCGCGTGCGGCGAAGGTTCGTGACGCAGCATCCGCCGCGGGCGCGATCTCGCGCACCACACCGGGCCAGCTCACACCCGGCTGCGACCATACGCTGACCCGCACCGGCTGCCCCTGGCGGACCGCGACGCCACCTTCGGGCAGGGCAAACTCGACTTCGCGCGGTCCGTCGACCGCGAGCGTGAATACCGCTTGCCCGGCGCCGACAACCTGGCCGATCTCGGCGTTGCGGGAGGAGATCACGCCCGGAGCTGGCGCGCGCAACTGCGCATGCGCCGCCTGGTTGCTGGCCAGGTCACGGCTCGCACTCGCTGCATTGACCCGGCCCTGGGCCGCCACCGCTGCGGCATTCTGCGCGTCGAGTGCGGAACGACTGACCATCTGCCCTTCGGCAAGCGCCGCAAACCGCGCCTGGTCGGCGCGCGCGCGGCCGAGCTCGGCCTGGGCCGCTTCCAGCTGCGCCTGCGCAGCGCGCGCCTGCGCCTGGAAATCGCCGGTGTCCAGCGTTCCAAGTATCTGGTTGGTGCGCACAACGTCACCGACGTCGGCCCGCAGCGACACCAGCTTCCCGGCGACGCGGAAGGCCAATGGACTCTCCTCGCGCGCGATCACCTGGCCCGCAAAGGCGGTACTTTCATCGGAGGCAGCATTCGCCCGGGTGACCAGCACCGATTGCGGCGCCGGTGCCGCTTGTTCCGGTCCACCACAGGCGCCCAGCAGGAAAACGGCCGCTGCTGCCGCGGTGGTTGCCCGCAATCGGGTAAGGCTCGGCATGCGCAGGCCCCCTCGGGCGGTGGACGGACTCGGGCGGTACTCTATAAATATCGAACCCCCTAGTCTAGTATTCCGTGCATGTCGGGAACGTCCTCCAAGCCACGCGCAACACGCACCGGCGGCACAAAGGCGGCCAGCCCCGGGAGGCCGAAGGATCTCGGCAAGCGCGCGGCAATACTGGATGCGGCCAAGGCCATGTTCACGCAGTACGGCTTCGACGGCGCCAGCATGGATCAGATCGCGGCCGAAGCCGGGGTGTCGAAGCTCACCGTCTACAGCCACTTTGGCGACAAGGAAACGCTGTTTGGCGCGGCCGTGAAGGCGCACTGCGAGCAGCAGCTCCCATCGTCGGTCTTCGAGCGCGATCCCGACGCCCCGCTGCGCGCGCGGCTGCTGGATGTCGCCCGCGCCTTCTATGCCATGGCAGTGACCCGGGAGGCGCTCGCGGGATACCGGATGCTTTGCGCGCCACAACTAGCGGGCTCTTCGCTGTCGCAGTTGTTCTGGCAGGCCGGCCCTGCCCGGGTGCAGAAGGAGTTCGCGGGATTGCTGGAGCGGCGTATCGCGATGGGTCAGCTTGAAATCGATGACGTGCCGCTCGCGGCCGCGCAGTTCTTTGCGCTGCTCAAGGGCGAGCCGCACGCGATGGCGGTGTTCGGCTGCTGCCTCGCGGATGCCGGGACCATCGAGCGGCACGTCACCGCCTCTGTGGACCTGTTCCTGCGCGGCTACGCTGCCGGACGGGTGCGGTAGAAAATGGCCGGAGTGCCCAGTTCGCGCATCCTCGCGACGGCTCCGGCGTCGGTCCCGGTTACTTCTGGCACTAAGAACCAGATTGCCCCGAGGCGATCCTGTGCGCCACGCCGGGTCCAGCCTTCGACGCATCGGCACTACAATCGTCGGCTGTCCATGCACCTGGGAACCAGATGAGCAACATCGATTACGCCAAGGCCCGCAATCTCATGGTCGAACAGCAGGTTCGGCCCTGGGACGTACTCGATCCTCGCGTGCTGCAGGTGCTGGCGAAGGTGCCGCGCGACGCGTTCGTGTCGCCGGAGCACCGCAACCTGGCCTATGCCGACCTGCCGCTCCCGCTTGGCCATGGCGAATTCATGATGAAGCCGGTGATCGAGGGTCGCACGTTGCAGGCGCTGGACCTCAAACCATCCGACGAGGTGCTGGAGATCGGCACCGGCAGCGGCTACCTGACGGCATGCATGGCGCAACTGACGCGCTCCGTCGTCAGCCTGGAGTTGCATGAGGACCTGGCGCAGCAGGCGCGCGATCGTCTCGCCGCGCACGGCCATCACAACGCTTCGGTGGTGCACGCCGATGCCTTCGCCTACACCACCGGCCGCCGCTTCGATGCAATCTGCGTCGGCGGCGCGGTGACCAGCATTCCGGAGCGGTTCGTGGAATGGCTCAAGCCCGACGGACGCATGTTCATCGTCCGCGGGCGCTCGCCGGTAATGGACGCGGTGCTGGTCCAACAAGGCAACGATGGCCAGCCCGCGGGAGCCGTGAAGTCGCTCTTCGAAACAGACCTGCCCTACCTCGTCGGCGGCGCCCCGGTGCCCGCTTTTTCCTTCTAGTCCGAAACTCCGCCATGGCTCGCAGGCGCGGGCCAAAACGCAACTAAGGAAGCCGCATGATCCACCGACCGATCGTTCTCGCCCTCGCCCTCGCGTTGCTGCCCACCGCCGGCAACGCGGCAGACCTGCTCCAGGCGTATGAGCTTGCGCGAGCAGGGGATGCGCAGTACTCCGCTGCGGAAGCGACCCGCCGGGCGATCAAGGAGGGTGCCGTCCAGGCCCGTGCGGCGATGCTGCCGCAGATCAATGGTGAAGGGGTCTACAGCCGCTCGGAATCCGACAGCTCCGGCAATCAGGTTTTCGGTAGCGTGCTGTTTCCAAGCAACACCACCCAGGAGACGACGACGCGCAACCTGGGAGTGAATCTCGACCAGATGGTGTTCGACCGCGCCAGGTTCACACAGCTACGCAGCCAGCGTGCACTGAGCCGCGCCAGCGACTTCCAGTTGGAGGCCGCAGGCGACAACCTGGTGACCCGCACCTCGGCGGCCTATTTCAACGTGCTGGTGCAGCTCGAAACGCTCGCCGCGGCGGAAGCGGCCGAGCAGGCATTGAACAAGCAGTTCGATTACGCCTCCAAGCGCCTGGAAGTGGGCCTTGCGCCGATCACCGACGTTCACGAGGCGCGCGCGCAGTTCGACACCGCCCGGGCGAATACGATCATTGCGCGCAACGCCGTCGAGGATGCGTACCAGGCGCTGGCTGAGATCACCGATACCCAGATTCGCAACCTTCAGAGCCTGCCTGCCGATTTCCAGCCGGAGATGCCGGCAAGCCAGGGCATCGAGGAATGGGTAAGGACGGCGATCGAAAACAACCCCGCGTTGAAGGCGCAGGAATTCCAGGTGAAATCCGTGGCCGCGGACGTCGATACCGCACGAGCGGGCCACTGGCCGACCTTGTACCTGGGCGGCAACTATGGCGACCGGGATACCGACGGTTCTTCAACCAATAACCTCGACGACACCATCACCGACTTCAACAGCCAGAGCGAATCGCGCAGCCTTTCGCTGGTACTGCGAGTGCCGATCTTCGCCGGTGGCGCCACCCAGTCGCAGGTACGCCAGGCAGCAGCGCGCCGCGATGTTGCCAGCGCCGAACTCGAACAGCAGCGCCGCGCACTTGAGCGCAACACCCGCAACAGCTACCAGACCCTCGTCGCCGGCATCAGCGAGGTCGAGGCACGGCGGCTGGCGCTGTTTTCCGCGCAGAGTGCCTACGACGCCTCGCAGGTCGGCCTGGAGGTCGGCACGCGCACGGTGCTGGACGTGCTCAACAACCAGAACAACCTGTTCACGGCGCAGCGCGCGTATGCCCTTGCTCGTTACAACTACCTGCAGAACCGCCTGCTGCTGGAGCAGGCCGCCGGCACGCTCGACATCGACGACGTGCAGCAGGTCAACCGCTTGCTCACGGTCAGCGCGGACGTGCCACCGGCCGTCAAAGACGTTCCGTAAGCGCCGCGCGAGCGGTCAGTCGGCCGGCGGCAGCGCCGGCTGCAGCATCGCCAGGGTCTGGGCCAGCGCGCCCCGACCGGTTTCGATCAACGCGCGTCCCGCTGCGACCATGCGCCCGCGCTCATCGGGGCTGGAAAGCAGCACCGCGACATCGGCCGCGATTGTCTCGGCATCGTCGCCGATGCGCACCGCACCGACCTCCTGCAGCCGCCTGGCGATCTCCACGAAATTGTGCAGGTGCGGCCCGGTGACGATCGCGGTGCCCGCCGCTGCGGGCTCCAGCAGGTTGTGTCCGCCGATGGCCTGCAGGCTTCCGCCCACGAAAGCCACGTCGCTGCAGGCATAGAAATTCATCAGTTCGCCCAGCGTGTCGATCACGAACACGTCCGATTGCGCATCCGGCCAGCGCGCGCGGCTGCGCGTCGAGACATTCCAGCCGGAGGCACGCGAGGTTTGGGCCACGATGCGGAAGCGCTCGGGATGTCGCGGCGCCCACATCAGCAGAAGGTCCGGGAACTTCGCCAGCAGGCGACGGTGAATGGTGATCACCGCGGCCTCCTCGTCCTCGTGCGTGCTTGCGGCGATCCAGACCGGCCGACCGACCCCACCATGCCGGCGGCACTGGAGTGCGAAGGCTTCCAACGCCTCCGGCACCATTACGTCGTACTTGAGGTTGCCGATCTCCAGCACCTGTTCGGCGCGCGCGCCCAGGCGCACGAAGCGCACCGCATCCGCCATCGACTGCGCGGCCACAGCCTTGACCGTGCGCAGCGCCCGGCCCACCAGCGGCGCCAGCACCCGGTAGCCGCGAAGCGAGCGCTCCGACAGGCGCGCGTTGAGTATGTACGAGGGAATGCCGCGATCACGGCAGCAGAACAGCAGGTTTGGCCAGAGTTCGGTTTCCATGATCAGTGCCGCGTGCGGGCGATAGTGATCGAGGAATCGCCCGACCGCACCTGGCAGGTCATACGGCAGGTAGACGTGCTCGACGCCGTCGTCCCACAGCGCGCGCACGCGCTCTGAGCCGGTCGGGGTGATGGTGGTCACCAGCAGGCGCAGGTCCGGGCGGCCGCGTCGAAGCGCGGCGACCAGCGGCATGGCGGCGTTGACCTCACCGACCGACACGGCGTGCAGCCACAAGGTGCGCGTCAGTGGCGCATCGCTGTAGATGCCGTAACGCTCGGGCCAGCGCTGGAAATACGCCGGGTGGCGGAACCCGCGCCAGATCAGGTGGTACACGGTGATCGGCACCAGCAGATAGAGCACGGCCGAGTACAGGCCGCGCAGGAGGTTTTCGATCGGATCGGTGCGCATCGGCCCAAGGATAGCGAACCCGAAGACGCGGCCGCGTTGCGCGTGAGGTGTCCATCCGCGGCGACGCCGTAGAATCGGCGGAATGTCGTCCGACACCGCGCCCGGAAAACCGCCGCTCGGCCCGCGCCACTGGCCCGCCTGGGCGGGCATTGGCCTGCTGGCGCTGCTCGCTCGCTTGCCCTGGCGCCTGCAGCGGGCGCTGGGCCGTGCGCTGGGTGCACTGTTGCGGGTTGCAATGCGCGAGCGCCGCCGCATCGCATCGCGCAATCTCGAGCTGTGTTTCCCGCGACTGGATGCGCACGCACGCACTGCACTGCTGCACGAGCATTTCGCGGCACTGGGCATCGGCGTGTTCGAGTTCGCACGAGCCTGGTGGGGTTCGGTCGAGCCGCTGCGGCGCGGCCTGCGGATCGACGGGCTGGAACACCTGCAGGCGGCGCATGCGGCCGGCAAGGGCGTCATTTTGATCTCCGGCCACTTCACCACCCTGGAAATCTGCGGTCGTCTGCTGTGCGACCACCTGCCGCTGGCCGGCATGTACCGGCCCCACGCGCAGCCGGCGATGGAATGGGCGGTCAAGCGTGGGCGCATGCGCTACGCGGTGGCGATGTTCAGCAAGCTGGAACTGCGCCCGGCGGTCAAGCACCTGAAACGCGGCGGCATCCTCTGGTACGCGCCCGACCAGGATCCCAGCCGCGGCGACGCGGTGTTCGTGCCGTTCTTCGGTCATCCGGCGCACAGCCTGACTTCGACCCATCAGCTTGCTCGCTTGTCTGGCGCGGCGGTCGTCGCTTTCGCGCATCGACGCCGTGCGGATGGCGGGTACACCCTGAGCCTCTCGGCCCCTTTCGCCGGTTTTCCGTCCAGCGACGCAACCGACGACACCGCCAGGGTGATGTCCTCGATCGCCGACATGGCGCGCGCTGCACCGGAGCAATACCTGTGGATCCACCGCCGCTTCAAGCGCCAACCCGGCGGCGAATCGCTGTATTCGTAAGGCCGCGAGCCTTTGCCTCTCAGCCGATCCGGTCCGCCGCCGGCGTTTCCGGGCGGGCCAGCAGACTGCCGGCGTACAGCGCCGCGAGCAGCAGCGTGAGGCCGCCCCAGAACGTCGAATAGAACGCCAGGTGCGTGTTGAACGGGAACACCGTGACCGCCAGCGCGAGCATTGCCGGACGCGCCCGCTCGCGCGCGGTCTGGCTGGAGAACAGCCAGGCACGCCAGGCGAGCGCGGCCCCGGCCAGCCACAGCAGCAGGCCGAAGATACCGGTCTCGCTGAGCACCTCCAGCACGATCTGGTGCGCGTGCAATGCCGGGCCTTCGCCCCACGCAGCGATCTGTCCTGCCTGCGGATCGCATGCGGGAAACGCTTCGCGGAACCCGCGCGCGCCGATGCCGTTGACCGGGTGGTTGCGAACCATGCAAAGCGCCGCACCCCAGATGCGCGCACGCCCGGACAGGGCCGTGTCCACGCCCGAAGGATCGGCCTTGAGCACATGCGCGGTGCGCGCAACGCGTTCGCCCACCTGCGGCGAAAGCCATCCCAGAACCAGCAGCATGAGCGCACCGAACCCGAGCACCATCAGCAGCTTTTTCCACCCCAGCAGGCGCCAGCCCGAGAACACCAGCACCAGCGCGAAGGTGAGCCACGAGGCCCGGGAACCGGCCAGTACGACCACCGCTCCCACCGCCGCGGCGGTCAGGAGCCACCCCGCCGGCCCGAGCCTGCGACCCGCGGCATACAACGCGAACGGCGACAGGCTGGCGACCACCTGGCCCAGCTTCAGGTTGCACGGCCCGAACACACCGCTGAGGCGGTCCACCGCCGCGACCTCCTGTGCCGTGCACATGCCGCGGCCGCTGATCATCTGTTTGATCGCATCGATGCCGAAGAACATCGGACTGGTGCCGCCCAGCGCCTGCAGCAGCGCGTCGACGGTCCAGATGCCGATAATCACCGCGAGCCCGCCCAGGGTGATGCGCCGCCCGCGGGGGGTCGCCACCGACAGCGCCACCAGCCACAGGAAGGGCAGATAGCGCAGGTCGGCCGCCGCCTCGCGCAAGGCGCGCCCGGGATCGACCGCATCGAAGGAAGAGACGAGTTCGGGCAGCCAGTAGGCGAAAAACAGCACGCTGGTGAGCGCCCAGGCCGGACCCATCAGCCATTGCGTGCCGCCGCGGAATCGCGCGACCACCATCCTGATCAGCGTCGCCAGTGCACCCAGGACCAGCACGGCCTCGGCGTAGCCTGGCGCCGGCCACAGCGCGACGTACGCCAGCACCCACGCCGGCGCCCAGCGCCAGTCCTGCGATGCCTGCGGCTTCGCGTCGAAGGCCTGGTCGACGGCTGGCTCAGCCGCGGCTTGGTGGATCGGCGAGTTCGGCATAGACGCTCAAGGTGGCGCGCTGCATCGCGTGCAGCGTGTAGGGAATGCTCAAGGGTACTTCGGGCGCGCCCGCGGATGCGGATCGGGCCAGCAATGTGGCGGCGGATTCGGCCAGCGCCACGCTGTCGAACGGTGCCACCGCACCGCCCGGCTGGAGCTCGCGCAGCAATTCGCCGACGCCGCCGTGGTCCCAGCCCAGCACCGGCCGTCCCACCGACAGGGCCTCGATGACGGTGCGGCCGAAGGCTTCCGGTTTTCGCGACAGTTGCAGTACCAGGTCGCTGGCGGCATAGGCGCGTGCGATCGCGTCCGTCGGCGTGGTGAACGCCAGCGCGGATTCGACCTGGAGCTCCCGCGCGAGGTTTCCCAGTTCGGTCACGTAGGCTTCGCGGCCGGCAGCGCGTGCTCCCGGCAGCCAGAGGCGTGCATCCGTGCCGCGACGCCGGAGGTCCGCCAGCAGCGAGATCGCGTCGGCATGCCCTTTCAAGCGCGTGCCGCGCCCGGGCAGGAGCAACAGCGGGCCCTCGCCACCGAGTTCTGGATGCTGATCCGCTGCCCATGCCCTCGCCTGCCGATCCGGCCATGGGGCGCGCGGGAAGGCGTCGGGTTCGATGCCGCGCGGCACCACGCGCAGTTTGCCCGGATCGGTGCGCGGGTAATGCCGCAATACATACCCGCGAACCGTGTCCGACACGCAGATGACGCGTTCGCCACGGGTCATGACCGCGCTGTAGCGCGAAGGCGAATTCAGCCCATGCACCGTGGTGACCAGGCGCGGCCGGCGCGCGGCCGGCAGGCCGCGCAGCGCGAGCACTGCCAGCCAAGCCGGGACGCGCGAACGTGCATGCACGAGATCGACGCCTTCACGTTCGATGAGCCTGCGCAGGGGCGCGATCTGGCGCAGCGTCATCGGCGACTTCCGACCGATGTCGAGCGCGATGTGCTCCGCTCCCGTTTCGATCAACCCTGGCAGCAGGCGCCCGCCTGCGGACACCACGAGCGCGCGGTGGCCTTCGCGCACGAGCGCCTCGGCGATCTCCAGTGTCGAGCGTTCGACGCCACCGGATTCCAGCGCAGGCAACAGCTGCAGAACGGTCAGGGGCCGCATGCGGGCCGCAGGGTCGCATGCACGGCGCAACGCCGGGCGCGAACACCATGATGACGATGACCACGCCAGCGCCGCGTCGCGCTCTTCATGTCCGGTTTCAGTCTTCCAGGACGAAGTGCGCGCCGCAGTATGGGCACATGCACTCGTGCTCGGCTTCGATCGGCAGGTACACGCGCGGGTGCGAGTTCCACAACGCCATCGAAGGCAATGGACAGCTCAGGGGCAGGTCGGAACGGTTCACCTTGTAGAGGCGTTCCGCGTTGGCCTGTGTCGGACGGTCGGTGGCGGAGGTCATGGCGGGCGCGGCCGGAAACACGAAGCCGGCAGTTTAACAGCCGCTGGGGAGTTGCCTGACGGCATCCGGCGCAACAGCCGGTGTCAGCCGATCACCCCGGCAGGTCGAACAGCAACACGTCCGCGGCCGCGGCGGCCGATCCCGCGAGACGCAGGACGCCCGCTTCGGCGACGAAGCCGAGTGCATCACCGGCGTCGAGATTACGCCCGTTGGCGTCGACCGAGCCCCGCGCCACGTGCAGCCAGTAGCGGCGGGCCGGGTTCAACTCCAATTCGACCGAGTCCTGCGTGCCCAGTGCGACAGCCTGCAGGCGCGCATCCTGCCGGATGGCGATGCTGCCATCGGCGCCATCCGGCGACGCCAGCAGCCGCCATCGGGCAGACACAGCATCCGGTGCCGGGGAATGCTGGCCGTAGGCGGGTGCTGCGTTGACGCGATCGGGCTGCAACCATATCTGCAGGAAGTGCACCGGGTCGGTCGCCGATGCGTTGAACTCGCTGTGTTCGACGCCGTGACCGGCGCTCATCCACTGCAGTTCGCCTGCGGCGATCACGCCGCCACCGCCGCTGCTGTCCTGGTGCGACAGCGCGCCGTCCAGCACGTAGCTGAGAATTTCCATGTTGGCGTGCCGGTGCGGAGGGAACCCCGCGCCGGCGGCGACGCGGTCTTCGTTGATCACCCGCAGTGCGCCAAAGCCCATCCAGTCCGGGTCGTAGTAGCTGCCGAACGAAAACGAGTGCCGGCTGTCGAGCCAGCCGGCACTGGCGTGTCCGCGCGCGGCCGCCGGACGCTGCACGATCATCGGTGGCCTACTCCGCCGCGGCTGGCTTGGGCACCACGGCCTCGGTGGTGATGCGGATCTGGACCTCGTCGCTCACGTTCGGCGCATATTTGTCCATGCCGAAGTCGCTGCGCTTGATGGTGGCGGTCGCGTCGAACCCGGCGGCCGGGCGCTTGGCCATCGGCTGTTCGCCGACCTTGTTGATGGCGACGTCCAGGACCACCGGACGGGTCACCCCGTGCAGCGTGAGATCGCCGGCGACGCGCAGCTTGTCGCTGCCGGCAGCCTCCACCCCGGTGCTGGCGAATGTGACGACCGGATACTTCTCCACGTCGAAGAAGTCGCTGCCACGCAGATGTTCGTTGAATCGTTCGACGTGCGATTCCATTCCGCTCAGCGGGATGGTGACGTTGACCGAGGACTGGCCGACGTTGTCAGGGTCGTAGGTGATGGTTCCATCGACATCACCGAAGTGTGCGATGGGGTTGGAGAAGCCGAAATGGCTCCAGCTGGCGATGACATCGGTGTGATTCGGATCGATCCTGTAGGTCACCGGCGCGGCGAGCGCGAAGGCGCTGGCGCTGGCAAGCACGAGGCCGATGAGTGCGGCGGTGAGCGGACGACTGGTCATGGTGGTTCTCCCTGGTATCGAATGGTGCAAGGAAAGACGGGAACGGCGAAAGAAAAGCTAGAGAATCCGGGCTGCCTCGTCGAAGGACAGGCGCGGTGATCGCGCGAACAGCTTCGAGGTGTCGCCGTGGCCCAGGTTGACCAGGAAGTTGGACCGCACGCGGGTCCCGGCGAAGAACGCCTCGTCGACCTTGTCGTGGTCGAAACCCGACATGGGGCCGCAATCCAGCCCCAGCGCGCGTGCCGCCAGGATCAGGTAGGCACCCTGCAGGCTGCTGTTGCGAAGTGCTACCGGCAGGAGCTCGGCATCGGCCTTGGTGTCGAACCAGGCTTTGGCATCGGTGTGCGGGAACAGGTACGGCAGTTTTTCGTAGAACGCCATGTCGTAGCCGATGATCGCCGTCACCGGCGCGGCGAGTGTCTTGGCGAGGTTGCCCTGGTCCAGCGCTGGCGCGAGCCTGGCCTTGGCTTCGTCCGAGCGCACGAACACCAGCCGCGACGGCGAAATGTTGGCCGAGGTCGGCCCCCACTTCATCAGGTCGTAGAGTTCGCGCAACGTGTCGTCGCTCACCTCGCCGCCCAGCTCGTTGTGGGTACGGGCGGTGCGGAACAACTGGTCGAGCGTGTCGGCATCTTGCGCGGCGTGATCGGGCATGGATCTCTCCTGGCGGTGGCCACCGCTGGACCGGGGCGTGAATGGGACTGTGGCGCGCAAGTGTAAAGTCTCGACCGATGGCCGCCACAGCCGCACGCGCAACGGATAACACACATCAGTGCAACAATCGCAGAAAAAATTGGCCACATGGACCATTACCGACGGCAATGCCGGCAACCTGCGGCAGGCACGGGCGCTGGTCGACGCGCTGCATCGTCCTGCGCGGGACTGGACCCTGCAGCCCCGCGCGCCGTGGCAATGGGTGGCGCCGCGGCGACTTCCGTGGTCGGCCCAGGCTTTCGGTGACGAGTTCGCGCGCGCGCTTGCCGCGCCTCCCGAGCTGGCCGTCGGCTGCGGGCGGCATGCCGCCCTGGCAACGCGGGTGCTTCGCGATCGCGGCGCGCGCACCGTGCAGATCCTGGACCCGCGTGTTTCTCCGCGGCACTGGGACTTGGTGATCGTACCGGAGCACGACCGGATTCAGGGCAGCAACGTCATCCGCCTGCTCGGCAGCCTGCATCCGGTCGATGACGAATGGCTGGAGTCGGCGCGCCGGCGCTTTGCCGCACTGGCCGCCCTGCCCAGGCCGTGCACCGCACTGTTGCTGGGCGGGCCGACCGTGCACGCGCCTTTGCAGGCCGGCTGGGCCGACGCGCTCGCAGCACGACTGCAACGAGTGGTAGCCGCACAGGGCGGTTGCCTGATGGTCACCACGTCCCGGCGCACGCCCGACAACGTCCGTGCGCGCCTGCGCGAGCAGCTCGCAGGGACCATTGGCGTGTTCTGGGGTGGGCCTGAGGACGGCGCCAACCCTTATCCGGGAATGCTGGCCTGCGCCGACCGGATCGTCTGCACCGGGGATTCGGTCAACATGCTGTCGGAGGCCTGCGCAACGCGCGTGCCGGTGTTCGTGGGGGGAATGGATGTGCTCTCCGGGCGCCCGCGACGCTTCGTCGACAGCCTGCTGGGGCTGGGGCGGGTCCGGGGCTTCGATGACAGGCTCGCCTCGTTCGCGGTCATGCCGCTGCGCGAGACCGAACGCGTGGCGCGCGAGGTCGGCGAGCGCCTGGGCCTGCAACGCCAGGTTCCGAAGCCTTTGGACGATCAGTAGATCGCCACGGAAAGGCCGATCATTCCGCCGGAGGCTGTCCGAACACCAGGTCGTTGTCCCTCGCCGAAGAGCGAATCGTGGTTCGGGCGATGACGACTTCATCACTGGGCGGCACCCGGCGCGCGCGGCGATCGAGCGTGCATTCCAGCCCCAGCCCGAGCAGGGTCGCATGCGCCGCATGCAGGGCGGCGGTGCGTTCCGCATCGAACACCGTGACCTCGTGCAGGGCGTCGATCAGCGCCGGCGTATTGCGGGGAAGCAGCAGCTCCGGGTGCGCGCCTGCATGCTCGAGTACCAGCGCCTGAAGCAGGAACTCCAGGTCGACCAGTCCGCCTTCACCCTGTTTGATGTCGAACGCGGCTGCGTCGCTGCGATTTAGTTCGGCGCGCATTCGGCGGCGCATCGCCACGATGTCCGCGCGCAACCTGGCTGCGTCGCGCGGCCGCGACAGCGTCTGCGCCCGGACCTGCTCGAACGCGGCGCACAGAGCCTCGTTGCCGGCCACGCAGCGCGCGCGGACCAGGGCCTGGTGCTCCCAGGTCCAGGCGCGCTCGCGCTGGTACTCGGTGAAACTTGCCAGTGTGGACACCAGCAGACCCTTGGCACCATCGGGGCGGAGCCGCACATCGACGTCGAACAGGTGCCCCGCGGCAGTGACGGCGCCGAGCAGGGATACGATTTTCTGCGCCAGGCGCGCGAACCAGCGCGCCGGCTCGAGCGGCCGGGCGCCGTCGGACTGTACGTCGTCGGGCTGGAGTTGATCGGAGCCGGCGGCGCAGGGAACGTCGTAGAGGAACACGAGATCCAGGTCCGACCCGAAACCCAGTTCCTCGCCGCCAAGGCTGCCGTAGCCGATAACGGCGAAGCGCGCGCCGGGAAGGCGCCCGTGCATGGCCGCGACTTCGCGCTCGGCCAGCGCCCGCACCCGCCCGACCACGCCGTCGGCCAGCCACGCCAGTTGCTGGGCAGTGTCGGCGGCGGACTGCCGTCCATCGCGCAAGGCCATGGCGAGGCGGAATCCCAGTGCCTGGCGTACTTCGTTGAGCGCGTTGAGGATCGCCTCGGTGTCGTCGGCCTCGGTGTCGTCGGCTTCCGTGGCTACCGACAGGCAGGCCGCCATGATCTCCTCGCGATCGGGCAGTGGCCCTCCTACCCGCACGTCCAGCAACTCGTCCAGCAGCAGCGGATAGGACGCCAGGCGCTCGGCGAGCAGCGCGCTGTGCCCGACCACGTCGACCAGCCTGGCCAGGGCGGCGGGCTGCTCATCGAGCAAAGCCAGATAGGCCGTCCGGCGCAGCACGTTGTGCAGCAGCGCCAGCAGCCGTCGCAACGCCAGCATCGGCTGCGAGGATTCGGCCGCACCCTGAAGCAGGACCGGAAGCACCCGGTCGAGCCGTGCCCGGGTGCTGTCGGACAGTCCGCGGACACCCGGGCTGCGGGCGAAGTCGCGCAGGATGCCGTCGGCGCCGGCGATGTCGTCGAACCCGGCACGCTCGAGCGTCACGCGATCGCCCGCGTCGGGCAACGCGCGCCAGAACTGCGCCAGCGCTCCGGGAGCGATTTCGCTGCGGCGCGGCGCGAGCAGCGCGGAGAACTCTTCGATCACGGCGGCCCGGTGGCTGTCCAGCTGCGCGCGCAGCTCGGCCCAATCGGCGAAATCCAGACCGGTGGCGACGCGATGGCGATCTTCCGCGCTGTCGGGCAACGCGTGCGTCTGCGCGTCGCGCAGCATCTGCAGTCGGTTCTCGAGCCGGCGCAGGAACCGGTAGGCCTCGGCCATCGCGGCTCCCACTTCCGGCGCGACCTGGTGCGTGTCCACCAGCGACTGCAGTGCCGGCAGCAACTGGCGGCTGCGCAGCTCGGGCTCGCGGCCGCCGCGGATCAGCTGCAGCGCCTGCACCAGAAATTCGATCTCGCGAATGCCACCGGGGCCGCGCTTGATGTCGTCGGCCAGGTCCTGGCGCGCGACTTCCGCGGTGATCGCGGCTTTCATTGCACGCAGGCCATCGAGTGCGCCGTAATCCAGGTAGCGCCGATACACGAACGGCCGCAGGACCTCCAGGAAGCGTTCGCCAGCGTCCGCGTCGCCGGCGACCGGTCGCGCCTTCTGCCAGGCATAGCGCTCCCAGTCGCGACCTTCGTGCTGGAAGTACTGCTCCATCGCCGCGAACGACCACGCGGCTCGTCCGGAGTTGCCGTAAGGGCGCAGGCGCAGGTCGACCCTGTGGCAGAAGCCGTCGGCGGTAACCTCGTCGAGCAGTTTGGCCAGGTGCTGCCCGAGCCGGGTGAAGTAGGCTTCTGCACCCAGCGGGCGCGCGCCGTCCGAATCGCCACCGTGTTCGTAGCCGTAGACGAGGTCGACGTCGGAGCTGAAATTGAGTTCTTCTCCGCCCAGCTTGCCCAGGCCGAACACCACCAGTTGCTGCGGATTGCCGTCGTCGTCGCGCACCACGCCATGGCGCTGCACGAACTCGTCCGCCAGCGCCGCGAGTGCGACCTGCAGGCAGATTTCCGCAAGCCGCGTGCTGCCGGCGAGGGTCGCGTCGACATCGTCCAGGCCGAGGGCGTCGCGCCAGACCAGCCGCGCCGATTCCGCCGAACGGTAGCGCCGCAGCAGCATCTGCCACTCGGCGCGATTATCGTTACGCAGATCGGGCGCCGCTTGCGCGTGCTGCCCGTCGTCGGCCAGCAGGAGCGGCAGCAACTGAGGCTGGCGCACCAGCGTGTCGATCGCGAAATCGCTGACGGTGGCGACCCGGAGTACTCGACCGACAGCAGTCGGTACCGCCAGCGCTTCGGCGATTTCCGGGGATGCCCTGCGCAGGCGCTGCAGCGCGCGTTCGTGCAGGGCCTGGACGGAGGCGGCGACGGTGTCGGGGTTGGCGTCTTTCATCGCCGTGGATTCTGGCACGCGAGCTACCCGGACTTCGCGCGAGCAGATCCTCGAAGCGGATGGCCCGTGGTCCGGGGACTGTTCACGCAGGAAAAAAAACGGCCGCCCTGAGGCGGCCGTTGCAACAGCGATCGTGCAGGTATCGTCAGTTCGACACGGCCCTGGCCGCATTGACCCGGCCGAAACCGTGGACGGCGTCCTTCCCGGAAGCGCCGAGATCATCGGCCGACGCACGCAGAATGCGCTCGAGCTGCGCGGGTGCGAGGTCGCCGCCGTGCTTGCCGACGATCAGCGCCGCCACGCCGGAGACGTGGGGAGCCGCCATGCTGGTGCCGGCATTCCAGCTGTAGCCGCCGGTGCCGGTGGTGGTGCTGAGCACCATGTCGAGCGCCCAGCACGGGACCGTGATTACCTGGCCGTTGGTCAGCGTGCGCGAGCAGGCCTCGTTGCCGGGATAGTCGTAGTCGCCGCCCGGGGCGGAATAGTCGATGCCGGTGATGCCGAAGCTGCTGTAGCTGGCCAGCATGTCGAGGTTTTCGTTGGTGAAGGTCTTGCCCCATCCCAGTGGCGCAAGCGCGGAGATCGACAGCACGCCGGGCAACTGCGCCGGGAATGCCACCAGGTTCTGGTTGAAGCAGTTCTCGCCGCCAGCGTCGCAGACGGTGATGCTGCTGTCCTTGTCCAGGTCGCGGCCATCATTTCCAGCGGAGACCACTACGAGCGCGTTCTGGCTGCGCGCGTAGCGGGTAGCGCGCGCGGTGGCGTTGATCAGCTCACGGACGTCGTTGGCGCCCTTGCCGTTCACCGGGAGACCGCCCCGAACACCCAGGCTCATGTTGATGACGTCGGCGCCATTGTCGGCCGCATAGACGATGCCCTGCATGATGCCGGCGAAGGACCCGCTGCCCGTGGCGGCGCTGAGGACCTTGACCGCCAGCAGCTTCGACGCCGGGGCGACACCGATGGTGCCGATGCCGTTGTCGGCCGCCAGGATGGTGCCGGCGACATGGGTGCCGTGCGAACTGCCGCTGGTGTTGCAGAAGTCCCGCTCGCTCGGCACGAAGGATGCACCGCCGATCAGGTTCGGGGCGATGTCCCGGTGCTGGCAGTACAAGCCGGAATCGAGCACGGCGACGGTGGCGCCCGCTCCCCGGTAACCGGCGTTCCAGGCGCCAGCGGCATCGATGGCGGCATGGCCCCACTGCAGGTCGAAAAAGGCGTCGTTGTCGCCGGAGTTCGGCGGGTTGGCAAAGTTGGCCTGAATGGTTTCCTGACCCTGAGGCTGCTCGAACTGCATGACGAAATCACTGACCGCCGAATGCACGCCCGGGATCCGGGCGGCGCGGGTGGCGAAGTCGGTGTAGTCGGACTCGACGATGGCGACGCCAATTTGCGGGAGGCGTGCGGTGATGGTGCCTCCGGCCGCTTCGATCCTGTGCGCCAGCTTGGCGTCGAGGGAGTGGCCCTTGGCAGTGACGACGTAGGTTCCCGCCTGGGCTGCGGCAGCAAAGCCAACAGTGCCCAAGGCCAGCGTGATGGCCTGTACAAGCGTCTTCATGATTTTTCCCTTTGGTGCGCTCCGATCGCGCCGATCCGGCCACGTCGAATCCGGGGCCGGTTCACAGTCTAAACAGGACTTCCGTCACATACTTGACGCATCGCAACAAAGGTGCCCGCATCTGGCCCGAACACCCGCCACTGAATATTCCGCGGGCACAAAAAAGCCCGCCCCGGTCGAACCGGTAGCGGGCTTGCTCCCTCCCCCACGTCGGGATGCGTTCCGACTGTGAAGGAATCGTGAGGGCGCCGCAAGTTGCACTGCAAAACGATACCGGTCGGTACTGAAACGCTTACCGGTCCCGCGCCGGCAGGCACTGCGGGAGAGTGACCGCCGGCCAGCCTGCGGCTCTTTTACGGACGGGCGACGGTGATCACCGGGGAGTTCCAACGCTCCCAATGGTTTTCGTTGGACGAATCACCCAAGGCCTTCAGCACCGACAGCTTGACGATGTACTGCCCGTTCGGCACGACGTAGCTCTTATCGCCGGCCCTGGTCACACCGTCCCAGGAGAACGAGAAGAAACCGCCGGACGTGGAGTTGCGCCCGAAGTGCTCGGTCTTCATCGCGCTGTGCCAGGACCTGCCCGACCCTGCCTCGACCACGTCCAGCCGAACCGTGCGCGACTGGTGGCCGAAGTGGATCAGGAAGAACGGGATGTCGTCGCCGACCATGCTGTACGTCGCGCCGTCAGGCTGGTTGGTGAAGGTTCCTCCAGCCAGCGTCGCCAACCACGGGAATCCGTTGGCGGTCGGCGCCAGCACGGTCCGGGACTGGTAATCACCGACGTAGCCGGCGAACGGAACCCTGAGTACCGCACTGCCGTCGTCCGGCGTGAACACCAGATAGCCGCCGTACTGGCCGCCGACCGGGCCGGTCGCTGGCGTGAAGGTCACATCGACCGTGGCACTGGCTCCGGGCTGCAGAGTGACGCTGCTGGCGCCGAAGGAAACACTGGCGTTGGAAAGGAACGCGCCGGGAGCGAACGTGTTCGAACCCGTGGACAGTGCATTGACCGAGGACACCGCATAGGTCACGGAGGTGGAACCGCCGTTGCTCAACTTCACCGTGCGGAACACCGATCCGGCCTGGCTTTCGCCCAGCGAGATCTTGCCGGGTTCGATCCGCGTGGCCGCGGTGACGGCGTCGTCGATCCGCAGCATGCCGGCACCCTGGCGATGTGCGAAGTCCAGGAAGCCCAGGCCCGGGCTGCCCGACCAGTTCTTCGGGCTGGCGCTGTTCTGCAGCATCCGGCCGACCGCCTGCGAGGGCGTCTTCGGCGCCGACTGCAGCAACAGCGCTGCGGCGCCGGCAACGTGCGGTGCGGACATCGAGGTGCCGCTGATCGTCGCGTAGGCGCCGCGCTCCAGCGGATAGGTCGAGTAGATCGAGCCACCGGGTGCGCCGATGTCAGGCTTGAGCATCAGGTCCGGCGACATGCCGTAGGCCGTGAATGAAGACAGCAGACCGCCGGTCGGGTTCGGCGACGACACCAGGTTATCGGTCCAGGTCATGGTGACCGAGCCGTTGGCCAGGCGCGAGTCGATGATCTCGCCGTTGACCGCGGTGGTCATGACCACCGGAATCGTGATCTCCACCGGCCCGGCGACCGTGGGTGACACGAAGCCGGGCGCGTTGTTGTACAGCACGACGCCGGTCGCACCCGCATCCTGGGCGTTGGCCGCCTTGATGTGGAAGGAGCACGCACCGCGGCGGATCAATGCGACGTGACCGGTCAGGCTTCCTGCCGGGAGGGCATTGCAGCCATCGTCCGTGGAAGCGGATGTACCGGTGCGCTTCATCGGCTCGGTACCGGAAGTCGGGGTCGGCGCCGCGCCGGTCGCACTGGAGTAGCCGATGGGCATGTCGTCGGGCGAGATGGTGAAGCTCGGCAGCATGACCTCACTGTTGTCGAAGGAAGCCACCGCGATCACCTTCTCGCCGACGCTGGGCGCGCCCGCCGAGTAGGCGCCGGTGGTGCCGCTGTTGCCGGCGGAGGCGACCACCACCACGCCCTTGTTGACCAGGCGGGTAGCGGCCATGGCCGTCGGGTACTGCGGCCACTGGTAGGTGGCGCCGATGCTCATGTTGAGCACGTGCATGCCATCGTCCTGCGCGCGCTCCATCGCCGCGATCATGATGTCCGCGGTGGTCGAGCCACCGCAGCCGAACACGCGGTATGCGCCGATGCTGACCTTCGGCGCCACGCCGGTGACGTCGCCGTCGGCACCGACAATGCCGGCCACGTGGGTGCCGTGGCCGTTGCAGTCATCCGGGTTCGGATCGGGGTTGGGGACCGGATCGTAATCGGGCGAATCGGAGCTCGCATTGAACGAGTCGCCGACGAAGTCCCAACCCGCGACCACGCGGCTGGTCGGGAAGGACGTGGCGCCATTGATGCCACTGCCACCCAGGTCCGGGTGGTCGATGTCCACGCCGGTGTCCATCACCGCGACGCGGATGCCGCTGCCGTCAAGCCCGAGCTCGTTCTGGGCGATGTCAGCGCCGGTCAGCGCCAGTGCATTGGCGAGGTCGGGAGTGGAAGGGCCGCCCTCGGGGATCGAGATCGTCTCCACCGGATAGATGGCCTTGACTCCCGGAATCCGGGTGATCGTGCTCAGCTGCGAGCGGCTGACCGTGATCGAGAGGCCATTGAAGAGGCCGTCGAACGCGTAGTGCTCGACGAAGTTGACGTTTGCGGCGCGTGCGGCCGCGCGGAAGGCCTGCTTTTCCTTCTGCGCCTCAGCTTTGGAGCCGCCGTCGCTGACCGGCGCACCGGACATCTCGACGAACCAGCGCTGCGGGGATTCATCGACGGCAACGCCGTCATGCTCGACGACGGGCGCCGGATTGGACGGCTGAAGCTGGACGTTCGGATCGATCGTCTGGCTGGCCAGGGCGGCCATGCAGGCACTGGCCAGCACGGTCATGACAACGGCGGATGATTTCTTCACTGCGAATTCCTTATGCGATTTATGGTTCCAGGAGGAAGCGTCCTTCCTTCGCGCGGGTGTCATCCGCTATGCAGTCGCCAATCGCGCCGCCGGGGGAGGTCGCCAGTGGTATGGCCGCCCCGGGGGACGAACATCACCAGAACCTCAACACGCGTTACAGTTTCCATGCCGGCCACCGGGATACGCACCAAAACGGAAGGCCCGCCATTGGCGGGCCTTCCGGTATTGCAGCGAAGCTTTCCCGGCCTTTGCCGGGCCTGGCTGGATCAGTAATCCATACCGCCCATGCCGCCCATGCCACCCATGCCGCCACCGCCGCCAGCGTTCGGCTCTTCCTTGCGCGGAAGCTCGGTAACCATAGCTTCGGTGGTGATCATCAGCCCGGCAATCGATGCGGCGTTCTGCAGCGCAGTGCGGGTGACCTTGGTCGGGTCGAGGATGCCCATCTCGATCATGTCGCCGAACTCGCCGGTCTGCGCGTTGTAGCCGTAGTTGCCGGTACCGCTCCTGACACTGTTGAGCACCACCGACGGCTCCTCACCGCAGTTGGTGACGATCTCGCGCAGCGGTGCTTCCATCGCGCGCAGCGCGATCGAGATACCGTGGTTCTGATCGACGTTGTTGCCCTTGAGGTCCTTCACGGCCGACAGTGCGCGGATCAGCGCGACGCCGCCGCCCGGCACCACGCCTTCTTCCACGGCAGCGCGGGTCGCATGCAGTGCGTCCTCGACGCGGGCCTTCTTTTCCTTCATTTCCATCTCGGTCGAGGCACCGACCTTGATCACCGCCACTCCACCGGCCAGCTTGGCCACGCGCTCCTGCAGCTTCTCGCGGTCGTAGTCGGAGGAGGTCTCCTCCAACTGCGCCTTGATCTGCTTGATGCGCGCCTGGATGCCCTCGGGCTCACCGGCACCGTCGATGACGGTCGTGTTTTCCTTGCTGACCTGCACCTTCTTCGCGCGGCCGAGGTCGGTGATGGTCGCCTTCTCGAGCGTCAGGCCGATTTCCTCGGAAATCACGGTTCCGCCGGTCAGCGTCGCCATGTCTTCGAGCATCGCCTTGCGACGGTCGCCGAAGCCCGGCGCCTTCACGGCGCAGACCTTGACGATCCCGCGGATGGTGTTGACCACCAGGGTCGCCAGCGCTTCGCCTTCCACGTCCTCGGCGACGATCAGCAGCGGCTTGCCGGCCTTGGCCACGCCTTCCAGCACGGGCAGCAGGTCACGCACGTTGGAGATCTTCTTGTCGTAGAGCAGGATGAACGGGTCATCCAGTTCGGCCTGCATCGACTGTTGGTTGTTGACGAAGTACGGCGACAGGTAACCGCGGTCGAACTGCATGCCTTCGACGACGTCGAGCTCGTTCTCAAGGCCCGAACCATCCTCGACGGTGATGACGCCTTCCTTTCCGACCTTGTCCATCGCGCGTGCGATGAGCTCGCCGATGTTGGTGTCGGAGTTGGCGGAGATCGCGCCGACCTGGGCGATTTCCTTGCTCGTGGAGGACGGCTTGCTGATGTTCTTCAGTTCGGCGACAGCCGCGGTCACGGCCTGGTCGATGCCCCGCTTGAGGTCCATCGGGTTCATGCCGGCGGCGACCGCCTTCATGCCCTCGCGGATCAGAGCCTGCGCCAGCACGGTCGCGGTGGTGGTACCGTCGCCGGCGTCATCGGAAGTGCGCGAGGCGACTTCCTTGACCATCTGCGCGCCCATGTTCTCGAACTTGTCGCTCAGCTCGATTTCCTTGGCGACGGAGACGCCGTCCTTGGTGATCGTGGGGGCGCCGAAGCTCTTGTCGAGCACGACGTTGCGGCCCTTCGGGCCGAGTGTTGCCTTGACGGCGTTGGCGAGTACGTTGACGCCGCGCACCATCTTTGCGCGTGCGTCCTCACCGAAACGAATTTCCTTGGCAGCCATGGTTCTTTACCTCTAGAAGCGGGAATGGGGGATCGGAAAAGGATTGAGGAATCGAGTGCGGGTGGGTGAAGACAGGAATCCAGGCAGCGGCATGGCCGGCTCCCTTTTCCCTTCTCCCTCTTCCCGCCGTCGCTTCAGCTCAGGATTGCAAAGATGTCGTCTTCCTTGACCACCAGGATGTCGACGCCATCGAGCTTCACTTCGGTGCCGCTGTACTTGCCGAAAAGGACCTTGTCGCCGACCTTGACCACCGGCGCGCGCACGCTGCCGTTGTCGAGCGCCTTGCCGCCGCCGACTGCGAGCACTTCGCCCTTGATCGGCTTCTCGGTGGCCGAATCGGGGATCACGATGCCACCGGCGGACATCTTCTCTTCTTCCATGCGCTTGATGACCACGCGGTCGTACAGCGGCTTGATATTCATGGCAACCCTCTGGCTTGTGTTAAGTGACTGAAATTACAGGAAAATACGGTGAATATTAGCAGTCGCCCCCGGCGGGTGCCAGCAATGCGGACGCAGAGCGCGCCCCGCGGGACTGCCGAGGAGATGGGGTGGCTCGGTCGGCTTTCAAGGGGGTGAATCGAAGTATGCGTCCCGGCTGCAGGCACCGCGCCGGCGCGGCCGCCAGCGGCGGCGTTGGTCGCGCCCGGAACACCTGGCGGATCCAAAAAAGAAGAGCGCGGCCCGAAAGAACGCGCTCCATGGAACGGGAATGGCACTTCAGCAAGGCGACTTTCGCGCCTTTCCGCTTTGTTCCTGCAGAGAGCCGAACGTCCCTGTCCGACCATTCCTTCCCAGACCGGAACGCCGCCTGATGCGCACGCTCCCTTGAAGCCGGGGTATCGATCCAACGCGGCGCTTCACTGCGCCTGCCCGCTTCATTCCGTGTCCAGGCCGATCATCCTGTCCGGCCATCCTCCGCCAGCACCGGCGCAAGGACACTGCAAGTTTTCCTGGAACGGGGATGCATCTCCAATGCGCCCGCTTCCTGCGGACTCACCCCGATCCTGCTCCTTTCACACCAGCCGCATCCCTGGCCAATGCTCGCCGTCAGGCTCTTGATAAGTGGAGCGCGGCCCGAAAGCACGCGCTCCTTGGATCGGGGATGGCCCTCCAGCATGGCGCTTCCTGCGCCCCTTCCCGATCCGACCCCTTGTCTTTAGCCGGACATCCTTGCCCGACGAAGCAATAGTGTCCCTGGCGATGGAGGTTGCCTAGCGAGCGGGCCGGAATTCGTGGATAGTATTGGTATCTGATGACAGGAATGTTCGACGAAATCACGCGGAGAACACAGGAGAGGCGGTCCCGGACCGCCACCGATGGAGAACACCTTGGAGACACTATTGGTACCTACGACAGCAATGCTGGCCAACTCATTTCCAGTGCACCCGGGATCGTTGCTTGACGTCGCCAGCGGCCGGTCCGTAGTCCCTGTCGCGCATGGGACCGCGCCGTGAGCGCACAGCAGCGCATGCGTCTGGCGCGGCGGCAGGCGGGAATGTCGCAGGCCGCGCTGGCCAAGGCGGTTGGGGTACAGCGCAGCGCCGTAAGCCACTGGGAAGCATCGCTGGGCAAATCGCCAAGCGCTTCCCACCTGCGGGAGGCGGCGATGGCAACCGGAGTGCAGTTCGAATGGCTGGCGACCGGGCGCGGCAGGATGACGCTTTCCAACGAGGCGGCCATGGACTCGGTTGCCACCGCAGAGGCATTGCTGGTGGAGGATCCGCTGGAACTGCGCCTCGTCCGCGCCTTCCGCGACGCCTCCCCGCGTGCGCAGGTACCGATGGTCGAGATTGCCGAGCAGTTGGCTGCGCAGCGCACCGGGCGCACCCGCGCGACGAAACCCGACGCGCTCTGACCGGCCCCGGCAGGCGCGGCTCCGGTCTCGACCGGCTGGGTTAGGCTATGCACCCCTTGTCAGCACGCTGCCATGTCCGTACTGATCTGCCTGTGCACCTGCCCTGACGACGCCAGCGCCGCCGCCATCGCGACGGCGCTGGTACAGGAACGTCTGGCGGCATGCGTCAATCGCCTGCCCGGCGTGCGCTCGACGTACCGATGGGAAGGCCGCGTCGAGGACTCAGAGGAAGTGCTGTTGCTGATAAAGACCACGCAGGACCGGCTCGACGCGCTCACTGGCCGGGTGCAGACGCTGCATCCCTACGAACTGCCGGAGCTGATCGCGGTCGAAGCCGATGGCGGCCTCGCTCCCTATCTGGCCTGGGCGGTCGAACAGACCCGTGAAGATGACCACTGAGTTTTCATCGCCGGCCTCGCCACGCGCGCGCATGGTGTGCTCGATCGGACGCGCCTGTGCCCTGATCCTCGCGGCGCTGCTGGCCGCACCAGCGGTCGCGGCGATCGACGAGAGCGATCTGCTGCCCGTCGAGGAAGCCTTCGTGCTGGATGCCACGCAGGGTCCGGGCGGTCAGATCGAGGTCAACTGGAAGATCGCCGAGGGCTACTACCTGTATCGGCACCGCATCTCGGTGAAGACCGACGACAACTTTGTCGCCGGCGCGCTGCGACTGCCGAAAGGCAAGGCCTACAGGGACGAGTTCTTCGGCGATGTGGAGACCTACCGGGATGCGCTCACCGCCACCCTGCCCGGCGAACCCCGCGGTCCGCGCACGACCGTCACCATCAGTTATCAGGGCTGCGCCGACGCCGGCGTCTGCTATCCGCCGCAGACGCGGCCGATCACAGTGTCGCTGGCAGAAAACCCGCAGCGGCCGTCGCAAGGCCTGTTGGGCAGCACAATCGTGCGCTCCGGCAATGCGGTCGCCAACCTGCTGGGTGGTCCGGCTCCCGGAAGCGCCGATGCGCTTCCGCTGCCACCGGAACGCGCGTTCCGCTTCGAGGCGATCGCGGGCGACGGCAATACCCTGCTGCTGCGCTTCACACCGGCGCCCGGCTATTACCTCTATCGGGACAAGACCACGCTGAGCCTGGATACCGACCGGGTCAAGGCCGGCACGCCGAAGTGGCCGGCCGGCACCATGCACGAGGACGAGTATTTCGGCCGCACCGTGGTGTTCTTCGACCAGGTCGAGGTCCCGTTGCCGCTGCAGCGCCTCGATGCCACTCCCACCCGCGTGACACTGCGCGCCGGCTTTCAGGGCTGCCAGTCCGACGGCATCTGCTACCCGCCGATGAGCCGATCGGTTGTTGTCGATCTGCCCGCCGGCACGGTGGCGCCTGCTGCGGCCTCCACGCCGGATGCAGGCGCTTCCCCGGATTCCACGACCAGGACGCAGACGAGCAGCGCTTCGCAGGCATCCGCAACTGGCGGCGCTACGGAAGCGAATGACGCGCGAACGGCGATCGACGAACTACGCGAAATCGATGCGTTCCCCGCCACCGGCGCGACGGAGTCAGCCTCGACGTCCAGCCCTGCTGCGGCCGGGTTCGCGCTCGCCGCGGCGCCGATGGTGGTCGAAGGCGAGGACGGCCGCATTGCCGCGGCACTTGCCGGCCCCGACCACTGGTTCGCACTGTTGAGCTTCTTCGGCTTCGGCCTGCTGCTTGCATTCACTCCCTGCGTGCTGCCGATGATCCCCATCCTTTCGGGGCTCATCGCCGGACACGGCCCCGGCATGGGCACACGAAAGGCCTTCATCCTGTCGCTGGTGTACGTGCTGTCCAGCGCGATGGTATTCACCGTCGCCGGGATCGTCGCCGGGCTGGTGGGCGCGAACCTGCAGATCGCGTTCCAGACGCCGTGGGTGATCGCCGCCTTTGCATTGCTGTTCGTCGCGCTCGCCCTGTCGAGCTTCGGCTTTTACGAACTCCAGCTGCCTGCGGGCCTGCGCAACCGTCTCGGTGCGCTGACCAGCCGTCGGCACGGCGGATCGCTCGCTGGCGTGGCGGTGATGGGCGCGCTGTCGGCACTGATCGTGGGGCCCTGCGTCGCGCCGCCACTGGCGGCCGCGGTGCTGTACATCGGCCAGACCCAGGACCCGCTGTTCGGTGGCGCGGCCCTGTTCCTGCTGGCCATGGGCATGGGCGTGCCGCTGATCGCATTCGGCGTTGCCGCAGGTCGCGGTCTTCCGACCAGCGGACCCTGGATGCTTGCCGTGCAGCGCGTGTTCGGCTTTGTTTTCCTCGGGCTGGCCGTGTGGATGCTGTCGCGGGTCCTGCCGGGGGCCGTGACCCTGGCCCTGTGGGGCGTGCTGGTGCTGGGCGCCGCAGCGAGCGTTGCGGTGGGGCTCAGCCGAACCCGCGCTGCGACGGGCGACGGCGTCCGCACCCTGGGCTGGACCCTCGCCGCGGTGCTCGGCGTCACTGGTGCGGCGCAGGTGATGGGCGCACTTGCCGGTGGCCACGATCCCCTGCAGCCATTGGCTGGGCTGCGTGGGGGCGCGAGCGTCGAGAGCCGCGAACTGCCGTTCCGCAAGATCAAGTCGCTCTCCGACCTGGATCGCGAAGTTGCCGGTGCCAACGCCGCCGGGGAACCACTGATGCTGGATTTCTACGCGGACTGGTGCGTGTCCTGCAAGGAAATGGAGAAATACACCTTCCCGGACCCTGCCGTCCACGCGGCGCTTTCCGGATTCCGACTGCTCAAGGTCGACGTGACCGCCAATGATGCGCTCGACCAGGAGCTGATGAAGCACCTGCAGATCATCGGACCGCCAGCGACGCTCTATTACGTCGATGGCGCCGAGCGCCGCGACCTGCGCCTGTTCGGATTCGAAAAGCCCGCCGCGTTCGCCGATCGCGCGCACCTCGTCGGCAGCACCCCGGCAGTCGCCGGGGCCGCACCCTAGGACGCAGGCTTTGGCGCGGCTCTCGGCCACCGCCAGGATCGTGATCGTCGCGGTGCTGGCCGGCGTGCTCGGGGTTGCCGTCGGCCTGGCGTTCAATGGCGGGGGGCCGCTGATGGGACCGCTGCTGCGAACCGAACCGGGGCAGCGAATGCTGCAACGGGTGGTCGCGCTCGATGCTCCGGATGCTCCTGTCGGCGTTGAGATAGCAACGCGCGGCTCGGCGATCCCGTCTTTCGCGCTGCCTGCGCTGGATGGCAGCACGGTAACGCTGCCGGACGCCTATGCAGGCAGGCCAATCCTGATCAACTTCTGGGCCAGCTGGTGTGGCCCCTGCATCGTGGAGATGCCCGAACTCGACCGCTTTGCCGATTCGCAGGACGCCATCGGCACGCAGGTGATCGGCATCGCATTGGATCGCCCCGAAGAGGTGCGCAGCTTTCTGCGACACACCCGCGTGGATTATCCGATCCTCATCGACACGCCGGGCCCGGCCGACACCAGCGTGCGAATGGGCAATCCCCGGGGAGTGTTGCCGTACACCGTGCTGATCGGCACCGACGGTCGCCTGCTCAAGCAGAAGATCGGACCGTTCGTCCACGGCGAGATCGATGGCTGGGCAGGCCGACCCCGGCCCAATTAAACGAGCGTTTTAATCGCCCGAACTTCGCCGATATGGTGTCGAACGTCTGGACAGCTTCCCGCGGGGCGGGCACACTCGCTCTTCTCCAGGGAATGGTGAACGATAGCTGATGTCAAAACTGCTGGTCCTGCACGGCCCGAACCTGAACCTGCTCGGTGAGCGGGAACCCGGGATCTATGGGCACAGCACGCTGGCCGAAATAGACACCGCGCTGCGCGCCCGGGCCACGCAAGCGGGCCGGCAATTGGACAGCCTGCAGTCGAACGCCGAGCATGAATTGATCGAACGTGTGCAGGCGGCGCGCGCCGATGGCACCGCGCTGATCCTGATCAACCCCGCTGCCTTCACGCACACCAGCGTGGCGCTGCGGGACGCGCTTGCGGCCGTCGCCATTCCTTTTATCGAAATCCACCTGTCCAATCCCCACCGTCGTGAACCTTTCCGCCACCACAGCTACTTCAGCGATCTGGCGCTGGGCGTGGTCGCCGGATTCGGTGCCGACAGTTACGGTTATGCGCTGGACGCGGCGCTGTCCTGGCTGGACCGCCGTGAACCCACCCCCGCGTCGACCGCCGGCTGAGCCATCCAACTCGCCATTCATTCCAATCCGCACCATCAACGAGGCCCACCATGGACCTGCGCAAGATCAAGAAGCTGATCGACCTGCTCGAAGAATCGAATCTGTCCGAAATCGAGATCAAGGAGGGCGAGGAATCCGTCCGCCTGGCACGCGCACCGCAGGGCCAGATGGTCATGGCTCAGCCGATGCAGGCGTACCAGCCGCCCAGCGCCAGTGATCGCAGCGCGCCGATGCCGATGCATTCACCGACCGAGGCCGCCACCGGCGGACACACCAAGAGTGGCAGCCACCCGGACGTGCCGGACGGCCACATCGTGCGCGCGCCAATGGTCGGCACCTTCTACACGTCGCCGGCACCGGACAAGCCCGAGTACGTGACGGTCGGCCAGGCCGTGAAAGCAGGCGAGACCCTGGCGATCATCGAGGCGATGAAGATGTTCAACCCGATCGAGGCGGACGTGTCCGGCACCGTGCTCAAGGTGCTTGCCGAGAGCGGCCAGCCGGTCGAGTTCGACCAGCCACTGTTTGTCATCGGGTGATGGAATTCGGGAGCCGGCGCTCCACCGGGTCAAGGCGGTCCGTGAAGAACGCAAAGAACGCAAGAACATTTCCATGGCCTTCTTTTGCGCCCATCGCGTCCTTGGCGGACGGTTCCTGCTCTCCCGTCCTCAAGCAACCCATCCATCACATACATCTCCGAGTCCCGGGACCCAGTCAATGCTAGATAAAGTCGTCATCGCCAACCGCGGCGAGATCGCGCTGCGCATCCTGCGCGCGTGTCACGCCCTGGGCATCCGCACGGTCGCGGTGCATTCCACCGTCGACCGCAACCTCAAGCACGTCGCGATGGCGGACGAGTCGGTCTGCATCGGCCCGGCCGCGTCCACCAACAGCTACCTCAACATGGCGTCGATCATCGCCGCGGCCGAGGTGACCGACGCGCAGGCGATCCACCCCGGCTATGGATTCCTCAGCGAGAACGCGGACTTTGCCGATCGCGTCGAGCAGTCCGGCTTCATCTTCATCGGCCCCAAGGCCGACACGATCCGCCTGATGGGCGACAAGGTCGAGGCGATCCGCGCGATGAAGGATGCGGGCGTGCCCTGCGTGCCCGGCAGCGGTGGTCCGCTGGGCGACGACCCGCCGACCAACCTCAGGATCGCCCGCGAAATCGGCTATCCGGTGATCGTCAAGGCGGCCGGCGGCGGCGGCGGGCGCGGCATGCGCGTGGTGCACACCGAAGCGGCGCTGTCGAACGCCATCGCGACCACCAAGAGCGAAGCCAAGGCCGCGTTCGGCAACGATATGGTCTACATGGAGAAGTTCCTGGAAAACCCGCGCCACGTGGAGATCCAGGTCCTTGCCGACGGCCAGGGCAACGCGATCCATCTGGGCGAACGCGACTGCTCGATGCAGCGCCGGCACCAGAAGGTCGTCGAGGAAGCGCCAGCGCCCGGCATCAGCAGCGAACAACGCGCGCAGATCGGCAAGGTCTGCGTGGATGCCTGCGTACGCATCGGCTATCGCGGCGCCGGCACCTTCGAGTTCCTCTACGAAGACGGCCGCTTCTACTTCATCGAAATGAACACCCGCATCCAGGTCGAGCATCCGGTGACGGAGTTGATCACCGGCGTGGACCTGGTGCGCGAGCAGTTGATGATCGCCGCCGGACACAAGCTGACGCTCAAGCAGAGCGACATCGTCATCGACGGACACGCGATCGAATGCCGGATCAACGCCGAGGACCCGGACACCTTCATGCCAAGCCCGGGCCTGATCCAGCACTTCCACGCGCCCGGCGGTCCCGGCGTGCGCGTGGACAGCCACATCTACGAGGGCTACCGCGTTCCGCCGAACTACGACTCGATGATCGGCAAGCTGATCGTGCACGGCCGCGACCGCGAAACCGCGATTGCGCGCATGCGCGTTGCACTGAGCGAGATGGTCGTCGACGGCATCAAGACCAACATCGCCCTGCAGCAGCGCATCCTGTCGGACATCGGCTTCCAGCAGGGCGGCGCCAACATCCACTACCTCGAAAAACGGCTGAAGGAACAGAAGGAAAAGTCGCTTTCCATTGTTTGACGCACGGCTCATGCAACGCCAGTTCACCCTCGAACTGTCCCCGGTGTCATCATCGGCTGCGGGGCCGATCGAACTTCGGATGCTCCGCCCAGGTCAGGTCAGGTCAGGTCAGGTCAGGCAGGTTGACGCGCAATACGGTTTTTGCGAAAAACTCGCGGCCCGCCACCGCGCCGCGCCCTGACCCAATTCCGCCCTCGACTCCTGGCCTGCGAACCCATGCCCTTCCTCGAACTCTCCCTGCCCTGCAACGAGGCTGACCTGCCGGACTACGAGCGGGCGCTCGAGCGCGTTGGTGCGCTTGCGGTCACGCTGGTCGATGCGCACGCCGATGCCGCCGACGAACAGGCGATCTTCGAGCCTGGCGTTGGGCAGACGCCGTTGTGGGGCGAGATGGTGTTGACGGCGCTGTTCGCCGGCGGCACCTCGCCCGAACTGCTGCAGCGCAGGCTCGCCGCGGTCGACGAAAGGCTCGGGTGGGCGGGCATCGCGTTCCGCGAGATCCCCGACCAGGATTGGGAGCGCGCGTGGATGGATCAGTACGAGCCGCTGCAGTTCGGCGCGCGGACCTGGATCGTGCCGTGGAACCACGAACTGCCGGAAGGTGCCGACGCCGCGGACGCGGCGGTGGTGCGGCTCGACCCGGGTCTCGCCTTTGGATCGGGCACGCATCCCACCACGGCGCTGTGCCTGCAGTGGCTGGACGACATCGGCGGCCGCGGCGCGCTTCGCGACGCCAGCGTGCTGGACTTCGGCTGTGGCAGCGGCATTCTCGCGCTGGCCGCGCTGAAACTGGGTGCGGCGCGCGCGGTCGGCGTGGACAACGATCCACAGGCCCTGATCGCCACCGCCGACAATGCGGAGCGCAACGAGGTCGGCGATCGCCTGTCGGTCCACCTGCCTGCGGACGAACCGGTGCAGGCGTACCCGGTGGTGGTGGCGAACATCCTCGCTTCGGCGCTGATTTCCCTGGTCGACATCCTCGCCGAGCGCGTCGCGCCGGGCGGACTGATCGCGCTGTCGGGCATCCTCGCCGGGCAGGAGGACGAAGTGCTCGCGAGCTTCGCGGGAAGTTTCGGCGAATTGCACGTGGAGCGGCTGGACGACTGGATCCGCATCGCCGGCGTGCGCCTTGGCTGATCGGCGGCGGCAATGCTTGAACCGCGTCACACCGCGCACCATTGCCACCCCGGCCGCCGGGAAGCGCTCGGCTAGACTGCGCGGGATGTTCGTCCCCTGCCCCCATTGCGGCTATTCGCTGGCGCTGACCGATGCCGACGAGAACGTAACGCAGCGCTGCCCTCGTTGCGAAGGATTGCTGACACCTGTCAGTTCCGATCCGTTGCCGCAGGCCGCAGCGGCGTCTGCCGGCCAGGCGAACACGCCCGAGGACGAGTTCCAGGGCACCGCGGATCCCGAAGATCCGGTGGCGACGCTGATCGCCGCCGAGTCGGCAGCGGCGATCGCGCCAGCTGCGGCATCGATACCGGGAACCTCGGCCACCGCGCCGGCCGCGCGCCCACGCCGCCGCGGGAGCGGTGCACCCAGTTTCGTGCGCAATCCCCATCCCGCGATCCCGCTCGGCCCACGCTGGCCCGGCCTGCTGGTGATCGCCGCGCTCGCGCTGCTGCTGGCGATCCAGTTGCTGCTGGTGCAGCACGAGGTGCTGGCCGGCAACGAACGCTGGCGCCCGGCGATCGGGCGCGCCTGCGCCATCCTCCCCTGCGACCTGCCGCCATGGCGTCAGCCGTCGGCGATCACGATGCTGGATCGTTCCGTGCAGCCGCAGCCCGGGCGGCCTGGCGTGCTTGCAGTCCGGGCCAGCTTCCGCAACGACGCCGCCTGGCCGCAGCCGTGGCCGGAACTGCTGCTGAGCCTGGCTGACGTCGACGGACGCCCCGTCGCGCAGGGCGTCTTCGACCCGGCGGAGTACGGATCGACGGCTGAACCGCAGGCGCTGCTGGCCCCCGGTGAGACCGCCACCGTCCGCTTCGCGGTGCGCGAACCGGACCCGCGGACCGTGGCCTTCACATTCGAGTTTCGTTGAATGTGCGCGGCGGCCGTGTTCCTCGCTCGCCGGGCGCGTTAGACTCGCTGTCCCGTCGATCGCCGCGCCTGCGGCCGCACCATCGCGACGGTGGATGCTCTGGGGGAATTCATTGAACGCTGTCGTCGAACGCACCGAGGCCAAGAGCGCCGGCCCCCGCATTCCCCTGCGCGATCACGTCGCCACGTCGATCAGGCGCTATCTGGGCGACCTCAACGGCTGCGACGTCGGCAATCTTTACGAGATCGCGCTGCGCGAACTGGAAATTCCTCTTTTCGTTGAAGTCATGGCGCACTGCGACGGCAACCAGAGCCGCGCGGCGGAGATGCTCGGCATCCACCGGGCGACGCTGCGCAAGAAGCTGCGCGACTACGGGCTGGCCTGAGTCTCGTTGAGGCCTTCGTTCGCGGAGGACGCAGGAAACGCAAAAGAAGGCAATGCGGAAGTGGAATTCCGGTGGCGTGTCCGGCGGTGCCTTCGGATGTTGCCCGGTCCTGAGCGCCTCCCTTGACTGCTTTGGCTGTTTTCTGCGCCCTTTGCGTCTTTCGCGGACTAAGCCCTTCCCGCCCGCACCGACAGCCCGCTTCACGCCCCCCGCTATAATTTCGGGTCTCTTCGCACCAAGACTCCCGAATGTCCCCTGATCGCCTGCCTGGCCGCCCGTTGAAGATCACCCGGGCGCTGCTGTCCGTGTCCGACAAGTCGGGCCTGCTCGACCTCGCCGGGGCGCTGGCCGCGCGCGGTGTCGAACTGCTGTCCACCGGCGGCACTGCGAACGCAATCCGCGAGGCCGGGCTGCCGGTGCGCGACGTGGCCGATGTCACGGGTTTTCCGGAGATGATGGATGGGCGGGTCAAGACCCTGCACCCGATGGTCCACGGCGGGCTGCTCGGCCGCAACGGTGTCGACGACGAGGTGATGGCCCAGCACGGCATCGCGCCGATCGACCTGCTGGTGCTGAACCTCTATCCGTTCGAACGCGTCGCGGCCGATCCCGGCAGCAGCTTCGAAGACGTCATCGAAAACATCGACATCGGCGGTCCGGCGATGCTGCGTTCGGCGGCGAAGAATTTCGAACGGGTGGCGGTCGCCACCGATCCGTCGCAGTACGCCGGGCTGCTTGAGGAGATGGAGGCGCACGATGGCGCGCTGTCGGCGAAGACGCGCTTTGCGCTCTCGGTGGCCGCGTTCAACCGCGTCGCCCAGTACGACGCGGCGATCAGCAACCATCTCTCCTCGCTCGACGAAACCCACGCGCAGCAGTTGTTCCCCGCGCAGTCCAACAGCAATTTCGTCAAGGTCATGGACCTGCGCTACGGCGAGAACCCGCATCAGCACGGCGCGTTCTACCGCGACCTCTACCCGGTGCCCGGAACGCTCGCCACCTTCACCCAACTGCAGGGCAAGGAGTTGAGCTTCAACAACCTCGCCGACGCCGATGCCGCCTGGGAATGCGTGCGCCAGTTCGAGCGCCCGGCCTGCGTGATCGTCAAGCATGCCAATCCGTGCGGCGCAGCGCAGGGTGTGGCCTGCGGCGATGCCTACGAACTGGCTTACGCGACCGATCCGACCTCGGCGTTCGGCGGCATCATCGCGTTCAACGAAAAGCTCGACGCGGCCACGGCGAAGGTCATTCTCGACCGGCAGTTCGTCGAGGTGCTGATCGCACCGGACTTCGAGGACGGCGCCATCGAGTACGCACGCAAGAAGGCCAACGTGCGCGTGCTGAAGATTCCGCATGGCGACGGCCGCAACAACTTCGACATCAAGCGGGTCGGCTCCGGGCTGCTGATGCAGACCAGCGACGTGCGCGAGGTCGGCCGCAACGAACTGAAGATCGTGTCGCGGCGCGAGCCGACGCCGGCCGAGCTCGACGACCTGCTGTTCGCGTGGCGCATCGCCAAGTACGTGAAGTCGAACGCAATCGTCTATGCGCGCGATCACCGCACCATCGGCATCGGCGCCGGTCAGATGAGCCGCATCGTCAGCGCGCGCATCGCGGCGCTGAAAGCCGGTGAAGCCAACCTCGTGGTTCCCGGTTCGGCGATGGCCAGCGACGCATTCTTTCCGTTCCCCGACGGCATCGATGCGGCCGCGGAGGCAGGCATCCGTGCCGTGATCCAACCCGGCGGCTCGATGCGCGACGCCGAGGTGATCGCCGCGGCCGACGAGCACGGAATGGCGATGGTGTTCACCGGCGTTCGCCACTTCCGGCACTGAGGTGACCGCACTGCTGCTCATCGCGGGCCTGATCTCGCTGTTGGCCGGCGCCGAAGTGCTTGTGCGCGGCGCCTCGCGGCTGGCGACCGCCACCGGCATGTCGCCGCTGGTGATCGGCCTGACCGTGGTCGCGTTCGGCACCAGTGCGCCGGAGCTGGCGGTCGGCATCGACGCGGTGCATCGCGGCGCGCCCGGCATCGCCATCGGCAACGTGGTCGGCAGCAACATCACCAACGTGCTGCTCATCCTGGGCATCAGCGCGCTGGTGACGCCTTTGATCGTTTCGCGGCAACTGGTGTGGCTCGACGTGCCGGTGATGATCGCAAGTTCGGTGCTGGTGTTCGCGCTCGCACTGGACGGCAACATCAGCCGCGTCGAGGGCGGCGCACTGGCGATCGCGGCCGTTGTCTACATCACCTGGCTGATCCGGCTCACGCGGCGCGAGGCCGACGACGCCGACGACGCCACCAGCATCGAGCGCGGCCGCTGGAGTTGGGCAATCGACATTGCCATGGTCGTCGGTGGACTGGCGCTGCTGGTGCTCGGGGCGCGCTGGCTGGTCCAATCGGCGGTTACGGTGGCCGAGGCACTGGGAATGAGTGAACTGGTGATCGGCCTGACGGTGATCGCGGTTGGCACGTCCATGCCGGAAATCGCCACCTCGATCATGGCCGCCGTGCGCGGCCAACGCGACATCGCCGTGGGCAACATCGTCGGCAGCAACGTGCTCAACCTGTTGCTGGTGCTGGGTTTGACCTCGGTGTTCTCGCCCAGCGGCATCCCGGTCGCGTCGGCGGCCATCCATTTCGACCTGCCGGTGATGCTGGCCGCGGCGATCGCGTGCCTGCCGATCTTCTTCACAGGCCACTGCATCCAGCGCTGGGAAGGCGCGGTGTTCCTGGGCTACTACATCGCCTACACCGCCTACCTGCTGCTGGACGCGGCCGGACACGACGCGATGCCGGCTTTCAGCGCGGTGATGATCCAGTTCGTGATGCCGCTGACCGCGATCACCCTGGGCATCGTGCTGATGCGGGCGCTGCGGCACAGGCGCCAAAGCCGCAACGGTTGAATGCCGCGCGGGCCGCTTCGTAGCGACTGGTGACGCGTCGCCACCGACACTGCAACCGCAGCACCGGAGGCGAGGGCCCCCGGAGCCGCTAAAATTCGTTCCCTGATGAAACCCCGGCAGGAGCAGGCATGAAGATCCTCGTTATCGGTGGCGGCGGCCGTGAACACGCGCTGGCGTGGAAGCTGGCGCAGTCGCCGCGGGTCACCGAGGTGCTGGTGGCGCCGGGCAACGCCGGCACCGCGCTGGAACCGCGCTGCCGCAACGTGGATGTGAGTGCGACCGACATCGACGGCCTGCTCGCGCTGGTACGCGACCACAACGTCGATCTCACCGTCGTCGGTCCCGAGGCGCCGCTGGTGACGGGGGTGGTCGATCGTTTCCGCGACGCCGGCCTGCGGGTGTTCGGGCCCACCGCGGCCGCGGCGCAACTGGAAGGCAGCAAGTCCTTCGCGAAAGACTTCCTCGCCCGCCATGGCATTCCGACCGCGCATTACGCGGTGCATACCGATCTGGACGACGCTCTGGCTTACGTGCGCGAAATGGGCGCGCCGATCGTGGTCAAGGCCGACGGGCTGGCCGCGGGCAAGGGCGTGGTCGTCGCCATGACGCTGGCCGAAGCGGAGGCCGCGCTCAGGGACATGCTCGGTGGCCTCGCCTCGGACGACTCCGGCGCACGGGTGGTGATCGAGGAATTCCTCGACGGAGAAGAAGCCAGCTTCATATCGATCGTCGATGGCACGCACGCCCTGCCCATGGCGACCAGCCAGGACCACAAGCGCGTGTTCGATGGCGACACCGGCCCCAACACCGGTGGCATGGGCGCGTACTCGCCTGCGCCCGTGGTCACCGCCGACGTGCACGACCGGGTGATGCGCGAGGTCGTCGAACCCACGGTGCACGGCATGATCGCCGACGGTGTTCCGTTCACGGGCTTTCTCTACGCCGGGCTGATGATCGATGCGGACGGCGCGCCAAAGGTCATCGAGTTCAACGTGCGCTTCGGCGATCCGGAAACCCAGCCGGTGATGATGCGGCTGCAGTCGGACCTGCTCGACCTGATCGAAGCGGCCATCGACTCGCGCGTGCACGAGGTACAGGCGCAATGGGATCCACGCCCGGCGCTGGGCGTCGTCATGGCCGCGGAGAACTACCCTGGCTCGCCTCGCACCGGCGACCCGATCAGCACCTGGGACGTGCCGCAGATGGAGGACACCAAGGTGTTCCACGCCGGCACGCGCCTGGTGGACGGACAGGCGCTGACGACCGGGGGACGCGTATTGTGCGTGTGCGCGCTGGGCGACAGCGTGGCCGACGCGCAGGCACGCGCGTATGCGGAAGTCGCCGGGATCTCCTGGCATGGCGAGTTCCACCGCCACGACATCGGCTGGCGGGCAATCGAGCGCGAGCGGTCTGCCGGGCAGACGTGAGCGGCACCCGGGCGCACTCCGACACGCCCTGAAGCGCCTGACCGCGACCTCAGCTGCCGCGCGTGCCCAACGCCTGCACCATGTCCCGCACCAGCTTGCGACGTTCCGCCGGTAGTGCGAGGTAGGCGTCGATCATGCCGCGGTCGGCGGCGGTCAGGGCCTCCGGCCACGCAGCGCGGGCGTCGGCAATCGTCCGCGCGGGCTTTTCGCCGAAGCGCAGCACCTGCGGCGAGACGCCATAGAGCCTGGCAAGCACCTGCAGCTTGTCCTGCTCGGGAATCGACCGTCCGTTGAGCCAGCGCGACGCCGACTGGAAGGTCACGGAGCGGCCGGCGTAGCTCGAGTTGAACTGCTTGAACAGCACCGACGGGCGCGGTTCGTACCCGGCCGCACTCATCGCTGCGGAAAGCCGCCTGGAAAATTCCTCACGCTCATCGCTCATGTCTCCGGAAGTTACGGAGCCACACAGATGGTAATTCACGTTTGGCGTGTATACTGACTAACTTGTCGCTTTCATTCTCCCGGATCCTGGATGTACGACTCCCTGCTGCAGCAGATGCCGATGATCGTGGCCGACGGCCGTGAACGGGTGGCGTTCATCCTGGAGGCGCAGGAATCAGGTCAGCCGGCTGCGCTGCAGACGCGGGAGTGGGTGTTGCCCCGTTGCGCGGCGAAGACGCCGGGAGAAGCCAGCGGTGCCGGCAGGGCCGATGACTCCCGCTGGCACAATCGCCTCATTCACGGCGACAACCTGGACGCGATGGCGGCGCTGCTGGCTGGCGACGCGCAGAGTCCCGGCCTGCGTGGCCAGGTCGACCTGATCTACATCGATCCACCGTCCGATTCCGGCGCCGACCACCGCACCCGGATCACGCTGCCGGGCCTCGAACTGCAGCAACGTCCCACCGTGATCGAGCAGTTCGCCTACTCCGACACCTGGGCCGGCGGCACCGCCTCATACCTGACGACGATCACTCCGCGCCTGCTGCTGATGCGCGAACTGCTGCGGGACACCGGCTCGATCTACGTGCACCTGGACTGGCACGTCGCCCACTACGTGAAGCTGCTGATGGACGAGATCTTCGGCCGGGGATGTTTCGTCAACGAAATCATCTGGCAGCGCACGGTCCGCGACACGTCGGCAAAGACGCGCAGATTCATCGGGGCGCACGACACGCTGCTCTTCTACCGCAAGACCTGTTCCACCCCGGTCTGGAGCGACGTATTCCAGGACCCAGGCAACACCGTCGAATGGCTCCACGACCAGCGCGACGAGCGCGGCGCCTACCGTGCGGCACCGGTCGAAAACCCCGGCGCCGGGGGATACCACTATGACCTCGGGCTGGGCGAGACGATGCCGCGCAACGGCTACCGCATGCCGCGCGAGACGGCGCTGCAATGGCTGCGCGATGGCCTGCTGCTGGTCGAACCGGGCAAGGTGCCGGTGCGCAAGTCGTACAGGAAGTCCGGCGGCGTGCGCTGCCGCGACGTGTGGACCGACATCGGCCCGCTGCCGGGCGAACAGAGCGTCGGCCATTCCGACCAGAAACCGGCTGCGCTGCTCGCCCGCGTGATCTGCGCATCCACGCGCGAGGGCGACCTGGTGGCCGACTTCCACGGCGGCTCGGGCACGACGGCGGCCGTTGCCGAGCGACTCGGCCGCCGCTGGATCACCACGGACCTGGGCAAGCCCTCTTGCATGGTAATGCGCAAGCGGCTGGTCGACGCGGGCGCCGGCCCGTTCCTGTATCAGGCAGTCGGCGACTACCAGGCGGAAACGGCGCGGCTCATGCTGCGCGGCGACTATCGCTTCGGCGATCTGGCCGCGGTGGTGCTTTCGCTTTACGGCGCGACGCCGCTGCCGCGTTCCGATGATCCCCAGCGTCAGCTGGGCTGGGCCGGCGAGCCGGGCTGCCGCACGCTGGTGCTGGTCGATTCTCCGGCGCGGCTGACCGGTCCGGCCACCATCGAACGGGCGATCGCACAACGCGAGCATCTGCTCGGCGGCTGGGAGCAGCTGGTCGTCCTGGGCTGGAACTTCGAGCCCTCGATGGGCGGGTATCTGGCCAGCCTGCGCGATCCTCGCCTGCAGGTGCTGGTGATCCCGCCGGACCTGATCGAGCGGTTGCGCCGGAAAGGAGCTATCGCAACGCTGCGCGGGCGGGTCCGGTTTTCGAGCCTGCAGTACCTGACCGTCACGCCCGTGCTGCGCGCGCGCACCGTCGCCTTGCATTCGCACGCCGCGCCCGACAGCGCAGACACCGCAGACACCGCAGACACCGAAAGCATTGTCGTGGCGCTCGACAACTACGTGCTGCTGTCACCGGAGGCCATCAATCTGGATGGGCCCAACCGTCGCAAGCTGCAGGCGCTGGCGGAGACCGAACCGCTTTCGATGATCGAGTACTGGGCGGTGGATCCCGACTACGACGGCCTCGTCTTCAGGTCGGTGTGGCACGACTATCGCGGGAACACCGCGCGAGGCGGCGATCCCGCGCACGGCAGCGATCCATGTCGCGTGCCGACCCAGGCGCGCATCGAACTGCCGTACAGGCCCGGCGAGCGCCGCGTGTGCGTGCGCGCCGTGGATGTGTTCGGCTTCGAGTCGGAGGTCGTGCAGTCCGTGCCGGAGCCGCAGGTTTGAGGCGTGTCGCACGCGCTGACCCGATGCCGCTTGCGACCGCGACGACACGCCTCGCCGACCGATGGGCCGTCGGCGTCGAAGCCGGTACCGCCGGGCTCTACGACGGCGCAACGCCGACCACCGCCGAGCTGCTGCGCTGGTGGTTCGACGAACATGCCTGCCGCTCGCGAGAGCACAATTTCAACGCCGGACAGCGCCGCGCCATCATCAACGTGATCGTCGCCCATGAAGTCCTGGCCAGCACCGGCCTGGGCGATCTGTATCGGCAGCTGCAACTCGAAGTCGCGGCGTCCGCGTCGGCGCACGTCTCGCACGTGCATCCGGGCTACTGCCTGAAGATGGCCAGCGGAACCGGCCGGACCTGGGTGCTTCAGGCGCTCCTGGCCTGGCAGATGCTGAACGCCACTGCCGCGCGCGACGCAGGACGCGAGGACCCGCGCTTCTCCCGCCATTTCCTGATCATCGTGCCGGGACTGATGGCGCATGAGCGACTGCTCGACGCGCTGCTGGGCAGATGCCGCGAGGCCGGTGCGGGTGATGCGGGCTGCCGTGACATCGCGACCTCCGATTTCTTCCGCCATGCCGAACTGCTGCTGCCGCCATCGCAACGAATGCGCGTGCAGCAGTTCGTGCAGGCCAACGTCTGCGATGCGGACGAGATCGGGCGGAGGTCTACCGGCAACGGACTGATCGCGCTCACCCGCTGGCATGCGCTTGCGCAGAACGCCGAGGGTGCGCCGGAGGACTGCGAAATGAATGCGGACCCAGGGCCGACCCCCGATGCGGTCGCCCGCCGCGCGCTGCCGCTGGTGCCCGGTCGCGGCATCGGCAACCGCCTGGACGCACTCGACCGGCAACAGGAGCGCGGCAGGCTGCTGGCGTTCCTCGCCGCACTGCCGGAACTGGTCGTGTTCAACGCCCAAGCCCATCAACTTCACGCAGCGGGAACCACGGCCGATGCCATCGGCATGCAATGGCAGGGCTCCCTGGGCAAGGTCGCGCGGCGCAAGGGCAGACGCTTCGTGCAGTTCGACTTTTCCGCCGTGCCCTACGGTGGGGCCGGATGCGGAAGGTATCCGAGGCGGCTGTACTTTCCGCACATCGTCGCCGGTTTCGGTCTGCGCGAAGCCATCAGGAACGGGCTCGTCAAGTCGCCGGTGCTGGTTCACCACTGCGATCTGGAAGTACTGCCGTGCGCATTCAAGGCGGAGCGTGGCGCGCGCGGCAACATCGCGCTGTCCGAGGGACAGCGCACGATGCTGCGCATCGGGCTGCAGGAACTGCGCGTCCTTGAACGCGTTTTCGCAAAGGTCGATCCCGGGCGCCGGCCGAAGATGCTGGTCGTCTGCGAGGACACACGGATCTCGCCGCTGGTCGGCCGGTTCCTGCAGGAAGAAGGCCTGCACCCCGACGATGTACTCACGGTCGATTCCGAGCTCAGGACCGAACTCGACGAGGCGCAATGGGCAACGGTCCGCCGGCCCCTGTTCAACATCGACCGGGGTGCCGGCCCGCGGGTGATCGTCAGCGCACTAATGCTGCGCGAAGCATTCGACACCGACAACATCTGCGTGATCGTGCCGCTGCGCGCCAGCCAGCGGCGGATCGTGCTGGAGCAGACCATGGGACGCGGCCTGCGACCGATGTGGCGCGAACCGGCGTTTGCCGATCTGCGCCGCGACAACCGCGAGCGCATCGCCCGAGGCGAGACGCCGCCGAGCCACTTCGATGTGCTGACGATCGTCGAGCATCCCGCATTCCGGCGCTCGTACGACACGCTCATCACCGAAGGTCTGGTCGGCGTGGTCGGTCCGGCTGCGGACACCGGCAGCACCGGCGACCTGCTTTCTGTCGGGCTGCGGCGGGATTACAGCCCGTTCGACTTCGCGGTGCCGGTGGTGCTGGGCGAACCAATGGAAATCGTGCGGCACCATCACATCGCCGTCGAAGCCCTTCCCGCATTCCAGACCTCGATGCAGGACTTGGCCACGATGCAGCGACAGGCGGCGGAACGGGAACATGGAACAGGCGGTCGGAAACGGATGGGTCGTGGCATCGGTCACGCGGACCACGCACAAGGGTACAACCAGGTGCTGTCGCGGCTGACGACGCTGCTTGCGCAGGGCCCGTTCGAACCCGTGACCGGTGAGGACGAAGCACGCCTCGGCCCGTTTCCCCACCTGCCGTTCGACGCCGATTTGCTCGCGGCCGCGCTGGACCGATACATCCGCGAACGCCTGTTCGATCAACCGTTCGACCCACTCAGGCAGTCCAACTGGCGAATGCTGCTGCTGGAGCCGGTGGCCGGGCATGTCGTGCAGACCTTCGCCCATGCACTGATGCAGGCAGGCGAGCGGATCCTCGTCGGTTCGACCACGGTCCAGCACCGGAGGCTGTCGGAAGTTGGGCGACTGACGTTGCGCGAAGGCACATCCATCGAGGTCGACAGATGCATCTACCCACGCCTGGCCGTGCCTCCGTCCGGGGGTTTCGAACGCGGGTTCATGCAGTGGCTGCGGACCGATGCGTCGGTCGAGGCGTTCTGCAGGGTAGATCCGCATTGCCACCGGTTTCTGCGCATCCGCTATTTCAGGGAGGATGGAATTGCCGGGAGCAGCATCGCCAACTTCCTTGTTCGCACGCGATCGGGCATCCACCTGGTGGAAACCCAGGCCGAGCAGCGAGCCGCGCCGGCGGATGCGCTGCGCGCGCGGCACGCCACCGCAGCGTGGTGTGCGCGGATCAACCGGCTGCCCGCGAGCCAGCGCAGCGAACGCCAATGGCGAAGCATCGTGATCGACGCCCGCACCTTTTATCAATGGCAGGACAGCCATGCCTCGCTGGGTGACCTGCTGGAACGGGGCCCCAGGGCGCTTTCCCGGGTGACCGGGTAAACAGCCCCGCCGCCTGGCATGGACGGCCGCGCAGCAGCCCGCTCCCGCGCGACCTGCCCTCCGCCGCGGCCCGCGTCTGCTAGTCTCCCGCGAACTCCGGGGGGCGGCATGGCAAAGAACCAGTTCTCGTTGCTGAAGCAGCGGCGCTTTCTGCCGTTCTTTTCCGTGCAGGCGCTCGGCGCCTTCAACGACAACGTCTACCGGCAGGCGATCATCGGGCTGCTGTTCTGGCTCGGCGTCAGTGCCGACGAACGCACGCTCTACACGAACCTCGCGCCGGCCTTGTTCATCCTGCCGTACTTCCTGTTCTCGGCCACGGCCGGGCAGATCGCAGAGAAGCTCGAGAAGTCGCGGCTGATCCGCATCACCACGGCGATGGAGATTGCGATCATGTCGCTGGCGGCGGTCGGCTTCCTGACCCAGAACATGGTCGTGCTGCTGGTCGCGCTGTTCTTCACCGGACTGCAGTCGGCGCTGTTCGGCCCAGTGAAGTACTCGATCATGCCCGCGGTGCTCAAGCCCGAGGAACTCACCGGCGGCAACGGGCTGGTGGAGATGGGCACTTCGCTTTCGATCCTGCTGGGGATGATCTTCGGCGGACTGATCTACAAGCTGGCCGGCGACCAGGGGCCGGTGGTCGCCGCCACCGCCGTGGTCGCGCTGGCCATCGCCGGCAACCTGGTGAGCCGGGCGATCCCGCGCGCCGAGCCGGGCGCACCTGGACTGAAAATCCAGTGGAATCCGATACCGGAGTCGCTTGCGATCTGGAAGCTCACGCGCAAGCAGCGCGCAGTCGGCAATGCGGTGCTCGGCGTGTCGTGGTTCTGGTTCGTCGGCACGGTGCTGACCGCGCAGCTGCCGACCTACGCCGAACTCAACCTGGGCGGCGCCGACACCACGTTGTACGTGTTCGTGCTCGCGCTGTTCTCAGTCGGCGTGGGCGCGGGTTCGCTCCTGTGCGAGCGGCTTTCTGCGCGCACGGTCGAGATCGGGCTGGTGCCGATCGGCGCGTTCGGCATCAGCGCGTTCCTGCTCGACCTGTACTTCGCGCGCAGCGGACTGGCACCGCTGTCGGGACTGGGGATTGCCGGGTTCGCCCAACAACCCGGCAGCCTGAGGATCATGATCGACCTGGTCGGCATCGGCCTGTCGGCCGGTGTATTCGTGGTGCCGCTGTTCGCGCTGATCCAGAGCCGCACACCGAGCGACGAGATGGCGCGTGTGATCGCAGGCATGAACATCCAGAACGCGGCCTTCATCGTGCTTGCCGCTGCCCTGGGCATCGTCGTGCAGCGCCTGCTCGGGTGGAGCATTCCGCAGGTGCTGCTGGCGCTCGGGGTGCTCAACGCACTGGTCGCGCTGTACATCTTCACCGTGGTGCCCGAGTTCCTGATGCGCTTCCTGAGCTGGGTGCTGGTGCGCACGCTTTACCGGCTGCGCGCGCGCGGCATCGAGGAGAACGTTCCCGACGAAGGCGCGGCGGTGCTGGTGTGCAACCACGTCAGCTACATGGACGCGCTGATCCTCGCCGCGAGCATCCCGCGCCCGGTGCGCTTCGTCATGTATTACCGCATCTTCAACATCCCGGTGATGCGCTGGATCTTCCGCACCGCACGCGCGATCCCGATCGCCGGTGCACGCGAGGATCCCGCGCTGATGCAGCGCGCGTTCGACGAGATCGACGCGGCGCTGGCCGAAGGCGAACTGGTCGGCATCTTCCCGGAAGGCGCGCTCACGCGCGACGGCGAGATCGCGCCATTCAAGTCGGGGGTCGAACGCATCCTGGAACGACGCCCGGTGCCGGTGGTGCCGATGGCGCTGCGCGGGATGTGGGCGAGCATGTGGAGCCGCCGCAATGCCCGCGCCGCCGAAGGCACCCTCGCCCGCATGCGCGCCCCGCGCCGCTTCCGCGCACACGTGGAAGTGGTGGCCGATGCGGTGATGGAAGGAACCCTGGCAAGCGCTGAAGGGCTGGAGGCGAGCGTGCGCGAACTGCGCGGCGAAAAAGCCTAGGGTTTGTCCGCGAAGGACGCGAAGGGCGCAAAAAGAAAAAAGAAAAATAAAGGCGGGGAAGAACAGCTTTGGGGTGTGATCGTGATCGTCCCTGACGGCGCACGGAGTTCGGGACAGGCCGACCACTGAGCCGGCCAGCTGACCAGCAGGCGGGGGCAATCGGACGCCACAAAGCCACTGCTTGGTTCTCCTTTCAGCTTCTTTTCGCGTCCTTCGCGTCCTTCGCGGACAATCCCCAGCCCGGCCTAGTTCACGAACCCCGCGATCACGAACAGCGCCAGTACCGCCAGCCACACCAGCAGGCTGCGCCAGATCAGGCTCATCGCGTCGCGCAACTCGGGCAGGTCGGCGACCGAGGCGATGCCGTCGAGCCGGGCCTGGTCCTCCTCGCCTTCGTAGTCGGCGGCCTCTTCGGCCAGTTCGCTGTTGACGCTCGCGCGCGCGGCCGCACCAAGAAAGCGGTTGTCCAGGCTGAACGATGTGCCCCCGGCACTACGCCACGCGCCGAGCACGCTGTCGAAATTCCCCACCAGCGCCAGCGCCAGGGTCATCAGTTGGGCGACTGGCCATTCCAGCACCGAAAGCAGCGTTCGCGCGCCGCGCAGGGTCTCCGGCGGCAGGCTGCGCGCGGCCGATGCGTCGTGCGATGCCTCTTCGGGAATGCCGTCGGCGGCCACCTGGGTGAGGCGGTACAGCATCGCTCCGAAAGCGCCCAGCACCAGGAACCAGAACAGCACGCCGAACCAGCGCCGAAGTGCGCTGCGGAACGTCGCTTCGGCCAGTGCGCCGCCGTCCAGCGATGCCGTACCGGTCCGAGGCCACAGGCGGGCCGCAGCGGCGCGGCGCGCTTTCGGATCGGGCGCGTCCATGATCGCATCCACATCGACATCCAGGTCGCGCGGACCCCACGTGTAGAACAGCACCGCGATCCCGAACAGCAGCCCGCCAAACCCCAGCAACGGTTCTTCCAGCGCGGCCTGGACCAGCCCCACCAGCAACAGCGGCAGCAGCAGCGCCAGCGAGATTCCCCATTGTCCGCGCCAGAAGCTGGCGGGGAGCCTCGTGTCCAACCACCGCAGCCAGTCGCCGTACCAGCCGTACTGGCGCAGGCCCGCCGCAACAGCCGGCGCGAGATGACCCAGGACGAGCGCGACGACGGCGGCGATCAGGGTGACGGACATGGCATTGAACTCCCGAAGGCGCGATTGGTGGGCAGATTTCGAAAGCGTTCCCCTCCCCGGACGAACGCAGCATGACTAAGTCGATTCTAGCCTGCGCTCCAGAGTCCGCATCGATGCGGTCGCGTCAGCCCGGCGGCGGCCCGTCGGCGTCCTGCAGCCACTGCTCGATCAGCCAGCGCGAGATCGAGATCGGCGAAGACAGCAGCGGGCCGCCGTCGTCCCCGCTGTGCGGCAGCGTTTCGCGCCGCTGCGCGGCACGGAGGTCGTCGGCGCTGAACCAGCGGGCCTCTTCGAGCTCCTCGCCGACCTGCGGCTCGTCGGGTTCGGCGATGGCGACGAAGCCCAGCATCAGCGCGCCCGGAAACGGCCAGGGCTGCGATGCCAGATAGCGGCAATGGCGCACCCGGACCCGCGTCTCTTCCAACACCTCGCGGGCGACGGTCTGTTCGAGCGATTCACCGGGCTCGACGAAACCTGCCAGCACGGAGTACCTCCGCGCCGGCCAGGAACTCTGCCGTCCGAGCAGCAGCCGCGAGCCGTCGGTCACGGCAACGATGACCGCCGGATCGGTCCGCGGGTAGTGCTCGGCGGCGCAGTCGCCACAGGTGCCCAGCCAACCACCTCGCGACATTCCGACGGCGCCACCGCAGACGCCACAGAACCGGTTCCTGGCGCGCCAATGCTGCAGCGCGCGCGCCTGGGCGAACACGCTGGCGTGCAATGGCGGCCAGTGGGCGGCGGCGGCCCGCAGGTCGGTCCACCGTGGTGCGACGAACGCGGAAAGGTCCGCATCCAGCGCGAACCAGCCGGCACCGTCGGGATCCAGCCCCAGGAACACCGCGGCACCGACGCCGCCTGGTCCTCCACTGGTCACCTCGGCGCCCAGCGGGGCGAGCAGGCTGCCATCGTGTTCGGAGGCCGCCCGTCCGCTGGCGTCCAGCAGCAGCACCCGGGCGCGCGGCCACAGCGCCGTCAGCGATTGGGGTTCATGGCGAAGATGATCCGCGCGGTCGATCACGGCGTGGCAACTGTTCGCGCCTCCGTGCCCGCCGTGCGACGCGCCCTCGACAAACGCAAATGGCGCCGGGGCCTGGCTCACGCCGCGAACGAGGACCCGCAGCCGCAGGTCGTCTTGGCGTTCGGATTGCGGATCACGAACTGCGCGCCGTGCAGGCTCTCGCTGTAGTCGACTTCCGCGCCCATCAGGTACTGCAGGCTCAGCGGGTCGACCAGCAGCGTTGCGCCTTCGGTGCTCACGGCGACGTCGTCATCGCCCTGGGTCTCGTCGAATTCGAAACCGTACTGGAAGCCCGAACAGCCGCCGCCCTGGATGTAGACCCGCAGCTTCAGCGCGGGATTGCCTTCCTCCGCGACCAGTTCGCGCACTTTGGCGGCGGCGGCCGCAGTGAACGACAGCGGTGCACTGACCGGCTGCGGCGCCGGAGGGATCGTGGGAAGCGCGGTGATTTCCATCCCCTCAGGATGGGGCGCAGGCGCCGTCCATTCAAGCGGTAGCGCGCTGGTTCCGGGTTCCGGTCCCCATTATCGACTCGCGCCCGTCGCCACGTTGTTTCCGCGGCGCGCTTCATCCCACGTGAACGACTGCTCCACCGCCGCACCCGACTGCGGCTGCAGGCGCACGGTCAGTCGCGCCGGAGTGAACTGCGGCGGCAGGAAAATGTCGCCTTTAGCCTGCTCGAAGTACTTGAACGAATAGGGAATGCCGGGGGCGTCCGGCTGCTGCCGCAGCTCGGACCAGTCCAGCCGCTGCAGCTTGCCGTCGCGGGAGCCCTCGACCGACAGGGTCAGCCGGCCGGCGCTGACCGCGCCGCGGTTGAGGTTCTGGGTGAGCGTGCTGGTGAAGTGCCAGGCGCTGGCGTTCTGCGGCTGCGTGCCCTGTGGCTGGATCTGCAGTGTGTGCGCGGTCAGCCCGCGGCGCGGGGCGGTGGTGCCGACCAGCCGCTCGTAGAACGCGACATCCGCGCGCAGGGCCGCCAGTTCCTCGTCGCGCTCGGCCAGCGTGCCCTGAAGGTCGGCGTTGGCATCGCGGCTGATCTGGTCGGATCGGCCGAGGGTGGCGATGCGCTGCCGCAACTGCTCGATCTGCGAGCGCTGTGCTCCATTGAGCCGCTCCGTCGCATCGAGTCGTGCGCGCATGTCGCCGCTGGGCGGCGCCCACACCCGCCACAGGCCCCAAACGCCGAATGCCAGAGCCGCGACGAAGATGGCGGCAGCCGCGATGGACCATCCCCGCGGCGACGCGCCGGGGCCATGGGTCGCATCTACGCGTCCGCTGGCTGCATCTGGTGGATCGACTGGTGGCACGCCGCTCGCCAAAGGTGAGAGGCGCCTAGCCTACAGCCACAGCCGTGACGCGCGACCGATCATCAGTAGGCAAGCTTGGGCGGGGCTCGCCGGTCGCGTCGGCGGCGTGATCGCGCAGCGGATCGACGTGGACCAGGCGGCCGGTCAGGGTGGAACCCGCAGCCATTTCCACCACTTTGTAGTTCACGTTGCCCTCGACCCGCGCCTGCGCGGCGAGTTCGACCCGCTCGCTGGCGTACACGTCGCCTTCGAGCCTGCCATTGATGATCACCACCGGCGCACGCACCTCGCCCTGGACCCAGCCGTGCTCGGACACCGTCAGCACTGCGGACTCGCCCTCGTCCGCCACGACCTTGCCGATCACGCGGCCTTCGATCACCAGCCCGCCGCTGAAATGCAGGTCGCCGCGGATCACCACCTGCCGGCCGATGAGGGTATCGATGGGATCGCCGTTGCGACCGGTTGTTCGCGTCTTGAACATGAGTCAGATATCCGGATTGCTGGAAGAAGGGCGCCACGCCACGGCCTGTTCGAGCGGACCGTGGTCGCCACGCAGGGAAACACGCACGCGCTGCGGCGTGAAGTCTTCAGGCAGCATCACGCTGCCCTGGACCTGCTGGAAATAGCGGAACGAGTACGACTGCGCCGGGGCCGATTCGCGCTGGTGCAGGGTGTCCCAGTCGATCGTCGCAAGCTTGCCGTCGCGGACGCCCTCGATCGAAAATCGCAGCTGGCCGAGGCTCGTCTGGCTGCGGTCGAGGCTCTGGGTCAGCACGATCAGGTAGCGCCAGGTGCCGCCATCCTCGGCGACGAACTGCGCCGAATGCACGTTCAGGCCACGCGGCTTGCCTGTGGCGCCTGCAAGGCGCTCGTAGAACGCGAGCTGCGTGCGCAGCGCGGCCATCTCCTCCTCGCGCTCTGCCAGTTCCCCCTGGACCGCACTGTTGGCAGCGCGGCTGATCTGATCGGAAAGGGCCAGGGTGGCGCGCTGCTGCTCGAGCGACGACAGGCGGTCCTGCACAATCTGCAGCCGCGCTTCGGAACGTTCCAGCGACTGGCTCAGCACCGGCAGTTGCGGTGCCGCGATGTATCCCGACAGGACCCAGGCCAGCCCAATCGACAGCGCCCACGCCATCGCCCCCGCCGCCCACCACAGACGCCGGCGGTCCGGGCCGCGCCGGACGATCGCATAGCTGGATGTTGTCTGTTCCATGGCCCGGCACTGGACGCCGCCGTTCACTCCCCACCCCTATACTCGGCCCAAGTCTAGCCGGATCGCCCCGATGTCAGATACGCACCTGTTCGCAATCGGCGTAGTACTGGCCTGGATGGCCGGCGTCCGCGTGTACCTCACGGTGTTCGGAGTCGGACTGGCCGGGGCAATGGGCTGGATGGAACTGCCGACGGCACTGGCGGTCACCGAGTCGCCGTGGGTGCTGGGCGTCAGCGGCGTGCTGGCGGCGGTGGAGTTCTTCGCCGACAAGATTCCCGGCGTGGATTCGGGCTGGGACCTGATGCACACCCTGCTGCGGATTCCCGCGGGAGCGTTCCTGGCCGGAGCCACGCTGTCGGCGGACGGCGAACTGGGCGCGGGCGCGATGGCGACTGGCGCCGGCGTCGCGCTGGCCAGTCATGTGCTCAAGGCGGGGTCGCGGGCGCTGATCAACACCTCGCCGGAGCCGATCAGCAACTGGACCACCTCGCTGACCGAGGACGTCGCGGTGGTCGGGGGGCTGGCCCTGGTGTTCGCCCATCCCTTCATCGCGCTGTCGCTGCTGGTCTCGGTGAGCGTGCTGGTGGCGCTGGCGGTGTGGTGGATCTGGCGGGCGCTGTTCCGGCGCATGTCGCGGCCGCGCACTGGCTGAAGCGGCGCGGCTTCTGCCGGGTCGCCAACGGAAAACGCCACCCGCAGGTGGCGTTTTCGTAACCATCCCGATGTCGCGCCAGATGTCAGCTTTCGATCTTGGTCGCCAGATAGTTCTGCTCGCCCACGCGCTCCATCAGCGACAGCTGGGTCTCGATCCAGTCGATGTGTTCCTCCTCCGAGGCCAGGATGTCGGCGAACAACTGGCGCGTCGGAAAGTCGCCCACGCTTTCGCAATAGCGGATCCCGTCTCGCAGCGCCGGCAGTGCCTCGTATTCGAGCGCCAGGTCGCAGGTCAGCACCTCATGCGGGGTCTGCCCGATGCGCAGCTTGCCAAGCGCCTGGAAGTTAGGCAGGCCGTCGAGGAACAGGATGCGGTCCGACAGCTTGTCGGCGTGCTTCATCTCGTCGATCGACTCGTGGTACTCGTAGTCGGCAAGTTCCTTCAGGCCCCAGTTCTTCAGCATCTTGGCGTGCAGGAAATACTGGTTGATCGCGGTCAGCTCGTTGAAGAGCGCCTTGTTGAGGAATTCGATGACCTGGGGGTCGCCTTTCATGGCCGTGCTCCGATGCGTGTATCGGGCGACTCTAGCCGTTCGTGACGGACCATGACGAAACGCGAATCGAGTGCATCCGCAACTGCGCGCGGGCACCGTCGACAATGCGGATTGCTCGGCCCCGGCAAGCGGCAGTTCGGAGCGTTGTCAGGCGGCCTGCAGCATCGGGAGCGACAGCTCGCGGACGGCACGGCGCTCGCCGATCATCTGTGCAACGAGATCCAGACAACTGCCGCAGTTGGAGCCGGCTCCGGTGCGCATGGTCATCTCGGCGACACTGGCACAGCCAGCATCGGCGGCTTCGCGGATGTCGTGCTCGGTGACGGCGTTGCAGATGCAGACGTACATGGCGTTCTGGCGGGGCTGGCAGCCGGATCGGCTACGAAATCATTCCACTACGAATGCGAATGATTGTCAATTAGGACCGGGCTCGCCCTTGCCGGTGCGTACAGGTCCCTGAGTGCCGGGCCGCGGCCGGGGCCGACTCCAGCCACCCGGCTGCCGTGGCTCGGGTTTGGGCAATGGCACTGCCTGTGCGCCCGCCGCGTGCCGCGCGAACGGTGCCAGGTGGCGCAGGGCGCTGGAATACACGCCGCGCTTGAATATCACCACGTGCTCCAGCGGATACCAGAAGTCGACCCAGCGCCAGTGGTCGAACTCGGGCTTGTCGGTCAGGTCCAGGCACAGGTCGGTCTCCTGTCCGGTCAGGCGCAGCAGGAACCACACCTGCTTCTGTCCAATGCAGACCAGGCGATCGTGCCGTCGGATCGCGCGCGGCGGCAGGCGGTAGCGAAGCCAGCCGGGCGTGGCACCGAGCACTTCGACGTGATCCGGAAGCAGCCCGGTTTCCTCGCGAAGTTCCCGATACATCGCCTCCACCGGCGTCTCGTCGGTGTTCATCCCGCCCTGCGGGAACTGCCAGCCGTCGCGATGCACTCGGCGGGCCCAGAAGAGCCGGCCATCGGGGTGCATCAACACGATGCCTACATTGGGCCTGTATCCGTCCGGATCGATCACGATGCGGACTCCTGCTCATTTGACTTGCGTCACTGGCATCGACTCTGCCACGGCCCCCGCCGGACGACAACCCGGGCGCCCCATGATTGACAGCGGCCGGCAGTACAGGAACAATTTGCGGTTCCGCGATGCCCATGCACTCAGCCCGCTGGATGCATGGCATCCTACGTCGCGGCGGAAGGAAGCAATTGGCTATATAGCTCAGTCGGTTAGAGCGTGGCACTCATAATGCCGAGGTCGGTGGTTCGAATCCACCTATAGCCACCATTCGATTCCGACACCGGCATCGCGCCTCCTGCGAGGCGGAAGACAAACGCGCTTCTGCTCGGGATCGACCTTCCCGATCGAGACTCGCGACGTTCTGCAGCGTGTCGGCGGAATCGCGTTTCACCGAACCGGTTGCAGCGCTCGTACTTCATCCCGACGCGTATCAGGCAGGCAGCAGGGCCGCCGGAATGGTTCGCTGGTCCGGTAGGCGCAGGGCGATCGATGCAGTATTGCCGTGGCTTTGCAACGCATCCCCGATCCCGGGCCCACCCCTGCGGCGGCCCCGTACGGCCAGCCCCTTCACCACAGCGCCGAGTGCAACCCACGGACGTTTGATTCGTCGGTGTGGCGCGGTGCCCGGCAGGATTCACTCGGGAACCGGGCTTGAAGGTGATCCCGCTGGTGGTGTCCGGCGTGGCGGCAGGGCTGCCGATGCAGATCTGAAGGCCCGGTTCGGCTGCGACGTCGTCAACAAGCCGCCCGACATTTTTCGCTGACCCCGACATGGCCGACTTCCCGACGCCGGCCGCGACGCTCCAGGCCACCAGATCATGCCTCGCCGCGGCGCGCCCCTGGCGGCGATACAATCACCGGATGGAAATATTCAAGGTCTTCACCCTGGAAGCTGCGCACCGGCTGCCCAACGTTCCCGAAGGGCACAAATGCGCACGGCTGCATGGGCACTCGTTCCGGATAGAAGTTCATGTGGAGGGTGAGTTGGGCGAGCAGAGCGGCTGGGTGATGGATTTTTCCGACATCAAGCGGGCATTCCAGCCGCTTTACGATCAGCTCGACCACAACTATCTCAACGATCTTCCTGGGCTGGAAAACCCCACCAGCGAGCGGCTCGCTGTGTGGATATGGGAGCGGCTGAAGCCTTCGCTTCCGCTCCTGAGCCGGATCGTGGTGCATGAGACCTGTACCTCCGGGTGCAGCTACCGCGGCTGAGCGGTGCGTGCCGATCACGACCAGGAGAGGCGGCCCGGTTCCTGAACACTGTTTTCGAGGAATGTTGCATCGCACCAAACGATGGGGTTATGCTGCATCGCACAAACCGACAATCGTTGTCGGCGCACATGCAAGGAGCCCGCCATGTACCAGCAGTTCAATGAGCAGTTCGCCGCCGCCACCCGTCAGTTCGCCGACGCCGCCGGCCAGGTCAATCGTCTTGCGCTGGAAAGCGCCGAAACCGTGTTCGGCCTGCAGTTGGCCGCGATCAACGAGCGCGTCAACGCCAATTTCGCCTTCTGGGGCGAAGCTGCCGAAGTTCGCGACGCCGAGGGCATGAAGTCCCTGCTGCCGAAGGCCGCGCAGGTCGCCCGCGAGAACCTCGAGCGCGCCGTCAGCACCAGCCAGGAAGTCCTGGGCCACACCGCCAAGACCAACGAAGCGATCAGCGAACTGGCCAAGAGCCAGATGGAAGCCGCGGCCAAGACCACCCAGGCCAACGTCGAGCGCGCCGAATCCAGCTTCGCCGGTGCCGCCCGCGGCAAGTCCAAGAAGTAAAGCTCTCTCTCCAGCCTCACGGTTGGCCAGCCCTCGAGGCTGGCAGGAAAACCCGGCAGCTTCGGTTGCCGGGTTTTTTTGTTGCCGTACTTTCGCAATGCCGGTTTCCGCACCCGACCGTGCTGATCGCCGTGTTTGATCCGAATGGACGAGCAATCGCGACTTCATACCATCATCCAGTCGTGATCACCCCGACGGAGGATGCCAGCCTCAACTGCTTGTCCGCCTACCTCGCGGCCAGCGGAGAGCAGATCCAGCAACTGCTGCTCAAGCAGGGCGCCATCCTGTTTCGCGGCTTCGGGCTGAACGGCGCGCAGGATTTCCGGAGTTGCTCGAAAAAACTGGGTGCGACGTCGTTCGATTACATCGGCGGCAACCCGTCCTGCTCAATGCTCGAGCCGAGTACTTCAGACATTCAATGCGCTCCACGATCCCTTGAAAATCACTCGCTGCATCCTTGGAATCGCCGCCACCACTCCCGTCGCCCTCGCGGCGGGTAGACCATTGCTCGGCTTCGTGCCTGCACGGGGCCCCATGCCATGCCTTTCCGGCAATCGGACAGTTCCGCCCCTTGGGCCAGGCTTACTGGCACCGAGCGGCGCCGGCGCCGCAGGCGAGGGGTCATCCCGGGTTGCTGATTGCCAGCCGCGCTGAAGACTGATCGCCACGGGGCCTCAGCACGCCCAGCAACGCACGCTCGAGCGCCGCAAGAACTTCACCACGTGCGTCTTCGATAAAAAAGTGCCCGCCCCTGAACAGACTCAAGCGGGCTTCCCTGGTGGTCATCGCGTTCCACGCGGAAAGGTTCTCCGGGGTGGTGGCAATATCGTCCAGCCCTCCGAAGATGCTGATTGGTACATCCAGCGGAGCTTCCTGCCGATAGCAATAAGTGTCATGGACCGCAAAGTCGGCACGCAGGGTGGGCAGCACAAGGGCCATCAGTTCGTCGTTTTGCAGCACGGCCTCGGATGTGCCGCTCATTTTGCGGATTTCATCTATCAGCTCGTTGTCGGGGAGATCGTGGAGCGCGCGGCGCTCGCGAGGAACGTTCGGTGCCCGGCGACCCGACACGACCAGATGCTCCGGGAGGCGATGCCCCCGCGAGCGCAGCAGGCGTGTGAGTTCGAAGGCTATCAGCGCGCCCAGGCTGTGCCCAAAAAACGCGAAGGGGCGATCCAGCAGCGGCTCGATGGCCGTTGCGAGACGGGCCACAACCAAGTCCATATCCCGCAGTGGAGGCTCGTTCAAGCGGGTCTCACGCCCTGGCATTTGCGCTGCCAACAGTTCGACGCCCGTGGGGAGGCAGGGCGACCACTTTCGATATGTCGATGCCCCGCCGCCCGCGTAGGGAAAGCAGAAAAGGCGCAGTTGGGGATTACGCACGGCGTTGTGCGCAACGATCCATGGGGAATTGTGCAATGTCGCATCCTTGCAAGAAAGAGTTATTCGTCCCGCCATTCGGCGAGAGCCACACAGGTCAGGCGGCAGCGTCGGCCATCTTCCTGCGCAGACTCAACGGCCGCATGTCCGTCCAACTCTCCCTGATATAGGCCAGGCACTCGTCCTTGCTTCCAACGACTCCCACGTCTACCCAGCCCAGCGCGTCTTCGCGACCCGGGGCCAGTTGGAAACTGCTCTTCATCGTTCTTCACGACTTTGTGGATGGTCGTGCTTGGCATATCCGTACGCATCCTGCATCTCCAATTGAACTTACCCAGACAAACGCCATCGTCCGCAACCGCTTGAGCAATCCGCTCCACTGGAGCTGGTCGGCATTGTAGGCATGCCGGACAAATTCGCGCCTTCGAGGTCCTTGCCAGGTGCGGTTCTGGGGCACATCCGCTTGCCTGGCGTTCGTGGTGTTTTGGGCGCCGATGAAGCCGACACCGCCGGATAACCGCAATCGGTCATGCCGCTGCCTGCTCAAGCCTCGCCTTGCGCTCCGCGGCCTTGTGCCTGTCGCGGCCGATCAGCAGGTAGACCACGGGCACCACGAACAGGGTGAACACCGTGCCGATGGAGACGCCGCCCACGATCACCCAGCCGATCTGGTTGCGGGCCTCGGCACCGGCGCCGGCCGCGATCGCCAGCGGCAATGAGCCGAGCACCATCGCGCCGGTGGTCATCAGGATCGGACGCAGGCGCAATGCCGATGCCTCGATCACCGCATCGAATTTGCTTTCGCCACGCTCCTGCAACTGGTTGGAGAACTCGACGATGAGGATGCCGTGCTTGGCGATCAGGCCCACCAGGGTGACCATGCCGATCTGCGAGTAGATGTTCCAGCTGCCGCCGGCCAGGGTCAGCGCGAGGAAAGCGCCGAACGCCGCCAGCGGCACTGCCAACAGGATCACCAGCGGATCGACCCAGCTTTCGAACTGCGCGGCGAGCACCAGGAAGATGAAGACCAGCGCCAGCAGGAAGATCAGCGAGAAATCGCTGGCCGACGCGCGGAACTCGCGGCTCTGCCCCGACAGGTCGTACTGCGCGTTAGGTGCGACCTCCGCCAGCGCCGCCTCCATCCACTCCAGCGCTTCGCCCATCGAATAGCCCGGCGCAAGACCTGAAAAGATCGTGGCCGCGCGCAATTTGTTGAAGTGGTTGAGCTCCGTGGCAGCGACGGTTTCCTCCACGTCGGCCAGATTCGACAGCTGCACCATCTGCCCGTCGCCGCCGCGCACGAAGATGTTGGACAGATCGCCCGGCGTGCGGCGCTCCCCGTCCTCCACCTGCACGATCACGTCGTACTGCTCGGAGCCGCGCTTGAAGCGCGTCACGTTACGGCCACCGAGCAGGGTTTCCAGCGTGCGTCCCACCGTGGCCACGTCGGTACCGATAGACGCCACCTTGTTGCGGTTGAGGCTCACCTTGAGCTGCGGCTTGTTGAGCTTGAGGTCGCTGTCGGGGTTGGCAAGCCCGGGGTTCTCGGCCATCTTCGCCATGAGCTTCTGCACGGTGCCGCCCAGCTCCTCCCAACTACCGGTGCTCTGCACCACGAACGACACCGGCTGCCCGAAACCGTCCTGCCCAAGCGGCGGTGGCAGGGTCGGGAACGCCATGATTCCCGGGATGCCCATAAACTGCGGGAACAGCTGCCCTTGCACCTCCTCGGTGGACACATCCCGCTCTTCCCAGTCCTTCAGCCGCACGAAACCGATCGTCTTCGTCACGTCGGGGAAACCTACGATCTGGAAGTACTGATCGACGGGAGGCACCTGCGCGAACGCCGCCTCCATCTGCCGCGCGTAACGGTCCGTGTACTCGACCGTCGAGCCTTCCGGCGCGATACCGAAGCCGATGATGAATCCCTGGTCCTCCTGCGGCGCGAGTTCCTTGGGTAGCTGGGTGAAAAGCCCGATCGCCATGGTCGAGACCAGCAATCCCACCGCGACGACCAGCCAGCGACCGCGCAGGCCGGCCGACAGCACCCGCCGATAACCGCGGTCCAGGGAGCCGAGCACGCGTTCGCCGGCGGTGTAGAACCTGCCGTGCTTCTTTTCGTGGCGCAGCAGCCGCGAAGCCATCATCGGCGACAGCGTCAGCGCGACGAATCCCGACACCAGCACCGCGCCGGCGAGCGTCAGCGCGAACTCGACGAACAACTGGCCGGTGCGCCCGGTCGAGAACGCCAGCGGCACGTACACCGCGACCAGGGTCAGCGTCATCGCCACGATGGCGAAACCGATCTCCCGGCTGCCACGCAGTGCGGCCTCCAACGGCGCCATGCCCTCCTCGATGTGCCGGTGGATGTTCTCCAGCATCACGATCGCGTCGTCGACCACCAGGCCGATCGCAAGCACCATCGCCAGCAGGGTCAGCGTGTTGATCGTGAACCCGAACGCGTACATCAGCGCGAACGCGCCGACCAGCGACAGCGGGATCGTCACCAGCGGGATCAGGGTCGCGCGCCAGCTGCGCAGGAACGCGAAGATCACCAGGACCACCAGCAGCACCGCTTCGGCGACGGTCTTGTAGACCTCCTCGATCGACTTCTCGATGAAGATCGTGCTGTCGAAGGCGATCTCGATCTTCATGCCCGCCGGCAGCGTCTGCTGGATTTGCGGCAGCAGTTCCCGGATCGCGGTGGAGATGTCCAGCGGGTTGGCGATGGCCTGCTTGACCACCGCCAGCGGCACCGCGTTCTCGCCATTGAAGCGTGCGCGGAAACGCTGCTCCTGGGCGCCCAGCTCGACCCGCGCGACGTCCTTCAGGCGCACCAGGGAGCCGCCGACGTTGCCGAGGATGACGTTGCCGAACTGCTCCGGCGTCTGCAGGTCGGTCTCAGAGAGCACGGTGAACTCCCGGTCCGAACCCTCCACGCGGCCGGCGGGGATCTCGACGTTCTGGTTGCGCAGGGCGCGCTCGACGTCGGCGGGCGTCAGTCCGAAACCGGCCAGGCGCTGCGGCTGCAACCACACGCGCATGGCGTAGGTGCTCGCGAACACCTGCGCCTGGGCGACGCCGGGAATCTGCTGGATGCGGTCCTTGACCAGCCGCTCGGCGGCGTCGGCGAGCTCCACGCTGCTGTGGCGATCGGAAGAAAACGCGAGGTAGATGATCGGTTGCGCATCGGCCTCCTGTTTCTGGATGACCGGCTCATCGACCTCGTCGGGCAGGAAGCCACGCGCCTGGCCGACGCGGTCGCGCACGTCGCTGGCCGCGCCGTCGGCATCGCGGTCGAGGCGGAAACGGATCGTGACCTGGCTGGACTGCTCGCGGCTCACCGACTGCATGAACTCGATGCCTTCCACGCCCGACAGCGCATCCTCGATCGGCTGCGTCACCTGCGTTTCGATCACCTGCGCGCTTGCGCCCGGATAGCTGGTGTTGACCGTGACGACCGGCGTGTCGACGTTGGGGATCTGGCGCACCGCGAGGCGGTCGTACGCGATCAGGCCGACCAGCAGCACGATCAGGTTGATGACCGTTGCCAGGACCGGGCGGCGGATGGAGACGTCGGACAGGACCATGGGGGCCTCGTTTACTCTTTTCCTTCTCCCCCCGGGAGAAGGTGCCCGAAGGGCGGACGCCCCGCAGGAAGTACCCTTGGGGTATGAGGGTGCGGCGGAGCGATGGCAGTGAAACGTTGATCGTCAGCCGCGGAACGACGATGGTTCAGCTTCGCCGAACCCCGCCCCAACCCCTCCCTCTGACGGTGGGAGAGAGGCTGGAGCGTGCTACTTCGCCTGCGAGTTCTTTTCGGCGGCCTGCTTTTCGAGAGCGGGCAGGCCGGAAGCGAGTTCGTTGGCAGCAGGCTCGCTGACAACGGGCGCGCCCTCGACACCCTGGGCAGGCAACACCATCACCGGCGCGCCCTCGCGCATCATCGGCTTGGCCTGGCCGGCGGTGATCACCTGATCGCCAGCGCGCAGCCCCTCCAGCACCTGCACCTTGCCGGGCACCCGTCCGCCGGTCGCGATCACCGCCTTGTGCGCCTTGCCGTCGACCACGGTGTAGACGAAATGGACGTCGCCGTCCTGCATCAGCGCCTGTTCCGGGATCAGCAGCGCGTCGGCCCGATCGCTGCCGGTGTCGACCTGCACGGTGGCGAACTGGCCGGGCCGCAGGCGCGAATCCGGATTGGGGATCTGCGCGCGCAGGCGCACGCTGCGGCTGCCCGGGTCCACGACCGGATCGATCGCCGTCACTTCGCCGACGAAGGTCTCGCCGGGAAAGGCGTCCACGATCACCGCGACCTTCAGCCCGGTCCCCAGGCGCGCCAGCGCGCTCTCGGGCAGGCTGAAGTCGACCTCCATCGGGTCCATCCGCACCAGCGTGACCAGCTCCTGGCCGGCGCTGACGTAATCGCCGACGCTGACGTCGCGCAGGCCGATGCGGCCGGAGAACGGCGCCCGCAGGGTCATTTTCGACAGCGCCGCGCGGGCCGAAGCCACACGCGCCTGGTCGACTCCGAGGGCGGCCCGCGCGTTGTCGTGGTCGGCGCGCGCGATGAGCTGCTCCTCGATCAGCTGGCCGGTGCGCTGCGCCGCACGGCGGCTGTTCTGCAGATTCGCCGAGGCCTCGTTGAGGCTGGCGCGCGCGAGGCTGCCGTCGAGGGTGAACAGCGGTTGCCCGGCGCGCACGTGCCCGCCCTCCGTGAAATGGATGCGGCCGATGCGTCCGGCGACTTCGGGACGCACCACGACGGACTCGTCCGCACGCAGGCTGCCGACGGTCTGCAGGCCCGCGCTCAGCGGCTCGGGCTTCAGCACCACCGCCTCGACCGGCAACGACATGCCGCCCAGTGGACCGCCGGCGCCCGGGCCGGCCGCGGCGGGCTCGCTGTCGCCGCAACCCGGCAGGACCAGCGCAGCGACCAGCAGCAAAAGCAACAGAAAACCGCGCATCTCGTAAGCCGTCGACTTCATGTACCGGCCAGTTTACATTCGTGGTCGCGCGCCGCCCCCGTGCCGGAAGTCGGGGGAGCCCGTGCCCGGCGGCCACGGCGGCAGCTGCAGGGTCGATGCCATGTCCTGGGCAGAGGCGTTCTCCCGGTACGGCAGCCGGCCCCAGCACGGAACCTCCAGGCGTTTGTGCAGCAACGCGTAGCTGTCGTCGATGCGGTCCATCGCAGGGTCGATCTCGCTGGCGACCCAGCCGATCAGGCGTGCGCCGTCGGCCGCGATCGCCCTGGCGGTCAGTCGCGCGTGGTTGATGCAGCCCAGCCGCAGCCCGACGACCATCACCACCTGCAGATCCAGCGCGGCCACGAGCTCGCACTGGTCCAGCGACGGCGACAGCGGTGCCGCCCAGCCTCCGACGCCCTCGACCACCACCGCGTCGGCCTGAGCGGCCAGTCGGCTCCACGCGCGCAGCATCGGCTCCAGCTCGATCTGCACGCCCTCGTCCCTGGCGGCGACTTCCGGCGCCAGCGGCTGGATCAGCGCGTAAGGGTTCAGGTCCATGTACGCGGGGCGCGGCTCGCTGGCCGCCTGCAGCAACAGCGCGTCCTCGTTGCGCCACTGCTCGTCCACGCGCCGGCAGCCGCTGGCCACCGGCTTCATTCCCACGGCCCGCAGGCCGCGAGCGCGCAGCGCATGCAGGATGCTGGTGCTGACCAGGGTCTTGCCGACGCCGGTGTCGGTGCCGGTGACATAGATGCTGGCGCGGGCAATGCTGTCGTTGTTCATGCTGTCGATGCTAAATCGGGTGCAGGCGCGGCGTCGAACCCGGCGGCTCGGCTGCGACGAGAACCCGCGCTGCTACACTCGTGGCATGTTCGCAACCGATACGCTCTCCGGCAGCAAGCCGGAGCAATACGCTCAATTGCTGGCCCAGGCGCGCGCGCTGATGCACGGCGAACGTGACCGCATCGCCAACGCATCCAATCTCGCCGCGCTGGTGTACCACGCGCTCGATGACCTGAATTGGGCGGGGTTTTATTTCTTCGATGGCCGCGAACTGGTGGTCGGGCCGTTTCAAGGACTGCCGGCTTGCGTCCGCATTCCCCTGGACAAGGGGGTCTGCGGCGCGGCGGCTTCTAGCGGAATTACCCAGCGCGTCGCCGACGTGCATCAATTCCCGTGGCACATCGCCTGCGATAGCGCTTCGCGTTCGGAAGTCGTGGTGCCGTTGTTCCTGCCCCGGAGCGGCGCCTTGATCGGCGTATTCGATCTCGACAGCCCAAAACCTGACCGGTTCGACCTCGACGACCAGCGCGGCCTCGAAGCGATCGCCCAAGCATTTGTGGAGTCATTGGCATGAGCGCCAAAAAGTTGCGCAACATAGGTCCCAAGTCCGCCGCATGGCTGCGCCAGGTCGGACTGCGGACCCATGAGGACCTGTGCGAACTGGGCTCGGTCGAGTCCTTCATGCGGGTCAAGCGCGCGGGCTTCAAACCGACCTTGAACCTGCTGTACGCGATCGAGGGTGCGCTGCTGGACTGCCATTGGCAGGAAATCCCCGGCGAGCGGCGCAGCGAACTGGTCGCCGAAGCCGAAGCGGCCATCGCACAGCTGCCGCCGCCGCGCCATAAGCCGGCGGCGACCCCGGTCACCACGACGGTGCTGACCGAGGACACGGTGGCCGCGCGCCCGGATCCGGACGCGCCTGCGGTCGACGGGCGCTACTGGAACGCGCGTTATTCCAGTTCGGCGGCGGGTAGCGCGGGGGAATAAGCCTGCGCCCGGGCGGACTGACCCGCGCGCTCGCAGCTTGGCTTCCCTCTCCACCGGGAGAGGGACGGAGGGCAACCTGGGCTCCAGGTCGGAAGTCTCCTTGTTACTCGTTCAAGCCGAACCCGCTTCGTCGCTTCTTTGAAAGGTGTTGTTGGTGGGGTTCCTTCAACTGTTCGCTCGTTGCGGGTCGGCTTGATTCAAGTGGTTAGCTGCTACTGGAGATCCTTGCACTTCGTACGTAAAAGCGTACGCTGCGTGTATCAGGAGCCTGCCATGACCGCCTGCACCGCCAGCGAAGCCCGCGCCAACCTGTACCGCCTCATCGATCAGGCGGCCGAGTCCCATGAGCCGATCCTCATTTCCGGTAAGCGCGCCAATGCTGTGCTGCTGTCCGAGGAAGACTGGGCGGCCATCCAGGAGACTCTCCATTTGCTGTCCGTGCCTGGCATGCGAGAGTCGATCAAGTCGGGCATGAACGAGCCCGTGGAGTCTTGCGCCAAGGGCCTTGAGTGGTGAGCTGGCAGGTTGTCTTTACCAAACATGCCCAGAAAGACGCCAAGAACCTCGCCTCTGCTGGCCTGAAAGAAAGGCGCAGCATCTGCCAGGCATCCTTGCTGCCAACCCTTTCCAGAATCCGCCGCCTTACCAGAAGCTCGTCGGAGATCTCACCGGGGCATACTCGCGCCGAATCAATATCCAACATCGGCTCGTCTATCAGGTCCTCGATTCTGAGAAAGTCGTCAAGGTGCTGCGCATGTGGACTCACTACGAGTAGCAGCTGACAATTCCGTAGTTCTACTGTATTACTAAAGGCCGCTTGTTGTTGCGTGCTGCGCAACATGATCCATTCCTCGCATGACCAAGTCGTTCCGCAAGGGCCTGCGCCGCCTGTTTGAGTCCGGCAGCACCTCGGGCATTCAAGCCGCTCATGCCAAGCGGCTCCGGTTACAGCTGGCCTCTTTGGACACAGCCCAAACCATCGAAATCGAAGACATGGATATCCCCGGCTTCCGGTTGCACCAGCTCAAAGGCGAACTGCGCGGGCGCTGGTCCATTTCAGTCACGGCAATTGGCGGGTGACGTTCGAGTTCCAAGACGGGAACGCCTACGTCCTAGACTACGAGGACTATCACTAATGGCTATGCACAACCCTCCCCATCCCGGCGAGTTCATCATGGGCATCTACCTTGAGCCCAACGGCATTAGCGGCCGTGAGTTGGCGCAAAAGCTTGATGTGGCGGCGTCCACGCTCAGCCGCATCCTCAAAGGGGCAAGCCGCGTCACTCCGGAGATGGCACTTCGCCTGTCCAAGGCGATTGGCCGCTCTCCCGAGAGCTGGCTCGCCATGCAGGATACTCATGATCTGTGGCTCGCGCGTCAGCACGTCAATCTGCAGCGGGTAGGCAAACTCAAGCTGGCCGCGGCCTAACCCATTCGTCTGGTAGCGTCATTGTTGAAGCAGTCGGCGAACCGGCCCAGATCCACCTCGTTGTCGATCAGGTAGCTCAACGCATGCTCGAACGTGCCCGGCAGCAGTTGCCGCGCGTAGGAAATCGCGATCAACCTGGTTTGGTCTGCGTCGTAATGCCGGTACCGCGCCATCGCCCATCCCCTTTCCTGATTAGCGCCGAACCTCAGCCACCTGTCGCGTGATCTGAGACCGCAACGGCCGATGCTAGACCCATCGAAGGCGCGGAGGTGGATCATGGCGATGAATCGAGTGCAGTTTCAGGCAGGGCTG
>JALYOF010000076.1 GCA_030857025.1 Pseudomonadota bacterium | reverse complement strand
TATCCGCGCGAAACGTTGGGGAGCTTTTTAGTGCCGGAGCAATTGCCGCCCTGGCCTGTTTTCCAGGAGCAACACACTAAGCCGGCGACGGCCGGCGAAGTACTTGAAACCGCCGCAACGCGGTTTTACAGCCTTCCGCCAACCCTGGCGGACCGGCCGCCACCGGAGCATCGGTTATAGTGCGGCTGACCGCCGCAACACAATAAAAAAGCCCGCGGCCGCCCGAGCCTTGCTAGCGTGGGGCGGCCGCGGGCGGAGTTGCCACGATGGACGCGGCGGAATCTGCGCACACAGTCTGCAAACTGCGCGCCGCCCTGGCGCGGGGGGCGACCCTCCGGCAGGCGGAGCGCGAAACGGGCGTGCCCGCGAGCACGATTCGGCTCTGGGCGCGCCGCGAAGGCGTGCCGCGGCGGCGTGCCCGGCGACTCGATAAGTCGCAGCGGCAGACAATTCGCCGGGCCATTTCCCGGGAAAAGATCGACGGGGCGAAAGCGACGCTGCGGAAGGTGGCGTCGATCGTCGGCTGCAGCCCCTCGACCGTTTGGCGCGTGGCGAATCCGGTGGAGCCCGGCGCGCCGGTGCGCGTGCGGCCCTATCGCTGCACGACTTGCCCCAGCCGGCCGCTGGTCAACGTACGCCCCTGTCCCGCCTGCCTGGCCCTCGGCCGCATCGATGCGAACGGCCAGACTCGGCCCACCATCATGCTGAACGACCGGCTGCAACGCGAATTGGAGGCCTGCGCGGCGGAGCGCCGTTGATGCCCGCGTAGGCTTGATCTAGTGGAAGACTGGTCAAACTTCTCGATGTATCAAGCCACGCCCCGGAGGCTCCTCGTGTTATCGAAAGCGAAACTGATCTCGGTTGCGAAAGGCGCGGCGATCGCTGCCGCCGGCGCCGCCCTGGCCTATCTGACCCAATGGGTTACCGGCCAGGACTTCGGCCTGTTTGAGCCGGCCGTCGTTGCCGGCCTCGGCGTTCTGGTGAATCTGCTTCGCAAGGCGGCCGCGCCGGACGAGGTATAGCCGATGCTCCGCCGGCTGCTCGGCCTGTTGTCGATTCTGCATGGCTTGCGGGAAAGCCCGCTGGCCAGGCAGATCCTCAGCTTCGCCCTGTGGCTGGTGATGGTGATCGGCATGTCGTACACGGCGTGCGAGTTTGTCAGCCCTAAGAGCGAGAAGCCCGACAAGCCGAATCGCCGCCCGTTCTTTCGCCGCCGGCGAGAGAACGAAGAACACCCACCGCGCGTGCTGCCCCGAAAAACTACCATTGAGGAAACCCCATGCGATCCTGCTCGCTGTTGCTGACCTTTTGTTTTGTGGCAGCACTCTGCCTGGCCGGTTGCGAAGTGGCGATCTCCTTCAGCGACGAAGGCCCGTCACCGGACAACGTGGTGCAGCCGTCGCCGCGGCCGACGGAAACGCCCGTTGCCAATCTGACCCGGGAACTGCGCGAGTGGAACTGGGGCGGCGGCTCGTGCGTGCATGCTTCGAATGTGATGCACCTGCGCTGGCACAACCAGCTCGAGCTCGCCAAGTGGTGGAGATCGACCTATGCCGGCGGCGAATCCTACAACGGCCTGACCAGCAAACTGCGACGGGCTGGAGTCCCTTTCTATGACACGGCCGCCGGCGACGTGGCCGTGCTGGAGCGCTGCACGCGCGAGCGTCGCGGCGCGGTGATCTTCTATTACCCGAATCACTCGATCTGGTTTGTCGGCTTCGAAGGCGACAAAGCCTACGTGCTCGACAACAACAGGATCGAAGCGTTCATCGAGATCCCGAAGGACGAGTTCATCCGCAACTGGAAGGGTTATGGAGGCGTGGCGATCGTGCCCGAAGTCGGCGCCCCGCGGCCACCGCTGCCTTACATCACTCACAAAACTAATGGCCCGTTGTCGCGATCGGCGGCGGGGCTGACGGCTCATAACCCACTCGGCCCCGCCGCTTGATATCCCAGAAACTGCGTTCCCTTCGCGGAACGCGTTCCACAAATTGAATCGAGGATAGACCATGAAGTACGCAGGCAAGATTTGTCTTCTGCTAGTTGCTTTAGTGTGCAGCTGCGTTTGCAGCGAACCGGCCGAGGCCGGCTGGGGGAATCGCACGCGCTGGCAGTCGCAGCCGCAGTTCTTAGAGCACATCGTGGTTGAGCAGCCTATGCAGCATGCGGCCGGTCAGATGGCCACCACTCCGGTGCAGCACTCCTCGCGCCTCGACCGCAAAATGGACGGCTCCAGCGGCTACAACTCTGACCGCGTGACCGACCTGCCGACTGGCGAGCAGGAGCTCTACTTCTCTTTGACGGTTGGCGACAACTGGCTAAGCGACAACATGCAGTCGACCCTGGTGAGCTGGTTCGAGAACGATCCGCGCATCGTCCGCGTCCGCGAACAGACCCATTTCAATTCCTACACGCCGAGCAATCCCCACTTCAGGGATCAACTGCGTAATAGCTATGGCGACGCTGTGCCCATGGTCACGCTGCAGGATCACACGGGTGCGCTGCTACTGCATTTGACTAGGCCGACGGTCGCAAAGATCGGCAGCCCGGGCGAACTGGCCGACCTGATCGACGATGCCTTGTACGCAAAGTTCGCGCCGCCACGCTTTGACGCCGGCGGCCGATCGCTGGTCGTGAAGGATACCTCCGACGATTGCGGCCCTTATTGCCCGACGCCGCTCAAGCAGCCCGATATCGATCCGTCGCAGACGATGCCCGAGGTCCGCCCACCGAGCCGCGTCGGGCCAGGCCTCGAGCTCACGGGCTATTTGCTCTTCCTCGTCCTCTGCGTCGTCGTCGGCGGTGTGTTCTTGGTGTGCCGGTTCAAACCGAGCGCCAGTTACCTGTAGACCTCGCCATCGACTTATTCTTTTTGGAGTTTGCCCCATGTCCCCACTGTTCGCCGAAACAATAAACCTCGGTCCAACTTCGATGATGAGCGCCGTGGCTGGCGCCGTCGCCGGCGCCCTTCTGATTCACTTCATGCAGCGGTTCAACGCGCAGAAGCAGAACCCCGTCGCCACCCAGGCGGTGGAACTTGCCGTGCACGCGGAGAACGCGCAGCTCGGCCCGCTGGCCCGCCTGGTCAACGCACTCGTGGCCAACGACAAGGCGACGATCTCGGCGCAGATCGCCGAGCTGCACCGCTACGGGAAAGAAGGCCGGCTAGCCAAGGTCTTCGAAGACTTTACTCATCGGCAAATCCGCGAGCTGCTCAAGGATCCGACCGACCGGCAAGAACTACTCGGCGTTATCAGTGCCCACGAGGGCGAGAACGTCGAGAAGCTGCTGGAGCAGACGAAGCTCACGAAGAACGTAGCAGCCGCGGCCAGGCCACTCGTGCCCATGCTGATCCTGGCCGCGTTGCTGGCCATCGGTGCGGCGCCCGCTATGGCCGCAGGACCTGAGCGCTTCGAACCAACCGATCGCTCCGCTGTGGTGGAGCCACCGGTGTTCAGTCCGAAGCGCGACGCTCGGACGACATCCAACCGAGTGCGGCCGAAGGGTGGCGCGCCTGACCAGTCCGCGCGCCAACGCGTGCGGCGGCGCTTGCCGGCGCTGGGCACCGGGGCGATGGCTGCTGCGCCGTCGCTAGAAAGCGCTGTAACGGGCCACTTTCGAGCCCCCTGCGCGTCGTCGTAAGTCCTTATTCTACGCGGCCATACCCCCCTTGACCAAAAGGTACTCCCCCCCGGTCCCGGGCCTCCAGCGGGGGACTCCCTGCGTATTTTTCGCGAGTTTGAAGGAAAATTTGACACTTCACTTCGCTTCGTTTCCCCAGAAAGAGGCCTCGTGTGGCGCTTAGCTTGAAAGCGCTCGCGGCCGGCTGCGGAGTCAGCGAGCGAACTCTCAATACCTGGGTCAAACGAGGCTGCCCGCGCAGCTCCATCCGCGCGGCGTTGTCCTGGCGCGACAAGCATGTGCTGCCGCGGAAAGGCGGGCCGCGAAAGGCGCGGCGCGGCGCGATCGAAGAGGCCGAAGATACGGAGCTGCAAGGCCTGCAGGCGCGGCGCACGCTCGCCCAGTGCCTGCGCGACGAAGAGGCGGCGCGGAGCGCGAAGATGAAAAACGATTTGCTCGCCGGCACGTTGGTGCCGATCGACCAGGTGGTGCGCGATGAAGCCGTGCGCTGTACGCAAGCGAGATCCATCTTGGAAGGGCTCTCCGATGCCATCGCCAAAGAGCTGCCCGAGGAGTGGCGCGCCCGCACTCACGCGGCGGCGAAGACGCGGATCGAGGCGGTGCTGCGCAAACTCTCCACGATCAGCGCTCCTCCTCTTCCCCCTGGTGATGGCCATCATGGTCCTTGAAGCCGCCTGGTCCGCGGCGTTCGCGCCGCGCCCGATCATCCGCACGCAAGATTGGGCGATCGAGCACGCGCAGACCGAGCACGGCCAGCCGTACGATGCCGACGCCTATCCGCATCTCGGTGCACCAGGCGGGCCGATGGACGCGCTCGACTGTGCGCAGTATTGCGAGCTGTGGCTGCAGTGGGCGGCGCGGCTGGGCAAGAGCTTCGTGGGCCAGGTCTACGCGATGAAAGTCGCCGCGTGCGACCCCTGCCCAATGATGCTCGCGGGCCCCAACTCCCAGTTGTCGCTGCAGATCAGCGGCCGCACCGAGCGGATGCTCGAACACTGCGACGTGCTCGCCGGCCAGCTGCTCCCCGAAAGCCGGCGGAGCGCGAAAGTGATCGAGCTGGCTTACTGCCGCATGTTTGTGGCCTGGCCCCGATCGGCGGCAACGCTGGCTGACAAGGCGGTCAGATTTGGCCACGCCGCGGAAATTGACAAGTGGGAGCATTTGAAAACGTCCACCGAGGCCGACCCGCTGGAGCTGTTCGACGAGCGATTCAAGGAGTTCGAGTGGGCCCACAAGAAGCTGAAGGAATCGACGCCGGCTCTCAAGCATTCGAGCCGCATCGAGCGTGGCCGGCTGGCCAGCTGCAACGCGCACTTGTGGGTGCCCTGCCCGCACTGCGGCCGCCGCCAGGCGCTGCGCCTCGGCGATGGCAAGCGGCCGGGCGGCATCGTCTGGCAGCCCGGGCCGGGCGGCCGCAGCGACAAGCACCTCGCCCGCCAGACCGCGAAATACGTCTGCCTGCACTGCGAGCAGGAAATCGGCGACGAGCACCGCGGCTCGATGATGCGCGGCGGCGTGTGGATCCCCGAGGGTTGCGGCTGCGATGACGAGAAAGCCCGCGCCGCCGTCGAGGCCTGGCGCAAGCCCGGCCGCCCGCTGTGGGGCGGCTTCACCCTCGACGCCCCCTGGCTCACCGGCGAGCCCGTGCGCGACGGCCGCGATTACGGCACGCAGCTCTCCAGCCTCTACGCCCTCAGCCTCACCTGGGGCGCCATCGCCGCCAAGTTCGTCGGCTGCAAGGACCGCCCGCACCAACTGCGCAACTTTGTGAACAGCTGGAAAGGGGAAACCTGGGAGCTCGTGCGCCGTGAGGCGACGTGGGAGACGCTGGGCCAGCGGCTGATGGCGCTGCCGCTCGAACGCGGCCAGCTGCCGGAGTGGACGCGGTGGATCGTCGCCGGCGTCGATAAGCAAGAGAGTCACTACCCGGTCGTGGCCGAGGCGTGGAACGCCGCGGCCGACACCAGCCACACGCTCGACTACGGCCGCATCGAAAACGAGAACGACCTGCTCGATTGGCTGGCGATGGAGTTCCCCTCGCCCGACGGCTCGCGGCTCTTGCGGATCAGCCTGGTGCTGATGGACTTTGGCTTTCGCCCTCGCGACGTTCATAGGTTCATCGAGCGGGCCAAGCAGCGCGGGATCACGATTATCCCCTGCCGCGGCTCTCGATCGAGTCTCGGAGCCCTCTACAAACGGCAGAAGCTCGGCAAGAACACGAGCAAGCCGGGCGCGAAGTACATTGAAGTGGACACGATCAGCACCCAGGACCAGATTGATAGCCAGCTTCACGACATCGTCCCCGGCTCGCCGGGCGGCACCACGCTGTTTCGCGCGGCGCTCGAAGAGCAACGCGACTTCCTCGACCAGCTGCTGAACGACGCGCCCGTCGGCAAGCTCGACGACCGCAACGAGATCCGCGAGTCGTGGCAGCGGATCGACGACCAAACGCCCAACGATTATCGCGACGCGAAGCGCTACGGCATCGTCGCCGCCGCCATCCGCAAAGCCGGACACGATGGCCAGCCGGCCGATCACACCGGCGAGGGCTGGTTTGCGCAACAGAAGAAAGCGAGACGGTAAATGGCTGCACTCGATCCATGCGACGGGCCACCCTGCCCGCGATGCGGCTGCCAGGACGTCCAGATCAGGGCCCGGCCGCGGGCGGGGCAAACGAGTTGGTTTGCCTCGGGCCGCGCGCGGTGCCGGCATTGCGGCATGAACTTTAGCTTTCGAGAGACGGCGGAGCCGCCGCCCTCGTTGGAGCGGGCGGAGAGCGGTGAACAGGAGACCGAGAGCGCACCCCGAGCAGCAGCCGTGGACGTGGCTCGGCCGATGGTCTCGCCGGCGGCTCCAGTCGTCTCGCCAGCCGCCCCGCTCGTTTTGCCCGCGCCGCCGGCCGACGACAAGCCCCACCGCTTCCCGGTCCGCAAGTGCCCGCGCTGCCAGAGCGGCAAGGTGAAAGTGACCAGCACGCGCAAGCCGCTGCGGCACCACAAGTGCGATGCGTGCAGCGCGACCTTCAAGAGCCTCGAATTGCAGGCGCCGGCGACGAACGCGGGAGCTGAGCCGTGATCCGCGCGGGCAATGCGACTCGTTTCCCGGGACACGCTTGCGCGGCGGAGCGCGCCGAGGGGCCGCCTACGCTGGCGGCATGAGCACCAGCACGCGCCGCGTGACCATCCGCCGCCGCGCGCCGGCCGCCGCCGGCCCGTTCGCCCGCGCCATCCGCAAGCAGTTCGACCTCGCGCCGCGCAGCACGCGCCTGGCGATTGACGTCGCGCTGCCCGCTGCCGGCGGCGATTGGCAAATCGGCGCGATCGTCGGCAATTCGGGCAGCGGCAAGAGCCAGATCCTGCAGGCTGCCTTCCCGCATGCGCTCGCCCCGCAGCGCCCCTGGCCCGCCGATCGGGCCATTGTCGATTGCCTGGGCCTCGCCACCGTTGAGGAAGCCGCCAGGCTCCTGTCGGCCGTGGGCCTGGGCAGCGTGCCCGCCTGGACGCGACCGTTCCACGCGCTATCGGGTGGCGAGCAGTTCCGCGCCGAGCTGGCCCGCTCACTGGCAAGCCAGCCGATGCACGAGCAACCACACAAGCAGCAGGAAGATGGCGGCGGCGTACCAGGGTTGCTGGCGAAGGGGAATGAGCATGCCGCCAATGTACTCGTCGCGATCGACGAATTCACGAGCTGCCTCGACCGCGTCGTCGCGCGCTCGGCGTGCGTCGCGCTGGCGCGCTACGTGCGCCGCGCGCCTGGGCGGCAACTCGTCGTCGCCAGCTGCCACGCCGACGTGCTCGCCTGGCTCGCGCCGGATTGGACGCTGCGGATGCCGGCGGGCAGCCTCAGCACCGAGCGGCCGCCGCCGCCCCGCCTGCGCTGGTCGCTCGTCGAGCGCGCCGCGCATCTTTGGCCGCGCTTCGCCCAGCACCACTATTTAGCCGGCACGCTGCACGCGGCCAGCCGCTGTTACGCCGCGCTCGTCGCGGGCCGGCCCGCCGCTTTCTGCGCAACGCTTACCAACCTGGGGCACGCCGGCTGCCGCCGCGTCACGCGACTCGTCGCGCACCCCGACTATCAGGGCCTGGGCCTGGGCCAGGCACTCTTGGACGCCGTCGCCGCCCGCGAAGCGGCCGGCGGTGCGCGCATCTCGATTGTGACCGCGCACCCGGCCCTCGTCGCGCGGCTGGGGGCCAGCCCGCGCTGGACGCTCCGCTATACGCGCGGCACCCCGCACGCGCATCGCTTCGGCGGCGGGCGCCTGCCGTGCGCCGGCAGGCGCAAAATCGCCAGTTTTTTGTGGATCGGCAAGAATTCCCAGTAAATTCCGGTCGGCTAAGTCCAAGCCGCCCTAGCGCTTAGCCGACAATCGGCAGCAAAACGCTAAGTCGGCTCACAATAACCACTTGCAGCCGACGATCACTCCTTTATATTGATCGGACTGCTCAACGTTTGAGCGGTGCAATTTCTGGCCTGCCTCGGCAGGTCGATCACCCACTCTGGAGGGCCTGCCAAAGCAGGTCGAAACGATGACCGCCACGCACACGTTTGAGTCGTTTCTTTCGCTGGCCCAGGAATCGAAGTGGTCTCGCAAGCAGACCCGCGGCGAGCTTTTCAAGCTCAACGACGAGACCCTCTGGGCGCGCCGCGACGAGCTGATGCAAGCGCTCGGCTTTGCGACAACCGACCAGGCCGCCGCCACTCAGCAGGCCGCGGCGGAAGAGTCCAAGCAGCAGGCCGAGGCGCAGGCCCAGGCCGCCCGTGAGCAGTGGAAAGCCCAGCAGGTCGCCCGCGAAGCGGACCAGGCGCAGGCCCGCCTGGACGAAGCGGCGGCCCGCCTGGCTGCCTTGGAAGCAATCGCCGACGGCGCGGTGCTCTGGTGCGACGGGTGTGAAAACACCGTGACGCGCGTCATCAATGCCTACGGCCGGCAGGCCAAGTATGACAATGGCGGCTACCGCGCCGGCCTGCTGATTGAAACCGCCGCCGGCAAAGTCGAAGCCGTTTTCACCAACACGCAGTGCCCGGATCAATTCGCGGCCGAGTGCTGGAGCGTTTTGAAGGCGATCGAGTTCGCCGCCGAGCGCGGATTGAAAAGCTGCACCGTGCGAAACGATCGGATCGGCGGCTTCAAGGCCACGGCAAAAAAGAATTACAAGGGCACGACCTACCTGCAGGTCGCCGCCAAGATCGCCCGCGAGGCCGGCCTGGAAGTGACCTTCGACCAGTGCCGGAGCGCCGAAAATCTGGCCGACGCCGTCTGCCGCCGGCCGGGAAAGGCGGTGCGCTAATGGAGTGGCACAACTTTCACGACTCGACGACCGCCGACTTCGCGCCGTGCGCAACTCCGCGGCGCGAGCCGGACTACATCAGCGGCTCGGGCAGCCGCTACTGGAACACTACCGAGGGCGTCATCCGCGAGGCCGACCACTGGGGCGGCTGCCGGCGCTGCATGTGGCTGCTGGCCGGCGACTGCCACCGCGGCGAGTGGCTGGCCGGCTTCTGCCGTTGGCGCGATTTTCACTCCGACGCGCAGCAGTGCGCTGGCTATCTGGTTTGGCACGCCCGCTGGCGCCGCGCGCTAGACGAGCGGATTGCCGCCAGTGAAGCCGCGCAGCGGCGCTTGGCCGACCTGGTGCAGCCGGGCCGGCAGATCGCCGCCACGCGCACTGTGACCGAGCGCGTCAGCAGCCGGAAATTCGCCGCGGTGACAGAGACCGTCGTCTTCGTGTTGGCCAAAATCACGGCCCGATTTTATGTAGCTGCCGACGGCCGGCGATTCGCCCGGCACACCTTGAGCGGCCTGGCCGCGGCGGAGGTGGCCCATGACTAGCCGCCAGAAAAGCAAACGGCCGCGGCGTGCGCCGCGGCCGAAGCGTGTAACCAAGTCCCCTCCGGAGACCCGCGCGGGCAGTTTAGCAGCCCGCGCGGCAGTCGTCTACGTTCGCGTCAGCACGCCCCGCCAGGCCGAGGAGGGAGACAGCCTCGCGGCCCAGCAAGCGGCGGGCAAACGCTTCGCCGCCGAACGGGGCCTGCGAGTGGCGGCTTATTTCGACGACGCCGGCAAGAGCGGCCGCACCACGAAGGGGCGCACGGGCCTGGAGCAAGCGATTGCCAAGGCCCAGGCGACGAAGGGCCTGCTGATCGTCCGCTCGCTCTCGCGCCTGGCGCGGAGCGTGATCGACCTCCATGAAATCCTGCGGCAACTTCACCACGCGGGGGCCGACCTGGCTTCGATCAACGAAGCCCTCGACACCAGCACCGCCGCGGGGCGGGCCTTCTTCGGCTTCGTGGCCGTGATGGCCCAGTTCGAGAGCGACCTGATCGCCGAGCGGACCCGCGAAGCTTATCGCCACCGCGCGGCGATCGGCCGGCCGATCCTGGCCGGCGTGCCGCGCTTCGGCACGCGGGTCGTTCGCGGCAAGCTCGTCGCCGACGAGCGGGCCGGCAAGATCATCGCGCTCATTCGCTTGCTCCGCAAGCGCGGCAAGAGCTACAAGCAGATCGCGGCTGAATTGAACCGCCGCGGGCTGAAAACGGGCGATCAGATGTACGGGCGCAAACGCCAGGGCATCCGCCACGCGAAATGGTGGCCGAGCACCGTGCAGCGACTGGTCAAGCGGGCGGAGGCCGAGCCCCGCCCAGTCAAGCGCCAGGCCAATTGCCGGAACGGGAGCCGCCGATGACAATGGCCCCGATGAGCACGAAAGAGCTGCGCGAAAAGTACGTCAAGAGCAACGCCAAGGCGGCGATCAACGCCGCCATCCGTGCCGAGCTTCCGGGCGGCGACGAAGCGCTGGACGTGCTGGAGCGGCTGCACCACCGCGTGCAAGAGACGGCCTCGCGCGACGCCGGCTTCGCCCTCGACCAGCTCCGCCTGGTCGTGGCGGCGATGGAGGCCGAGATTCGCCGCCGCTATGGAATGCCGGAATCCCTTTGACCCCCAGCCACGGAGGGCCGGCCCCGCGCCGGTCGATGCGATGAAGACCCTTTGGTTCAAGCGCGAGTTTGTCGCGCCGATCCTGGCCGGCGAGAAGACCGACACCTTTCGCGTGCTGGGCAAGCGGACGTTCGCCGTCGGCGAGCTGGTCGCCCTCAGCAACGGCCCGCGCCCGGCGTTCGCCCGCGCCCTCATCACCGCCGTCGAGCTGGTCGCGGCCGACGACCAGGCCGCGCGGCAGTCGCTCGTCGCCCAGTGGTCCGCCGCGGGGACGCAAACGCGCCTCGCCTTCCGCCTGGTCTAGGCGGCCGGCCGGCCCTTTCCCGGGAAACGCCGCCCGGTACAGATCTGTAACGCCCCGCATTCTTGCGCGGCGGAGCGCCCCGGGGCCTCGCCTACTCTTGAGGCATGAGCGCAAGCCAGCTCGAAACGCTGTACAGCGAGGCCGTCGCGGCCCTGGATGCCGGTGACTACGACACCGCCATCACCAAGGCGATGGCGGTCAAGGTTCGCCTGGCCACCATGCCCAACGTCGAGCGGTCGCTCGGCGGCGGCGGCAAGCAGCGCACCGAATGGGCCAACGCGGCTTCGCTCAACACGTTCATCCTGGAATGCCGCCGGCTCAAGGGAGCCAGCCTCGGCCTGCAGCAAAGCAAGATCACCTACGCGCGCCCCAGCCTCAGCGAAGACTACTGATGGAGTCGCACCTGACGGACATCTTGAAAATCTCCCTGGCGATCGTCCTCGGGGGCCTCGTCCTGGGGCTGCTGGGCGCGATGTCCGGCTGCGAAGTGACCCACCGGCATGAGCACTACCACCAGCGACGGGAGCGGTAAGAGCTGATGGAGCTGCAGAACGTCGAATACGCTGGCGCCTTCAGTGGCTCCGTTCCAGGGCCGCCGCTGCTCGCGCGCGAGAGCACGCCCACCGGCAGCGGCCGCTATGAGTCGCATCCGGGCTGGAGCGATCACGCCCGCCACTGGGAAGCGGGCGAGACGCATCGCCTGAACGAAGCCCACTGGCAGCGGGCCACCGACAGCGACATCAACGACTGGCTCCGCGGCCAGCTCGGCACGCTGCGCACCCGCGCGCTCTACGAGACGCGGCAGAATCCCACGCTCGCCGGCATCGCGCAAACGCTGGCCGAGGATGTCGTCGGCCCCGCCGGCCCGCAGCTCAACGTGCAAAGCGACGATCAGGAATACGACCAGGCCGCCGAAGAAGTCTGGCGCCGCTGGTGGCGCGCTCCCACGTTCCGCGGCGACCTGAGCGGGCCGAGCCTGCTCAAGCTGTGGATCCGCAATCTGCCGCGCTGCGGCGAGTTCCTCGCCCTGATCGAAACCGACCGCGATGCCGACGGGCCGGTGCAAATGCGCCTGCGGCCGCTGCCGCCGCGGCGGCTCGACACCCCGCCCCACGCCAGCGGCGATCCGCGGCACGTGCTCGGCGTCGAGCTCGACTCCAAGGACCGGCCCGTCCGCTACTGGATTAAAGAGCGCGACGGCTACGGCTACCGCCACGACCCGTGGCCGGCCGATCTGGTCATTCACAATTTCATGTTCGACGAAGAAGGCCAGGCCCGCGGCTTTCCCTGGTTCACTCCGAGCCTCGAATCGGTCGCCGACCTGCGCGATTACGACGTGAGCGTGCAGCAGGCGGCCCGCCGCGGGGCCGATCACAACGGCATGTTCTACACGGACCGCGAAGACGCGACGCTGTGGACGGTCCCCGAATCGACCACGCTGGAGCCGGGCACGATCAACATGGCCCCGCCGGGCTGGAAACCGTTCGCGTTCCCGGCCGTGCAGCCGGCGGCCCAATATCCCGATTACCGGGGCGAACGCCAGCGCGATGCCGGGCGGCCCTTCAACATGCCGCTGTTGATGATCCGGCTCGATGCCAGCAAGCACAACTACAGCTCGGCGCGGCTCGACACGCAAAGCTGGGACCGCACCGTCGCCGGCGTGCAACTCTGGGTGAGCGGCTCGCCCGTTCAAGCGGGCACGCTGAACCAGCTCGTCGATCTGGTCCTCCAAGAGGCCAAGTTCAGCGACGAGTTCCGGATCTTACGCCGCAAGCCGCGCAAGGTCGAGAAGCTCTGGATCTGGACGCCGCGCGGTCACGTCGATCCGAACAAAGAGGCCAAGGCGGAAACCGAGGGCCTGACCAACCGCACCGAAAGTTTTGGCGACGCCCTGGCGGCCCGCGGCCGTAATCTCGATCAGCACATTCGCCGGCTCGCCCGCGAAGAAGCGGCCCTTCGCGCGGCAGGCATCACGCCGCCGGCGTGGATGACGGGCGGCGTTCGTGCGGCGGAAGCCCCTGCGACGCCGAGCGACGTTGACGAGGCCGTGGAAGATGCCGCCGAGGAGGCCCCAGCATGACGCAGCCCGCGATCATTCGAGTCGTGCCGATCAGCAAGCTGGCCACCGCCTGGCAAGTCTCGCCGACGTGGATCCGGGCCAGCGCTCGTGCGCTCATGCTCATCACCACGGACGTGCACGACGAAACGCACTACCGCCTGCACGATCTGCCGGCCCTCCAGGCCCACCTTCGCGAGCGCCAACTGCAGCAAGTGGGCGACGGGCCGGAAGAGCCGCTGCACGTGCGCGAAGCCGCGCTCGGCGAGATGCACCTGCGCTCGGCGACGATCCTGCCCGCGACGATCAACGAAGACGAGTGGAGCGTCGAAGCGGTGATTGCCACCGAAGCGGCGGTCGCCTCAACGATCCTCTCCACCGGGCAACCCGTGCTCGAAGTCCTGCGGATGGACGGCGCGACGCTGCCCGAGCAGATCCCGCTGCTCGACGCCCACCAGCGGCACAGCATCCGCCACCAGGTCGGCTCGGTGCGCAACCTGCGCATCGAAAACAGCCAGCTCGTCGGGCGGCTGTTCGTCTCGAAGAGCGAGCCGACAGTCTGGACCAAGATTAAGGAAGGCCACACCCGCGACGTTTCGATCGGGCACTCGCCCGTCGAGACGACGCTGGTCCCGCGCGGCCGTGGCGGGCAGGTGGGCGGGCGTAATTATCAAGCGCCCGCTCAGTACGACTTGCACGTGAACACGCGCTGGCTGGCCAAAGAGGTCAGCCTGACGCCGATCGGTGCGGACCAACAAGCCAAGATTCGATCCATTCCCCTGGAGTTAGCTATGAACGAAAGACTGCGGGCCTTCCTGCAAACGATGGGTTTGCCGGCCAAAGCCACCGAAGCCGAAGCGCAGGCGTTCCACGCCGCGCTCGCTCCCGCCGATCGCGCGCGGGCCGATGCCGCCGGAGCTGCCGTCCCACCGCTGCCCGCGCCTGCTCCCGAGCTGACGCGCAGCGCGCCGGCGAACCCTCCCGCCCCTCCCGTCCTACCCGCGCCGGCCGTCAATGCCGACGCAGTCCGCGCCGAGGCGATTGCCGCCGAGCGGAACCGCGTGCGGGCGATCACCGACCTGGCCGGCGACGTTGTGCCGGCCGAGCTGCTGACCCGGGCGGTCAATGAGGGCTGGGATGAAAGCCGCGCGAGCCGCGAATTTTTGGCCTCCGTCCGCGGTCGCGGGCCGGGCCCAGCGCCCGCCGGCGCTCCGAGCTACCAGCCGGGCATCCATTCGCGCGGCCACGAAGCCGACTGCAACGTGCGGGCGCTCGGCCTCGCGCTGATGATCCGCGGCGGCCTCGACCCGGTGCGGCAGTTTTCCGAGCACCGCGGCGGCGTGCATTGCCCGGTTCGCGGCCTGGAGACCAACGCCGAGCACCTGCGGGCCGCCGACATGGCCTGGCAGTACCGCGACATGAGCCTGGTCGATATCTGCCGCGAGGCCTGCCGCCTCGACTCGGGGCGCGTCCCCGTCGGCCGTGGCGAGATGATCCGCGCGGCGGTCAGCGGCGGCTCCCTCAGCAACATCTTCACGACCAACATCAGCGCTCAACTGATGGCCGGCTACACCGACGGCGGAGACACCACGGTCGGCTGGGTCAGCGAGTCCGACGTGCCGAATTTCCAGACGAACGAGCGGGTCCAGATGGGCAAGTTCGGGGCGCTGACCAAGCACGGCCGCGGCGGCACCGCGGACCACCTCGGCACGAGCGACTCGAAGGAAGAGTACAAGATCGCCCGCTACAGCGGGCAGTGGGTCTTGGACGAGATGGACATCATCGACGACCGCCTCGGCGCCGTCGATCAGGTCTCGCCGCAGGACATCGGCCTGACCGCCCGCCAGCTCCGGCCGAACCTGGTGTATGCGATCCTGCTCGCCAACGCGGCGCTCGGCGCCGACAACGTCGCGCTGTTTCACGCGACGCACGCCAACGCCACGACCGGCGCGCTGGCCGCGGCCACGCTGCAGACCGCCATCCAGATGATGGCCAAGCAGCGCATCAATGGTCGCCCGCTCAACCTGCGGCCCCGGTATCTGATCGTGCCGCAGGATCTGAGCTTCGCGGCCGAGATCCTGCTGACGAGCGCCGAGCGCGTCATCAGCACGAGCGACGGCGGCACGAAGAATCCGCTCCTCTCGCGCGGCATCATGCTCCGCAGCGACGACCGGATCGGCGTCGCCGGCGTGACCGACCCCGTCAGCGGGACCGCCAAGGTCGGCACGGCCACCAACTACTTCCTGGCCGCGCAGCCGGGCGAGGAAGGGGCCAAGACGATCGAGGTCGGCTACCTGCGCAGCACGGGCCGCGCGCCGCAGCTCCGCAGCTTCGTGCTGACCCAGGGCCAGTGGGGCGTGGGCTGGGACATCAACATGGACATCGGCGCGAAGGCGCTCGATTTCCGTGGCGTGGTGAAATCGACCGGCGCTTAAGCCTGACGCGCCCTGAGGCGCAAGAGTTTCCCGGGACACGCCGCCGCGCGCGGCGCGTCCCCGCCCGCACCATCCAATTCACTGCCTTTTCGGAGTTACTTTCATGGGACAAGCCAATTTCCTGCACGAAGCCGACACCGTGTCGCTCGTCGTTCCGACCGGCGGGCTACTCGCCGGCGAGATCATCCAACTGCCCGACGGCCGGGCCGGCTACGTCGATGGCCTGAAGACCCTGCTGGCGGGCGAGACGGCCAGCGTCCGCGTCCGCGGCCGCGTGACCGTGGCGAAGACCGCCAGCGTGGTGCTCTTGGACGGCGGCGACGTGATCTGGGACCACTCCGCCAACAGCGCCACGTTCCCGGTGGCCACCAACGACAAGGACTTCCACCTGGGCGCAGTCCGCGGCGACGCGGCCAGCGCCGCCACGACGATGGTCGTGGATCTGAACGAGAAGGCCCGTGGGATCATCGACCTGCAAAGTGCTCCGTTCGCCACCGCCGTCGTGGCGGCCGCCGGCGCGCCCTACAGCCGGATGCAGGGCGGGGCGCACGGCGCCGGCCTCACCACTACCGCGGAGGCCCAGAAGCTCGACCTCTTGTCCAAGCGGAGTTTTCCAGTCAACAGCAACTGGATTGTGGAGGCAGTCGTCGAAGTTGTCACCAATGCCACCGCCGACGTGGGCGACCTGAACGTGGGCGTGGCCAACGCCACGCACGCCAGCGACGCCGACGTGATCACCGAGAGCGTCTTCGCCCACTTCGACATGGGCGCCGATCTGAACCTCGACGCCGAGAGCGACGACGGCACGACCGAAGTTGCCGCGACCGACACCACGGTCGATTGGGTCCTCGGCACGCCGGTCCACGTGGTCATCGATGGCCGCGATCACGAGGACATCCAAATCATTATCAACGGCGTGCTCGTCCTGGCCGCCACCACCTTCACGCTGGCCGCCGCCACCGGCCCGCTGAAGGCGCTGTTCCATTTCGAGAAGAGCGTCCACGCCAGCCCCGGAGAAGTGCGGCTCGACAAGCTGCAGGTCCGCCTCGCGCCCGAAGTGTGGGTGGACGTAGACGCCTAGCGCGCCTGATTGATTGTTCCCTGTTCCCTAAGTTCCACTCCGCAATGGCTTCCATCTTCGAGACCGACTTCGCCGTCTACGCCGCCCAGATCGACGATCTGTGCGGCGAAACGGTCGTGCATTACCCCGCCGGCAACCTGGCCGCGGGAGTGAATGTCATGGCGATCGTCGATCGCGATGCCGAGGACGGCGGCGGCGTGGGGCTCGGCGAAGGGGCGCAGATCGACACGCGGGAGAGCGTCCAGCTCCGCCGCACCGCGACGCTGGAGCTGGCCGACTCGGTGGCCGTAACCGAGCGGAGCGGCACGACGGGCAGCCCGAGCATTTTTGCGTTTGGCGGGAAGCGGTGGACGGCGGTGCGAATTGTCGCCCGCCAGCTCGGCAAGCAGAAGGTGCTGGTCACGCGCACCGATCGCCTGGCGGCGCGCCGCGCCGGGAGGTCGCGTTGATCGACCATGCCGAGCTCGTCGCCCTGCTGCTCGCCTCGACCGCCAAGTGGCAGGAGCTCACCGGCACCGCCACGTACTTGCTGGCGCTGGCCTACATCCATCAGTTCCAGGAAGACGAAGACGCAGACGCGCCCGTGCGGCCGCGGGCGATCGTCCAGCAGACCGAGCGCAGCCGGCGAATCGTCGGCACCGGCACGTGGGCCGGCGAAGGCGCGTGCCTCTTGTCGCTGGAGCTCGAATACACCGAGCCGACGCCGCTCGCGCCGGCCACCACGGGCGGACAGCAAACCTGGTTCATGCTGCAGGTCAACACGCTCGAAGAGCAGATGCGCGCGATCTCGGCCAGCCGCGTGAACGCGCCGGGCAAGACGCACTCGCACCTGCAGATCCGAGACATCGCCTGGAGCGTGGAGCCGTTTCTGATCCCGATCGCCGACCGCGAGGACGAGGGCGACGACGCCACGTCCCGCAAGCCCTGCTGGGCGGTCCAGTTCCGCATCACCTACTGAGCCATGCATGCCCCTGCCCACCGTACGCGCGACGATCGCCGCTCCGGAGCCGCTGCTCCAGGAGCGATCGTTCCTGCGCCTGCACAATCGCGCGGCGAAAGACGCGCTCCGCGAGGAAGGGGAAAAGCATCACAAGCAGCGGATGCCGGGGCACTTCCAGCGCAGTGCCGCCGGCAAATACGGCCACATGCGCCGCAAAGAAAAGTACATCCGCTTCAAGGCCCGGCGCTGGCGGAGCGTCACCGACCTGGTGAAAACCGGGGCGACCAAGATGGCCATGCTCCAGTCGCAGCCCACGATCCGCGTCGGCGGCAAAGCAGCCGACGACGACGGCAAGAGCGGCTCGCTGCGACTGACGCTCACGATGCCGTTCCCGCCGGGCGCAGGCGCCCAGCAAGCGTATGCCCAGGCGAGCCCATACGCGCGGAAGCAGATGAAACAGCGGGCGGCCAAAGAGCAGGCGGCCGCCAGCCGCGTCACGATCCAACAAATGCGGAAAGAGCTCGCGACGATCATCGACCCGGAAGCCCGCGACATCGCGAAGGGCTTCATTCAACGCTACGGCCGCCACCTGGCCCGCGCCCTGGCGAAGAGCCCGCGCATTCGCAAGCGCGTGGCCGCGGCCAAGGCCAGCTCCTAACCCACCGACCACCGACCACTCGCGAGTGACCAACGATGAGCGCCGACCGTTTCAGCCTGTTCCCCTGCTCCTTCGTCCATGCCGGCGGCACGCTCGACCTGCTGCAAATGCAGGGCTTCGCCGCCAACCCGCAAGCGCAGGTCAGCCGCCGCTATGTGGGCGGGGCCGTCGATCCGAAGGCCCACCTGCTCGCCAGCGGCAAGCCCCAGGTCAGCTTCGGCACGCGCGATCTGGCCACCCTGCTGGGCACCGTGAATCCGCTGCTGGGCCTGGCGAGCGCCGCCGGCGGCTCGACCTTCCGCCTGCAGGAGCGCGACGAGGGGCAAGGCGTGTTCTTGACCACCGCCACGCACGAGACGTTATCGCTCGCGAAGAGCCACCTGCTTGTCAACAGCCTGAGCGCGCGGCAGGACGATGCCGAAGGGGCGATCGCCCAGTGCGTGGCCCACGCCCTGTACGACGGCACGAACGAGCCGATCCTCCACGCCACGGGGGCGGACTTCAGCTTGCTGACGCCGCCGGCCTTCACTTCGGAATTCTTCATGGGACCGGTGTATCACAACGGCGTCCAGGTAGCAGGTGTCACCGAGCACTCGGTCGAGTTCGGCACGCAGTTCATGCCCTTCGCCACGGACGGCGACATCTGGCCGCGGAAAGGCTACGTCGCCCGCCGCGCGCCCGTCATCAAATTCAGCACGCTCAAGGTCGGCCAGGTCGCCGCGCTGAGCAAGTCGCTGCGCGCCCTCTCGGGCACGCTCGCCATCTACTTCTGGAAGGCGGTGGACAACGCGGCCCGCGTCGCCGTCGGCTCTTCGCTGCACGTGAAGGTCAGCTGCGCTACCGGCGCGTGGCGCGACGACGCGATCACGGTCAGCGAGAACGACGACGGCACCGTCGCCATTGAGGTGCTGCCCAAGGGCAGCCTGACCATCTCGGCCGTCAGTACGATCCCGTAGCGTCCCAGCCCAGCATGAGGAACCAGGAGCCAGTCCCATGAAATGCCCGCTCAATGATCCGGCCCAGTGCGAGCTGCACGTGTCGGCCGAAGAGACGCCATACGGCCTGGTGCTGCAGACCAACTGCCAGCACTGCGGCAGCGGCAGCGCGGTGCGCCCGCCCGCCGCCCTGGCCGAAGCGGCGACTGATGAGCCGTCCGCGCTCTGCCTTGACGATTGCGCGTTCGACGAGGGGGCGCTCCCAGATCGTTCGCCCGACGGCTTCCCCGACCTCGACCCGGGCCACGTGCCGCCGCCCGAGCCACCGCGCAATCGCCCGCGCGCCAAGCACCCCCACTGACCTCCGCCAACGGACGACTGCCAAGCCTGACTTCCGACCTCTGACCTCCGATCTCCCCCATGTCCGACATCCTCCTCGCCGGTGACGCACAAGCCGTGGCCCAGGTCGATTCGCTCGACATCACGGCTTACGACGCCGCCACCACGTACCGCGTCACGATCGGCGGCAAGATCGTCGGCGTGGCCGGCACGACCGACGCGCCGACGACCGAGGCGGCCTACGTGACGGCCCACAACGCCTCGCTGTACAACGAGTTCGAGGAGATCACCGCGACCAGGCCGAGTGGCTCGGTCCTGCTGACGGCCGACACGCTCGGCAAATCGTTCGTCGCCGCCAGCAGCGTCAGCGGCGGCGCGGGGACGATCGGCGCCGTGACCCCCGTCACGGCCTGCGAGGGGCCGAGCGTGCTGTCGGCCAACAATTGCAAGAACGCCAGCACCGGCGCGCGGACGCTGCCGGTGGCCGCCGACACTCTTACGCTGGAGCATCTCGACGTCGATCTCTTATACGGCCTGGAGGCGCTGGCCGGCCTCACGCTCGCCGCCCTTTACATCAACGCCTCGTTCGAGGCCCAGTGCGGCCTGCCGCCGTACAACGCCGCCGGCGCTTACGACGAGTACCGGCCGCTCTACCTGAAAGCCCCGGCGTCGCTGGTGCGGATCGGCGCGGGGGATGGCGACGGCAGCCCGCTCGTCATGTACGACGCCGGCAGCGTGCAGACCGCGATCGAAGTGTACGCCACCGACACGCCGGCGCTCGATGGCCTCCACGCTTGCATGGTCAAAGGCACCCACGCGAGCAACACGCTTAAAGTGACCGGCGACAGCACGGTCGATGTGGCCCCCTTCGCGGGAGAGGTCGCGACCTTCCTGACCGTCACGGTCACCGGCAATGCCGAGGTCCGCACCGGCAAGGGGACGACGCTCGGCACCCTTCACGTCGGCGGCTCCGCGACGGTCGAGATCGACAGCGCCGCCGCCCTGGCCGACATCACGGCCATCAACGTGTACGACGAGGCCACGGTCATCATCCGCGGCGACAACGCGGTCACGGCGATCAACGCCTACGGCCCGACGGCCCGCGTGGTCTACCTCTCCAGCGGCACGGCCGCGGCGGTCAACCTCTTCGACGGCGCGCAGTTCGACTGCGAAGAAAACCCCAGCAGCTTCACCATCACCACGCTCGGCGGCAGCGGCGCGCCCACGATCAACGATCCCAACAGCCGCATGACGGTCACGAACGCGATCGGCGCGAACAACAGCAACGTCTTCGCGTGGACCTGGCAACTCAAACCGAGCCGCACGATCACGCTCGGCGCGCCGTAATCGTTTCGAACTCCGACCTCCGACCTCCGACCTCCGACCTCCGCATGTCCGGCTACCTGCTCTATTTCCCCGGAAACGCCGGCATCCTAGCCGACCCGCTTGCCGCTTGCGGCCTGGCGGACCTGGCCCGCGACCGCGGGCCGGAGGTCGTCCCGATCGAGCGCGGACCCGACGGCCGCCCCGGCCGGCTCGCCACCTGGCGCGGGGGCAACGCCGCCAGCGACGTGCCGCCGCTGATCCTGCCCTCGCAGGATTGGCAGCCCTGCCGCCCGGCGTCCGGCCTGGCCGAGGGCGCGTATTGGCTTGGCTTCGATCGGCAGCGGCCGGTCAAGCCCCAGGATCTCCAGCGCGACAAACTGCACGCGGGTTATTGGCTCAAACTGCACGACGGCCAGGAATGGCACGTGCCGGCGGCGACGCACCTGCCGCACACCCACGGCCTGGGCCCGGGCGGCGGCTACGCCCGCCAGGTGGCCCCCCAGCACCGCGCCTTCTGGGAGCGCTCTCGCTCCTATGCCGAGTCGATCTTCACCGCGCTCGGGCAGCTCGAATTGCTGCAGGCCCTCCGCGGCAAGCAGGCGCCGCAAAGTATCACGATCGAGCTGGAGGTCGAGCAGCTCTTCGGTCTGGCCGTCGAAGCGCTCGCGCTCAATTACCGCGTCAACGCCGAGATCGCGAGCCGGTTGAACCTGCTCGACGACGAGGCGCTGCGGAACGTGCCGATGCTGATCGTCTCGCTCCCCGAGCTCTTGAAGCACGACGAAAAAAAAAAAGCCGGCCTCGATCTCGGTCGAGGTTGGCTCGCCCATCAACTATGGCGGCGGGGACTAGCGCCCGATCACCACGCCACCTGGGCCGACATGGTCTGGCTCCTCCGCTCGTAGCACCTGTCTCCTGACCTCCCATGTCTGAAAAAGTCCAAATCGAGCTGACGGTGGAGCAGGCCCAGGCCGTCAATGCCTGGATCAAGAACAACCAGGCGATCGTCCAGAACGAGGAGTCGCTGAAGAAGCTCGGCGACGCCAGTGAAAAGGCGTCGAGGAAGTCGAAGGATGGCCACGAGCAGGCGGGCGCCGCCCTGCTGCGCTGGACGCAGGGGATGCTCAGCGGCATCACCGTGATGAGCGTGATGACGAAAGCCGCGCAGCTCTACAACGCCGAGCTCGAGAATACGGCCCGCCTGAACCGCAGCGCGTTCGATCACCAAATGGACAAGGGCGTGGCCCAGCGCAAGGCCGTGATGGCCCTTGGCATGTCGGCGGACATGACGCCGCAACAGATGGTGGCCATGGTCGAGAAGGAGGCCCGCGACCCGGCCAGCGTCTACCAAATGCTCGACGCGGCGATCTCGGCGGCCGGCGACCTGGGGGCCGAGCGCGCCACGCGTACGGCCATCGCCGCGGACAAGTTCGGGGCGCATCTCGGCGTCGAGGAACGCAGCCGAATGGCGGCGGGCGCGCTGCAATTGCAGAAGGGTTCGCCCGAGTACAACCCTGAGCAGGCCATCGCCAAGCAGTCCGAGCTGCAAGAAGTCTCCGCGGTGGCCGACCCCGGCAATTTCGCCAAGAACGTGATGCCGGCCATAGCCCAGGCCCGCGCCTTTGGCGGCAACAAAGACGACGTCGGGCTGGTCAACGCTTTGTTCTCGTCCATTCAGCAACGGATGGGCGACGAAGAAGGGAGCACGAGCAGCACCGCCGTGATCGGCATGCTCAAGCAGTTGTCGATCGAAGGGCGCAAGGCGGGCTTGTTCGCCGAAGGGGCGTCGATCGAGGAGCAGCTCGACGCCATTCAAGGCGACAGCAAAGAGGCGGTCGCCTTGCGCCGCAAGCTGCTGGGGCCGATGGAAAAGGGCTACAGCGCCGACCAGGCGAACCAGAAGGCCGGCCGCGAGAGCGACCCCAAGCTCCGCGCCGAGGCGCGGAGCTATATCCCCGTGTCGGAAATCCTGCAGGGCGGGTCGCAAACGGACAAGATGTATCGCGAGTTTGCGGCCAAGGGGGGCAGCACTCCCGCAGAGTCGCTGGCGAAGCAGCAGGCCCTGCTCGACGTGACCGACTCCCTGCCGGAGCAGCAAGCCCACCGCGCGCAGCAGGCCCTGAAAAAAGCCGCGGACAGCTTCAAAACCTCCAAGCGCGCTGCCGGGGCGATCGCGGCCGAAGACATTCCGAAGCTCCTGCGGGAGTCGGGCCAATCGGATTTTGAAACGACGTGGGATCAACGGCTCGAAAACTGGCGCGGCGGCACGGGGGTGGAAAAGCTGGAGCGCGGCATCGGGTTGTTGGAGCACCGCCGCAATCAGCTCTTCCTTGAGGGCCAGCGCGCACCCGCCGGATCGGAAGAGGAAGCCGTCGCGCGGGCCGCGGCCACGGAACTGGAAACCCAAACGGCCGTGCTGCGCGAAGTGCTGGCCACCCTCAAGACTCCCAAGCCCGTGGAACTCAAGCCCGCCGCCAACGTCGTGCCGCAGGCCACCCCGGCCGCCGGGCTGAACGACTGACACCCGCCCGACCGTTTCCCAGGAAACCATGTCCCTCAAGTTCGCCAGCAAAACGATCCCCGGCACGACCGAGACTTGCGTCTACGGGTCGCCCGAGTTCCCGCTGCGCCGCGTGACCTACTGGGACGTCGTCGGAGAGGCGGAGATCGCCGGCCGCCGCGGCGGCCGCGCGCTCGTCATCACGCACTTGCTGCATGACGGCTTCGCGAAACCCACCGACCTGCAGGTGGCCCTCGTCGATCTCGACCTGCTCGTCGGCAAGCACGGCTCGCTGCTGTATACGGCGACCGTTCACGACGGCGACGACCTGGATGAGAACCTCAAGCACGTGACCTTCGAGCGCTACGAGCGGCTGCCGCTCCCCGGCCAGGAGGCGGCCACGTTCCTCAAGGATTTCGCCGGCACGCTGACCGACGACAACGGCGTCGCCGACGAAGGCTGGTTTTGCTATCTCGCGCTCCACTTCCGCCAACTCAAAACGTAGCCGGCCCGTCCTCAGTCCCCTGTCTCCTCCACCATGACTCTCCACCGCGACGCGCCCGACGTCCACGTCTTTGTCAACGGCGCGCGCAACGACGATTGGCACGTGATCGACTGCTCGCTCGGCTCGACCGCCGCCACGCTGCCGCGAGCCACGCTCGAAGTGCAGCCGCCGCAGCGCGACAAGGGCCGGCCCCTGGTGCTCCTGCGCCGGCTGGCCCAGTTCGACCAGCCGGCGATCGAGATCGTGAAGGGAACGCAGGTCGTCCACTGGGGCAAGGCCGTCGCCCGCCCCGCCTCGATTGGTCCCGACGGCGACGCCTACACCGTGATCAGCCGGATGGAGGCGCACCACTTCGGCCTGCCGCTCTACCTGGCCTATTTCCGCGATCCCCGCGGCGGCCGGCCGGCCGGCTTCCCACTGCCATCGATCTTCAACCCCGAGTGGGACGGGCGGATCGTCTTCAACGAATCGCCGCAAAAGCACCCGCTGTGGGGCACCTTCCTCCTGGTCCATCCGGCCTCGCTGGAAACGACCGACGGGCGGCGCTATCACCGGGCCAACCCGGCCCGCGAGTGGCTGCTGCCCGACGTGGTGCATTACCTCTGCTGGGCACTCAATTTCAATCAGACCTACGTGCGCAATCCGACCCGGGCCGAGCTGGTCCGCGCGCTGCCGAGCGACACGGGATTGATCCGCAACCACGAGTGCCCGCCCGGCGCCTACCTGCCCGAGCTGCTCGACCGGCTGCTCGCCCCCTTCGGCTGTGCGTGGAAGGTGCAGCTCGCGCGGGGGAGCCGCAAGATCGCCTGCTTCCAGCGCGGCAAGGGGCCGCCGCGGCTCCTCAAGCTGCAGGCGCCGGGGGCGACGCTCGACATGGACAAGAGCAACCTGGAGGCCCTGAGCCTGATGGCCGACGTCTCCACCCGCGGCTTCAACGCGGTCCGCGTCATCGGTGAATTCAAGCGCTACGAAGCCACCTTCGAGCTGTTCCGCGGCTGGCCGGAAACGCTCGACGCCGAGAGCTTCGAGAGCGTGGTTAAGGACGTCGACGCCTGGAAGACCAATCAGCAGCTTGAAAACGTCCACCGCAAATGGATCTTGAACGAAGGCGGCGATTACAACAACCTGCGCCCGGAGATCGGCGGGCCCTACGACTTCAGCGCGATCTTCGCGCCCGATGCCTGGCTGCCGCGCCGCCGCAAGTTCGAGTGCTGCCTGACGCAGCGCTGGGACGACGCGCCGATGGGCCTGGCCCACGGCGTCTATCTCGAATGGTGGGATTCCAGCGGCGGCGACGACGGCTCGGGCGCGTGGCGGTCGATCGAGGAGCTCTCGCCCGAGGGGCGGCAGTTCAAAGTGCTACAGCGCGAATGCGGCATTTATTTCGACGGCTTCAGCCCGCCCTGCGAGCTGATGGACCAGACGGGCGCGGAGGCGAAGCTGCGGATCACGGCCTGCGTCTACGGCGATGCGCGGGCGGAGGTCCGCGTGATCCGCTGGCCCGCTTCGCCGCTCCAGGATCTGAAAGAGCAACACTTCCAGGTCGGCACCCGGTTCAAAATTCACAAGCGCGACAAGTCGAGCCGCTTCGCGGCCACCCACTTCACGCATGCCGACGCCGACGACACGGCCGAGATGCGGGCGTTCGCGAACCGCCTGCTCGACGAGTGGAACTTGACGAACCTCGACGGCACGGCCACGCTGACCGGCGTCGATTACCTCTACAACGGCCTGATCGGCAGCACGATCAGCGGCATCAACGGCCGCAACGTCACGTTCAATCTCGCCCCGCCCGGCGCGCCGCCCCGCTATCCGTCCGTCGTCGGCGCGCGGATCGACTTCGCGAATCAAAAGCTCGACCTGACGCTCGACACGTTTCGCGTGGAGGGCCGGGCGTGAGACACGCATCGAACCCCCGCTTGCGCAGCCACGAGCAGGCGATCGACCCGGCCGCCACGGGCCTTTCGTGGTGGGAGCTCTACGACAACCTCACTCCGGGCAGCAGCGGCATGGCCACGCGGCTGCGGTGGAGTGAGCTAAACGGCCGCTGGACGAGTGACGCCGCGGCCACGCGCCGGACGATCCATGACCGCACGGCCGGCCCGGGCGGAGTCGGCGGCCAGATCGTCGGCTGCATCCTGCTCTCCGGCCCGCGGCGGTGGGAGATCGTCGTCAGCCGCGCCGTGCAGTGGGCGCGAAATGTCAGCGTGCTCAGCAGCGGCAGCGCGGGGTTGGCCACGATCTACCGCCGCACGAGCGCCGGCGCGTGGGTCACGACCGCGATGAGCGTGAACGCGTACGACGTGCAGATGGCCACCGGCGACACGATCGTCGCCGACGCGATCCTCTCGCTGGAGTGGGAGCCGTTCAATCCGCTGGCCACGGCGGCTCCCTTCGGCCAGTGGCTGATCCGCACCGCGAGCTGCGACGCAAAGACCTGGTGAGGCATGGCCCTGCAAAAACATGGCGTCGGATGTGGCTGCGGCTGCTGCGTCGCGCACGTGGCCGACACCTTCAACCGCCCCGACGCCGCCATCTTTGCCGATTGGATGATCTCCAGCTTGGACGGTGGCAGCGGCGCGGCCTGGGTCGGCGAGGACGCCGGCGGAACCGACCGCTGGGTCACGACCAGCGGCGCGAACGCGCGGCTCTTCCGCTCCGGCACGACCGACGGCTGGCTCGGCCTCGTCGCACGTGTCCGCATGAAGGCGTACGCCGTCGGCGACAAGCTCCGCTCGGGGCTGCAGTTCCTCGACCTCTCGGTCACGCCAAACATCACCTGGTACCTGTGGTGCGAGGTGGAATTCCTGGCCGACGACTGCGCGAC
>JALYOF010000021.1 GCA_030857025.1 Pseudomonadota bacterium | reverse complement strand
CGGAACTCGCGGCTCTGCCCAGAGAGGTCGTATTGCGCGTCCGGTGCGACCTCCGCGAGCGCCGTCTCCATCCACTCCAGCGCCTCTCCTATCGAATAGCCCGGCGCAAGACCTGAAAAGATCGTGGCCGCACGCAGTTTGTTGAAGTGGTTGAGCTCCGTGGCAGCAACGGTCTCCTCGACGTCGACCAGGTTCGACAGCTGCACCATCTGCCCGTCGCCGCCGCGAACGAAGATGTTGGACAGATCGCCCGGCGTGCGCCGGTCCGCGTCCTCCACCTGCACGATGACGTCGTACTGCTCCGAGCCGCGCTTGAAACGCGTTACGTTACGGCCACCGAGCAGGGTTTCCAGCGTGCGGCCCACCGTGGCCACGTCGGTACCGATGGACGCCACCTTGTTGCGGTTGAGGCTCACCTTGAGCTGCGGCTTGTTGAGCTTGAGGTCGCTGTCGGGGTTGGCGAGCCCGGGGTTCTCGGCCATCTTTCCCATCAACTGCTGCACGGTTTCGCCGAGATCCTCCCAACTTCCGGTGCTCTGCACCACGAACGACACCGGTTGCCCGAAACCGTCCTGCCCAAGCGGCGGTGGCAGGGTCGGGAACGCCATGATTCCCGGGATGCCCATGAACTTCGTGAACAGCTGCGCTTGCACCTCCTCGGTGGACACATCCCGCTCTTCCCAGTCCTTCAGCCGCACGAAACCGACCGTCTTCGTCACGTCGGGGAAACCTACGATCTGGAAGTACTGATCGACGGGAGTCACCTGCGCGAACGCCGCCTCCATCTGCCGCGCGTAACGGTCCGTGTACTCAACCGTCGAGCCCTCCGGCGCGATACCAAAGCCAATGATGAAGCCCTGGTCCTCCTGCGGCGCGAGTTCCTTGGGAAGCTGGGTGAAAAGCCAGATCCCCATGGCCGAGACCAGCAGCCCCACCGCGACGACCAGCCAGCGGCCGCGCAGCCCGGCCGACAGCACCCGCCGATAGCCGCGATCCACGGCGCCGAGCACGCGTTCGCCGGCCGTGTAGAACCTTCCATGTTTTTTCTCGTGACGCAGCAACCGCGACGCCATCATCGGCGACAGCGTGAGCGCCACGAAGCCCGACACCAGCACCGCGCCGGCGAGCGTCAACGCGAATTCGACGAACAACTGGCCGGTGCGCCCGGTCGAGAACGCCAGCGGCACGTACACCGCCACCAGGGTTAGGGTCATGGCGACAATCGCGAAACCGATCTCCTTGCTGCCGCGCAGCGCGGCGTCGAACGGCGCCATGCCTTCCTCGATGTGGCGGTGGATGTTCTCCAGCATCACGATCGCGTCGTCCACTACCAGACCGATCGCCAGCACCATGGCCAGCAGCGTCAGCGTGTTGATGGTGAACCCGAACGCGTACATCAGCGCGAACGCACCCACCAGCGACAGCGGTATGGTCACCAGCGGAATCAATGTGGCGCGCCAGCTGCGCAGGAACAGGAAGATCACCAGGATCACCAGCACCACCGCTTCGGCGACGGTCTTGTAGACCTCCTCGATCGACTTCTCGATGAAGATGGTGCTGTCGAAAGCGATGTCGATTTTCATGCCGTCGGGCAGCGTCTGCTGGATCTGCGGCAGCAGTTCCCTGATCGACCCGGAGATGTCCAACGGGTTGGCGACGGCCTGCTTGACCACCGCCATCGGCACCGCGTTCTCGCCATTGAAACGCGCGCGGAAACGTTGTTCCTGGGCGCCGAGTTCGACCCGCGCCACGTCCTTCAGTCGCACGAGGTACCCGTCGACGTCCGCGAGGATCACGTTGCCGAACTGCTCCGGCGTCCGCAGGTCGGTCTCCGACAGCACGGTGAACTCACGTTCCGAACTCTCCACGCGGCCGGCGGGGATCTCGATGTTCTGGTTGCGCAGGGCGCGCTCGACATCCACCGGCGTCAGGCCGAAGCCAGCCAGCTGCTGCGGCTGCAGCCACACCCGCATCGCATAAGTGCTGGCGAAGACCTGCGCCTGGGCGACGCCGGGAATCTGCTGCAAACGGTCCTTGACCAGCCGCTCGGCCGCGTCGGCCAGTTCCACGCTGCTGTGACGGTCGGAGGAGAACGCCAGGTAGATGATCGGCTGCGCGTCGGCTTCCTGCTTCTGGATGACCGGTTCGTCGACCTCGTCCGGCAGGACGTCGCGCGCCTGCCCAACGCGATCACGCACGTCACTGGCGGCGGCGTCCGCATCGCGGTCGAGCCGGAAGCGGATCGTGACCTGGCTGGACTGTTCGCGGCTCACCGACTGCATGAACTCGATCCCTTCCACGCCCGACAACGCGTCCTCGATAGGCTGCGTCACCTGGGATTCGATCACCTGCGCGCTCGCGCCCGGGTAGCTGGTGTTGACCGTAACGACCGGCGTGTCGACGTTGGGGATCTGGCGCACAGCGAGTCGGTCGTACGCGATCAGGCCGACCAGCAGCACGATCAGGTTGATGACCGTTGCGAAGACCGGGCGGCGGATGGAAACGTCGGACAGGACCATGGGGCCTCGTTGGTTCTTTCGCTTCTCCGGCGGGGAGAAGGTGCCCGTAGGGCGGATGAAGGTGTGCGTCGCGGTTGCGTGATGCGTGTGTTGCGTGGATGGTCAGCCTTGGACCGCTGCGTTGTGCAACCTGCCGAACGGGTGATGACCCGCGGCGCGACCTGGAACCGCTACTCGGGCCTGGGCTTGCTGCCGGCCGGCGGGCCAGCCGGAGCGCCCAGGGGGCTGCCGTCGGCGCCGGGCAGCACCTGCACCGGTGCGCCCTCGTGCATCATTGGCTTGGCCTGGCCCGCGGTGATCACCAGATCGCCGGCCTGCAGTCCTTCGAGCACCTGCACCTTTCCGGGCACCCGCGTCCCGGTCGCGATCACCGCCTTGTGCGCCTTGCCGTCGACCACGGTGTAGACGAATCGGACATCGCCGTCCTGCATCAGCGCCTGTTCCGGGATCAGCAGCGCGTCCGCGCGGTCGCCTCCGGTATCGACCTGCACCGTGGCGAACTGGCCCGGCCGCAGGCGCGAGTCCGGATTGGGTATCTGCGCACGCAGGCGGACACTGCGGCTGTTGGGATCGACCACCGGATCGATCGCCACCACTTCGCCGGTGAACGTCTCACCGGGAAACGCGTCCACGGTCACCGACACCTTTTGGCCAGTGCCCAACAAGCCCATCGCGCGCTCGGGAAGGCTGAAGTCGACCTCGACGGGATCCAGCCGCACCACGGTCACCAGGTCCTGCCCCTCGCTGACGTAGTCGCCGACGCTGACGTCACGAAGACCGATCCGGCCGGAGAACGGCGCCCGCAGGGTCATCTTCGACAGCGCGGTGCGGGCCGATGCCACCCGCGCCTGGTCCACGCCCAGCGCGGCGCGCGCAGTGTCGTGGTCGGCGCGCGCGATGAGTTGCTCCTCGATCAGTTGCCCTGTGCGCTGCGCAGCACGCCGGCTGTTCTCGAGGTTGGCCGAAGCCTCGTTCAGGCTGGCGCGCGCCAGGCTCGCGTCGAGAGTGAACAGCGGTTGGCCCGCCTCCACGCGCCCGCCTTCGCTGAAATGGATGCGGCTGATCCGCCCGGCGATTTCGGGGCGCATTACCACGGACTCGTCCGCGCGCAGGCTGCCGACCGTCTGCAGACCGGCACTGAGCGGCTGCGGCTTCACTACCACCGCTTCGACGGACAGCGCCTTGCCTCCAGGTGGACCGCCAGCGCCGCCGTCGGCGCCGGCCGCGGGCTCGTCGCCGCCACAGCCCGGCATGACAAGCGCAGCGGAAAGCAGCAGGGAAAACAGCAACAGAGAACCGCGCATGTCGTGGGCCTTCGACTTCATGTACCCGTCAGTTTACATTCAAGATCCCGGCCACCCCCGTGCCGGAAGTCGGGGAAACGTGCATCGGCGGCCACGAGGGCAAATGCAGGGCCGGCGCCATGTCCTGCGCGGAGGCTCCCTCGCGGTACGGCAGGCGGCCCCAGCACGGTACGTCGAGGCGCTTGAGCAGCAGCGCGAAGCTGTCGTCGATGCGGTCCATCGCCGGATCGATCTCACTGGCGATCCAGCCGACCAGGCGCGCGCCATCGGCCGCGATCGCCCTGGCCGTCAGTCGTGCATGGTTGATGCAGCCCAGCCGGAGTCCGACTACCATCACCACCTGCAGGTCCAGCGCCTCCACGAGATCGCACTGCTCCAGCGACGGCGATAACGGTGCCGCCCATCCGCCGACGCCTTCGACCACCACCGCATCGGCTTGTGCTGCGAGCCTGGACCAGGCGCGCATCATCGGTTCGAGTTGCACCTGCACGCCCTCGTCGCGTGCGGCCACTTCCGGTGCCAGCGGCTGGATCAGCGCATACGGGTTGAGGTCTCGATACGTCGGACGCGGGTCGCTGGCCGCCTGCAGCCGCAACGCGTCGTCATTGCGCCACTCTTCGTCGACACGCAGGCACCCGCTTGCAACCGGTTTCATCCCCACGGCGCGAAAGCCTCGCGCGCGCAGCGCATGCAGGAGGGCTGTGCTGACCAGCGTCTTGCCCACGCCGGTATCCGTGCCGGTGACATAGATGCTGCTACTCGAAACGCTGTCGTTGTCCATGGTGTGCATCCTAAAGCGCGCGGACGTTGCAGTGGTTGGCACGGCTGCGAAAGAAAACCGCGCTGCTACACTTCCCTGCATGTTCGCAAACGACTCGCTTTCCGGCAGCAAGCCGGAGCAATACGCTCAGTTGCTCGCCCAGGCGCGGGCGCTGATGCATGGCGAACGCGACCGCATCGCCAACGCTTCCAACCTTGCGGCGCTGGTGTACCACGCGCTTCCCGACCTCAACTGGGCGGGATTCTATTTCTTCGATGGCCGCGAATTGGTGGTTGGCCCGTTTCAAGGGCTGCCGGCCTGCGTGCGCATTCCCCTCGACAAGGGAGTCTGCGGCGCAGCGGCTTCTACCGGAATTACCCAGCGCGTCGCAGACGTGCATGAATTTCCGGGGCACATCGCCTGCGATGGCGCTTCGCGTTCGGAAGTCGTAGTGCCGTTGTTCGAGGCCGAAAGTGGCGCGCTGATAGGCGTATTCGATCTCGACAGCCCCAGACCGGACCGCTTCGATGTCGACGACCAGCGCGGCATCGAAGCCATCGCCCAAGCATTCGTGGAGTCATTGGCATGAGCGCCCCAAAGCTGCGCAACATCGGTCCGAAGTCCGCCGCCTGGCTGCGCCAGGTCGGGCTCCGGACTTACGAGGACCTGTCGGAGCTGGGCTCGGTCGAGTCCTTCATGCGGGTCAAGCGCGCGGGCTTCAAACCCACCCTGAATCTGCTCTACGCCATCGAAGGCGCGCTGCTGGACTGCCACTGGCAGGAGATTTCCGGCGAGCGTCGCAGCGAACTGGTCGCCGAGGCCGAAGCTGCCATCGCGCAGTTGCCGCCGCCCCGGCACAAGCCTGCAGCCACGCCCGTCACCACCACGGTGCTGACGGCGGACACCGTGGCCGCACGTCCGGATCCCGATGCGCCTCCGAACGACAGTCGCTACTGGAACCCGCGCTATTCAAGCCCGGCTGCAGGCAGCGCTGGCGAGTAAGTCCGCGCGGGTTGCCCTCTTCTCCCGAGCGGAACCCCGTGGTCGAGGGCGCGCCATGTCGCGCGCGAACAGACCCGTCACCGATCGGCTGCCACCCGATTCGCACCGGCATCATGCCCCGGCTCATCACGCCAACCTGCTTTGCGGCGCGCGGGAGTGGTCGCGCGCTGCGACCTGCCCACACTCTTTGCCCCGTCCGCCCCTGATCGCGTAGACTGCCCGCGCTTCGAGGTGACCCGGCGGCGTCCTGCCGACGGGTTGAAACGGGAAGCCGGTGATGCCCACCCACATGGTGCGGCGATTCCGGCACTGCCCCCGCAACGGTAAGCGAGTCAATCCGCGGCATCCGCCACTGTGCAATCGCATGGGAAGGCGCCACGGCCGGGGTCGCGTTCGGGTTTCCCACCCGACGCCTGCCCCACTCGCGAGTCCGGAGACCGGCCTTGACGCTTACTGGTTGCGATGCGGAGGGCATGGCGGCGGCGAAGCGTCCGCGCGCCTGTGCGTCCGTTTCTGCAGCCACTTTTTCTCCCGTGCGGCTTTTCTGAAGTTCGGCCCGAACCGGGTACGGCGTCCTGCCGTGCGCGCTGGAGAACCACCATGCAGTTGAGCACCCTCTCGTTCGCCCTCGCCACCGCGATGGCGTTTCCGTACGCCGTACTGGCACAGCAGGCGACGGATTCCGCCACCGACCTCGACGAGGTCGTGGTCACCGCAACCCGCACTTCCGTCAGCACCAGCGCCGCTCTGGCCCCCGTCGAAGTCATCGATCGCGAGGAGATCGCGCGCAGCCAGGCGCGCTCGCTGCCGGACCTGCTGCGCGGTCGCGCCGGCATTTCGATGTCCAACCAGGGCGGACCCGGCAAGCTCACGACTCTGTTCATGCGCGGCAGCGAGTCGGACCACGTGCTGGTGCTGATCGACGGCGTGAGGATCGGTTCGGCCACATCGGGCCTGGTGTCTTTCCAGGACCTGCCGATCGACCAGATCGACCGCGTGGAGATCGTCCGTGGCCCGCGCTCCAGCCTCTACGGCAGCGAGGCGATCGGCGGGGTCATCCACATCTTCACCCGCCGCGAGACGCCAGGTTACGCACCGCGCCTGCACGTGGGCACCGGCAGCCACGACCTGCGCGAGTTCGGCGCCGGCTTCGGCGGACGCGGCGAGAGCAGCTGGTTCGGCGCCGACTATGCCTATCGCCAGACCGATGGCTTCAACGCCTGCGATGTCGCCACGCCTTCGCCCTGGGCCGGATGCTTCATTTCGTCACCGCAGCCCGATCGCGACGGCTACCGCAACCAGTCGGTGTCGGTGCACGGTGGCATCCAGTTCAATCCGGCCTGGAGCCTGGACGCCCACGCCACGCGCGCGGAGGCGGAGAACGATTTCGATGGCGACTTCGTCAACGGCTCCGAAACCGTGCAGCAGATCGTCGGCGGCACCCTGCGCTGGCAGGCGTCCGAAGCGCTCGATGTGAAACTGACCGCCGGACGCAACAAGGACGCGTCCGACAACCTGCTGGATGGTCAGTTCCGCGGCTATTTCGACACCGACCGCGACAGCGCCACCTTGCAGGGCGACATGAAAATCGGCGGCGAGCAGCTGCTGACACTGGGCGTGGACTGGCTGCACGATCACGTCGAAAGCGACACCCCGTTCGACGAAACCACCCGCGGCAACCGCGCGGTGTTCGCGCAATACCAGGGCGCCCTGGGCACTCACGCACTGCAGGCGAGCCTGCGCCGCGACGACAACGACCAGTTCGGCGAGTACACCACCGGCGCGGCTGCATGGGGCGTGGATTTGGGTGCGGACTGGCGAGCGACCGCCGGCTACGGCACTGCCTTCAAGGCGCCGACCTTCAACGAACTCTATTACCCGTTCTTCGGCAATCCCGCGCTGCGTCCGGAAGAATCCGAGACCTGGGAGGCGGGTGTGCGCTATCGCCATTCCCGATTCAACGCGCGCCTGGATGCATTCCATACCGAGGTGGATGACCTGATCACCTACGACGCTGCGATTTTCCTGCCCAACAACATCGAGCGTGCCCGCATGCGCGGCGCCGAGTTGGGCGTCGACGCGGAAATCATGCAGTGGAGTCTCGATGCCAGCGCCAGCTACCTCGATACCGAGAACCGCAGCGGCTTCAACGCCGGCAACGAGCTGCCACGACGCGCACGCAGCAGCGCGCGGGTGGACATCGATCGCGTGTTCGGGCGACTGGGTATCGGGCTGACCGCCGTTGCCGAAGGCGCGCGCTTCGACGACGTCGCCAACACCCGTCGCCTGCCCGGATACGCCACGCTGGACCTGCGCGCGCAGTACGCACTGACGCCTGCGTGGACGCTGCAGGCGCGCTTGGCAAACCTGCTGGACCGGGATTACGAGACCGCCGCGTTCTTCAACCAGCCCGGACGTGAGTGGTTCCTGACGCTGCGTTACGCGCCGATGCGATGACCGAGGTACGCCCGGTATGCTCGGACGGGACCCCGGCATGCTGTGGCGCGACTTCACCCCACGACGCTGCCGCAGCCGGATACTGCGGCGGACCGCGACGTAGAGGAACCGCATGCCGTACCCGTTGATCCCCAGGCACGACCCGGCCCTCGCCACCCGCGTGGAGCGCCAGCTGATGGCCTTCATGTCGTATGCGATGTTCTTCGTTCCGCTGGCGTACGCCGTCGAGCACGGCTGGATACGGTTCGGCTACCACGGACTGGCCTGGCTCGTGGCCGCCGCGATGGTCATCAATTTTGGGTTCCTGGTTGCGATCCGGGGGCGTTTTACCCGATCCCGGGCCGACCCCAGCGTGATGATGAGCCAGGTCGCGGTCGCGGGATCGATGGCGCTGGTCATCGCGTATCACGCCGACGAAGGAACGGTCATTGCTCTGGCGCTGTTCTTCACCGCATTCTTTTTTGGCGTCTTCAGCTTCAGCCTGCGCCAGTACCTCAGCCTGGCCGCGGCAGCGACGATTGCCTACGCACTCATGCTCCTGCTGAAGTACGGGGCTGCCGAACGCGGCGGGGAGGCGTATCGGCTGGAACTGCTCAATTTCATGCTGCTGGTCATGGTGCTGCTGTGGATGTCGCTGCTGGGCAGCTACATCGCGTCCCTGCGCAATGTACTTGCGCGCCAGAAGGCCGCGCTGGCGAACGCCCTGGGGCAACTGCAGGAACTGGCCAGCCGCGACGAACTGACCGGACTGCACAACCGCCGCCACCTCATGGAAATGCTGCAGCGGCAGCACGACCGGGCCGTACGTCACGGCGAGCCATTCTCGCTGTGCATCCTCGACCTGGACCATTTCAAACGGATCAACGACACCCACGGCCACAACGTGGGCGACGAGGCGCTGCGGGAGTTCGGCGAGCGCGTGCGAATGCAGCTGCGCCGCATGGACATGATCGGTCGCGCCGAAGCCCGCGCCGCCTTCGACAGGACCTTCGGGCGTTATGGCGGTGAGGAATTCCTGCTGTTGCTGCCGTATTCCGATCTGCGGGGTGCACGAGCCTGCGTCGAGCGACTGCGCGGGGCCATCGCGGCGCAGCCCTTCGCAACAAGCGCCGGGGAGATGACGGTTACATTTTCCGCAGGGGTGGCCTCTCACCGCTTGGGCAACACGATCGACGATCTGCTGAAGCGCGCCGATGCAGCGCTTTATCGTGCCAAGGGTGCCGGGCGCGACCGCGTCGAGGTCGCCGGCTGACACGCTGTTTCGATGATCCGGCGTCCCATTGCAGGACCCGTAGTTGCGTGATCCCGTAACAATCCTGCCGCGCATCTACTGCAGAGTGCGCCGCGCCGGAACGATCCCGCGCCCGAACAGCGAAGGCTGGCGTTCGGAAAAGTCGCCGAGTCCGGCTCCCTGATCGAGGAACAGCTTCAGCAGTTCCGGCCCGGGCATCGGATGGGCGATGTAGAAACCCTGCGCGCGGTCGCAACCCTCGTCCTGCAGGAAGTCGAGTTGCTCGCGGGTCTCCACGCCTTCGGCAATGACCTTCAGCTTGAGGCTGTGCGCGAGGTTGATCATCGCCCGGGTGATGGCACGGTCGTCGCCATCGTGCGGCAGGTCGCGGACGAATTCCCGGTCGATCTTCAAAGTGTCGATTGGAAAGCGCTTGAGGTAGGACATGCTCGAATAACCGGTGCCGAAGTCGTCGACCAGGATCTGGATGCCGAGGTTCTTCAGCTTGGCCAACTCGCCGAGAGTCTGGTCCGCGTTGGACATCAGCGCCGTCTCGGTGAGCTCCAGCCGCAGCGACCCCGGCTGTATGCGGTAGCGACGCGTGCAGCGATCCACGTGCTCGCAGATGCCATCGACCTCGATACCCTGCACGCCGTGGGCCGGGCTGGAACCACCCCCGCCATTTCCACTGCCGCGGAATTCCCGGTGATCGACGCTGCGACGCTGCGACAGCATCTGCTTGGCGGATACATTCACCGACAGACTCACACCGGCCACTCCGGCGTGGTGCCATTTGCTCAACTGCTGGCAGGCAGCCTCGATCACCCAACGGCCAACCGGCACGATCAGCCCACTTTCCTCCAGCGCCGGCACGAACTGCGACGGCAGTACCAGGCCGTGGCCGGGCCGGTTCCAGCGCAACAGGGCTTCCGCGCCGGTCCATTCACCGCTGTGGATGTCGATTTCGGGCTGGTAATGCAGCACGAACTCGCCCGCCTCCAATGCGTTTCGCAGGTCCGTTTCCAGCTGCACCCGGGCGCGGGCACGCACGTTCATGCTCGAGGTGTAGAAGCGATAGGTGTTCCGCCCGACCGATTTGGCGTGGTACATCGCGATGTCGGCGAACTTGACCAGGGTTTCGCAGTCGGTCGAGTCCGTTGGATAAAGGGCGATCCCGATGCTGGTGGTCACGGTGAGCCTGTGCCCCGCCAGATCAAAAGCCTGCTGCATTGTCTCGATGATTTTCTCGGCCATGTGGACGATGTCGTCGGACCCTTCGGCCGTGATCGCGACCAGCCCGAATTCGTCGCCGCCCAGCCGTCCGACCGTGTCGCGTATCCGGGTGCAGGCCAGCAGCCGCTGCGCCACCTGCCGCAGCAGTTCGTCGCCCACCGAATGCCCCAGGGTGTCGTTGATGGCCTTGAACTGGTCCAGGTCCAGGTACAGCAGCGCCACGCCAAGACCCTGCTCGTGCGCCACCTCCATCTCGCGCCCGAGCGATTCGTAGAACAGCCGGCGGTTGGGCAATCCGGTCAGGGGGTCGTAGTGCGCCAGCCGATGCAGCCGCTCCTGCGCCGCCTGCCGCTCGGTCACATCGTGCACGGTGCCGGCCAGCCCGCTCGCGGTTCCCTGCGCGTCGGTGATGACGCGGCCATGCGCTTGTATCAACCGCACGTCACCGCCGGGCTGGACGATCCGGTGCTCGAACACGAACGGGCGCCGTGATCGTACGGCCTCCTCGATGGCCGCCTTCACCTCTTCGCGATCGTCCGGGTGAACGACGTCGAGCATGCGTTCGAAGCTGCCGTCGAAGCATCCCGGCGGCAGACCGTATATCCGGCACAGCTCGTCGCTGGTCGACAGCCGCTTGCTGACGAAGTCCAGGTCCCAACTGCCGACGCGGGCGATCTGCTGTGCTTCGGCAAGGCGCTGTTCCTTTTCGGCCAGCCGGTTGCGGCTCTCCCTCAGCAGTTCGTCGGCCTCCTTGCGGGAGGTGATGTCGTGAACGAGCCCGAAAATGATCGAGGAGGACGGGCCTTCCAGTTCACGCGAGCCCTGCGCCTGGATCCATCGGATTTCTCCGTCGCCACGGCGAATCCGGCACTCGAAGCTGACGTGGGCCACGCCGTCCATGGAATCGACGGGCGACTGCGCCAGGACCCGCTCCACGCCCGGCCGGTCTTCCGGGAGCACATGATCGAGGAACTTTGCCAGCGTCCAGCTCGCCAGCGGCACCTCGTAACCGAAAATCCGCTCGTATTGCGGAGAGCGCCACGATTGGCCGCTGACCAGGTCGACGGACCAGGCGCCAAATCCCGCGCCTGCCATCGAATGCAGCAGCCGCGATTCGCTCTCGCGCTGAGTCTGGAACACGCGGCGGAAGTCGGACCGGGCCTCCGACAGGGCTTGCTGGGCCCGCTTGCCGGGCGCATTGCGCGAGCGGTAGAGGCCATGGAGCCAAGCGGCCAGCACCGAAACCAGCAGGATCAAGGCAATGCCGGCCGCGAGCGCGACCAGCCACATTGTGAAACTCTCCATCTGCTCCAGGCTGACGCCCAGCGGCGAGGACGTGGAGCCTGCCGACATCGAGAGCATTCCGGGCCGGGCGGCGAGGACCTGGAGCGCCGCGATGGACAAGCCGGACCGCGCGATCCCGAAACGCCGGATTGTCGACCAGCAGGCCATCACAAGGCGCGGCGGCCGCAGCCTGCCTGATCTCGTAGCCGGGATATCGCGGCCGATGGGGCGCAGGGCACAGCCGACCCTGCCAACTCGCGCAGCAATTCCCGCATGCGCAGCCGTGCTACCCGAGTCATTGCACTCCCAGTCCGTCGTGGAACGCTCCGTGTGGACACCATCGCCACCCCGGCTGCTGTCGTCGAAAGAGACCGCGGCCCGGCAAGCACATCCATGCGAGACATCGCCGCAATTCGCGCTGCGCAGGCGGCCAATGCCTCGCCCTGATCATCGTCAACAACGCAGAGCACACGGCAGATCGGACAGGCGAAACGCCTCACTGTGCGTCGCTGCCGGTTGCCGGCCGCGAACGGCCGGCAACCGGCTCCTGCGCGTCAGCGCGCCTGGAAGATCAGGATCAAGCCGGGCTTCTCGCGCCGCCCGACGTTATTCCGCTTCCGCAATATCCTCCGAACGCTTGCGCTTTCGGGTCGGTCGTCCGCCGAGCAGGCCCTCCTGATCGCCCAGCACGCAACCGATCTCGATGCCCTTGTCGGTGATCGTGTACTCGCGCAGTTCGTCGGAATGATGGCTGGACCGCACCTTCACCACCGCTATGACCCGGCGCAGCCGGCTGTCGACCTCAATGTAACGCTGCACGATGATTGCGTCGGTGAGGAACGCCGTTCCGTATGGGCTGAAGCGCAGATCGGTATAGCGGTCTTCAAGCTCCGAGGTCATCACGACCGTGATCCCTTCGCTGGAGAGCACTCGGATCATCCGCAGCAGCGATTCACGGAAATGCGCGTGGAAGGTCGGCGCCAGGGCCAATTCGAAGCCCGACAGCGAATCCATCACCACCCGGCTGGCCTGCAGGCGTTCGCACTCGTCGAGCAGGCGCCGCACGACCTCCTCCAGCGACAGATCCGGCGCGCCGCTGTCGACCAGCGCCACCTGGCCGCTTTCGATCAGCTCCACCAGCTCCGGATTCACCAGCCTGTTGGGCCGCTGCTCGAAGGTCACCATGACGCCCTTCTCGCCCGCTCGCACGCCTTCGGCCAGGAACGCGGCGGCCAGGATGCTCTTGCCGGAGCCGGAAGGCCCGGCCACCAGCAGCGAATGTCCGCGTGGTATGCCGCCCCCGAGCATCTCGTCCAGGCGCGGTATGCCAGTCATCGCGCGCCCCGAGTAATGGCCGCTGCGGGAGGGATCGACCGGCGTGCGCAACGGCGCGGGGGCGAACACCTCGATGCCCTCGCGGCCGATGCGGTACGGATGCAGGCCCGGCAGCAGCGGCTGGCCGCGCATCTTCTTGATCTGCAGCTTGCGCACCATCGAGTTGCGCTCGATGCTCTGGCGCAGCCAGATCACGCCGTCGGCGACGGTGAACACCGGATTGGAATCCATGTCGCTGTAGTACTCGCCGACGAGGAACGTGGTCGCCTGCCAGCTCGTCATCAGCATGCCGAGCTGCTGCACGAACTGGTGCAGGTTGTTGTGGGAATGGCGGCCGTCATCGCTGGACAGGACCACCGAACGGAAGGAGTCGACGAACACCAGTGAAGGCCCGTGACGCTCCACCTCGACCTCGATGCGCCGCAATACCTGGTCCAGGTTGCCGGCCTGCGCTTCGTCCGACAGGTTGAGGAAGTGGACCGACTTGCCGATGGCCTCCTCGCGGTAGAAGTCGAACTGCTGCTGGTAGCGCATCATTTTGAGGGCCGACTCGCCCAGCACGGTGAAGTACAGTGCCGGTCGCTCCGCAGAGGCCTGGGCGAACATGATCTGGTGCGCCAGCGTCGTCTTGCCGCAGCCGGGTTCGCCGGCGATCAGAACAAACGAATACTCCGGCAGTCCTCCGCCCAGCACCTCGTCCAAGCCGGGAACACCCGTGTCCAGTCGGTTGATCATCACGGAGCTGGTCATGGTGCATTGTCCTGCGCGGCGGGGCCGCTATCAAATGTTTGTGTCCATGGGGCGTCGAGCAGCCGCTCGGTCAGCGATGGCCCGACCAGACTGGCGAGCAGTTCGTAGAACGTCTGCAGCAGCGCCCCCCCTCCAGCGGCTGCCGTGTTTGCATCCTGCTGCGCGAGCAACGACCGCAGCTCAGTCAAGTCCAGGCTGATGCGCGCCACAGCCGGCGCGAGCCAGGGAAACCCCCGCCCGGCGATGTGACGGCTGCGGATGTAGAGCACCGCAATGCTGGCCTGCCCGATGATGGGCGCCAATGCAGCGTCCACTCCCGTCCATACCGCGATCACCGCATCGGCAATCTGATCCGCGTCCGCGCCTTGCGCCTCGTACTGCATCAAGCTGGCTGCCATGCGGCCGCTGTGGCTGTTCAATTGCGCCAACACCTTAACGGGGTGACGCGGATCATACTGTGCCGCAGGTCCTGATGTTCTTCACACGTGCGTCTCCGGCGGTGACGCGCCCGGCACTGCAGCCTGCGCGCGAATCTCTTCGCGCAGCGCGGAAATCTCTTCGCGGAGTTGGTCGATCGAACGAGCGCCGGCGACCTCGGCATCATCGTTCTCCGCATCGCGGCCGATGAAGAACGTCGCCAGCGTTGCGGTCAGGTAACCGAAGATCGCAAAACCGTACAGCGCCAGCAGGAAGCACAGCATGCGCCCGGCGGTGGTCTGCGGCCAATACTCGGAACCCAGCGTGGTCATGATCATCGCCGTCCACCAGACCGCGGATCCGTAACTGCTCCACGCGCCCGAGCCTCCAAGGCGCTCCCCCTCGAAGGCGAGCATTCCCGCAGCACCGACCAGCGTCACCACGACGGTCAGTGCAACCACGTAGCCGAAGCCGCGCCGGCTCATGGTTGCGCCGAGCGCTTTCATGCCCCGGTTGAGCGAGGTCAACACCCGCACCAGCCGCAGCCCGCGCACGGCACGCGCGGCGCGCAGCACCCGAACTACCCTGAACACGCGGAAGACCCGCAACGCCGGGACCATGAGCGCCACCACCGTGAGCCAGTTGCGCTTGAGGTAGTCGACCTTGTCCGGTGCCAGGAACAGCTTCAGCGCCAGATCCAGGCCAAAGACGATCCAGATCACGGTGCCCAGCAGTTGCAGCGTGTCGTTCAGTCCCCAGGTGAATTCCACTACGAGCAGCGCCAGCCAGACGAACGCCAGCGCCAGCATCGGAATCTCCATGCCATCATCGAGTCGGTGCAGGATCTCGTAGCGCTGGTGGTCGATCTCGGCCTTTACCGGCTGCGGAGGTGGCTCGGGCGCGTGGTCGGCCGGCCCGCTCATGGCCGGGGCGCCCGCTGGTCGTACATGCATGAGGACACGCCGGCATGGCGCCGCAAACCAGCCGCGTTGCGGTGCGGGGCGGTCGCAACCGCATCAGGGGCCATGCCACTCCTCCTGCGTTCGTGGCGTTTGCGGAAGCTGCTCGTCGAGCGACTGCCGATAGCGGATGCAGCCACGCATGAACTGCGGCCAGTCGGGCACGGATATCGGACGATCCTGCGTGTCCGGCAGCAACGTCCACAGGCCGGGGTGATGCCAGCACAACTGTTGCCCACTGGAGTCCCGGTGAGCACGAATGCCCTCGCGCAGGCGCCGGGCTTCGGCGAGCAGCTGCTCCGGCGACATCGAATCCAGATCTTCGTCCATGGATCGCTGCACTCTACCGCGTGGATCTTGTAACCCACCCTCGTGGAGCCCCCAAAACCGCGACCCAACCCGGTGCCTCGGTGGGATGCTGAACCGCCCTGGGTTTCGTGAAGACTGTCTGGTTCACGTTACTCCAGTTCGGCAACTGCCTGCTCTGCCAGCTGCCGATGGTAGTTTGCCTTCGCCTCGAAGGGCGTGATATGTACGATTGAAGCAAGCAGTCGCTCGTTGTTCGAGGTAGAGCTCCGCCTCCCGAGGTGGTGCAGCGAAACTTTGAGGCCGACGGTGGCGCGCCCCGGCTCGACAAGCTGCTCGATGGTCGGCTTGACCAGATCGGCCGGCTGATGGATGCGGATGAGCCGAATAAGCGATATATTCGGCTCACGGAAAGAGCCAAATAGACTGCCCATTCAGCTCATGCACGCTTCGCGATGACCACACCCCGCTGGATCTGGCAGCAGCCTTCGTGGCCCCGTTTCACATGGGACGCCGCAGCGCTGGCCTGCCTGCTGCGCGACTGCCAGCAGGTGCAGGGCCAGCTGCTCGGGATGGCCGGCGCGGCGGCCGGCGACGTGCAGGCCGAAGATGCACTCGACACGCTGCTCTCCAACATCGTCAATTCCTCGGCGATCGAGGGCGAGCAGCTGGACGTGGGTTCGGTCCGTTCGTCCCTGGCGCGCCGACTCGGCCTCGCCGACGAACCGCCGCGCCGCGCTTCCGCCCACGCGGAGGGCCTTGCCGAACTGATGCTCGACGCCACCCGGCATGCCGATGACCCGCTCGATTTGCCGCGGCTGCTGCAGTGGCATCGCTGGCTGTTCGCCGCCAGCGATGACCTGCTTCCCGCGCGTATCCGCATCGGTGCGCTGCGTGGTAGCGAGCCCATGCAGGTGGTGTCGGGACGCATCGACCGTCCGACCGTGCATTTCGAAGCGCCCCCGCGCGAAGGACTCGAAGCGCAACTCGACGAATTCGTCGCCTGGTTCGCCGCCTCGCGGCGGGACGACGCGCTCGATCCATTGCTCCGCGCCGGCATCGCGCACTTCTGGTTCGTCACGCTGCATCCCTTCGACGACGGCAATGGCCGCCTGACCCGCGCCCTGACCGACCTCGCCCTCGCCCAGGCCCAGCCGCAGGCCATCCGCTTCCATGCCATGTCGGCCAGCATCCTCGCCGACCGCGCCGGCTATTACCGCGTGCTCGAAGCCAGCCAGAAGGACGGCGTCGACATCACTGCGTGGCTGCAGTGGTTCCTCAACACCCTGCGCGACAGCCTGACCCGGGCCGTGCACCGCATCGACCGGGTGCTGGCAAAGGCGCGCTTCTGGCAGACACACCGCGAACATTCCCTGTCGGCCGACCAGCTCAAGGTGCTCAACCGCCTGCTCGACGGCGGCGAACGCGGCTTTGAGCAGGGGCTGAGCGCCCGCCATTACCAAGCGGTCGCCAAGGTGTCCAAGGCCACCGCCACCCGCCACCTGGCCGACCTGCTGGAGAAGGGCTGCCTGCGCCGCCTGCCCGGAGGCGGCCGCAGCACCCGCTACGAAATCAACGCACCGGCACCGGGTATCCCGCTGCCGGCCTGCTCACGTCCCATGGAAGACCCCAACGCATGACCCATAACGACATCGTCCAGAAGCTCTGGAACCTCTGCGACGTCCTCCGCGACGACGGCATCAACTACAGCGCACAGTCGAAATAATCTCTCGGTCTTTTCGGAGCGATCAGCGAGAGTTTGTCCCGCGAACAGCGTGCGACGGAGGCCTTTTGCGAGTTCGAGTTGCACACCCTCCCCAAGCTCACCCAAATTGCAGATGTTGGTGGGGCTCTTACCCCGCAAGATCGGATTTTCATGCTGAAGGACTGTGAAGCCTGCTTCCCCCAACGTCGCCCGCAGCGCTCGTATGGTCTGGACGTGGAGGCCTCCGATGTACACCGCGTCCAATTCGCTGCCCTCGCCGTGCACCGTGACCACCAGACTCGATCGCTGAATCAGCTCCCGGCATTGCGGCTCGTCGAAATGTGAACTGGTTATGTGCAGGTCTTCGCGATTGCACCGGGCCTTCTTGCCCTCGAACAAGTACCGAGAGAGATCCTCCCCTGCGATTTCCCGGCAAACCATGTTCCGGGCTCGATGCCTCCTCCGTGTGGCGCAGCTACAACCGTGTGATTACGAACATCGTTTAGGCTGACCGCGTAGGCATCAGGAAGCTCCATCCGTGCCAGTTCCGCGAAGTTCCCATACTTGTCTGCCATGGCGGCTCCAACGTGTTGAATCTGCAATAGTAGCTAGCCTAGCTATCCAATAACGTCGACGCCCAGATGGACCAACTGAAAAATTTGGCAGACGACCGGCTTGTCTACCGGTGTGTCTACTGCGGCGACCTTGACGACACCAGGGATCACGTCCCATCCCGTGTGCTTCTGGATGCGCCACTGCCCGAGAACCTTCCGGTAGTTCCTGCCTGCAGGGCGTGCAATAACGGGTTTTCGCAGGATGAGGAGTACTTCGCCTGCCTTGTGGAATGCGTCGTGGCCGGCTCGACCGATCCAGACGACATGCGCCGACCGGTCGTCGCGGCAATTCTTCAAAGGTCCCCGGCCTTGCGGGCGCGAATCGAAGCTGCGAAGACGACCAGTGACGGGCATATCCAGTTCGGCGTAGAGCCCGAAAGGATTCGGCGCATTCTCTTGAAGATGGCCCGCGGGCACGCGGCCTTTGAGCTTTCGCGCGCGTGTCGCGAGGAGCCAAGCACGCTTTGGTGGGGACCGTTGGCGCTGCTTAGCGAGGAAGAACGCGCGCCGTTCGAGGAAGCCCACGTTGTTGGACTACTGGGTGAAATTGGCTCACGGGGTTCGCAACGAGTCATGGTCATTCAACCCGTACTCCAAGCCAGCGACGGGACACAGGCCATGATCGAGATGGGCCTAGTGATCAATGATTGGATCGACGTACAGGATGATCGCTATCGTTACTTGGCTATCGATGACGCCGACGGCGTCAGCATCAAGATTGTCGTGGGCGAATACCTTGCTTGCGAGGTGGCTTGGGTCGAGTAGCCGGCTGGCGTTACGCTCGCCGCCTTGCAAGGCCGGTCACGAACGGCCTTTGTAAGCTGCTTGCGGCGCCCTGTGAACTCGACGGCGTGTTCTTGCAGCAGGAAGGTCTCAATCTCCGACTCAATTGTTTCAACGGGGAACGCTCCGCAAGTGCGCTGCGATTTAATCAAGCCCAGCGGACGGCCGTTTGCCGCCTGAAGCGCCCGCATGTACTCGTACTCTGCAGTCCCAAAGCCGTGCAAGGCGAGCCGCCTCTCTTTGGCGATGCCCAGCCCCCTCCGGGTGGAATTGCCACGGGTTCAACCGCGGATTTGTTGCCACAAAATTGCCGCGGACGGCTCAGCACAACGCCCATATTTTGGGACCTGATTCGTCCGTCGGAGACTTGATTAGGTCGTACCAAGGATCAGCTTGCCGGAATCGCGCCTACTCCACCGTCACAGACTTGGCCAGGTTGCGCGGCTTGTCGACGTCGGTGCCGCGCGCAAGTGCTACGTGGTACGCCAGCAACTGCACCGGGATTGTGTGCATCACCGGCGACAGCACGCCGACGTGGCGCGGTGCGCGGATGACGTGCACGCCCTTCGAGCCGCTGAAGTGGCTGTCCTCGTCGGTGAATACGAACAGTTCGCCGCCGCGCGCGCTCACTTCCTGCATGTTCGACTTCACCTTCTCCAGCAGGCCGTCGCGCGGTGCGATCACCACCACCGGCATCGCCGCGTCGACCAGCGCCAGCGGGCCGTGCTTGAGTTCGCCCGCGGGGTAGGCCTCGGCGTGGATGTAGGAGATTTCCTTGAGCTTGAGCGCGCCCTCCATGGCGATCGGATAGTGCACGCCCCGTCCGAGGAACAGCGCGTGTTCCTTGGGTGCGAAGTGCGACGCCCAGGCGGCGATCTGCGGCTCCAGGTTCAACGCGTGCTGCACGCTGCCGGGCAGGCAGCGCATCGCGTTGAGGTACTCGTCTTCCTGCGCCTGCGCCAACCGGCCGTGCAGCTTGGCGAGTGTCGCGGTGAGGGTGAACAGTGCCACCAGCTGGGTGGTGAACGCTTTGGTCGAAGCCACCCCGATCTCGGCCCCGGCACGGGTGTAGTAAACCAGCCGGCTGGCGCGCGGGATGGCGCTCTCGGGCACGTTGCAGATCGACAGCGTGCGATCGTGCCCGAGTGACTTGGCGTATTTCAGTGCCTCCATGGTGTCCAGCGTCTCGCCCGACTGCGAGAGGGTGACCACGAGGTGCTTCGGATTGGCCGCCACGGTCCGGTAGCGGTATTCGCTGGCGATCTCGACCTGGCACGGCAGCCCGGCGATGGCCTCGATCCAGTAACGCGCGACCATGCCGGCGTAGTAGCTGGTGCCGCAGGCGAGGATCTGCACGCCCTCGATGTCGCCCAGCACCGCCTGCGCATCCTTGCCGAACAGTTCCGGCACGAAGCCGACATCCATCACCGCCTCGATCGTGTCCGCGATCGCGCGCGGCTGCTCGTGGATCTCCTTCTGCATGAAGTGGCGATACGGGCCGAGCTCGAGCGACGCCAGCGACACGTCGGACACGTGCACGTCGCGTTCGACCTGCGCACCTTCGGCGTCGAACACGCGAACGCCCGTTCGCATGACTTCGGCGGTGTCGCCTTCTTCCAGGAAGATCACCCGACGCGTGGACTGCAGGATCGCCGACACGTCGCTGGCGACGAAGTTCTCGCCTTCGCCCAGCCCGACCAGCAGCGGGCAACCCATGCGTGCGCAGATCAGGCGCTCCGGCTCGGACTTGCTGACCACCGCGATGGCGTAGGCGCCCTTCAATTCGCGCACTGCCGTCTGCACCGCCGCGAGCAGGTCCGCGCCGCCGCGCTGGTGGTAGTGGATCAGGTGGGCAATGACCTCGGTATCGGTCTGCGAGTCGAACTCGTAGCCGGCCGCAGTCAGGCGCTCGCGCTGCGATTCGTGGTTTTCGATGATGCCGTTGTGCACCACGGCCAACTCACCGAAGCTGATGTGCGGGTGCGCGTTCAGTTCGGTCACGCCGCCGTGCGTCGCCCAGCGGGTGTGGCCGATGCCCAGCCGTGAGTCGAATCCCTCCTGCTCCGCGGCGGCCTCCATCTCCGACACGCGCCCGGTGCGGCGCACTCGGCGGATTTCGTCCGTCCCGTCGCCGTCGGCGGCCAGCACCGCGATGCCGGCCGAATCGTAGCCGCGATATTCCAGCCGCTTGAGGCCTTCGATCAGGACAGGCACCACGTCGCGATCCGCAATCGCACCGACGATTCCGCACATAAAGGGCAGTTCCAGCTGGGGGTTCGGAACAGTCTAACGGGGGACGGGGTGACGAGCGTCCGCACGCCGTCCGCGCGGACGCCAGCAACGCGTCCGCGCCCAGGACATCTGCGTCGTTTACTCGGTAAATCAGTGGCTTGCAGGTTGGCACGCGCTTTGCGTGCAACCCGGCAGTACCCGCAATCCACTGGCCCCCGCACCCCATGAAGATCCGCGACACTTCCGCACAGGACCAACCGCTGGCAGGCCACATCCCCGGTGCCCGTCGGCGACGCCAGTGGATCACCGCTGGCGTCGCCGCGACGGCCGCTGTGGTGCTGGTCACCTGGCTGCTGCTGGGCTGGGCGACGGGCAGCCGTTCGGTTGACATCGACCGGCTCCGCATCGCCGAGGTCACCCGCGGCACGCTGGTGCGGGACGCGTCGGTCAACGGGCGTGTCGTCGCCGCGGTCAGCCCCACGCTGTACGCACCCGTGCCCTCGATCGTGCTGTTCGAAAAACAGGCCGGCGATGCGGTCCAGAAGGGCGACATCCTCGCGCGACTGGTGTCGCCGGAGCTGGAAAGCGAGCTGGCACGCGAGCAGTCGACGCTGCAGCAGTTGGAAGCACAGTCGGGCACCGCCCGCATCGAAGCCTCGCGCAGCCGCCTGGATGCGCAGCGCGAGACCGATGAGGCATCCATCGCCCTTCAGGCCGCCGAACGCGACCTGGAACGCACACGGCGCGGCTACGAGGGCGGCGCGCTGGCGGAGATCGACTTCCTGCGCGCCCAGGATGCGCTGAAGACCGCGCAGGTCCGCCACCGCAACGCCGTCAGCGGCGCCAGACTGACCGACAACAGCGCCGGCTTCGGCCTGCAGACCAGCATCCAGCAGGCGCAACGGCAGCGGTTCGTCGTCACCGAAATGCAGCGCCGCGTCGCCGAGCTGGAAGTGCGGGCGCCGATCGACGGGATCATCGGCACCACGCTGGTGGCCGACCGCGCATCGGTGCCGGCCAACACGCCGCTGCTGACGGTGGTCGACCTGTCGCAACTGGAAGTCGAACTGGAAATTCCCGAGACCTACGCCGAGGACATCGGCATCGGCATGACCGCGGAGGTCCGCATCGGCAACACGGCGGCGCTGGCGACGATCGCGTCGATCTCGCCCGAAGTGGTCAATCGCCAGGTGCTCGCCCGCGTGCGTTTCGATAAAGGCAAGCAGCCCGAAGGCCTTCGGCAGAACCAGCGCGTATCCGCGCGCGTGCTGATCGAGGAGCGGCCCGACGCCGTCATGGTCGCGCGCGGCCCGTTCGTGGACGCGCACGGCGGGCGCTACGCGTACTTCGTCGACGGCTCCAGCGCCATCCGCCAGCCGATCCGCATCGGCGCGACCAGCGTTTCATCGGTGGAGATCCTCGAGGGAGCCCAGCCGGGGGATCGCATCGTCATCTCCGGCAGCGATGGCTTCGGCGAGGCCGAAAGGATATCGATCGCCCAATGACCCGCCCGACCCTGCCCCTGCACCACGCCCGCAACAGCCAATCCAAGGACACCGCCATGCTCCGCATGAACCAGCTCAGCAAGGTCTACCAGACACAGATGATCGAAACCCACGCGCTGCGCGGCTTCGACATCCTCGTTCGCGAAGGCGAATTCGTCGCCGTGACTGGCCCTTCCGGCTCGGGCAAGACCACCTTCCTCAACATCGCCGGGCTGCTGGAGGACTTCAGCGGCGGCGAGTACTGGCTCGACGGTGTCGACACGCGCGGGCTCAACGACGACGCGCGCTCGCGACTGCGCAACGAGAAGATCGGCTTCATCTTTCAGGGCTTCAACCTGATCCCGGATCTCAACCTGTTCGACAATGTCGACGTGCCGCTGCGCTACCGCGGCATGCCGGCTGCCGAGCGCAAGCGCAGGATCGAAGAGGCACTCGAGCGCGTCGGCCTGAGCTCGCGCATGAAGCATTTCCCGGCCGAACTCTCCGGTGGGCAGCAGCAGCGCGTCGCCATCGCGCGCGCCCTCGCGGGCAGCCCACGCCTGCTGCTCGCCGACGAACCGACCGGCAACCTCGACTCGCAGATGGCGCGTGGCGTGCTCGAGCTGCTGGAGGAGATCAATGCGCAGGGCGCGACCATCATCATGGTCACCCACGATGCCGAACTGGCCGCGCGCGCGCAGCGCAACGTGCACATCATCGATGGACAGGTGACCGACGTCAGCCACGGGCCCGCCTTGTCCGCGATTGCCTCCGCCCACCGCGCCACCAACGCCTGAGGGCCGGGCCATGTTCGCCTACTACCTTCGACTCGGCGTCCGCAACCTGCGGCGCAACCCGATTCTCACCGCCCTGATGGTGCTGACGCTGGCCTTCGGGGTTGCGGCGAGCATGTCGTCGCTGACACTGCTGTACGTGATGTCCGGCGATCCGATCCCGCAGAAGAGCGACCGGCTGTTCGTGCCGCTGCTGGACAACGCGCCGCTGCAGCAGCCCAACCCCAGCGATGATCCGCCCGACCAGCTGACCTACCCGGATGCGATAGCCTTGAGGGCCGCAGGTTTCAGCGAACGCGAGACGGCCGTGCTCGGCATCGCCGGGGCGCTCGACAGCCAGCAGCCGGACCAGCGCACCGCACCTGCCGAGGGCGTCGCGGTCCATGCGGAATTCTTCGAGATGTTCGACGTGCCTTTCCGCAGCGGCGGACCGTGGAGCCAGAGCGACGACGAGCGCGGTGGCAACGTCGCGGTGATTTCCTCCACCCTCGCCAACCGCGCTTTCGGCGACCAGGAGGCGATCGGCAAAAGCCTGCGCTTCGAAGGACGCGACTACACCGTCACCGGGGTACTCGACAAATGGGAGCCGCTGCCGAAGTTCTATCGGCTGATCGGTGGAAACCCCTTCCAGTTCGACGACATCTTCCTGCCATTCAACAACGCCATCGCCAACGAGATGCAGTCGCAGGGCAGCATCGACTGCAACATGAATGGCGAGCTGGAACCCGGATACGGCGGACTGATGCGCTCGGAGTGTGTCTGGATCCAGTTCTGGGTCGAGCTGGGCAGTGCCGGTGACCGCGCCGCCTACCAGAGCTTCCTCGACAACTACGTCAGCGAGCAGAAGCAGCTGGGACGTTTCGAACGGCCGGTCAACAATCGCCTGCACGACGTCATGGAATGGCTGGACGTCCGCGAGATCGTCGGCGACGACACCCGCCTGCAGACCCTGCTCGCGTTCGGGTTCCTGCTGGTCTGCCTGGTCAACGTGGTCGGGCTGCTGCTGGCGAAGTTCACCGCGCGCAGCGGCGAGATCGGCGTGCGCCGCGCGCTGGGAGCGACGCGAACCGAGGTGTTCAAGCAGTACCTGACCGAGGCTGGGGTGGTGGGCGTCGTGGGCGGCTTGCTCGGCATCGGCCTGACCTTCGCCGCACTCGCGCTGATGGCGCGCCAGTCCGAGGCGATCGGCACCATCGGGCGCATGGACTGGGTGATGCTCGGCACCGCGCTCGCACTTTCGCTGGTCGCCAGCCTGCTGGCCGGCCTGCTGCCCACATGGCGTGCCTGCCAGGTGCGCCCCGCCGTCCAACTCAAGTCGCAGTAGCGGAGAGAACCATGGAAATCCGTCCCATCCTGTCGTCGCTGCTGCGCAGCAAGACCGGCGCACTGCTGATCGCGATCCAGATCGCGCTGACGCTCGCGATCATCTCCAACGCGCTTTACATCGTGAAGGACCGGCTCGACCGCTCCGCCCGGCCCAGCGGGCTGGACGAGCCCAACACGTTCTACATGCTGATGGTCGGGACCGGCGACACCGCCGGCGCCGAGGCGATGCAGCAGCGCGATGTTGAAACACTGCGCGCCATTCCCGGTGTGGTCGGCGCGGCCTGGGTCAACCAGTTCCCGATGGCGCAGAGCGGCTGGGGCCTCAGCGTCACTACCCGGCCGGAAGACCCTGCCTCCGGGATCGGGGGTGCGGCCTATTTCACACCGCATCCGGTATCCGAAGGGTTTGGCGTCGAGATCGTGGAGGGTCGCGACTTCACCGCCGACGATGTGCGTGCCGTCGACCCGGAAACCGGTCGCCCGGGTGCCGACAGCGTCCTGCTGACGCGGCAGTTCGCACAGCGATTGTTCCCGGACGAGGCCAGCGTGGTCGGAAAGACCGTGCACCTGGGCAGCGGCACCGATGCCGTGCCGATGCAGGTGATCGGCGTCATCGACCAGTTGATGACGCCCTTCGCGCAGAACAGCGAAAACGCGTACAGCAGCTTCGTGCTGCCGGTGCGGTGGCTCGCCAACGAGGCCAGCTACGTGGTCCGTACCGAGCCCGGGCAGCGCGACCGGGTGATGCGCGATGCGGAGGAAGCACTGGCCGGCCTGCAGGAGGACCGCATGCTGATCTTCAACGACACCGCCGAAAAACGACGCGCCCAGCGTTACCAAGGCGAGCGCTCGGTCGCCGGCATGCTGATGGCGCTGACCGTCGGGCTGCTGCTGGTCACCGGCAGCGGCATCGTGGGACTGGCAAGCCTGTGGGTAACCCAGCGGCGCAAGCAGATCGGCGTGCGCCGCGCGCTCGGTGCCCGTCGGGTCGACATCCTGCGTTACTTCCTGGTCGAGAACGCCATGATCACCACGGCCGGCATTGTCGCGGGCACCGCGCTCACCTTCGCGCTAAACCAGTTGCTGGTCAGCAGGCTCGAACTGCCGCGCCTGCCGCTGGAATACCTGGGGGTCGGAATGCTGGTGCTGTGGGCCTTGGGCATACTGGCGGTGTACGGCCCGGCGTGGCGCGCGGCGGCGGTTTCGCCTGCCATCGCAACCCGCAGCGCCTGATCGGGACCACCGGCGAACATGTCCGACCAGAGAGGCAGCACGGCAATGGATTTCAATGGTTCCGCGCGCCAGCACGCAAAGACGCCGCCCTGCGTCCTGGTGCCCTGATGCCGACGGTGCTGGTCATCGACGACAACCCGGCCGTCGCCACCGCGCTGGAGATGCTGTTCTCGCTGCACGACATCCGGACACTGTCGGTCACGACGCCGGAAGCCGGACTCGCGAAGCTCGAGCGCGAGCCGGTGGACCTGGTGGTGCAGGACATGAATTTCCATGCCGACACCACGTCCGGCGACGAGGGTGTGGCCCTGTTCGGCAGGATTCGCCAGCGTCATCCGGACCTCCCGGTGATCCTGCTCACGGCCTGGACGCATCTGGAATCGGCGGTCGATCTGGTCAAGGCCGGGGCCGCGGACTACCTGGCCAAGCCCTGGGACGATCGCAAGCTGCTGGCGACCGTCAACAACCTGCTCGAGTTGTCGGAAGCAAGGCGCGAACTCGACCGGCACCGCACCAGCGAGCGCCGGCGCCGCGACGCGTTGATGCGCGACCATGACCTGCGTGGCCTGGTGTATGCCGATGCCGCCAGCGAGCGGGTACTGTCGCTCGCCTGCCAGGTCGCGCGCTCGGACCTGCCGGTGCTGATCACCGGCCCCAACGGGGCGGGCAAGGAGAAGTACGCCGAGATCGTGCACGCCAATTCCCTGGTGCGGGAAGGCCCGTTCGTCGCGCTGAACTGTGGCGCGCTGCCCAGTGAACTGATCGAGGCGGAGCTGTTCGGCGCCGATGCCGGGGCCTACACCGGTGCGACCCGCGCGCGCGAGGGCAAGTTCGAAGCGGCCGACGGCGGCACCCTGTTCCTCGACGAGATCGGCACACTGCCCCCGGCCGGGCAGGTCAAGCTGCTCAGGGTGCTGGAGACCGGCCGCTTCGAGCGGCTGGGTGGCAACCGCGAGCGCACGGTGAAGGTGCGCATCGTGAGTGCGACCAATGCAGACCTGCCCGAACTGATGGCGACTGGACGCTTCCGCGAGGACCTGTACTACCGCCTCAACGCCATTGAACTGAAGATACCGCCGCTTGCGGAGCGTCGCGACGACATCCTGCCGCTGGCGCGGCGTTTCCTGCCCGGGGGCAAGCGCCTGGACGAATCGGCCGAGCGCATGCTGCTGGCGCATGCATGGCCCGGCAACGTCCGCGAACTGCGCAACGTGCTGCAGCGTGCGGCCCTGCTTTCCCGGGGTGAGTGGATCGTCGCCTCGGACCTGGGGCTGCCCGCAGCCGGGCGCGCGCTCTCGCCCGAGCCGATGGAGGAGCCCGATCGCGCCGGCATCGAAGCCGCACTCGCGCGCAGTGGCGGCGTGCTGGCGCAGGCAGCGCAGGAACTCGGCCTCTCGCGGCAGGCGCTGTACCGCCGGCTCGACCGGCTCGGCATCCGGCGCGACTGAGGACTGGCCATGTCCTGGCTACGTCGTCGCCTGCCACTGAGTGCGGTCTTTGCGGCGATCACTCTCGCGTACGTCGCCGCGACCACCGCGCTGGCGCTGTGGCTGGCGCAGTGGATGCCGGCGCCCTGGATGGCGTTCGCGCTCTCGGTCGGGATCGCCACGCCACTGCTGATGCACCACGTCCGCCGGGCGTTCGCGCCAATGAACTCCTTGTTCCGCGCACTCGCCGGAACCGTCGCCAGCTATCGCGATGGCGACTTCAGTTTCGGACTGACCTGGCCGGGCGACGGCGAGCTCGGTGAACTCGTCGCAACTCACAACCGGCTCGGCGATGCACTTCGCGAGCAGCGGCTGGCCCTGGTCCAGCGCGAACTGCTGCTGGACACGGTCGTACAGAACACGCCGGTGGCGATGGTGCTGGTCGATCCCGGGCGCCGCGTGGTGTTGGCGAATCTCGCCGCCCGCAGAATGCTCGGCGAGGGTCGGCGGCTCGAGGGCCATGGCTTCGACGACCTGCTCGCCGGTTCGGCCGAACCGGTGCAGGAAGCCTTTCACCGGGGCGGCGATGGCATGTTCACCATCGGCACGGACGACGAGGAAGACATCTACCATCTCTCCCGCCGGCAGTTCCGTCTCAACGGTCGCCGTCACGAGTTGATACTGCTGCGCCAGCTGACCGCCGAACTGCGGCGCCAGGAAGTGCAGACCTGGAAGAAAGTGATCCGGGTGATCAGCCACGAGTTGAACAATTCGCTGGCGCCGATCGCTTCGCTGGCGCATTCGGGCGCCGAGCTGCTTCGCCGCGGTCAGCTCGACCGCTTACCGGTCGCCCTGGCGACCATCGAGGAGCGTGCCCGCCATCTCGAAGGCTTCATTCGCGACTACGCCCGGTTCGCCAAGATGCCGGCACCGCGCAAGGACGGCGTGCCGTGGTCGCGCTTCATCGCGCAGTTGCGCACCCAGGTCGACTTCGCCTGCGACGCGGAAACCGAGGCCACCCTTCGCGACGGCCTCGGCCGGTTCGACGCGGCACAGCTGGAGCAATGCCTGCTCAACCTGCTGAAGAACGCGCACGAGAGCGGATCCCCGGCCACCGAAGTACAGTTGGCCTTGCGCCGGACCGCCGACGCGTGGCGCCTTGACGTGCTCGATCGCGGTGCCGGCATGAACGAGGCAGTGCTGTCGAACGCGCTGCTGCCGTTCTACTCGACCAAGCGCAACGGCACGGGCCTGGGGCTGGCGTTGGCGCGCGAAATCGCCGAAGCGCACGGCGGGAGGATCGCCCTGCTCAATCGCGAGGGCGGGGGCTTGTGCGTGTCGCTGGTACTACCGGAATAGGCGAGGCTTTTCCCCCTCGCCGGCGCTGAAAGGGAACCCGGGCACTCGTACTCGCCGGATCTGTCCGCCCGCAAGCGGGAACCTAGCTCTTTTTCTTCGGCCGCTTCCAGCCGTCGACGATGGACTGCCGCGCCCGCGCGACGCAGAGCTGTCCGGCAGGGGCCGAAAACGTGATCGTCGATCCGGCAGCGATCGTCGCGTCCTGCCCGATCGTCACCGGTGCCACCAGCGAGGAGTTCGATCCGATGAAGGCACCGTCCTCGATCGTGGTGATCGACTTGTTGGCACCGTCGTAATTGCAGGTGATCGTGCCTGCGCCGATGTTGACGCGGCTGCCGATCACCGCGTCGCCGATGTAGCTCAGGTGATTGGCCTTGCTGCTGACGCCGAGCCGCGCGTTCTTGAGCTCGACGAAGTTGCCGACATGCGCGCCGTCGGCCAGAACCGTTCCCGGGCGCAGGCGCGCGAACGGGCCGATGGTCGCGGCGCCTTCCACCACGACGCCATCGAGATCGCAATGCGCGCGCACCTCGGTGCCCGGTCCAAGCTTCACGTCCTTGAGCCTGCAGAACGGTCCGATGCGCACGTCGTCGGCCAATTCCACGCGACCTTCCAGCACCACGTCGACATCGATCTCCACGTCGGCACCGACGATGACCTCACCGCGGATGTCGATGCGTGCCGGGTCGGCCAGGCGCGCACCGCCGTCGCACAGCTCGCGCGCGGCGCGGCGCTGGTATGCGCGCTCCAGCTGCGCCAGCTGCCACGGGTCGTTCGCGCCTTCGACCTCGACCGGATCGCGCACATGCACCATTTCGGCCGCGGTGAATTCGGTTGCCGCCGTGGCGAACACGTCGGTCAGGTAGTACTCGCCCTGCGCGTTGCTGTTGTCCAGCTGCGCCAGCCAGCGTCGCAGCGGCTCACCGTCGGCGAGCAGGATGCCGGTGTTGATCGTGCGAATGCCCAGTTGCACCTCGTCGGCATCCTTGTGTTCGACGATGCGCGCGACGCGACCTTCGGCATCGCGGACCATGCGCCCGTAGCCGGTCGGATCGTCGAGATCGGCCACCAGCACCGCAAGCCGCCCGGGCGCCTCCAGCAGCCGTTGCAGCGAGCCCGCGGTGATCAGCGGCACGTCGCCATACAGCACCAGGACGCGGGCCTCGCCTTCAATTCCGGGGATGGCCTGCTGCAGCGCGTGTCCGGTGCCCAGGCGCTCGGCCTGCTCGGCCCAGTGCAGATCAGGCTGGTCGGCGAACGCCTCGCGCACCTGGTCGCCGCCGTGGCCATGGACAATGTGGATACCGGCGGGATCAAGCACGCGTGCGCTGGCGATCACGTGCGAGAGCATGGATCGCCCCGCGATCTTCTGCAGCACCTTGGGCAGCCGGGACTTCATGCGCTTGCCTTCTCCTGCGGCAAGGATGACAACGTGCAAAGGTGCGGGCATAAGAACTCCGGTTGGAATGGAAGCGTGCAGACGGTGTCATGGTGACGTGTAATTGTAGCCACGGCGTGCCTGCTAGGATGCCGCCGTGCCGGATTCCTCCCCACTGTCGATGCAACCGATACGCGATCGCGCAGTGATCGCGAGGGATGCGGTCTCAGACGCCGCGTCCCGATGTCGCCCGGACCGCGCGAAGTGAGCCTCACGCGGCAAGGCAGGCACTACCTCGCGATCGGCATTGTGCAATGGCTGCTGGACTGGGGCGTGATGGTCGCCCTGAGCCACTTCGGGCTGCCGGTGCGCCAGGCGAACGTCGCCGGCAGGATCAGCGGTGCGCTTCTGGGGTTCTGGCTCAACGGCCGCATCACCTTTGCGGGCGATGACACCCTCGTGGGCCGCACGCAGTTCCTGCGCTTCCTCATGATGTGGCTGGCCATGACCCTGCTGAGTACGCTCGCGATCGGCTCGATCGACGACTATCTCGGCTTGAAGTGGGCATGGCTGGCGAAGCCTGCAGTGGAACTGGTATTGGGCGTGATGGGGTTTGTCATCTCGCGCCACTGGATCTATCGGCGCTGACCGACCGGGGTTCAACGCCCTCTCCTCTTGGGAGAGGGTTGGGGTGAGGGTTCGGAGGACGCCGCTCGTGGAAGTGACGCAGTTGCCCGAACGTGCGGGTTGCGTACGAGACATCCACCGACTGCGCGCCGCCCCGCGCCCCGGTTCCTGTCCCGCCGGGAGAGACAAGCAAAGCACAGATCCTTGCGCATCAAAAAAAACGCCGGCACTGGGCCGGCGTTCTCGTGTTGCATGCAGCGCCTGAAGCGTTGCGTGCAGTCAGTGCTTGATGTTCTTGCGCAGCCTTTCCAGCGCCTGCAGCTGCGCCATGACTTCGGCCAGCTTGGCCTGCGCTTCGCTGACGTCCATCTGCTCGCCGCGATTGGCCAGCATGCGCTCGGCTTCGGCCTTGGCCGCAAGCACCGCCGCCTCGTCGATGTCCTCGGCGCGGATGGCGGTGTCGGCCAGCACGGTGACCACCTGCGGCTGTACTTCCAGCAGTCCGCCGGAGACGGCGAAGTCGAGTTGCTCGCCGCTGGGCAGCGTCACCACGACCTTGCCCGGCTTGAGCCGCGTGATCAACGGCGCGTGCCGCGGCGAAATGCCGAGCTCGCCCATCTCGCCGGTCGCCACCAGCATGGTCGCTTCGCCGTGGAAGATCTCTTCTTCGGCGCTGACGATGTCACAACGGAAGGTTGCCATTACGGGTCTCGCTGGAAAGCTGGAGTGGTGAAGCGGAGCGGCGGGGCGGAGAATCTCAGCCCGCACCCATCTTCTTGCCCTTCTCCATGGCTTCCTCGATCGCGCCGACCATGTAGAACGCCTGCTCCGGCAGGTGGTCGCATTCGCCGTCGACGATCATCTTGAAGCCGCGGATGGTGTCCTTCAGCGACACGTACTTGCCGGGCGCGCCGGTGAACACTTCGGCGACGTGGAAGGGCTGCGAGAAGAAGCGTTCGATCTTGCGCGCACGAGACACGGCCTGCTTGTCTTCTTCAGACAGTTCGTCCATGCCCAGGATCGCGATGATGTCCTTGAGCTCCTTGTACTTCTGCAGGGTCGACTGCACGCGGCGCGCGGTGTCGTAGTGCTCGTTGCCGATCACGTTGGGGTCCAGCTGGCGCGACGTCGAGTCCAGCGGATCCACGGCCGGGTAGATGCCCAGCGATGCGATGTTTCGCGACAGCACGACGGTGGCGTCCAGATGGGCGAACGTGGTCGCCGGCGACGGGTCGGTCAAGTCATCGGCGGGCACGTACACGGCCTGGATCGAGGTGATCGAGCCGGTCTTGGTCGAGGTGATGCGCTCCTGCAGCACGCCCATTTCCTCGGCCAGCGTGGGCTGGTAGCCCACCGCCGACGGCATGCGGCCGAGCAGCGCCGACACTTCGGTACCGGCCAACGTGTAACGGTAGATGTTGTCGACGAAGAACAGCACGTCGCGGCCCTGGCCGCTGGCGTCCTTTTCGTCACGGAAGTACTCGGCCATTGTCAGGCCGGTCAACGCGACGCGCAGGCGATTGCCTGGCGGCTCGTTCATCTGGCCGTAGACCATTGCGACTTTCGAGTCCTTCAACGACTCGAGCTTGATGACGCCCGCCTCGGCCATCTCGTGATAGAAATCGTTGCCTTCGCGGGTACGTTCACCGACGCCAGCGAACACCGACAGGCCGGAGTGGGCGCGGGCGATGTTGTTGATCAAC